>NZ_JAPNXT010000003.1:0-386522 GCF_030397495.1 Cobetia sp. 14N.309.X.WAT.E.A4
GATCGCCCTCGGTCAGCGCGGTCGTCGGGGTGTAGGTCCAGCTGCCATTGGTATCTGCCGTGACAGTAGCGATCACTTCATCGTTGTGGGTGATCGTGACGGTGCTGCCGGCTTCGGCGCTGCCGGTCAGCGTCGGGGTCGCGTCATTGGTGCTGTCGCCCGAGGCGAGGGCGCCTGTGACGGCTTCCACGTCGTCGGTGGCAGAGGCGATGGTCGGCGTGTTCGGTGCGGTGACGTCGGCATCTTCCGGCACGGTCAATGTGGCAGAGGCTGCGCTCTCATTGCCAGCGGCATCGGTAGCAGTGGCGCTCAGTTCGGTGCCTGGCTCCTGCAGCGGATCCAGCTCAACGACAAAGTTGCCATCGGCATCAGCCGTCGCGGTGCCCACGATCTCACCGGATGCATTGATGACTTCGATAGTGGCACCGGGCTCGCTGATGCCGCTGAGGACCATGCCATTGGTGTCGCTCAGAAGAGGAGCATCGGGCGCTGTCGTGTCCGCATCAGAGGAAGCGCTATCGCCAGAAGTGGCTGCGGCAACCCCAACGCCGGCGGCTACTGCAACACCGCCTGCCACCAGTCCGGCAGTACTGATGCCGGCGCCAGCCCCTGCGCCGGTGGCTGCTTCCGCCCCGGCGCCGACAGAGCTTGCTCCCGCAGCCGCTGTGGCGAGGGCAGACTCTGCCGTGGTCAATGTCGCAGTGCTCGTGAAGGGGACTGCGCCACTGGCACCGGCCTCGCCAAGGCCGACCTGGAATATTTCTCCAGCGAATTCATCACCCTGAAGATACAGATGACTGAGTTCGCTGGGGTCGGCGTAGAAACTCTCGATCGTGACCAGATCCCCGTTCTCGAGAGTGACAAGCAGGTTGTCCCCCTGGCGGGTCATCATTTCTACGTCACGTGGATGGAGATCCAGGCTGACATCCGAGGCTTCATTGAGGGTGATGTTATCGACTTCACGCAGGATAGCTTCCTGACTTTCGAGTTGACCGTGCGAAGCGACCTTGGCATTGACTGGCATATTGTTGTCCTCAATGGCACTTCTTGTGTGCTTTTACGACTTTCTATTAATTATCAATGATTAACACAGTATTATGTGTGGGTTCATTTTTCTAGCACTGTCGCATGAATGGTATGCGTTTATATATCGTTTGATTTGTTTTTCTTGTGTTTCTCGATTTCTTGTTCAACACGTCGAATGCTGTCTACGCCACTGATACCTAGGTAGCATGGCGGTATGGGGTGTGTTTTCAAGAACGCTGCAAGGACGTATCTGGATCATTCCTTGGGTATGATTATTCTGGTTTCGTATCGATGCGTACATGGAATGGCGCTAACTGATTAATATTGTGGCGAAAAATCGCATTACTTTAAGATATCCTTATAAGTAGGCGCCCGCTGGTCAGTAATGTCCGTTGCTTAAACGTTTGAAATGTGTATCTGAGCTCACAAAAAAACGCCACCCTGTCGGGTGGCGTTTTCATGGTTTGAGAGGAAATCGTGTCGTCAGCGTTGGAGAGGGCGAGAATTCTCCCCTCCTTGCCACTCCAGGTAGGCATCGATCTGTGACCGAGAGGCTTCGATCGGTGATTTCATCACAAACCAGGTGACGGGTTCAGAACATGGCGGAGTGGTCAGCGAGCCGGAGTATTGCCAGCCAGCATGCTCGCGTGGCAGCAGCAGGTTGGCCGACAGTCCGCTTGTCAGAGTCTCGGAGAGTCCTCGCTGTGGAAGACGGCTCAACAGACGGCTGAGCGCCAGATTGTCATGTCCTTCCTCGACCAACACGGCCAGCACTGCCAACTTGCCTTCTGGAGTGGTGTGCACCAGATGGATTTCCATGGCAGCGCGCTTGCCATCGATCGCGTGTTCCGAGGGCACATGCAGATGCACCTGTGACAGAGTGTAGGGGGTGCCATCCAGTGTCATCGTGTTTCCGCTGGCCCCTTCGATCTGCAAGGTGTGCCCCGTGTCCCGAGTGACGAGCAGCGGCGAGTGGTAGTCGAGCTTCGGCCCTGTTTCATCCAGAGGGCGTGACTGACTGTCGATGTCGATCGGTGATTGCCGGGCACCACTGGCGCATTCCGCGTAGCCGGGGGTGAGGTCTCCCCAGTGTTCCGGTCCATTGGCGCTGTCGCCCGACTCACTCGAGTAGCTCCATTCGGTGACGGATGTTCCCGGGGCTGGTGCCGTTTCATTGTCATTGGCCAAGGCCGGGAGGGATGACGAAGCGGTGGCAAGCAGCACAGCCATGGTGAGTGGGCGCAACAACGCACGAGGCGACGAGGAATTGGCTGGCATTGAGATGTCCTTGCTCAAGAGTCCGGAACATTCCAGCGTTCTGGCCTGCGGTTGGCAGGCCAGAACGCTGACGAATAAAAGCAGTCAGTGTGCCGGACTCAGAGGGAAGGTCAAGATGACGCTGGAGGGTCACTCGGTTGTCGCATTCCAGCGTCAGAGGAGGTGGGGATGCCGGTCAGTAGCGGAAATCACTCAACTCTCCAGCCATAGACACTCCACACTGTCGCCGGGGCTTATCTGTGCGTGGGGAGGGATCACGGCCAATGCCTCAGCGCCGACGCATGAGGAGAGCACGGCTGAGTTCTGGTCCGGGAAGGCGTGAGCCTCAATCTGGCCATCATCGGCTGGCGTCAGCGTGACACGCAGATGGTCCTGACGGATGGCGGTGTTGGCCGAGAAGGCGGAGCGTACCCGGAGGCTTCTCAGGGTCCGCAGTGCGTCACACTCGAGCATCTCGCCCAGTATGGGGCGAAGAAACAGCCAGCTACCGACCCAGCTCGACACCGGGTTGCCAGGTAGCCCCACCACACGCACCGAGTCGCCTTGCGTGTTGAGGATGCGCCCCAGCGCCAGTGGCTTGCCCGGTTTGATGGCCAGGCGCCAGAGATCCAGGCTGCCGAGCGCCTCGATGGCAGGGCGGACGTGATCTTCCTCTCCGACGCTGACCCCGCCACAGGTGACGATCAAGTCGGCCTGTTCTGCCGCTGTCGCGAGAGCGTCACGGGTGGCCTCGAAGGTATCGGCCACATTGAGTGGCGCCAGCACCACGTCAGCCCCGAAGTCGCTGAGCATCTGGCTGAGCATCACGCGATTGGAGTTGTAGATCTGCCCCGGTACGAGCGGCTGGCCGGGTTCGATCAGTTCATCGCCGGTCGCGAACAGGGCAACGCGTACCTTGTGTCGTACCGATACGTAGCTGAGCCCTTGACCACAGAGCAGGCCCAGCATCGCGGCATCCAGGCGAGTGCCGGCGGCGATCAGCCGAGTGCCACGAGTGACGTCGCGTCCCTGTCGGCGGATATTGTCGCCGGGAATCCGTGGGCCGGGCAGCCAGGCTTCCGTGGTGCCATTTTCGTTCTCACGCAGTGTCACTTCTTCCTGCATGACCACAACGTCGGCGCCTTCGGGGATTTCCGCCCCGGTGAACAGCCGTGCACAACTTGCCGAGGCGAGTGGCGAGGTGGGCTGGCCTGCCGCGATGCGCTGGCTGATTGGCAGCCAGGCGCCATCACCGATATCCGCCACTCTTGCACAGTAGCCATCCATCTGTGAGTTGTCGGCAGGAGGAACGTCCAGTTCGGCATAGATGTCCTCAGCGAGGACACGCCCCGCGGCCTTGCTGACAGAGACTTGCTCTACCGGCATTACCGGACAGCATTCGCGCAATGCGGACAAGGCACTGGAAAGAGGGGCCAGGCCCTTGGCGCCAACCGGCACGCTATCGCAGCCGCAGGCGGTCGTTACCTGGCCCGTCCGGGATGCCTCTTGTGCAGAACAGGAGTCAGTGGGCATGGGTTCCGCGCTCCGGGATCACCAGATTGGCGAAGTTGCAGGGGCGATGACGGCTGTCCAGTTGCTCCTTGAGGATGCCGTTCCAGGCTGTCCTGCAGGCCCCGGTAGAGCCGGGTAGGCAGAACACCACGGTACGGTTGGCCAGCCCTCCAAGACAGCGGCTCTGGATCGTGGAGCTGCCGACTTCCTGATGGGAAAGCTGACGGAACAGCTCGCCGAAGCCCTGGATTTCCTTGTCGAGCAGCACGCGGATGGCTTCCGGTGTGGAATCACGTCCGGTGAAGCCTGTGCCGCCGGTGGTCAGGATGACCTGCACGGCCGGGTCCGCGATCCACTCGCTGACCACGGCGCGCAACTGATAGATGTCATCGGGGACGATACGTTTTTCATGCAGGGTATGGCCGGCTGCCGTCAGGCTCTCGACCAGGGCGTCACCGGAGCGATCAGTGTCCTCGGTGCGCGTGTCGGAGACGGTCAATACCGCGATGGTGAGGCCGATCTGTTCGTCATTGCCGCTCATGATCAGTCCTTCTTGCCTTGTTGACGAGCCTCGAGCGCTGCGAGTTGCTCAGGGGTCGCCTTGGCCTGGTGATGTGTCTTCCACTCGGAATAGGGCATGCCGTAGACGTGCTCGCGCGCCGCGTCATAATCGAAGCTCACGCCGCGTTCCTCGCCGGCGGCCATCAGCCACTTGGACAGGCAGTTGCGGCAGAAGTCGGCGAGGATCATCAGATCGATGTTCTGGACATCCTTGTTGTCATCCAGGTGCTTGAGCAGACGGCGGAAAGCGGCCGCTTCCAGCTCGGTGCGGGTCTGCTCGTCCAGCTGGTTCAGGTCCTGGATGGTCTGGGGGGTCGGGTCGCTCATGGAAATCTCCTGAGAAGGCGCGGCATGGCGCAGGCCTTCATGGTAGAGGGGGCCTGGTGAGACCAGGCCAGATACCTGAAACTTTACGCAACTAATGCAGGGCTGTGAACCGGTGCGAGAGGCCGGGCGACGGGCAGGGAGAGGCGATATCAATGCAAAACGCCCGGCAGGCGAACCTGACCGGGCGAATCATCACTCATCCAGCGGATGTCTGGCCTCGGACTAATTCGGGCGTTGCTGACGCGCCAGGCTGTCGTCAGGTGCCGTGGCGGGGTCTGATGCCGGGTCCGCCGCCTCGGCCTGCTTGACCTCGTCATACCACAGATTGTGGTGTTGCTTGGCCCAGGTTTCATCGACGTAACCGGTCTTCATGCCCTCGAAGGCACCTTCCGTGCCGGCGGTACCGATGTAGATGTGGCCGAAGGACACCGCGATCAGCATCAATGAGGCAACGCCGTGGAAGACATTGGCCCACTGCATGTTGTCACGGGTCTGACCGAATATCGGGAAGTCGAGCACCAGCCCGCTGGCAATCACCACCAGGCCGACTGTCGCCAGAATCCAGTACCAGGCCTTTTCCCCGCCATTGGCGAAGCCGGCATCCGGGTGCTTGCCCTTCATCATGCCGCCACCCTGGCGGAACCACTCAAGGTCATGCTTCTTGGGAAGGTTGAGCTTCAGCCACTTGGCCAGCACCAGAATCAGCATGATCGAGAACAACGGCCCCACATAGTTGTGGATCACCTTGGTCGCCATGATCATGTTGGCCCAGAACACATCCCCGAAGACATTGCGGAACACGAACTTGCCCCACAACAGATTGATGCCGGTGATGGCCAGCGTGAGGAACAGTGTGGCCAGTGTCCAGTGCATGGCACGTTCCAGTGCCGTCCAGCGCAGCATCAACTTGCCTGAGCGGGGGTGGTCCAGATCGTTGCGCCCCACCAGCAGATAGAAGATCGCCAGCACGGCCAGCATACCGCCCAGAGCGATCAGGCCACCCGGTGAGATCCAGCGGTTGCGGATCTGACGCCAGGTCTCGCCGCTCTGGTTGATCAGGCTGTAGTTGGAGTCATGGCGACTGTCGATGGAATTTTCCCCATCTTTCACCTGACGCCAGGTGTCGGCATTCACCGTGCCGACCGCCTGACCGATCTCGCCGTCAGGATTCGCGGCCAGCGCCTGAGGGGCCAGCCAGAGGCTGGCCAGCATCAGACACAGGAACATGGCGACGACGGTCAACCGTGAAGCTGTGAAGTGCGCGCGCATGTCGCCTCCTTACCCCTTGCGGGCTGCGTCGTAGGCCAGGTGATCCGCCTGCTGAACGCTGCTGGTGGTCAGGTTGGCCGAGGTTTCCGGGTGGCTGGCCTTGTCGACCGGCGACCAGGCGCCGTCTTCATGGCCACGATAGACCACGCGCTGACGGAAGATGTCGGAGACGGTCTCGGCGTCACCGGCCAGCAGGGCCTTGGTGGAGCACATCTCGGCACACAGCGGCAGCTTGCCTTCGCTGATGCGGTTGGCACCGTACTTCTCGAACTCTTCTTCCGGGCTCTCGGCCGGGCCGCCGGCACAGAAGGTGCACTTGTCCATCTTGCCGCGCTCGCCGAAGGCACCTTGCTGCGGGAACTGTGGTGCGCCGAACGGGCAGGCATACAGGCAGTACCCGCAACCGATGCAGATATCCTTGTCGTGCAGGACGATGCCGTCATCGGTCTTGTAGAAGCAGTCGGTGGGGCAGACCGCCATGCAGGGCGCGTCGTCACAGTGCATGCAGGCCACCGAGATGGAGACTTCGCTCGGCTTGCCGTCATCCAGGGTCACGACACGGCGACGCTGAATGCCCCATTCCGTCTCGTTGGCGTTCTTGCAGGCCGTCACGCAGCCATTGCACTCGATGCAGCGCTCTGCATCACACAGGAATTTCATCTGGGCCATCTTGCTTCTCCTTCACGGCCCGTCGTCGAGTGGCTCAGACGACAGGCCGGATATTTCTGATCATCGACATATGATTGGCTCGATGATTCGGCGTTTACGCGATCGACAGTCAGGGTCGGGACGCGCTTCAGGCGAGGCTGACTCGGCACAGCGTGACCTTGGTTTCCTGCATCAGGGTCACGGGGTCATAGCCATAGGTCGTCGCGGTGTTGGCGGACTCACCCAGCACGTAGGGCACCGTGCCTTCCGGGTAGCGTGACTCCAGGGACTCGCCCTCGTAGTGGCCCCCGAAGTGGAAGGGCATGAAGACCACGTCCGGCCCGACTCGCTCGGTGACCAGCGCCTTGACCTTCACGCGGCCGCCTTCAGCACCCTCGACCCATACCATGTCGCCATCCTTGATGCCCTGGTCATTGGCCAGCGCCGGATTGATCTCGACGAACATCTCCTGCTGCAGCTCGGCCAGCCATGGGATGGAGCGTGTCTCTTCGCCCCCCCCTTCGTATTCCACCAGGCGGCCCGAGGTCAGGGTGATCGGGTATTTGGCGCTGACGTCCTTCTCCTGAATGGAGGCGTAGAGCGTCGGCAAGCGATAGATGGACTCCGAATCCGGCCAGGTCGGATAGTCCTTCACCAGGTCACGGCGCGCGGTATACAGCGGCTCGCGGTGCTTGGGGATCGGGTCCGGGAAGGTCCACACCAGGGCACGTGCCTTGGCGTTGCCGTACGGCATGCAGCCATGCTTGATGCACACGCGCTGGATGCCACCGGAAAGATCGGTCTTCCAGTTCTTGCCTTCCGCCGCCTGCTTTTCCTCGGCCGTCAGGTCGTCCCACCAGCCCAGCTGCTTGAGCAGCTTGTCGGTGAACTCCGGATAGCCATCCTCGATCTCGGCGCCCTTTGACCAGGAGCCCTCGGCCAGGATATTGGTGCCGTTGTGTTCCACGCCGTAACGGGCGCGGAAGTTGCCACCGCCTTCGGCCACCGTCTTGGAGGTGTCATACAGGATGGGCGAGCCCGGATGGCCCATCTCCGGCGTTCCCCAGCACGGCCATGGCAGACCGTAGAAGTCGCCATTTGCCGGACCACCCCGTGCCTTGAGTGTCTCGAAGTCGAAGGTATGCCAGTTCTTCTGATGTGCCTTCAGGCGCTCGGGACTCTGGGCGGTATAGCCAACGGTCCACATCCCGGCATTGAATTCGCGGGTGATGTCCTCGACCACCGGCACGCTGCCCTCGACCTTGATGTTGCGGAACAGCTCGTCGGCAAAGCCCAGCTTGCGGGACAGCAGGTACATGATCTCGTGATCCGGCTTGGAATCGAACATCGGTTCGATGACCTGGTCACGCCACTGCAGCGAGCGACTGGAGTTGGTCACGCTGCCGGTGGTCTCGAACTGGGTCGCGGCCGGCAACAGGTAGACGCCATCGGTGCGGTCGTGCATGACGGCGGCGATGGTCGGGTAGGGGTCGACCACCACCATCATGTCCAGCTTGGCCATGGCCTTCTTCATCTCGGGCCCGCGGGTCTGGGAGTTGACGGCATGGCCCCAGTAGAACATCGCCTTGAGCGCGGTGCGCTGGGAGATGCGATCCGGGTCCTCGAGCACGCCATCGACCCAGCGCGAGACGGTGATGCCGTTGGTGTGCATCGGCTTGCCGTCGTGGTATTCGGTCTGGTCGTAGCGGTTCTGGATCCAGTCGAAGTCGACGTTCCATACCTTGGCCCAATGCTTCCACGCCCCTTCGGAGAGGCCGTAGTAACCTGGCAGGGAGTGGGACATCAGGCCCAGATCCGTGGCGCCCTGAACGTTGTCGTGACCCCGGAAGATGTTGGCGCCGCCACCGGACTTGCCGATGTTGCCCAGTGCCAGCTCCAGAATGCAGTAGGCGCGGGTATTGTTGTTGCCGGTCGTGTGCTGCGTGCCACCCATGCACCACACGACACTTCCCGGACGGTTCTGGGACAGTCGACGTGCGACGTCGAGCATGTCGGCTTCACCGACACCGGTGATGCGCTCGACCACGTCCGGCGGGAAGTTGGCGACTTCCGCGCGTACCTCGTCCATGCCGTAGACGCGCTGCTGGATGTAGGCCTCATCTTCCCAGCCGTTCTCGAAGATGTGCCACAGCAGTCCCCAGATGTAGGCAACATCGGTGCCCGGACGCAGGCGAACGTACTTGTTGGCTTTCGCTGCCGTGCGGGTGAAGCGCGGATCGACGACGATGATCTCGGCGTTGGAGCGCTCCTTGGCCAGCAGGATGTGTTGCATCGCCACCGGATGGGCTTCGGAGGGGTTGGAGCCGATGAACAGGATCGAACGACAATTGTGCATGTCGTTGAACGAGTTGGTCATCGCGCCATAGCCCCAGGTGTTGGCGACGCCGGCGACGGTGGTGGAGTGGCAGATACGCGCCTGGTGATCGACATTGTTGGTGCCGAACAGCGCTGCGAACTTGCGCATCAGGTAGGCCTGTTCATTGCTGAACTTGGCCGAGCCGAGCCAGTAGATGCTGTCCGGGCCATGCTGCTCGGTCAGCTCCAGTACCTTGTTGCCGACTTCCTCGATGGCCTGCTCCCAGGACAGCTTCTTCCACTTGCCGCCTTCGAGCTTCATCGGATACTTCAGACGACGATCAGAGTGACCATGCTCACGCAGCGAGGCGCCCTTGGCACAATGCGCGCCGCGGTTGAAGGGGTGATCGAAGGCGGGTTCCTGCTTGGTCCAGACGCCTTCCTGGACTTCGGCATAGACGCCACAGCCCACGGAGCAGTGGGAACAGATCGTGCGCTTGGTCTCGACAGGTGCCTGAGAGACTTCCGTCTTGGCCTCGGCACGCTTCATCATCGGGGTGGCCATGAAGCTGGCCGCGGCAAGGCCGCCGGTCGCAACACCGCTGCGCTTCAGGAACTGGCGGCGGTTGATGCCGAGTCCCGTACTCTCCGTGCTGGAGGGGGTGGGGGTCAGTCGCATGACATCTTTCTCCTCATCACCCGATACACGACATGCACCGCTTGGGCGGGTCAGATGGCCGTGTCGGGAGTGGCGGTTCTTCAGGTGGCTCTTCTGGCATTCGCCAGCAAGCCCCTGTGCCGTCTTGTCGCTGTCAATGGCGGCTGGAGTGAACTCCACGCTGCCCTTTGTGTCTCTGATCGGTCACGCCGTCAGGCGAGTCTGTACTCTCCCGGAGGATCTGGCAGTGGCGGCGTTGCCACTGGCAGATTCCCCTGTGGAGACGTGACCGACAGAAGGTCAATCTCGCAGAGTGGCGTAGAACGCTTTCACGTGATCCGTCTCGCGATAGTTGTCGGTCACTCTGTCTGCTGTCTTGCCGTCCTGTGGCGCGGCCTGATCCGGGATGACGGCCCCGGCCAGCGTTCCAGCGGCTGCCGCCCCGACGGTGCTGGCTCCCAGTACCCTCAGGAACTTGCGGCGGCCCTGACGGGCCAGTTCCTGGCCTTGCGTGTTGTCATCAGTCTTCATGCTGATCTCCTGTCTGACATGTCATGTTCAAGGCGAACGTCGCTGAATCCGTTGTCGCTTGAAGGGTGTCTCACGGTCTTGCTTCAGGTCTTGCATCAGGGTCTTGCATCAGGGTCTTGCATCAGCCCCAGCACTGGCCATGGCGTGTGCCGGGGCTGTGGGTGCTGTCCGGCGCGTGTCTGTCGGTCTCACGATTGGGGAAGTTGTATGCCTTGCCAGCCAGTGGTGTCTTGGCTTGCGACGTCCGCCAATGAGGCTGTCGGTTGGGGAGCCTCTCCGAGATTGCGTCGTTCGGCTGCCAGAAATGCCTGGCCAAGATAGCCAACCGCGGCATAGAAAGGACTCTTGCGGCGCGCAAGGTCGGCACAGCAACGCTCACCCCAGTTCGCCAGATGCTGACGGAAGAAGTTGACCTGTTCGCCGGGCAGCTCCTCGATCAGCATGGCCATGACCTCGCACAGAGCCCCCAGGTGGTCCTCCGGCTCGCGAACGTCGGCTTCGCGCTCGAAACCGAGGCGCTTGAGGTCATGGCGCAGTGCCACCAGCGGCATTTCCATCAATGAGCCGGTCAGGTACCAGCTGGCATACGGCACCACTTCGCCCTGCACGACCCCGACCAGTGCCTGGAAATACTCATCCTCCAGTCGTCGAGGGTCACTGACCCGCGCCGAGAGAGACAGCGAGGCCAGCGCCCTGGGCAGTTGCTGCTGATCCGCGCCGGGCATGGTGATGGCCTCAGGCTCCAGCGCCGCCAGGAAGTCGATGAGTGGCTGATCGGGCGCTGCCCGCAGCAGGCGAGCCAGCAGGCGGTAGAGATCGGCCCGCAGTGCCTGTTGCTCGGCACTGTGGCTGATCAACGATCCATCATCAGGTGTCATATCAGTGTCATCACTTGAAGGCATGGACTCAGACCTTGAGTTGAGCATCGGGATTGCGGGCCATTTCGTGCCAGATATCCTTCACGCGGCAATCGCTGCACATCTTGAGGCGCAGCGCACCGTCACCCTGGAAATAGG
The DNA here is from genome assembly GCF_030397495.1 of Cobetia sp. 14N.309.X.WAT.E.A4. NCBI lineage: Bacteria > Pseudomonadati > Pseudomonadota > Gammaproteobacteria > Oceanospirillales > Halomonadaceae > Cobetia > Cobetia sp. 14N.309.X.WAT.E.A4. The sequence continues at coordinate 11,122 of NZ_JAPNXT010000003.1, forward strand.
CGTGGGAGGCCAGCTTGGTCTGCATCGCCGTGATGGTGGCGGTGGAGCCGAACGGGGTGCCGCAGCTGATGCAGGGGAACGGCGTGTCCTGCTTGAGCAGGCGCGGTTCACGGCGCACCTCTGGTTGTGCGGAAAAGCCCGGCGTCAGAGTGATGACGCTCTCGGGGCATGACTGCTCGCACAGGCCACATTGCACGCAATCTCCCTCGGTGAAGGACAGTGCCGGAGAGGTGCGGTTGGCGGACAGTGCGCTGGTCGGGCAGACCGCGACGCAGGCCTGACAAAGGGTGCAGCCGTCGCTTTCGACCTGAATCGCGCCGAAGGGCGCACCGGCAGGTACCTCGACGGCGGTCTGCGCCAGGTCAGCGGCGGCCAGCGTGGCCAGGTGATCCAGTACACGATTCAGGCGCTCACGCTTGCCGGGTCGGGCATCCGGTTGACCCAACAGCCAGTCACGCGCGATCGGCAGGCCCGGCTGGCCGTCTTCTTCGCGATCGGCACCGGGCGCCAGCGCGATGCAGAGCGGACTGACGAGCGTCATGGGCGAGGCCGGCACGGCGGACTCGGTGATCAGCACGAGACGGGGGGAGCCCTGGGTGTCCGTGGCCAGTTGCATGCTTTCCAGCAACGCATTGCACAGACGCTGTTCCTGCTCGAGTTGCTGGTGCTGACCGGCAGGCAGTGTCCGAGGCAGTTCGACGATGACCTGGGTGGCGCCCAGCGCCAGCGCGGCCAGCCACTCGTCGTGCCCGGTGGCGCTGATTTCATCCAGTGCAATGTCCAGGCAGCGTTCCTGATCCTCAGGTGCCAACGGCGAGTGGCGGTCACTGGCAGACTCGAGGCGGTAGCGCAGTATCGGCTGCGTGCCCCCTGCATCCTGATAGCGCTCAAGCAGACGCTGGATCTGTTCGAGACGCTGTTCGAGTGGCGGCTGGGTAAAGCTCAGCGCGCCGGTCGGGCAGGCACTCACGCAACTGGCGGCACCATGGCAGAGGTACGGGTCGATCTCGATATGCGCGTTGCGGCGTCCCGCCACGGAGAAGATGGCATCGGCGCTGCAGGAGGAAAGACAACGTGTACACCCGATGCTGCCCGCACTTGAATGAGCACAGATGTCGAGATTGACGTTGACATAATTGGGCTTGTCGAAGCTGCCGACCAGACCGGCGAATTCTGTCGCCCAATGGGTCAGGTTCGTGATCTGATCGCCGCTCTCGACAAGGCTGGCGTCGCTTGCGAGACGATCCAGCTCGCCCAGCACCGTATCCTCTGCACGCAGATAGCCCGGCGGCGGAAGTTCCGCCTGATTGAGGGGCTGGTGACCCAGATCGGCGATCAGGTCGAAGGTCTCGACCTGTCGGGCACCTGTGGACAGCAGTGCGCGCGCCAGATTGACCCCGCCAGCCAGCAGCGTGAAATGGCCAAGATGGCCGCTCAGCGAGAGCGCCTCGCGGGTGCTGGCATGGGAGGGCAGTGCTTCGCTCGTCGTGATATGCCGCTCGTCGAGGGATACCAGTGCGCTGTTGTCCTGCTCGCTGATCAGCAGAGACAGTGACAGGGAGTGAGTGGCGGGCAGTGCCAGCATCAGGCTGGACAGGGCACGCAGGCGCGCTTCGCTGCCGATCAGCAGTGTGAGGCCCTGGCTGCGATAGCGGATCGGGGCGCTGCCGGCATCACTGGCCAGCAGTGGCAGGCTGGAAGCGGGGGAGGCTCCGAGCACTGCCGCCAGGGCGCGTTGGCGTGCTTGCTGGTTGAGCGCGCGCTGGGCGTTCTCGAGACTTGAACTGAGCATCCTCATCCTTATTTCGGTCGTGGCGGCTCCGCCCTTGCGCGCCTGTCAGGTGGCGCGGTGGACGGTTCCTGATCGCCGCTGATTCTCGAGGCTCGCGCCCGGTCAGCGGTCGAAGGTCATTCAAGGAAGTGCATGGGCTTCCAGCAACGTCTTGCGCCTGATGTCATCCGGATGATCCGCATGGCGGCATCATTGCGACTGGCTTCAGCATAGTCAGGGACTGAAGGGCCAGCGATGAGCATCGGGCGTAGTCGGTCAGGTATCGGGAGGCAGTGCCGTTCTCCTGCTAGACGATACCTGCCTCTGCTGAGCGGATTCTTGCAGGCAGTGCGCCTCTCGCATGGGAGTGGAAGTCATGTGAGAGGCAAGGGAATGACCCCGCATGCCGAAAACGGAGCTCGCGCTGGGTCATAATGTCTCAGTGTCTGAGGCAGGCGTGTCATTCTGGTGGTTGGGGCGATCTGTGGGTGGGCCCATGTCCGTCAGCCGTGACGCCATCGGTCTGGTCCCATACGCCTTGCCGTGCATGCGTGTCATGCGCAAGGGCAGCATCAGTATCCGTGTGCTTGTCCTGCGCGGGTTCTCGATGGGTCTGTGGGCCGTGATCCGATGATGTCTCATCCAGTGAGTCGAGGCCTTGCTCATCCGTTGAGGGTGCAGCCTCCAGCGCCTCACCCTGCGGCTGATCTTCCGAGCCGTTGCTGGTGGCTGCGCACGCAGCCTCGTCATCTTCCAGGTTCTCGAGTCCCTCTTCGACATCGCGGGTCCAACGTCTCAGTGTCTCGGCCACACCTGCGGCGAGCGGACGCATCTGGGAGAAATCCTGATCGTAATCGTCCAGGCCATCGCGCAGGGAGTGCTCGCCTCCCATGAAGATGCGGCGCAGGGCGCGTTGTCGCAGCGCCGGGTCCACTCCTGCCTGCATGTAGGCACTGATATCCGCATCCGGCAGCAGGGTGTCGGGGTCTGGCAGCTCCACGACGGGAGGGGACTCATCTGCCTCCTGTGCAAGGGCCTCGGCGTCGGTCGTCTCACTGCCGCCTTCAGCGGACGCTTCGCCATGCCGCTCACTGTGCAGAGCATGGCTTGGCTCGTCCGATGCCTCGCAGGCCTCTGTTTCCGTGGGTGCGGTCTCAGTGGGTGCGGTGTCATTGGCCGTGGAGGGCCGAGCGACCGTCGCCAGCCCAGCGACGGCATCGGGGGAGTCCGTGGTCGTCCGTGAGGCTTCGGCGCGCTGCTTGCGGCGTGACCAGCGGGACAACAGGCCTTGCGAGGTATTGTCGCGGTCGTCGGAGTGACTCATGGCCCTTCCTTGTTGGCAGCATCAGCGTCCGGGCGCACGGTGTCGGTCTGACTGGCGCGCCCCGCCCCCTTGCGCTTCTTCTTCTTGCCTTCATCGATGCGCTCACCATGCCGGGCGAGATAGCCCTCCAGCCAGACCATCAGGGCAGGAGGCATCGGGGTATCCAGTACCAGCTGGTCGCCATCCAGCCAATGCGAGGCCACCTCCTGGCAGGCGGTGACGACCCTTGGCTGCATGCCATCCGCTTCACGCTCTTCACACAAGACGAACAGGCGCGGCTGTTCGCAACGCAGGTTGTAACGATAGTCGGTGCGCTCGGTGAGATGCAGCTGCAGGGGCAGAGTGCGTTGAGGCTCCGGTTGCGCCGCCTGTTCAGGCGTCCGGGGCGTGGTCTCGCCGTGATCCGCGGGCGCGATCCGGGAAATCACCCAGGTGTCGAGAGTGAAGCGGCCGAGAGTCTGCTGCGAGGGGGCCAGTGTCACGGTCAGCCAGCGAGTGTCGTCAGGTCGTGATGACTCGCGTGAGGCGTCGAGTGCCGTGTCCATCAACGGGTCGGGTGGCTGGGTCATGGCGTATCTCTTGAGGGCGTTCTGGAAGTGGTTCAGGGGGTGACCCGAGTCGTGGTCGGCGGCGTATCGGGTCCAAGGCGAGTCTGTCATCAGCGCCGTGGCTCGTACGTTCACGAACATGCGACGCTCTACCGGTTTTAGCAAGAAGCGTGCCGCATGCGTCGAGAATTGCATGACGCGAGATCGCAATGGCTGCCGGATCAGGACAGCCTCTCGGCCTGACTGGTATTCTTTGAGCGCTGGGTGACGACGCATGCCGCAACCTGCATGGCAGGTTCGCCGTGTGGCGGCACCCTCCGGCATCAATTCGGCTCGAAGAGGGAGACCCCGACGCCATGAAAACCTCCATGCCTCCGGTCATCAGCAATGCTCGATTGCCCACCACGCTGGATATCGTCGTGATGGATGAGCGAGGCCAGCGCCAGACGCAGTCGATCGCCGCCGAGCGCGCGCTGACGATCTACCTCAACAAGCGTGAGATCGTCACTCTGATGACGCTGGGGGCCGAGCCTGAGGCGCTGGTGGCGGGCTATCTGCGCAATCAGGGCCTGTTGGGAGATATCGAAGACCTGGAGGCGCTGCAAGTGGACTGGGAGGTGGAAAGCGCCTCGGTGGTGACGCGCCATCTACCGAAGGATATCGAGCAGCGACTGAGCAAGCGTACCGTCACTACCGGCTGCGGCCAGGGAACCGTCTTTGGCAATCTGCTGGAGCGTCAGACGCTGGAGGCGCTTGATGATCGCCCCTTTCAGCAGAGTGTGCTGTATCAGCTGCTGGCATCTCTCGCGGCCCACAATGCCACCTACCGCAAGGCGGGGGCGGTACATGGCTGTGCGCTGTGTCGGGATGATGAGGTGCTGGCATTCATCGAGGATGTCGGTCGCCACAATGCCGTCGATACCCTGGCAGGCCTGAACTGGCTTTCACCTGTGCGCGAGGACGAGACGGATTACCGGGGTGCCAATATCTTCTATACCACGGGGCGTCTGACCTCGGAGATGGTGCTCAAGGTGGCGCAGGCGGGCATTTCGGTGCTGGTCTCACGCTCCGGGGTGACCCAGAAGGGCGTTGAGCTGGCCAGACGCTTCGGGGTGCTGTTGATCGCACGTGCCAAGGGCAGCCACTTCCAGGTGGTGGACCCTGCCGGTCGGATGATACTGGACGCCATCCCTCCGCTGCGTGCCGGTGATCATCTTCGTGAAGCTGGCAAGTCTCGCCCGGGGGGCGAGCAATGAATCAGCCTGTTTCCGGGGATGCGACGATGCATGACAACCCCTTTCTGACGGTCCATGAGGTCGCACGACTGTTGCACCTCAATGAAAAGAAGATCTATCAGCTGGCCAGTGAGGGCACCATGCCGGCCACCAAGGTCACCGGCAAATGGCTTTTCCCGCGGCGCCTGGTCGAGCAATGGATTCTGGAGTCCAGCCATCATGGGGTGCTGGCGGATCGCTTGATGATCACCGGTAGCGATGACCCCTTGCTGGCAGCGCTGACGATGCGACTCAACCAGCAGCACGATGGCAGTGCCTTCTATGGCACGAGTGTCACCGGGACACGCCTGGGGCTGGATCTGTTGAGTCAGGGGCGAGCCGATGTCTGTGCCATCCACTGGGGGCGTGCCGAGGAAGCATCGCTTCGCCATCCGGCCTTGATCCGCGGGCACGATGGTTATCGTCAGTGGGTATTGGTCCGGCTGGCTCGGCGCACCCAGGGGCTGATCATTCGTCAGGAAGATCGCCACCTGCCGATCAATCCCGGTGGTCTGTTCGGGTCTCAACGGCGCTGGGTAGTGCGTCAGGAGGGGGCCGGTTCGCAGCGCTTCCTGCAGGAGTGGCTGTCCGGCCATCAGATGCGCCCGGAGCAGCTCAACACCCTCGCCATCGCCTACTCGGAGCGAGAGGTCGCATCACTCGTCGCGCGCGGGGAGGTGGATGTCGGGCCGGGGACGTTATCGGCCGCGAATGAATTCGGTCTCGGTTTCGTGCCGGTCTGTGAGGAGGCCTTTGATCTGGTCGTGCCACGCAATGTCTACTTCCGTGACCTTTTCCAGGGCCTGCTGGACTATCTGTCCACGCCCAATGGCATCCAGCTGGCACAATCGTTGGGAGGGTATGACCTGCGTGAATGTGGTCAGCTCATCTGGCGAGGCGACGCCGCCCAACATGACTGAGTCAAGATCGCCCGCTAGCACCAGGCTAAACGGTGATGATGTGGGCGCTGCCTCTGCCTCGCCAGGCCATTGTTCTGGCGAGGTAAAGATCTTTCACGTCACATGCTCCTAGAGAACGGTTTAGCGTTGCGCCAGTGAGCGTATCATCAATCGGCGTCGTTGCGCGTGCAGACCGACAGCACTACGGCATCGTCTTCGCTGGTGGAAACCAGAGCATGGCCCATGTCGGAGTCGAAATAGATGCTGTCTCCATCCCCGAGAGGCAAGGGTTCATAGAACTCGGAATACAGCAGAATGCTGCCCTCCAGCACCATCAGGAATTCCTCGCCGTCGTGGCGCACCCAGTCGGGAAACTCCTCGAAGCTGCGAGCGCGCACCCGGGTCTTGAAGGGAATCATGCGTTTCTGAGCCAGCTGCCAGGAAAGCAGCTCATGTTCATAGGTCGGGGTCGGGTGGCTCTTGCCTTCACCGAGGCGCGTCAGATCACGTCGGCCCAGCGTGCCGCTCTGTCGCTTGGGAGGACTCAGCAGTTGAGGAAGGTCGATATTGAGACCATTGATCAACTTCTGGACGGCGGTGAAGGTGGGGGATATCTGTTCATTCTCGATCTTGGACAGCGTAGAGCGTGCAAGCCCGGTACGCTGGCTGACGTCCTCGAGGGTCCAATGATTGGCGAGACGGATCTGCTTGACCCTCTCTCCAAGCTTGAGGGGCTCAACGAAGGCCTTGCGGCCGGAAGCGATCCGGACCGCGGCATCCTTGTCAGTCGGTGTACTCATGGGAAGCTTCGCTGTGGTCGATGGCGGCGGGAGTTCACAAGTTTACTATTGGAAACTTTTTCGCCAGCTTATCACAGCAAGGAAATCACGGTGTAGCTGAGCAAGGCATCGACGATGCTCCTGGCGACAGGGCACGCGTTTCTTGAGGTCGCATGTCTGGTCACTCAGAACAGTGGATGATCACGCTCATCTGGCCTTGCATGAACCGTGGGTGACGCGTGCGCGGCTGGCGGCGAATGACGCAGGGATATCCCGTCCTCCATCGGCAGACCCGCCAGTGCCTTGACATGGGCCTCAGTGCTGCGTGCCAACGCTTCCAGGCAGTAGCCGCCTTCCAGTACCGAGACGACACGTCCCTGACAATGGCGCCTGGCCACGTCCATCGCCAGGCGCGTGATCCAGTAATAGTCGTCGTCCTCGAGACACAGTTCGGCCATCGGATCCTCACGATGCGCGTCGAAGCCTGCCGAGATCAGGATCAACTCCGGCTTGAAATCATCAAGCTTCTTCAGCCATTGCGCTTCGATGGCATGGCGAAAGTCCAGCGAACCACAGCCTTCTGCCAGCGGGGTATTGTGAATGTGCTCCCAGCGGCTCTCGAGATAGCGCCAGGGGTACATGGCGTTCTGGAACGATGAGCAGACCAGCGTGTCGGGGTCATGCTTGAAGATATCTACCGTGCCGTTGCCCTGATGAACATCGAAATCGAGGATGGCGATGCGTCTGACACCGTACTGCTGGCGGGCATGCAGCGCGCCTACTGCCACGTTGTTGTAGAAGCAGAAGCCCATGGCATCCGCGCGTTCGGCATGATGGCCCGGTGGGCGCACGGCACAGAAGACGTTGTCCGCCTGATTGCGCATCACCTGGTCGACCCCGCGCACGACGGCCCCTGCCGCGAGACGTGCCGCCACCAGGCTGTCTGCACACATCACGGTGTCCTCGCTGAGCGCCAGCAGCTGACCTGCCTGGGGCGGGCACTTGTCGAGAGCCTGCAGGTGGCGCATCGGATGGACTCTTGCCAGCTGTTCCAGCGTGGCAGGGCGTGCATCGTATTGCTGGACATGCTGAATCACGCCGCTCAATGCCAGCTGACGCTGGATGGCCTGCAGGCGCAATGGGCTCTCGGGATGTGTCGGACCCATGAAATGATTGCCACAGTCGCTATGAGAGATATAAGAGGTGATCATCGGCATGTGCCTGTTTGGCTGGGCGCTAGACTGAGGATAGTTCGAAACCTCACAGTAAGATTCACTGGTAGACACGGATAGTGGCGGATGGTCTACCTTCTCCAGCACCTGCCGGCTGCTGTTCAGGCACTCACTTTCGCGGCATGCTGGTGGCATCGCGCATTGGATGCGCACCGGCTGACAGGACACCTCCATGGGGATGCGATTTCTGCGCAATTTCTTCGAGCCCACCAGTATCGCGGTGATCGGGGCCTCGGAAAAGACACACTCACTGGGCGGCCAGGTGCTGAGAAACCTGCTGGAAGGCGGGTTCAAGGGCACGCTTGTCGTGGTGAATCCCAAGGGCTATGACACGGTGCATGGAGTGCCCTGTGTGCGCCGGATCAGTGAGCTGGACACGATGCCGGACCTCGCCATCCTGTGCTCGCCTGCCGAGACCTTGCCGCGCATCGTCGAGAAGCTGGGGCGTCGCGGCGTCAAGGCCGCGTTGTTGATCTCCGGAGGAGTGGCACCGTCGCCGGCAAGCTCCCTGGCCCGCGTGACGGAAAAAGGGCTCGGAATGCTTGCCCGGCGTGAACCTGTGGCCCCCGACCACGCGCGACTGCGCATCCATCCGGATCAGGAGAGTCTCAACAGCCGTCTGCTCAAGGCGGCACGTGGCAGTGGAATACGTCTGCTGGGCCCGGAGTGCATGGGGGTCTGCGTGCCCAATCGGAATCTGAATGCCTCCTTCAGTGGTCAGCCTGTCGCCAAGGGCAAGGTCGCCTATCTGGGGCAGTCGGGGATGCTGGGCAATGCCATGATCGACTGGGCAGCGGGGCGCGGTATCGGCTTCTCCCATCTGGTGACGCTGGGAGACAGCGTCGACGTGATGCTGCCTGACCTGATTGATTACCTGAATCAATATGGGCATGCCCAGGCGCTCCTGCTGCATCTCGAGCGCATCCATGACTCGATGCACTTCATGACTGCGCTGCGCGAGGCCTCTCGCAACCGACTGGTATTGGCGATCAAGAGCGGTCGCACGCCCGAGGCCGACCTGTTCGGGACTCACGTCACCCCCGGCATCCCCAATCGCGATCAGATCGTGGACGTCGCGCTGGCGCGAGCTGGGGTGGTACGCGTCAATGACAGCGAGGACATGTTCGATGCCCTCGAGACGCTCAATCGCATGAAACCGCTGCGGGGGGACCGGCTGGCGATCGTCTCCAATGGTCTCGGGCCGGCCCTGTTGGCGATCGACAAGTTGATGGCGGGAGGCGGCAAGCTTGCCGAGCTGAGCAAGGAGAGTCGGGATGCGCTGCTCAAGGATCAGCTGGATGTCAGCCTGCCCGGTCGCAATCCGGTGGATCTGGGGGGCAATGCCACGCCCGAAGACTTCGTTGCCGCAGTCAACATCGTGGCCAATGATCAGGGAGTCGATGCGGTGCTCGTCGTGCACGCCCCGACAAGACTTGCACCATCCAAGGACACGGCCGAGGCCCTGATCACGCATCGCAAGCAGTTCCGGCGCAATCTGCTGACCAGCTGGATGGGGCTCGAGCAGGCGCTGGCGGCGCGTCATGCCTGCCACGCTGCGGGTATCCCGACCTATCTCTCACCCGAAAAGGGCGTCAAGGCCTTCCTGCAGATGGTGGATTACCAGCGGGTGCAGTCCCTGTTGCAGCAGACCCCGCCGAGCCTGTCCTTCACCACCAGCGCCGAGATTCGCGCCCGAGCACATGATCTGGTCCATAGCGCTCGGCGTGCCGGTCGTGAATGGCTGACCCATTCTGAAACGGCTCAGGTACTGGAGACCTATGGCATCGCGACAGCTGCCAGTCATTATGTGTCTGACGCCGCCGAAGCCGCGCAGGCCATTGCAGCTCTCAGGCAGGCGGCTGGCAAGGAAGACGCCGAGATGGCAGCGGGGCCCTTCGCCTTGCGGGTGGTCCACGAGCACAACAGCCAGCCCTTCCGCTATCGCCGCTTCCCGCAGCGTCTGTCTTCTGGCGTGGTCCAGGATCTCAATGGCCCGGATGACATCGCCCTGGCCATGCGTCGCATCACCAGCAAGGTGAGCGAGCGTGATGACGAGCGGGGACGCAGCGGCAGCGAACGCACCCGCATCCATGAGTTCTGCCTGCAGCCGATGCGCCGCGGCAAGCATTCGCTGCAATTGAGTGCGGGCATCACGCGTGACGAGGAGTTCGGGCCGGTGGTGGTCTTCGGGCTGGGGGGCTACAAGGTCAACGTGCTGGTAGACCGCCAGGTTGCCTTGCCGCCTCTCAACATGACGCTGGCACGCGAGCTCATCTCGCGCAGTCATGCCTCGCGTCTGATCGAGGAGCACTCGCCGGACCCCGAGCGGGATATCGCGCGCCTGTGTACCTTGTTGATCAAATTGTCGCAGTTGGCATCGGATTTGCCTGACATTCGAGGGCTGGAGATCAATCCGTTGCTGCTCAATCGTGATGAGGCCGTCGCGGTGGATTTCACGCTGGATCTGGGCAAGCCCGCGCGCTTCGCCATCATGCCGTACCCGGAAGAGCTGCGGGAGTGGGTGCGGCTTGAGGATGGCACCGAGGTGGAAGTGCGGCCGATTCGTGCAGAGGATGCGCCATTGATCACCGCTTTCCATGCCAGATTGTCCGAGGAAAGCATTCGTTTCCGTTATTTCCATCACAAGGCTTCCCTGACGCAACGCGATCTGGCGCTGCTGGCCCAGATCAATTATGACCGCCAGATGGCATTCATCGCCGAGCGTGAAGTCAGTGAGCAGGAGGAGGGCGGCTCACGTCGTGAAATGCTGGGAGTGGTGCGGGTCTGGAATGACCCTGACAACATTCGCACGGAGTTCTCGGTGATCATTCGTGATGACCTGCAAGGTGAGGGGATCGGACGACTGCTGATGGAAAAGATGCTGCGCTATTGCCGTTCGTTGGGCACTCTCGAGATGGTAGGCAAGATCATGATGGACAATCACCCGATGCGTGCACTGATGAAGCATCTGGGGTTCACCTGTCGTTACAACATGGAGGAACAGGTCATCGATGCGAGTATCCGACTCAATGAGCCCACCAGTGATTGGCAACGCCTGAGGCTTGAATCCAAGGCCTGATGTGCGCGTGTCGGGGCATGATCGGTGGTATGCCACCTTCGTCGTATAAAGCTGTGTTGTTGTTTGAGTGAATATCAATAACTCTGTATCATTATTTTAAATATAAGAATCCTTTATGGAAATTGGCGCAGGGAATGACGTGGCATTCTGCTCAGTATCAGGCAGTGTCATGACGGGTATCTCCCGCATGACGGCCTGATTGGCGCTATGCCACCCTCAGCGGCGCAACATCGTGAAAGCGCGTTGCCTGCCGTGTGACTGATCAAGCCTGTTCACGCTTCCCTGTGCACTCACAACAGGAAAGCCAATGACTGACACTCGCGATGTGAAGATCCGGGTGCGCAACCTGAGCAAGGTGTTCGGTAACCAGCCTGACAAGGCGCTCACTCTGCGTGACCAGGGACTCAAACGTCCTGAAATTCTGGAAAAGACCGGCCAGACACTGGGCCTGTCCAATGTCGATTTCGATGTAATGGAAGGTGAGCTGCTGGTCATCATGGGGCTGTCCGGCTCCGGGAAGTCCACCTTGATCCGTTGTCTCAATCGTCTGATCGACCCGACAGAAGGCGAGATCCTGATCGACGGTCAGGACGTGGCCAAGCTGGATGAGAAATCGCTGCTGCGCTGTCGTCGCAAGCACTTCTCGATGGTCTTCCAGAACTTTGCGCTCTTCCCTCATCGTACGGTTCAACAGAATGCCGAGTACGGCCTAGAAGTGCGCGGCGAGGCGAAGGAAGTCTGTTTCCAGCGCGGGCGTGATGCACTCAAGCAGGTAGGGCTTGACGGGTGGGAGGATGCCTATCCCGATCAGCTGTCCGGCGGCATGCAGCAGCGTGTCGGGCTCGCACGTGCATTGGCCAATGATTCTACCGTCCTGCTGATGGATGAAGCCTTCTCGGCACTGGATCCGTTGATCCGCAAGGACATGCAGCAGGAGCTGCTGGCGCTGCAGCACAAGATGAAGAAGACCACCATCTTCATCACCCACGATCTGGATGAAGCCCTGTCCATCGGTGATCGCATCATCCTGCTCAAGGATGGTGAAATCGTCCAGATCGGCACTCCCGAGACCATTCTCACCGAGCCCGCTGACGATTATGTCGCGCGCTTCGTCGAAGGCGTGGACATGTCGCGGATTCTGACCGCCCAGTCCGCCATGACGGATGTCCGTGCCACCGCGCGAGACGATGATGGCCCCCGTACGGCATTGCGCAAGATGGGAGAAAATGGCCTGGACAGTCTCTTCGTGGTGCGCCGCGACCGTACCGTTCTGGGAATCGTGACGGCAGAAGATGCCGAGCGTGCCGTGCGTGAGAACCTCACGGATCTCTCCAGTCTGATCCACTCCGATTGCTGTCGGGTCTCGCCTGATGAGCCCTTGCACAACCTGTTCGCGATGTTTGCCGGCCATCACCACCCGCTGGCAGTCGTGGATGAGCAATCGCGCTTGATGGGAGTCGTGGTCAAGGGATCCGTACTGGCTGAGCTGGCCGAAGCAGGGGAGGCGCATGCATGAGTGAGTCGACAGGTTTCACCATTCCGAAGATAGAGCTGGGTGACTGGATCGAGGCAGGGCTGGATTATCTGACCAACAATTATTCCAGCGTGACCCGCGCCATTTCCAAGTTCACCGAAACCGGCATCGGTGCGCTCAATGACGCCCTGATGTGGATGCCCCAGTGGGCCTTGATCGCAATGGTCGCGCTGTTGTGCTGGCGGCTGGCGGGAACGCGCCTGGCGATCGGTTCCATCCTGGGCCTCGGCCTCATCTGGAATCTGGATCTGTGGGATCCGATGATCGAATCGCTCACCCTGGTGGTCATCGCGACGCTGGTGGCCGTGGTCATCGCCATCCCCCTGGGCATTCTGGCGGCGCTGTCGGATCGCTTCTATCGGGTCATCATGCCGGTTCTGGATTTCATGCAGACGATGCCGGCCTTCGTCTATCTGATCCCGGCCATTCCCTTCTTCGGTATCGGGTCGGTCTCGGCGATCTTCGCTACGGTCATCTTCTCGATGCCGCCGGCGATCCGTTTCACTACCCTGGGGATTCGTCAGGTGCCCAAGGAGCTGATCGAGGCCGCAGATGCCTTCGGGTCCACCCGTCGCCAGAAGCTCTTCAAGCTGCAGCTGCCCCTGTCGCTGCCGACGGTGATGGCGGGCATCAACCAGACCATCATGCTGGCCCTGTCGATGGTCGTCATCGCGGCCATGATCGGCGCCGATGGTCTGGGCAACGAGGTCTGGAAGGCGATCCAGCGTCTGCGTCCCGGAGATGGGTTCGAAGCGGGTATCGCGGTGGTGATCCTGGCCATGCTGCTTGACCGCCTGACCCAGACCTTGAGCAAGGAAAAGAAGTCGCGCTCCTGAGGTGACTCACCTCGACCCACAAGCCGGCACCGCCTGTCGTGCCGGCTTGTCCCATCTCTTAAGGGCGCTTCTTGCCCACATTTCTGCACCGCGACACATTCTCCTGTTCTTTACACGTTGCATGGGGATACGGCATTCGCGGCAGCCAGTCTTTCTGCTGGTCCTGTATTGATGAAAGGCTGACCTGATCGGCGATCAGGCAATTCTCGCCCTAAGAAATAAGTAGATTCAAATAAAGGGGAAGTTGATGAATAAGCAAGGTACTTCACGTAGCCATCTGACCATCACCGCCAAGGCACTGTTGCTGGGGGCCGCCATGTCATCCTCGGTGGTCGGTGTCAGCGCGGCTCATGCGGCAGGTGACAAGGGAGATGTCACCCTGGCGTATGTCGAGTGGTCCTCCGAGGTCGCCTCCACCAATGTCGTGAAAGCGGTGTTGGAAGCCCAGGGCTACAATGTCGAGCTCAAGGCGCTGTCCGCCGCCGCGATGTTCCAGGCGGTCGCCTTTGGTGATGCTGATGGCATGGTCGGTGCGTGGCTCCCCACGACCCATGAAGACTACATGGCCAAGGTCGGGCCCAAGGTCGAGGACCTGGGAGTCAACCTCGAGGGCACCAAGCTTGGCCTGGTGGTCCCGGCGTACAGCAAGCTCGAGTCCATCGAGGACATCACCTCGCATGCCGACGAGATTGATGAGCGTATCGTCGGTATCGAGCCAGGCGCCGGCCTGACCCGACTCACCGAGCAGGTGCTCGAGGATTACGATCTCGAGAATATCGACCTCACGACCGGTAGCGGCGCGACCATGACCGCAGCGCTGAGCAATGCCATCAAGGGCGAGCGGGATATCGTGGTGACCGGCTGGACCCCCCATTGGATGTTCGCGCGCTGGGACCTCAAGTACCTGGAAGACCCGAAGGGCGTCTATGGCGGTGCCGAGGAGATCCATACCCTGGCACGCAAGGGGCTCAAGGAGGACATGCCGGAGGTCTACGCGATCCTGGACAACTTCGCCTGGACGCCGGCGGACATGGGCGAGGTGATGCTCAACAACCAGGAAGATGATGCAGACCCCTACGAGACGGCCAAGGCGTGGGTGGAAAGCCATCCGGATATCGTCAATGAGTGGCTGCCGGCAACGGCTCAGTAACCTCATCGTGATGGCAGCGGTCTAGTCCACCTCGGCCTGCCATCAATGTGAGTAAGACCAAGACAAGACGCCCCCGCAGGCTTGCCTGCGGGGGCGTCTCGTCTATCAGGGTCGTCTATCTGTCTCACCATCCGTCTCGCCGATGCGGGACGTCAAAGACGCTCAGAAGGGACAGGGGCTGCGGACTTCCATGCGCTCGCCGCTGACCGGGTGATCGAAGGCGATCATCTCGGCATGCAGCATCAGGCGCTCGGCCATGAAGAAGGCTTCATCACTGGCATACAGATCGCAGCCCAGGATGGGGTGGCCCAGCTGCTGACTGTGGATGCGCAGCTGGTGGGTGCGCCCGGAGACGGGCGTGAATTCGACCCGGGTACGCCTGGGGGCCTCGAGCCGCTCAAGCACGCGATAGTCACTGATGGCGGTCTTGCCTGTCTCATGGCAGATCTTCTGCAACGGGAACTGATCCACGTCCTTGGCAATCGGCAGCGAGATCCGTCCACTGTCCTGCTCGACGTGTCCCAGCAGCATCGCGCGGTAGGACTTGTCGATGGTCCGGGCCTGGAACTGGCGCGTCAGGTTGCCGTTGGCCGGCTTGTTGAGTGCCACCAGCATGATGCCTGATGTGCCGAGATCCAGACGGTGCAGCAGCTTGGCGGTCGGGTATTCCTTGACCAGCCGATGGTGCAGCGAGTCCAGATTGAGCGGATGCTTGCCGGACAGGCTCAGCAGACCACTGGGCTTGTGGATCAGCAGGATGTCCTCATCCGCGTAAAGCACCTTGTAGGTCTCATGACAGGGCGGAACGATGAACGGGTCGGCTTGTGGCTGCATGGGGTCTCACAGATGACGATGGGCGGTTCGACGGTGATGGTCGGCAAGGCGGGTGACGAGCTCGCCGTCACTCGTCAGGCAGCGGGGAGGCCAGCAGATCGATGTCTTCCCAGTGATACTCGTATTCCTCCTCCTCGGTGTCGTCGGGAGCTCGCCCGATGAACAGGCTGGCGGTGAAAGCCCGCACGAAGATCACCTCGCTGCCATCCAGTGCCGCAAGGCGCTCGCCTTTCCTGAGCTTCTTGATCTTGCGCTTGCGCGCCGCGACATCCTCACGCGCGGCGCGGGTCGCCTCTCGCCACTGGGCGGCAATCTCACCGGGGGCAGTGGACTGCGCCAGGAGTGCCGGCGGGCATTGCAGCGGAATATCTGGCGTGCCTTCATCCCGGATATGGTACTCCCAGCGGCTGGGGTCACCCTGTCGGGGAGCCTGCATCAGATGCTGGCGGATGAAGGTATGACCATGGGGATGCTCCAGCACGGTGTAGAGCACATTGCCGACCACGGCGTGATCCACCAGCGAGATGCCATGGTGATCGGAAGGTGTGTAGCTTGCCAGCAGGCGATCTACCAGTGTCTGACGAGCCACCTTGGGTGTTGCACTGTCGTCCCAGGCCATGTGGCCTCCCTTCCTGTAAGCATGTGACGGTGTATGCAGAACATGGGCCGTGCAGCTGTCGCCGACCTGAGCATGACCTGCACCGAAAAGCCGGCCATTGTCTGTTCTGGCACGGCGCAGGGCAAGTCATGCGTAATCTCGCGTGCCGCGTCGATGGGGCGCATCGCGGGTGCCGCATGGCTGGATGTGAGGGGCATGGCGAGAGGGGCATGGTGCGAGGGGCATGGCGTGAGGGGCATGCGTGCATCGATCAGCACGCAGGCGCCTTCACGCAAAAGGCCCCGCCATGGCGGAGCCTTCGAGAGCGTGTGGCGATCAGGTGCCACTCACGGTGCGAGCATCACCTTGTGCCACTCATTGTCTTCGGTATCCAGACGCTGATAGCGGACCCGGTCGTGCAGGCGTGATGGCTGGCCCTGCCAGAATTCGATCATCTCGGGCACCACGCGATAGCCACCCCAGTGCTCAGGGCGCGGGACATCACTGTCGGCATAGACCTTCTCGAAGCGGCCCTGTCTCTCGCTGAGCCAGTCGCGATCCGGAATCTCGACGCTCTGCTGCGAGACCCAGGCCCCCAGCTGGCTTTCCTTGGGACGGGAGGCGAAGTAGTGGTCCGAGGTGGCGTCCGAGACCTTCTCCACGCGACCCTCGATACGGACCTGGCGCTCCATGGCAGGCCACCAGAACGTCAAGGCCGCATGCGGCACATTGGCCAGTTCGCTGCCCTTGTGGCTCTGATAGTTGGTATAGAAGATGAACCCTTGTGCGTCGTATCCCTTGAGCAGCACGATGCGCGCGTGCGGCTTGCCCTGGCTGTCCACGGTGGACAACGTCATCACATTGGCATCGTTGTCATCGGCGGAGAGTGCGCTGGTCAGCCATTCCTGAAACTGCTCGAAGGGTTCGGTCGGGGTGTTGTCAAGATTCAGGCCATCACCGGAGTAGGTTCTGCGCACGTCAGCGATATCGCGATTCATGGTGGGCTCCCTTGATGAATTGCTCATGTAATGTAAGGACTGTGTACCGTCGAGCGCCAGATCGCAAGGGCCTCAGGCCTGTGCCATGGGGCCGAGCTGTACCCACGCCATGTAAAGACCGGTACCGACGGCGATGGAGAGCAGCGCATTGCGTCGCCAGAGGTGAAGGCCGGCCACGCAGGCGGCGGATATCAGCATGCCGGCACCCTCGGCCTGCATCAGCCAGTCGCGCCAGAGCTCGCTGCGAGCAAGCGTGGAGGGCAGATCACGGGGGAAGTCGCCGGGCAACGACATGGCAGACAGGGACACGATGATCAGCACGACCATCACGATGGCCGGCAGATAGCGACCCATGTGCAGGATCAAGGGATGTGCGGAATGGCGTGAGAGAAACAGGAAGGGGGTCACGCGTGTCGCGAAGGTCGCCAGAGCGGCCACGCCGATCAGCAGCAGTGCCTGGGTCGTTGTCATCGTGTCCGGCTCCCGTCGCTCAGAGAGCGCTGTTGATGGAGATAATGGCCGAGCAGAAGGACACTTGCCGCGGCGATGCTGCCGAGCAGCAGTTGGTCATGGGGTAGTACCCATAGCCCCGCCAGGGTGATCACCAGGCCCAGCAGGAAGGGCCAGCGTTCCCGCAATGCGTACCATTGCTCGATGCCGAGCACGACGAACAAGGCAGTGAGGGCAAATTCGATGCCGCTGCTGTCGAAGGTAAGCTGGCCGGCCGCCAGTCCCAGTGCGGTCCCCAATACCCACCACAGCTGGTTGAGCGCCGTAATGCGCAGCATCAGACGCTGATCATTGCGCCTGGCGGCCTTGTCATCCCGCTCACCGCTGCGCGGCAGGCTGGATAGCAGCGAGTAGGTCTCGTCGGTGAGACCGAAGATGAGATAGAGCTTGGCGATTCCGGCCTCGCGAAAACGCTCCAGCAATGACAGGCCATAGAACAGGTGGCGTGAGTTGAGCAGCAGGGTGGCGACGGCCACCTCCGTGACGCCCGCTCCAGCGCTCAGCAGAGCGACTGCCAGGAACTGCCCGGCACCCGCCAGGATGATCACCGACATCAAGAGTCCCAGCCAGGGGCTCAGGGGCAACTGGGTGAACAGCACCCCGAAGGCGGCTCCCAGCGGGATATAGCCGAACATCACCGGTAGCGTCTGACGCAGCGCCTCACGCCACGCCTGGCGAGCACTCAGCCAGGCGCTGGCCGTGGTGATCGACTCAGGTTCGGCCATCTTCAGGGAGGGCGCGCCGTCGTCGAGGGTGCGTGTCACGCCATCGGTGGTGGGTGTCGTAGGCATGAGGCGTAGGGGGTTCCTGTCGGCTCAATGGGCATTGGCATCACGCAAGGCTGCGTGACGACCCGATCCCGAAGGGGTCAGATGAATCAGCATAGCGTGACGATGATGGTGTGGCGATGCGGCCAAGGTGGCATTCTGCAGTGCAATCCTCTGGATTCTAGCGCCAATTGCCCGGCAAGCCACCGTCGAGCGCTGATCTATCATTGGAATCCTCCGCGCATCTTCAAGGGATAAGCGCCGAGGCCGAGGAAAAGGGGAAGAGGAAAAAGAGAAGTGGAAAGAGATAGCGGAAAGAGATAGCGGAAAGAGATAGCGGCAGGGACAGAAATGAGGGAAGGGGCAGAAAATTCGAAAGAATCGCCGGTCGTGCAGACAGAGCGCCAGGCCTGATGACAGATAGCGCCCCCTGGGCGCTATCTGTCAGGTCCTCGTCGGCCGGCCTTTTACCCCATGGGGGGGCCGGCCCGCATCACGACTGAGGCTGACGCTTCAGATTGCGCGAGCGAAAGCGAGCATACGCCATGCTGGCGAGGAACAGGCCAAGTGCCGCAAGCGCCTCCAGTACGCCGATCACCCCATGGCCGGGTACGCTGGCCAGCATCACGCCCTGCATGAGATAGAGCAGGCTGACGAAGGCCAGCCAGACGTGGCCGCGGGCGCGACGAGTCAGCACGGCGGGCAGGAAAAGGGCAATGGGCAGCAGGCGAATCAACAACGGCACCAGGCCGGTGTTGTCACTCTGGGCCATCAACTGGATGCCACCTACCAGCAGGATGACGGCCAGGGCCGCGAAGCTCACGATCACGCCGCGGCGGCTCTTGGCCTCGAGGGTGTCGAGGCCCTGTTCGCGTTCCATTCGTTCAAGCCAGGCGCGCATCTATCGGTTCTCCCTGAGGGGTTGCATGGCGAGGGCCAGACGCGCAATGCGCTTGCCTTGTGCGACGGCCAGGCGTCTCTCATGGTCGTTCACGTCATTGTCACCGCGCTTGCCGCTGACATGGGTGGTGCCATAGGGCGTACCGCCCTGGGTGGTTTCCAGCAATTCAGTGGCGCTGTAGGGCACACCCGCATAGACCATGCCGTGGTGAAGAAGAGGCACCAGCATGGTCATCAAGGTGGTTTCCTGACCGCCATGCAGTGAGCTTGAGGCACTGAAGGCGGTGGCGGGCTTGTCGATCAGTGCCCCGTTCATCCACAGCTCGCTGGTGGAGTCGAGGAAGTACTTCAGCGGAGCGGCCATGTTGCCGAAACGGGTCGGGCTGCCAAGTGCCAGGCCTGCGCACTGACGCAGGTCATCGAGGGTGGCATACATGGCACCGCTGTCGGGGATTTCCGGCGTGGTCTGCTCGCAGGTCGTCGAGACTTCGGGGACGCGGCGCAGGCGGGCCTGGATTCCCGGAATGGACTCTATGCCAGCGACGATCTGCTCCGCCAGGGTCTGGGTCGCACCGTGACGCGAGTAATAAAGCACGAGCACATAGGGTGTCGTATCGGGGGACGTACTGGAATGGGTGTCAGCTGACATGGGCGTCCTCAGGTCACGAAGGGATCAGGCGTCGTCGAGCAGGGCGAGTACATCCTGCGGTGGTCTGCCGATGATGGCGCGCTTTCCGTCATCGAGAATCGGGCGTTGCATCAACCTGGGCGTGGCAGCGATGGCGTCCAGACGTCGTGCATCATCGGGTTCCTCAAGGGCGAGCGCCTTCCAGTCACTCTCGTTCTCTCGCGTCAGGGCTTTCGCCCCGCCTTCGAGTCGAGCGGCCAGCGCACTCAGCTGCTCACGGCTCAACGGGGTGTCCAGGTAACGAATGGTCTCGAATTCGTCGCTTTTCAGGCGTGACTCCAGCAACGCGAGGGTTTCGCGTGACTTGGAGCAACGCGGGTTGTGATAGAGTTTCAGCATTGGCATGACTGTCTCCGTTTCCGGACAGGCGGTAAGGCGAATGGACTGTGCCGTCAGTGATTCCTGACGGCAGCTTCACATCAGGGATGCATTGTAGAGGGGCGCATGAGAATGCCACAACTGCCACAACTCAAGCGGATGACGCCTGCCATCGGGGTCGTCCTCAAGCTGGTCTCACGTTTCAACTATCACGATGGCAAGAAGACTGCCTCCGCCTTGACCTATACTACCCTGTTCGCGGTGGTGCCTCTGATGACGGTGATCTATTCGATGTTCGCCGTCATCCCGAGCTTTGACGGTGTCGGGCAGCAGCTGCAGACCACCGTCTTTGCCCAGTTCCTGCCCTCCACCGGCGAGACGGTGCTTGAGTATCTCAATGAGTTCTCGGGCCAGGCTCGCAATCTGACCTCCGTGGGCCTCATCTTTCTGTTCGTCACCTCGGTGTTGATGATGATCACCATCGAAGGGGCGTTCAATGCCATCTGGCAGGTACCGGAAGGGCGCAAGGGGCTGTCGAGCTTTCTGATGTACTGGGCAGTACTGACACTCGGGCCGCTGATGCTGGGGTCCGGTTTCCTGCTGTCTTCCTATCTGACTTCGCTGTCGTTCTTCGATTCAGCGGCTTCGATGCTGGGCGGCAAGGCGGTATTGCTGCGCCTGTTGCCACCATTGTTGAGCGCGGTGGCCTTCACCTTCATCTATGCCGCGGTACCCAATTGCAAGGTGCGCCTGCGCGATGCGGCCGTGGGAGCGGTGACGACAGCTCTGGCACTGGAACTGGCCAAGGCCGGGTTCTCGTTCTACGTCACGCAGTTCCCGTCCTATCAGGCCATCTATGGTGCCTTCGCGGCAGTGCCACTGTTCCTGCTGTGGGTCTTCCTGTCCTGGTGCATCGTGTTGCTGGGGGCGGAAGTGGCGGCCTGGATGGGGGAGCGCTCCAACGCTGACTGGCACCGCTGGCCACCGTTCTGGCAGACCCTGGGGGCCGTCATGCTGCTCAAGGATGCGCATGAACGGGGCGAGCCGCTCTCGGATGACAGCCTGACCGAGGTGTTGGGCAGCCGCTATCGTCGTGTACTCAAGCCCTTGATTGAGGAGAACATCGCCAGCCAGACCCAGGATGGTCAGTGGGTGCTGGGACGTGATCTCAATCACTATACGCTCTGGGAGCTGGCGCGAGCGCTGCCCTGGGATCTGCCGGCAGGCGAGGCCGGCGAAGCGCCGCACCCTCGTCTGGAGCCGTTGCGAGAAGCGTTGGCTCAGGCGCGTCAGGCCGAGAAGGAACGCATGGACTGTGGGCTGGTGGAGGTTCTGCCCAGTGTCGGTGAGGTCGAATCTGGCTCTGCCCACACCGGCGACCCCCTTCCGACGAATCCGTCATCCACCTCCTCCATGGCGACGTGAGTTGTCCCTGGATGAATGCGAGATGACAGCAGGCCCTCGAGTGGGCAGAATGCGCACCTCACGACCTGCCTGAGGCTGGAGGATGCAAGCTGCCAGGCAATCCAAAAGGCCCGACTCCGGTACGGGCCTTTTCATGTTTCGTCGCTCAGGATTTGTTGCCGCGCGCATCGCCATGACGGCATGGACAACGGCTTGCATGACCGCCGTGGCGCAGCGGCGAAGATCCTGAGCTGGACCTTCTGCGTGCAGGTCGCGCAGGAACCGAAGAAGACTCGACAGTGTGGCGCGTCATTTCCGGCGCGCCATTTCATGTATCAGGGAGACGCGCGCGTTTCCCGCTGGAGGTGACCCCCTGCCGATGAATAGCTCTGCTCCTGAGACGACCCCACTGGTCAAGTTGCGCTCCATCACCAAGACGTTTGGCGAGCGCAAGGTGCTCGACAGCCTGGATCTGGATTTGAAGGATGGTGAGTTCGTGACCCTGCTAGGCCCCTCAGGGTGTGGCAAGACGACCGTACTGCGCTTGATCGCAGGCTTCGAGGATCCAGATGCGGGTACCATCACGCTCGAGAACGCGGCATTGCAGCACACGCCTGCGCACCTGCGTCCGGTCAATACCGTCTTCCAGAGTTATGCGCTGTTTCCGCACATGAATCTTTACGACAACGTGGCCTTCGGGTTGCGCATGGAGAAGGTGCCCAAGGCCGAGATCCACGAGCGTGTGCGTGAAGCGCTGGAAATGGTGCAATTGGCGCATCTGTCCGACCGTCGTCCGGACCAGCTCTCCGGTGGCCAGCAGCAACGTGTCGCCATTGCCCGCGCCGTCATCAAGCGCCCGCGTGTCCTGCTGCTGGATGAGCCGCTCTCGGCATTGGACTACAAGCTGCGCAAGCAGATGCAGAATGAACTGAAGCGTCTTCAGCGCCGTCTGGGCATCACCTTCGTCTTCGTCACCCACGATCAGGAGGAAGCGCTCTCCATGTCCGATCGTGTGGTCGTGATGCGGGAAGGGGGGATCGAGCAGATCGGCACGCCGCGTGAAGTCTATGAGTCGCCGAGCACGCTGTTCGTGGCGCGCTTCGTCGGCGAGATCAATCAGCTGGCGGCACGCGTCGAGCGGCCTTCGACAACGCCGGGGCGCATCCACGTCGAGGTGCTGGGAAAGTCGCTGGAGCTGAGCAGCCACGGCCGCGAATACCTGGGTGGCGAGGCGGTGCAGGTGCTGCTGCGCCCGGAGGACATGCGACTCAAGTCCGCCGAGGACAGCGAAGGCTTCGCGGCCCGTGTCATCGAGCGCAACTACAAGGGCATGACGCTGGATACGGTGCTGGAGCTCGACAGTGGCCAGCAGCTGCTGGCCAGCGAGTTCTTCGATGAGGATGATCCGGACTTCGATTATCGCCTCGGTGAGCGCGTCAAGGTCAGCTGGGTGCCGGACTGGGAAATCATCCTGCCGGATGATGCCCCCGTGGAGGCGGGGGCATGAGTGTGGTGCGCAATCCCTTCAAGACGGCCACGCTGACCATCATCTGGGGCTGGCTGATCGTGCTGGTACTGGCGCCCACCTTGCTGGTGGTACTGGTCAGCCTGATGCCCGAGGGCAGTGGGCAGCTACTGAGTGGCGACATCTCGCCTGCCACGCTCTGGCAGGGCTTGCTGACCAATTACGGCCAGATGATCAGTCCGGTCTATCTGGGAGTGTTTGGCCATTCGCTGTGGATCGGCCTGGTCACGACCCTGATCTGCCTGGTGCTCGGCTATCCGTTCGCCTGGATGATCTCGCGTGCCAGCCCCCGGATGCAGCCGCTGCTGCTGCTGCTGGTGATCATCCCGTTCTGGACCAACTCGCTGATTCGCATCTATGCCCTGCGCACGCTGATCGCGACCCGTGGGCTGCTCAATGATGTGCTGATGACTCTGGGGCTGATCGATACTCCCCTGCGGCTTCTGTATACCGAGGAGGCGGTGATCATCGGGCTGGTCTACATGCTGTTGCCCTTCATGATTCTTCCGCTTTACGCGGTGTTCGAGCAGCTCAGCCGTCCGACCCTGGAGGCGGCACGCGATCTCGGCGCCAATGGTCTGGCCACCTTCCGTCATGTGGTGTTGCCGCTGACCATGCCCGGCATCATCGCCGGCGTGCTGCTGGTGTTCCTGCCGGCGATGGGCATGTTCTATGTGTCGGATCTGCTGGGTGGCTCGCGTCATCCCTTGATCGGCAACATCATCAAGGGGCAGTTCCTGGAAGCCAACAACTGGTCCTTCGGGGCGGCCATCAGCGTGATGCTGACACTGGTGATGGCCTTCCTGCTGCTTGCGTATTACCGCAGCGTGAAGCTCTTCAAGCGGGAGGTGACACTATGAGCCTGAACCGCCCCCTGCGCGTGTTCAGTCGTTGCTACATGACGCTGATCTTCACGCTGCTGTACGTGCCGATCCTGGTGTTGATCGGGATTTCCTTCAATGATTCGCGCAATCCGTTCCTCTGGGGTGGCTTCAGTCTGCGCTGGTACGACAAGCTGCTGGGCAACGCCAATCTGATGGATGCTGCGCTCAATACCCTGTGGCTGGGCGTGACGGCGGCGACTCTCGCCACGCTGATCGGCACCCTGACCGCCACGGCGCTGTACCGTTATCGCTTCCGGGGAAAGCCGCTGCTCAACGGCATGCTGTTTACCGTGATGATGATGCCGGACATCGTGATGGCGATCGCGTTCCTGGCGCTGTTCATCGCCCTGGGCATCCAGCTGGGCTACCTCTCGTTGCTGGTCTCTCATGCTACCTTCTGTCTGCCCTTCGTGGTGATCACGGTGTATTCGCGTCTGTCGGGGATCAATCCGCAATTGCTGGAGGCCGCACGTGATCTGGGGGCCAGCGAAGCACGAGCCGTCTGGCATGTGCTGGTGCCAGCGTTGATGCCGGCGATAGCCTCGGGTTGGCTGCTCAGTTTTACCCTGTCATTGGACGATGTCGTGATCTCGACCTTCGTCACCGGTCCGACCTTTGAAGTACTGCCGCTGCGTATCTATTCCATGGTGCGCCTGGGGCTCAAGCCTGAAGTGAATGCACTGGCAACTCTGCTGCTTGGATTGTCACTCTGTCTGCTGGTGATTTCCCAGTGGTTGATCAAGGAGAAAAAATAACATGCAAGGTTCCCGTTTCCCGCTGCGCGCCGCTGGCCTGATGGCTGCCGTCAGCCTGGCATCCGTGGCGACATCCGCCCCCGTTCTGGCCGCGGATGACAGCGACAAGGTGCTCTACGTCTACAACTGGACGGAGTACATGCCCGATGAGGTCATCGAGCGCTTTGAAGAACAGACCGGTATCGATGTCATCTATTCCACCTTCGATTCCAACGAAGCGATGTACGCCAAGCTGAAGCTGCTGGACAGCGACAACAGCTACGATCTCGTCTTCCCGTCGACGTATTACATCGACAAGATGGCGCGCGAGAATCTGCTGCAGAAGCTGGATGTCAGCAAGCTCAGCCATTTCAAGGATCTCGATCCCAACCTGGTCGACCGCGACTTCGACAAGGGCAATCAATATAGCGTGCCTTACATGTGGGGCAGCGCCGGGATCGGTTACAACCCTGACTATGTCGAAGAGGGCGCGCTGACCAGCTGGAACGATCTGTGGGATGACAAGTATCGTGACAAGCTGCTGCTCTCCAATGACATGCGCGAGGTCTTCCATGTCGCGCTGGCAAGCCTGGGCTACAGCGGCAATACCACGGACCCGGACGAGATCAAGGCGGCGTACGAGAAGCTGACCGAGTTGATGCCCAATGTTCGCGCCTTCAACTCCGATGCGGCGCGTGTGCCGTTCATGCAGGGCGAGGTCGATGCCGGTCTGATCTGGAACGGTGAGGTCTACCAGGCCAATGAGGAAGGCGTACCGGTGAATTACGTCTATCCCGAGGAAGGCATCATTCTGTGGATGGACACCATGGCCATCCCGTCCAATGCGCGTCACGTCGATGCGGCCTATCAGTTCATCGATTATCTGATCAGCCCGCAAGTCAGCAAGGAGATCAGCGAATACGTGGGTTACACCACGCCGAGCCTTGCCGCCAAGGAGATGATGGACCCCGAGGTGCGTGACAATCCGGTGGTCTTCCCGACGCAGCAGGATCTCGCACGTGGCGAGTTCCAGACCGATGTCGGCGATGCGCTGTCGATCTATCAGAAGTACTGGGAACAGCTCAAGACGGGTCACTGATCCCGTCGTGACGCCAGTCGTGTGAACGCACGAATTTGGCATGGACGCTTGAGCTTGGTTGACGCCCCGAGGCATTCTCTGTCTCGGGGCGTCGTCGTTTGCGTCCTCTGCGCCCCCGGGTGGCCAACCATCGCCCCGGGCGCTGGCAGGTCTTGATGACGACCTGCTCCCTGATTGCCACGTCCTGGTGAAGACTGGAGGGTGCCATGTCACGTTTTTCCCCTGCAATGATGTCGGCAGCGCATTCGCGCGAGATCACCCCTGATGAAGCGGATGCGCTGTTCAGTCGTGAGATGCAAGGTGTTGCTCCTCTGACGCGTGGCAAGGATCGCGCGGATGTGGCCACGGGGCCCAAGGCACCGAGCGAAGCACAGCTGGCCCGTCGGGAAGAGGCCCAGAAGGCGCTGGGCAATGAGCTGGATGGGTTGTCAGACAGTTACGTGGAGCATCTGTCGCCGCATGATCCGGTCGAGTATCGGCGTGATGGCATTCAGGTGGGCGTGCTGGACCGTCTGCGTCAGGGCGGCTACCCCCCTGAGGCACAGCTCAATCTGATGCGTCGGCCCTTGATCGAGTGTCGTCGAGAGGTCCATTGCTTCATTCAGGATGCCTGGGGCAGTGAATTGCGCTCGCTGCTGGTGATCCATGGCAAGGGGCGTGATGGTGAATCGCATGCTGCCTTGATTCGCTCCTACCTGGTGCATTGGCTGCAACAGATGCCGGAGGTGCAAGCCTGGAGCAGTGCTCCGCAGCGTCATGGTGGCCTGGGGGCAACGCTGGTGATGTTGCGCAAATCCCGTGCGGCGCGTGACAACAACCGCGAGCGCCACCAGAAGCGTCGCGGCTGACGCTTCGCTTCAAGGCTCACGACACAGAACTCACCACACAGAACTCGCGACACAAGACTCACATCACCAGGCCTTCAGGTCTTCTGCGAGCAGGCAAGCAAAGGCCCGCCACGATGAGGTGGCGGGCCTTTGCTTGCCTGCGGAGGGATGACTCGCGCCGGCTGACTTATTGCACGCTGTAGCCGCGTCCGCTGAAGCAGGCACTCAATGCGCGACGATAGGTGTCGGCATTGCCAGCGGTCACCGGCGGGGCGGCGGAATTGGCATCCGCGCCACTTTCCTGATTGGCCCAGCGATGGCACTCGTAGCGATCCCTGGCCTGCTGGTCCTGGCTCTGCCCCTTGGAGGGATAGGCGATGACATCCACCGCGGGGGCGGAGAGCGTCGCCGGAGCAGGGGCCTGGACCGGCAGGTACTGTTGCTGGCTGGCCTCCCAGAGGTAATAGGTGCCCGCCGCCAGGTAGTAGAGAGTGGCGCCAACCCAGATGCCGCGAGCGCCTGCCGGCAGTCCATGCCCGTGGCCGGGGCCGCCCGGGGCCCAGCGTACCAGCGGCCCAGGGCCACCATGCCCGATGAAGATATCCGGGCCATCCAGACGTGGGTGCCCCGGACCGGCCATTGCCGAAGCGGCCGGCAGGGCAGTCAACAGGGCAAGTGACAGCGCGAGGCCGCGCGTGGATCCTTTTCTGCTCATGCATTCAACTCCTCTGCATCAATCCGTCACGCCGATTATGCGCCTGCCGCGCTCGTTCAGTGTGCAAGCAACCCGCAAAGAAATGATATCTGATGATGTCGTGATACCCCGCAATGGCGTGTCCATGGCGTTGGGCGTGTTGCCATCAAGTGGTATTATCCGCGCCGCCATTGATGACGACTTTTCATTATGGATATGCGCGTTGAGGCGGCCAGGGGACATCAAGTGCCCACGCTGTCTCGCCAATACACCCACTAGGAAATGCCCATGCGTTCAACCCCTGCTGCGGGTGGCGGAGAGCCCGGCAAGGAGTCTCGTTCAGGCCTGTTTGCCAAGGTCAATCCGCCAGTCTTCTTCTGCGCCAACGCCATCATCCTGCTATTGGTGATCTTCACGGCAGTGTTCTCGGACACGGCCATGTCGGTATTTGACTCGGTCCAGCATTGGATCACCAATACCGTCAGCTGGTTCTATATCCTGTGTGTCGCGATCGTTCTCATTTCCGTGATCTATGTCGGTTTCTCGCGCCACGGCGAGATTCGTCTTGGTCCGGATCACTCGCTGCCGGACTACAGCAACGTCACCTGGTTCGCGATGTTGTTCTCGGCTGGCATGGGCATCGGACTGATGTTCTTCGGTGTCGCCGAACCGGTGATGCATTTCCTGAATCCGCCGACCGGAACCCCTGAAGAGGTGGAGACCGCGCGCGAAGCGATGAAGCTGACCTTCTTCCACTGGGGACTTCACGCCTGGTCCATCTATGCCATCGTCGCGCTGATTCTGGCCTACTTCAGTTATCGCCATGAACTGCCGCTGACGTTGCGCAGCGCGCTGTATCCGCTGATTGGTGAGCGTATCCATGGGCCGATCGGCCATGCGGTGGACATCTTCGCCATCGTCGGCACCGTCTGCGGGGTTGCCACCACGCTGGGCTACGGCGTGGCACAGGTCAACGCCGGGCTCTCGCACCTGACCGGCATGCCCAACAATGACTGGACCCAGGTGGCGATCATCGTCGTGATCACCGGCCTTGCGACCATCTCGGTGGTGACCGGGCTCGACAAGGGCATCCGCATCCTGTCCGAGGTCAATCTCGGGCTTGCCGTCGTGCTGTTGCTGTTCGTGTTGCTGCTCGGGCCGACCGCCTTCCTGCTCAAGGCCTTCGTGCAGAATTCCGGTTTCTACATGGCCGATATCG
The DNA here is from genome assembly GCF_030397495.1 of Cobetia sp. 14N.309.X.WAT.E.A4. Taxonomy (NCBI): domain Bacteria; kingdom Pseudomonadati; phylum Pseudomonadota; class Gammaproteobacteria; order Oceanospirillales; family Halomonadaceae; genus Cobetia; species Cobetia sp. 14N.309.X.WAT.E.A4. Next base: position 39,547 of record NZ_JAPNXT010000003.1, read on the forward strand.
TCGGCAAGACCTTCGAACTCTACGCCTATGAGCCCAACGACTGGATCGGTGGCTGGACGCTGCTGTACTGGGGTTGGTGGATGTCCTGGTCTCCGTTCGTCGGCATGTTCATCGCGCGTGTCTCGCGCGGTCGCACCATCCGGGAGTTCGTGATCGGCGTGCTGTTCGTGCCGGCCGGCTTCACCCTGCTGTGGATGACCATCTTCGGCAACACGGCCATCTCGATGATCATGGAGCAGAACGTCACGGCGCTGGTCGATACCGTCAACGACAACTATTCGCTGGCCCTGTTCACCTTCCTCGAGCAGCTGCCGCTGGCGTCCATCACCTCGGTGATCGCGCTGGTGATGGTCATCGTGTTCTTCGTGACATCCGCGGATTCCGGCTCGATGGTGGTCGACATGCTGGCCTCCGGCGGTCGGGAAGATACCCCGACCTGGCAGCGTATCTACTGGGCCTTCGCGGTGGGCATTCTGGCGATCGTCCTGATGCTGGCCGGTGGGCTGGGCGCACTGCAGACGGCCACCATCGCCACTGCCTTGCCGTTCGGGATGATTCTGCTGGCGTCGATCTTCGGGCTGCTGCGCCAGCTCAATCTCGAGTCCGTCAAGCGGCGTTCACTGTCCGTCAACACGGCAGCGGCGACCCCGATGGGCGAGAAGGGCAACTGGCGCAAGCGTGCCCAGCACCTGATGAGCTTCCCGACGCGCGCCATGGTGCGGGGGTTCCTGCGCGGTACCGTCGCGCAGGGCATGCAGGAGCTGGCGGAAGAGCTGCGTGGTCAGGGGCTGGAGGTGGAAGTCACCATCAGTCGTGATCGCGTCTACTTCAATGCGCGCCATGGCGAGGAAGATGACTTCATCTACGGCGTGCGCATTCGCTCCCACCTGCGTCCGGATCTCAATCTGGATCAGGAAGACGAAGGCGATGAAGAGGATTACTGTCGTGCCGAGGTCTTCCTCAAGGAAGGCGGCCAGTCCTATGACCTGATGGGCTACAGCAAGGACCAGGTCATCAATGATCTGCTCGAGCAGTACGAGCGTCATATGCACTACCTGCACCAGCTGCGCCTGACCCAGTCTGCCGGCTGACAGCGAGTCTCTGCGCGAGACCGTCAGACCCCAAGCCCCCGTGAGTTGACTCGCGGGGGCTTTTGTCTGTCTGGATGAGACGGACCGGATGAGACGGACCGCATGAGCCGGACTGGATGAGCCGGAATGGATAGTGCATCTGTCGAGAGACCGTGACCTGAGGCCTCGCTTTCTCAGCTCAGGCATTAGCTCTGCTTATCCAGACGACGTCGAGATCTTATTTGTCTCGCGAGCGGGGGCCCTCTAGCATGGTTTCTTCCCACAAAGTCGCATACCGGCGAGGGGCCAGATGACATGCCGTGGTGGTGTCTCCTGCCAGGGTTCTCGCCCATGACTGACCGAAGGTGAACTCGATCTGCCCGCAATGTCGCCATGACGCCTGAGGTTCCCTGAGCCCCAGTATCCGCTGTCATGAACCACGATACCGGTGTCATGAAAAACGATAATAAAAGCCCGTCACGAGGTAGAAACATGCTGAAAGGAAAGGAACTGGATGCACTGATCGAGCAGCGAGATGTCTTGAAGGGACTCAACTCGACGCTCGGTATCACCGCGATCACCATGACCGTGTTTTTCATTCTCTATGCGATTCTGTTGGGCAAGACGGCCAGCGATCAGTTTCTGGGTATCAAGTCCTGGATAGAGAGCACCCTGGGCTGGTACCACGTGCTGGTCATGTTCTCGACCTTCGTGGTCTGTCTTTACGTGATGTGTTCGCGTGTCGGCAAGATCCGGCTGGGGCGTGACGATGAACGTCCGGAGTTCAGCAATTTTGCCTGGTTCTCGATGCTGTTCGGCTGCGGTACCGGCGCGGGCATGCTGTTCTTCTCGATGTCCGAGCCATGATCCATTTCGCGAGTGACTGGAGCGGGGGCAATCCGTTTCTGAGTGCTGACATCAAGGCGGCCGTCGCCGTCTTCTTCGAGGCCAAGCAGGCAGCCTTGGCGAGTGGGCTCATGCCGGGGGACGAAGGCTTCCCGGTGCCTGACAGTCGCGTCGCGGAAGCGGCGGCCGGTGGCATCAAGCTCACCGTCTTCCACTGGGGTACGATCGCCTGGGCCATGTATGCCATCGTCGGACTGTCACTGGCCTATTTCGCCTTTCGCAAGGGCCTGCCGCTCTCGATGCGCTCGGCCCTCTATCCGCTGATCGGCAACCGTATCTACGGGCCCATCGGACATACCGTCGACATCCTGACCGTGTTCGGCACCATTTTCGGCATCGCCACCACGCTCGGCCTGGGCGTCGAGCAGATCGGCTCCGGCCTGATGTCACTGGGCCTCATCGAAGAGAAGTCGCGGATGGTGACCGTGGTCTCCATCCTGCTGATCAGCGCCATCGCCACTCTGTCAGCGACCAGCGGCGTGGCACGTGGCATCAAGCTGCTTTCCACCTTCAATACCTGGGTATGCCTCGGCATCCTTGCCTACTTCCTGCTGGTGAGCGATGCCAACTATCTGATCGCGAGCTCCATCACCGCGCTCGGGGATTACCTCACCGATGGCGTCTCGATGACACTGTGGACGGCGCGCACGCCGGACGAGCGCATCTGGCAGGGCGGCTGGACCATCTTCTACTGGGGCTGGTGGATCGCCTGGGCCGGTTTCGTCGGCATGTTCATTGCGCGCATCTCGCGCGGCCGAACTATCCGTGAATTCATTCTCGGGGTGATGGTGATCCCCTCCATCGTGGCGCTGGTCTGGTTTGGCGTCATCGGCTCGGCGGGCATCTATCAGTCCCTGTACGGGGCCGACATGGGCATCTATACGGCTGCGGTCACCAACTGGGACTACGCCGGAACCCTCTACCACTCGTTCGAGGTGCTCACGCCCGGCATCGCCGCAACCGTAGCCAAGGTGGCGGCGCTGCTCGTGGTGATCATCTTCTTCGTCACGTCTGCGGATTCCGGCACCCTAGTGCTGGGACGTCTGCTGGCCTTCGGTCGTCGTCCTCCGGTTCAGCAACGCATCATCTGGGGCATGATGCTGGGCGCCGTGACCTTGATCCTGCTGTTGCTGGGGGGAGATCAAGCGCTCAAGTCCCTGCAGGCTGCCTCGACCGCCGGCGCCTTGCCGTTCACCTTCGTGTTGATCGCCATGATGATCGGGTTGTTGAAATCGCTGCGCGAGGACGGCGAATCGATGATCGAGAACGAAGAGCATATCCGCAAGATGATCGAGAACGAGGTCCGCGACCTCTCTTGAGTTGCCTGTTCCTGACGTGCGCGCCAGACGTATACGCCTGACGTGTGCGTACGGTGTGCAAGACATGAGGCCTTTGCCCCCCTGGGCAGGGGCCTCGTTGTTTCTCACTTTCGGGTGAGAAGGCGAGATCTCGCTCATCCATGTCAGCGATTTTCCGGCTTTAGGTCAGGGCTGTTTCCTCCCTGGGCTCAGGGCTGTTTCCCTGCTCCAGAGCCAGCCTGCGCATGTCACCAAGGTCGCAAGGCAATATCAAACGTACGTATGTTCCAATGCTGGCAGGTCCATCGATTCCGCCAACGGCGCGCAGCATGGGTTTGCGGCTATGCTGTCGAAAGTAAAGAGCCCACAGGCTGACACCCACCCGACGGAGCCCCAGCAGCGCCTCACCACGCAACTCACCACGATGTCTTACGACGTAGTCGCGCGACGACGTCTTACAACAACGTCATACAACAACAAGGTAGCGGGGGCAGTGACGCCGAGCGCCCCACGTACTGTTCAAGGAGCAACGCCATGCATGATCCCCTAGCGGCTCGACCCGATGAGTCAGGCAAGTCCACTAACGACGTGACTACAGAACCTTCCCACGTGGCAGATGCCTCGCCCGACGCTTCGAGAGCACAGCCAACGACAGACGACATGAGCGGCATGTCGTGCCTGCGCTCCTCGCGGGAAGTGGACTTCACCGGCCTTGATTCCCTGATGGACATGTTCGAGAACGCCTGTCGCACTCACGCCCAGCGGCCGGCCTTCACTTGCATGGACCGCACCATGAGCTTTGAAGAGCTCGAAACTTCCAGTCGCCAGCTGGCGGACTGGTTCCAGCACGAGACCGATCTCAAGCCGGGCGATCGGGTCGCCATCCAGTTGCCCAATACCTTGATGTTCCCGGTGGTGGCCTTCGCCGTCATTCGTGCGGGGCTGGTGCTGGTCAATACCAATCCGCTGTATACCGAGCGCGAGATGGAGCATCAGTTCAATGACTCCGGCGCACGGGCGCTGGTGGTGCTGGCCAACATGGCCGACAAGGTGGAGCGGGTACGCGAGCGTACCGGCCTTGAGTACGTGCTGGTCTGCGAACTGGGCGACATGCATCCACCGCTCAAGCGCCTGTTGATCAATGCCGTGGTCAAGCACGTCAAGAAGCTGGTGCCGAGTTATCGCTTGCCGGATGCCATCCCGCTGCGTCAGGCCATCTCGCAGGGCAAGGCCGAGCGTTGGGAGCGGCCGACACTGGCGCTGGATGATGTCGCCGTCCTGCAATACACCGGAGGCACCACAGGCGTCGCCAAGGGGGCGATGCTTACCCATCGCAACCTGCTGGCCAACATGCTGCAGGGCAAGATGGCGCTGACCCAGGGGCTCTCGGCCGGGAATGAGACGCTGGTGGCACCTCTGCCGCTCTATCACATCTATGCCTTCACCATTCATCTGGCCTGCATGCTCAGCGAGGGCAACCATTCACTGCTGATTCCCAATCCGCGGGACATTCCGGGCTTCGTGAAGACGCTGCAAAAGCATGACTTCACCATGTTCGTGGGGCTCAACACCTTGTTCGTGGCGTTGTGCAACAATCCCGGCTTCCAGGCACTGGATTTCTCTAAGCTCAAGATCACCACCTCGGGAGGCGTGGCGCTGACGCGCAAGGCGGCTGAAGAGTGGAAGCGGGTCACCGGCAGTGATATCTCCGAAGGCTACGGCATGACCGAGACCTCGCCGATCGTGTCGTTCAATCCGTTGGATGCCATCCAGCTGGGCACCATCGGGTGTCCGATGCCCTCGACGGAGGTGCGTCTCTACGATGAAGAGGGCGAGCTTGTCGCGATGGGGGAGCCCGGGGAGCTGTGCGTGAAGGGGCCGCAGGTGATGAAGGGGTATTGGCAGCGTGAGCAGGCGACCAAGGATAGCTTCACTGCCGATGGCTTCCTGCGCACCGGTGACATTGCGGTCTTCCAGGACGATGGCTATATGCGCATCGTCGATCGCAAGAAGGACATGATCATCGTCTCCGGCTTCAACGTCTATCCCAACGAGGTCGAGGATGTGATCGTGCGGCATCCGGATGTCCTGGAGGCCGCTGCGGTATCGGTTCTTGATGAACGTAGCGGGGAAGCCATCAAGCTGTATGTGGTACTCAAGGACGGTGCGGAGCTTGAGGCGGATGCGCTGAGAGAGTGGTCGCGCAAGGAGCTGGCCAGTTACAAGGTGCCACGCCATGTGGTGTTCATCGATGACCTGCCCAAGACCAATGTCGGCAAGGTGCTGAGGCGCGAGCTGCGCGATTCCCCGCCGGAGGCGACAGCCTGAGAGGAAATGGCGAGAGACTCCTGACGAAATAAGAAGCCCCGCTCGATGAGCGGGGCTTCTTCGTGTCAGCCACTGATCGTACGGCTGGGGTGTCTCATGAGTGGCATGTCCTATGTGACATGTCACCTGAGCCATCGGACGAAAGACGTCGCAAGCACTCCTGGTGGCGTCACTGCTTGTGCGGCGCGTTGTAGATCTCCAGATCCAGTTCCTTCTCGGACTTGCCGACGAGGGTGGTGACCATCAGGTCGCCCGCGACGTTGACGGTGGTGCGCGCCATGTCGAGGATGCGGTCGATGCCGGCGATCACGGCGATCGCTTCCAGCGGTAGACCCACCTGGCTGAGCACGATGGAGAGCATGATTAGCCCGGCGCCGGGAACGCCCGCCGTGCCGATGGAGGCCAGGGTACCGGTCAGCACGATCATGCCGTAATCCATCATCGACAGCTCGATTCCGGTCATCTGCGCGATGAACAGTGCCACGACACCCTGATAGATGGCGGTACCGTCCATGTTGATGGTGGCGCCTACCGGCAGCACGAAGCCAGACACGCCTTCCGAGACGCCCAGATTCTTCTGGGCACAGCGAATCGAGATCGGCAGGGTGCCGGAGCTTGAGGCCGAGGAGAACGCCACGACCAGCGCATCGACGATGCCGCGCAGGTAGCGCATCGGGTTCAGCTTGCCCAGTGTCGCCAACAGGCCGGAGTAGACCACCAGCACATGCACGATGCTCGCCAGATACGCCACGGCGATGACCTTGGCCAGCGGCAGCAGTACATCCATGCCGTAGTTGCCGGAAACATGCGCCATCAGGCCGAAGACCCCGAACGGGGCGAAGGCCATCACGAACTCGGTCAGCTTGTACATCACTTCCGCGAAGCTGTCGAAGACACGCACGACCGGTTCGCCCTTGTCGCCGATCATGATCAGCGAGACACCGATCCCGATGGCGAAGACGATGATCTGCATGATGTTGCCATTGGCAAGCGCATCAATGGGGTTGCTGGGCACCAGATCCACCAGGATCTGCACCAGAGACGGTGCTTCCTTGGTTTCCATGGCCTTGTCGAAGCTGAATTCGAAACCGGCACCCGGCTGGAAGATGGCAGACGCCAGCATGCCGATGGCAATCGCGAAGGCCGTGGTCAGCAGGTAAAGCGCGATGGTCTTGCCACCGATGCGCCCCATCTTCTGAGGGTCACGCATCGAGGTGATACCGACGACGAGGGTGCTGAATACCAGAGGTACGATCAGCATCTTGATGGCATTGATGAAGATATCGCCCAGCGGCTTGAAGACACTGGCGTTCTCACCCATGAGGGCGCCGGCAAGGATACCCAGCGCCAGGCCACCGAGGATCTTCTGCCATAGCGGCAGGCGGCGCCAGAGATTGGGACGTGAAGTGTCACTCATGTGGTTGTCCTTATTCGAGGTCGCGATCTCGATCGCTCATTGCACACAGGAGAACCCGAGCGCTGCTTGATAGGGGGTGTCGCAAGTTGAGGCACCGTTTTAGTGCGGGAAGATTACCAGTCCACCTGAGTGGTCCCCTTGCATCTTTAGTCGTAATTTTGCGGTCCCATTGCAGGATTCTGCGTTTCCATACCAATCCTGCATAAGCTCATGCCGCGAATCGTTCCACCAAAGATGTAGCGCTCAGGCAGTACTATTCACTGCAATCACCTATCTTTTACGTTAACGTCAACTTTCTAGCGCTGGCTGGACAACCTCGACTACGCTGACAGCAACGAGGCATGACGGAAACCACGTCGCATCGGCGATTGCCGGAGAGCGTATTGCATCGCGAGTCCTCCTCGCAGCACTTCTCTCTGCATTCCCGGGGTGGCTCAGCCAGACCATCTGCCTGCTCGCTCTCAAAAGGAGCGGGCGGGGGCCTCAGGCACCTGATCGGTAAAGAGGATGATGCGCATGTCCCATACAAGAACCACCGGCTCCTGCAAGGGCGATGGCTCCACCAGTGAGTCCGCCACTCGTGAACAGGCCCCCGCGGCCGCCTCCACATCGTCTGCGAGTGCAGCCAGGGCCTCAGCCTCGGACGCAGTGAAGGCTGACACGATGGCCTCGGGCTCTGATCCGACCGCACATCCCGAGTTGACGTCACTTCCCACTTCCCGGCAGTTGGCGCCTGAAACCGCGAATGTCCTGCATCGCATCGCCTTCATGACCGGCGATGAGCTCTGCATTCCTCTCTTCCAGCGTCTGCGCCAGGATGGCTCGCTGCATGAGGGGGGGAAAGAGGTCAGTCTCACGCGCGAGAAATCGCTCAGGATCTATCACACCATGCTGTTCATCCGGGTATTGGATGAGCGCATGCTGGCTGCCCAGCGTCAGGGGCGTCTAAGCTTCTATATGCAATGCACGGGTGAGGAAGCCACGGTGATCGGCAGTGCGGCCGCGCTGCAGGATGATGACATGATCATGGCCCAGTATCGCGAGCAGGGCGCATTGGCGTGGCGTGGGTTCAGCTGTGACGAATTCATGAACCAGATGTTCGGCAATGAACGCGACTACGGCAAGGGACGCCAGATGCCGATCCACTACGGCTCGCGTGATCTGAACTACATGACCATCTCATCGCCGCTGGCGACCCAGATTCCCCAGGCGACCGGCTACGCCTATGGTCAGAAGCTGGCGGGCAAGGGGCAATGCACCATTACCATCTTCGGAGAGGGTGCCGCGTCGGAAGGGGATTTCCACGCGGCCCTCAACATGGCATCGGTACATCGTGTGCCGTGCATCTTCCTGTGCCGCAACAATGGCTACGCGATTTCCACACCGTCCTGCGAGCAATTCGCCGCAGATGGCATCGCGCCGCGCGCCTTCGGTTATCACATGCAGTGCATCCGCGTGGATGGCAACGATGTGATTGCCGTCTACGAAGCCACCCAGGCGGCGCGCAAGATCTCCGTCGAGACGAATCAGCCGGTATTGATCGAGGCGATGACCTATCGCCTGGCCGCGCATTCCTCCTCTGATGACCCCTCGGGCTATCGCAGCAAGAAGGAAGAGGCCATCTGGCGCGACAAGGACCCCATCCTGCGCATGCGACACTGGCTTGAGGCCCAGGGCTGGTGGAGCGAGGAGGAGGAGAAGGCTACCGGCGATCAACTGCGCCGAGAGGTGCTCGAGTCGATGAAGCGCGCCGAGAAACTGGCTCCGCCTCCGCTGGAGAGCCTGATCACTGATGTCTATGACACGCCGCCCCCCTTGCTGGAAGCGCAGATGGAAGACCTCAAGCAGCATATTCGCAAATACCCGCATGCCTATCCCAAGGGGGCCAGCAGCATGGGGTTCAGTGCCGATGAGATCGAGCAGAGCCGCAAGGCCCATCAGCAGCGTCAGCAGGGAGGCCAGCCGGCATGAGCGATTCGACTCCGACCACTGCCCGTCACGACGTCACTCCCGCATCGGGTGAGACAGCCGGCGCGAGCTCAGGCAAGAAGCAGATGAACATGCTGCAGGCCATCAACAACGCGCTGGACATCGCGATGGCGGCCAACCCTCAGGTGGTGCTGTTCGGTGAGGACGTCGGCGTATTCGGCGGTGTCTTCCGTGCCACCAGTCATCTGCAGGACAAGTACGGCCGTGAGCGTTGCTTCAATACGCCCTTGACGGAACAGGGGATCATCGGCTTCGCCAATGGACTGGCGGCGCAGGGCTCGACCCCGGTCGCCGAGATCCAGTTCGCCGACTACATCTTCCCGGCGTTCGACCAGATCGTGAACGAGGCGGCCAAGTTCCGTTACCGCTCCGGGGATCTCTTCAATGTCGGCGGGCTGACCATTCGAACCCCCTATGGCGGGGGCATTGCCGGCGGGCTCTACCACTCCCAGTCACCTGAAGCCTATTTTGCGCATACCCCCGGGCTCAAGATCGTGATTCCGCGCAACCCCCATCAGGCGAAAGGCCTGCTGCTGGCGGCGATCCGTGACCCCAATCCCGTGCTGTTCATGGAACCCAAGCGCCTCTATCGCGCTTCCGTGGGCGAGGTGCCGGAAGCGGATTATGAGCTGCCGCTGGGCGTCGCCGAGGTCATCCGTGAAGGCCGTGACATCACGCTTCTGGGCTGGGGAGCCCAGATGGAGGTCATCGAGAAGGCGGCCGCATTGGCCGAACAGGACGGTATCGACTGCGAGGTGATCGACCTGCGCAGCATTCTGCCCTGGGATTTCGAGACCGTATGCCAATCCGTGCTCAAGACGGGTCGCCTGGTGGTCAGTCATGAAGCACCGCTGACGGGAGGTTTCGCCAGCGAGATAGCGGCAACCGTGCAAGAGCGTTGCTTCCTGTATCTGGAAGCGCCCATACGTCGCGTCACCGGTCTGGACACACCGTTCCCGCTGGTGCTCGAGAAGGAGCACCTGCCGGACGAGCTCAAGATATACGAAGCCATCAAGCAGAGCCTGAATTACTGAGCCCGAATGATGGAGCTCGAATGACTGAGCCTGAATGACTGAGCCTGAATGACTGAGCCTGAATGACTGAGCACGGACCTGGAATTGCTGATGGAGGCTCGATGATGTCGAGACCGCTCATGTCCAGGTGACGGCTTGTGTTTACGTGATGAGTTGCAGGGAGTGACGTGTGCCATGAATGATTTCATCCTGCCCGATATCGGCGAGGGGATCGTCGAGTGCGAGCTGGTCAAGTGGTTGATCAAGGAAGGCGATGTGATCGAGGAAGATCAGGCGGTCGCCGAGGTAATGACGGACAAGGCATTGGTGGAAATTCCCGCGCCCCACGCAGGTACCGTGGTTCGTCTGTATTGTCGGGAGGGCGAGATTGCCCGAGTGCATGCACCGCTGTTTGCGGTGGATGAGGCGGGTGAGTCGGATGGGAAGGGTGGGACAGGTGAAGCAGGTGGGGCAGATGGACAAGCAGCGCCGGCTGGCGATCACGCCCCGTCCGGAGCGAAGGCGCCGGGCGCCGACAGCGCGGATCAGACCGCTGGAGAGGCTGTCAGTGAACGACGTTCGCGTGATTTCATCCTCCCGGACATCGGCGAAGGCATTGTCGAATGTGAGGTGGTCACCTGGCATGTGGCCGAGGGTGACAAGGTCGAGGAAGATCAGACGATCGTCGATGTGATGACAGACAAGGCGCTGGTCGAGATCACGGCCTCCGAGCCCGGGCGTATCGTGCGCTTCCATTACGCTCAGGGGGAGAACGCCCGTGTCCATAGCCCCTTGTACGCTTATGTGCCTGACAGCGATGACGCGGCCGACGAGGCATCTGGCGTGGCGCACGAGGCAGTCACGGAGGCAGGGATGGCGCCGGCTGCAGCACAGCACGCTCCGTCTGCCTGTGCCTCAGGCATGTCCCCGGCCCAGGCGCGCATTCCTGCCACGCCGGCGGTTCGTCGTCTGCTGCGCGAGCATGCGCTGGACATCAGCGCCATTGCGGGCTCTGGTCGCAACGGCCGGGTATTGAAAGAGGATGTGCTCGCCTATCTCGCGCGTGATTCCGCGACAGATCGCCCGACAGCATCTCCTGCAGATCAACGCCATCGGGACGTGGCCCCCGCGGCTGCGGTGTCCCCCGATGTGGCGGTGGCCGAGCCGGTGGCGTGCGAGTCGCACGAGCCGCGTGCAGCGCGGCTGGAAGCCAGGCAGGTCCCCCTCAAGGGCGTGGCGGCCGTCATGGCCCGACGCATGGTGCAATCCAGCACCCAGATCCCCCATTTCCATTACGGAGATGAGCTCGATGTGACGGAGCTGCTCGCGCTGCGCGTGCGTCTCAAGTCACGGGCCGACAAGGAGGGGACTCGCCTGACGCTGATGCCTTTCATCATGAAGGCGATGGCATTGGCGGTGCTCGAAGAGCCGATTCTCAATGCAAGTCTCAGTGACGATGAAAGTCAGGTGCTCTATCACGCAAGCTGCAATATCGGCATGGCTGTCGATGGGGCCGCCGGCCTGATGGTGCCCAACGTCAAGGGCGTTGAACGCCTGAGCATCCTCGAGATCGCGCGCGAGGTGGCCAGACTGACCGAGGCGGCACGCGATGGTCGTGTCCCGCAGGCGGATCTCAAGGGTGGCACGCTGTCGATCTCCAACATTGGTGCTCTGGGCGGCACCTATGCGGCCCCGATCATCAATCAGCCCGAGGTCGCCATCGTGGCCCTTGGCCGTACCCAGCGGCTGCCGCGCTTCGATGTCGATGGCAATGTCTGCGCGCGCGACATCATGACGATCACCTGGGCCGGGGATCACCGCATCATCGATGGCGGTACCATCGCTCGCTTCAGCAATCTGTGGAAGCACTATCTGGAGCATCCCGATGAGATGCTGCTGTCGCTGGCATGACGGGGTTCGATGAGGGAGGCGCTTGTCCATGAGTGACGCGCGCGCTCATGAGCGCCTGCAACAGTTCTATATCCCGGAAGAGCAGTCCATCTACCTGCTCTCGCATCATGATGCCAAGAAGCTCAAGGACTGGGTGGCACTGTGCATTGCCCAGCTCGAGGGGCTGGGCTATCGCGAAATCCATCTGGTGGGCAAGGGGGCTTATGGCTTCGTGTTTGCCGGGTGGCGCCCTGGTGAAGGCACGGCCATTCGAGAGGAGCACGTCTTCAAGTTCACGCGGGTCACCTTGCCTCAGGCGTTGCAGGACCGTCTGGAGGAAGAGGCCTTCATGCTCGACCAGGTCGCGCATCCGTTGATTCCGCGCCTGATCAGTTATCAGCGCGTTCGCCGCCAGTCGATACTGGTCATGGAGCGCGCGCCGGGCATCAATCTCGAGGAGTACTCGCTCAAGCATGGCCGCATGTCACCGCGTCTGGTGATCAGGGTCGCCAGTCAGCTTGCCGGGATTCTCAAGTCGCTGCGTGGGTCATCCGCAAGCCCCGACACGCCCGCGGTGGTGCACGGGGATATCAAACCGTCCAACCTGGTCTTCGATGCCGAGCGTGAGCAGGTAGCATTGATCGACTGGGGCAGTGCCGTCTTCGCGCAACTCGACGAGCACATGCAATACCTCACGACCAATGTGATGCAGCTGATGTCGGATGATCTGCAGCAGACCAACGCGCGACTGGGCGATGTCTACTTCATCGGCGAGGAACAGCTCAATGGCGCGCTGTCCTCGCCTCGCTTCGATGAGCAAGGCGTGGCCGCGACACTCTATGCACTGGCGTCAGGGCAGTCGTGTCGCTTCGGCGTGCGGGCCATCCCGGCAACCTCGCTGGGACTGCCACGGGAGTTCGCGCGCATGCTGGATGGCATGCTGGCGGAAGACCCGATGCTGCGAATGCAGGCGGGTGACTACTTCCTGCGCGAGATGCCAAGAATGGCTCGTCTGGTCATGCCGGAACTGCCGTCATCGCCGATACCCTCTCTGCTTCCCGTCTGGGTGAGGCCTGCCGCCCGCGACATCGACACCGTCGTCTATGCCTCGCGCAAATCCTTTCTGCGGGAAGCCTTCGAGATCGATGGCATGGACAGTGCGCAGGCCAACCACGAAGACGGCGACCACGCCAATGCGCTGGATGCCGTCAACGACGTCCAGCTGGATCGCTATTACAAGAACTTCATGCAGGGCATGGGAGATACGGAGAAAGCCTTTCTGGCCGCGGTGAGCCGGCTGGGGAAGTATCCGATCGTCGGGGGACTGGCGATCCGCTGGGAGCCGCAGGGCATCTTCGTGGACACGGCGCTGCACCTGCATGACCCCTCGCTCAAGGCCGCCTTCGTGGTAGCGGTCAACAACATGGTGGCGCTGGCGCGTGCCATCTATCGACAGGGTGTGTTCAAGGCCTGTCTGTTCAATGCGCGTGATACCTTGCACCTGGAGCGCGACGACCCCGAGGACGCCTTCACGCTGCCGCAAGCCTCCCCTCGGCGTGAGGCACTCCGCTTTCCCTATGAAGTCAGCGCCGTTCCGGAGCTGGAGGATGAATCACGAGTGCACTCCTATTTCGAGGATGGCCCGGATCCCGAGGAGTTTCTGGCCCTGCCGGAACAGATCATGAACGCGCTGTCGGAACTCAATCAGATCCATCACACCGGAATGCTGATCTTCGAGGCATTGCCGCATCATCTCAAGATCCACAGTTATTACCGTCTGCTCGACCCTGGGCGTGAAGCCGATTTCGCGCATCTTCTGGATGTCATCCTGGCCGCCGTGCCACTGATTTCCGGACTGGGGGTGTCGGGCTTCATGAAGATGCCCTACAAGAACACCAAGCACTTTGACCACGTCGAAGCGCAGCCCGAGCGCTTCTACCCGCGTGACCCTCGGGTCAACATGACGACTCGGCAGGATCCAGCAGGGCAGGCCAGATAGCAGCGTGACACTGGAGAGAAGCGAGAAGCGAGGAAAGAGAAGCGAGGAAAGAGAAGCGACTTGTCTTGCCGCTATCCAGCAGAAAAACGCCCCACTCAGATTTCAAGCCTGGGCGGGGCGTTTTTCATTCTAGGCTGCGCGTCAGACCACGCCACGGTTTGGCGCAAGGATAACTCGTGATGAGTCATCGGAACGCTACTGCAGCTTCAATCCTTCATCTGGCGCGGCCGTGTCATCGCCTGCGGCGACAGCAGTGCTTCAAGGCGTGCCTCATCCAGCAGGCCTTCCTCGCGCACCAGCTCCAATACGCTGCGACCGCTGACCAGGGCTTCCTTGGCGATGCGGGTCGCGTTGTCATAGCCGATGTAGGGGTTGAGGGCAGTGATCAGGCCGATGGAGTTGTTGACCAGCTCCGCACAGCGATCCCGATTGGCCGTGATGCCGATCACGCAGCGATTCTTGAGCATGGTCATGGCACGGCTCAGCTGGCGGATGGAATCCAGCAGCTTGTAGGCGATCAGCGGCTCCATCACGTTGAGCTGCAACTGGCCGGCTTCCGCCGCCATGGTCAGTGCGGTGTCGTTGCCGATCACATCAAAGGCGACCTGATTGACGGCTTCCGGAATCACCGGATTGACCTTGCCCGGCATGATCGAGCTGCCCGGCTGCTGAGGCGGCAGGTTGATCTCGTTGAAGCCGGTACGCGGGCCGGAAGACAGCAGACGCAGGTCATTGCAGATCTTGGATAGCTTGACCGCGAGGCGCTTGAGCATGCCGTGGAACAGCACGAAGGCCCCCATGTCACTGGTCGCCTCGACCAGGTCCGACGCCGGACGGAAGTCGATGCCGGAACGACGTGCCAATGCCTCGATGGCCAGGGCGCTGTAGCGCGGATCGGCGTTGATGCCGGTGCCGATCGCCGTGCCCCCCAGATTGACTTCCTTGAGCAGCTCGTTGAGGTTGGCGATGCGCTCGACATCTTCGCGCAGGGTGTTGGCGAAGGCGCGGAATTCCTGGCCCAGCGTCATCGGCACCGCATCCTGAAGCTGGGTGCGCCCCATCTTGACGACATCATCGAATTCCAGTGCTTTGCTGGCAAAGGCATTGGCCAGTTCGCTCAGCGCATCCACCAGCATCGAGTGGCTGCGCAGCAGGCCGACACGAATGGCCGTCGGATAGGCGTCATTCGTGGACTGCGCCATGTTGACGTGATTGTTGGGGTGCAGGTGCTGGTAATCCCCTTTGGGATAGCCAAGATATTCCAGCCCGAGGTTGGCGATCACCTCGTTGGCATTCATGTTGGTCGAGGTGCCGGCACCCCCCTGGATCATGTCGACCACGAACTGATTGTGATGATCGCCATTCATCAAGCGTGCACAGGCATGCTGGATGGCATCGTGCTCACGTGTCTCGAGATAGCCCAGCGCGTGATTGGCTTCCGCGGCAGCGGCCTTGACCAATGCCAGGCCTTCCACCAGACGCGGGAAGTGGGACAGCGGCACGCCGGACAGATGGAAGTTGTTGAGTGCACGCTGGGTCTGGACACCGTAATAGGCCTCTGTCGGGACCGGCTCGCGCCCCAGTAGATCCTTCTCGAGGCGGAAACCGTTTGCCAATGCCTCCTGCTCTGCATGGCTGAGATCGGGCTGTGAGGATGGCATGGCGTTCTGAGCGGTTTCCGAGGCACTGTTCACTTGGGCGGAACTCCTGGCTGAAGTACACTGTTGCGCTTGAAGCGCGGTGAGGTGGACAAGGGTAACCAGCAGGATGCCCCGACGACCAATGCCTATCGCCGCTGCCGTATACGTCAAATGCATACGACGAAGGTAGTGATTCTCCCCCGTGAAGCTCACTGCCAGAGACAAGGCGCTACATGACCGGTTTTCACGCATATTGCCGGCATGATCGATATCGATGGGAGTTCGGGTGAACCTGGAAACAAAATGGCTGGAAGATTTCGTCGCGTTGTCCAACACGCGCAGCTTCTCCACCTCGGCTCGCCTCAGACATGTGACCCAACCAGCCTTCAGCCGACGAATTCGCGCGTTGGAGCAGGCCGTGGGCACCACGCTGGTGGATCGTTCGACCACGCCTGTCAGCCTCACGCCGGAAGGGCAGTTGTTCCTGGTGACCGCGCGCAACCTGACCGAGCAGCTGTCCGAATGTCTGGCCCATCTACGGGGGCTTGGGATGGCCAACGAGACGCTGGACATCGCGGCGGCACACTCGCTGGCGCTGGCGTTCTTCCCCAAGTGGATCTCGCGCCTTCAGCAAGGGCTGGGGGAGTTGCCGACGCGGCTCTCCGCCATGAATGTCGGCGATGCCATCCATGCCCTGCGTGAGGGCAACTGCGATCTGATGCTGGCGTATTATGACCCTTACGCCAGCATGCAGCTGGATGCAGAGGCATTCCCCTCCTTCTCGGTGGCCAAGGTCAACATGCTGCCGGTCTGCGTGCCGCTGGAGAACGGCGAGCCACGCTTCCCGCTGACCGGCCAGAGCGAAACCAGTCAGGACGCGATTCCCTTGCTCTCCTATACACAGGGAGCGTTCCTGGGGCGCAGCGTGAAGATGTTGCTCAAGAATGATCCATTGCGGCTTCGCCTGCGCACCGTCTATGAAATGGCGATGGCGGAGGGCCTCAAGGGCATGGCGTTGCAGGGAGTGGGCATGGCGTGGATTCCGGACTTCTGCATTCGTGATGAGCTGGAAAGTGGCAAGCTGGTGAGAGCCGGCAATGACGCCTGGGATATTCCGCTGGAGATTCGTCTCTATCGTTGCTCACTGGTTCACAAGCCGGGGATCGACAAGCTGTGGAAGCAGCTGATGAATCTGCCGCGAGATTTCCTTCAGGCCTGACAGGCCACATCCAGACACGACAACGGCAGGCCAATGGCCTGCCGTTGTCGTGTCTGGCAAAGCTGTCTCCCTCGACGAGTCAGAAACTGCTTTGTCCCGCATGCAAGCCCAGAAAGTTCTGGATGATGAAGAAGTGGTCTTCGAACAAGGTGTCAGGCTCCAGATCCGCCAGTGCCACCCAGCGAGCCTGCTCTTCGCTGTCCTTGCCACTGCTGCGCAGTTTCGGTAGCTGCTGCTCCGGGCGCAGTGCGAAATAGAAGGCCTCTGCCAGCGTGCGACCGCGCCAGCTGCGATGAGGCTCATCGAACAGACGCTGCCCACGCAGTGAGCCACGCAGGACGGGCTCTGGCACCTTGAGCCGCACGCGTTCTCTCAATTCGCGCAGGCAGGCGTCCAGCAGGCGCTCCTGCGACTGGACGAAGCCTCCGGGCAGGGCGTAAAGCCCCTTCCCAGGCGCCGCGCGTCGGGTGGTCAGCAGGATATGCCCTGATTGCACGACGACCGCATTGACCGTGATGAACAGGGGAGGATAGGGCGCGTCACTCCATGCCGCGCGATACTGCTCGAGCAGTCGACGCTCCTCGACCAGACCCTGCCATGCCGTTTCCTCCAGAAAGCCGCGCAGATGTTCTGCGACGCTGCCGGGCAGCAACTCCAGTCCCTCGTTGTCCAGCCAGTCCTCGACTCTGGCCCGCTCGCTGAAGATCACATCGCGGATATGGCTCGCCACCATGCCCTCGTGGTAAGGCCCTGCCACGGATTCCCACTGCGGGAACAGGCTCAGATAATAGCTGGAGCGTGCATTGTCATTGCCGTGGGTGGCCCCGATCAAGGCGATGCGTGGCATGCGATTGGCCTGCGGGCGTGCGATGTCACGCACCTTGCGCTGCACATCCCGCACCCAGACATCGTCGTTGTAGAGAGCATCCAGCAGCGGCACGATTTCCAGTCGGGCATTGGCATCCTCCCCGAAACAGCTGCGAATCATGCGGGTGCGTTCATCGAAGGTGAAAGGGTTGCGCAAGGAACGCGCCTGCCAGGCAGACCCCACCAGGACGATGACCTGGCGTGCACGACGCAGAGCCTCCTCCATGATCGCGACATGACCATGGTGAACGGGTTGGAAGCGCCCGATGAAGACGAGACAGTCATACTGACAGGCGTTGTCTGCCGAGCCCTCGGAGCAGAGCTGAGACGGTGCACGCATGGCGGGCATGAGAGACGATGAGGGCATGAAACGCTCCATGGAATTCTGAAGACTGCGTCTGGGTGGCAGGTCGTGCGTCCCCGATAGCCTATCAGATAACGCGCATACGCTGAGCATGGCCTGGCAGTGTGCGATCTGTCTGCGTCTGGAGGCATCTTTATATTATACCGTTACCTTTTATCTTCGCACAGATATCGATCCTACCCACAACACTGTCATCGACGAGGTGGGAGAGGCGAAAGACAAAAGACGAGAGAGACTGGAGAGACTGGAGAGACTGGAGAGGCGGGGAGAGCGCAATGCTGGCTGATCGCGCCTTGCCTGGCGGCTGAACATCGCAGGATACAAGGGAGGTGACGGCTGAAAGCTGAGAGGGCCGAGGCATCACGCAGACTGGCCCCCCGCAAGGCATGCCTTGCCGGGGGCAGCCGGTATCGCCATGACCCGCGGTGCGTCACGAGATATCGGGAGTACAGGCTCAGGAAGCCTTGGCGGTCAGCACGTCGGTGATCCACTCGACGACCTGCTCACCGTTGGCATTGACGCAGACGTCGACCAGCGGTGTCTGGGACCATTGATTGCCGAGGAACTCGCGTCCTTGCGGCGCGAACAGGGTCTGGCCTTCCGCCAGCCCTTCGACTTCGACGCTCAGGTGGCCACGCTCGACGGTGAACATCTCCGGCTTCATCAGCCAAGCCAGGGCACAGCTGTCGTGCGGACAGCAGCCATCGATGCCACGAGCTTCCTGGTAGAAGGCCTTGTAGAACTGATAGCTGCCGGACAGCACCTCGCCCAGGGCACCTTGCGCGACACGGATGCGCTCGACATGTGCCGGGGACAGCACGCAGCGGTGAGTGGCATCCAGGCCGACCATGGTCAGCGGCCAGCCTGCCGTGAGCACCTTGGAGGCGGCATGCGGGTCGTTGAAGATATTGGCTTCCGCGACCGGAGAGACGTTGCCGCCTTCACGGATGGAGCCACCCATCACGACCACCTGCTTGACCTTGGTGATGATGCTCGGGTCCAGTTGCAGGGCGGTTGCCAGGTTGCCCAGCGGGCCTACCGCGACGAGGGTGATCTCGCCCGGACGCGCATTGACCTGCTCGACGATGAACTGCGGTGCACTGATGGGCAGCGCCTTGCCCTTGGGCTCCGGGATATCCATGTTGCCAAGGCCGTTGGCGCCGTGGATGTGCGCCGGTGCGGGGAACTTGTCCTTGACCAGCGGTTGGGCAGCACCCTGTGCGACCGGGATATTCTGGCCCGCCAGCTCCCCCAGCAACAACGCATTGGACGTGGCGGTCTCGATGGTGACGTTGCCGAAGGTGGTCGTCATGCCGAGGAATTCGATGTCCGGATGTGCCAGGCAGATGGCGATGGCCTGGGCGTCATCAACGCCCGGGTCGGTATCAAAGATGATGGGAGTCTTCATGATGTCCTCTTGCCGATAAAGCCATGAACCGGTGCCATCGGCACCTCAATCAGCGTGCCGTGGGCTGAGCCTCACCCTCAGGAAAGGCTCAGACCTGTCCGGTTCAAGGGGGTGATCGTTCAGTTGCTCAATGCGTCCAGGGGAGGCCACTTCGCCAGGGCGTCAGCGACATCGCTGCTGCCCGGAATGCTGGGAGCGGCGCCTTCACGACTGACACAGAGTGCGGAGGCCGTGCTGGCGCGACGCAGACTGTCTTCGATGTTCATGCCATCGATCTGGCTGGCCAGGTAATAGCCGATGAAGGTATCGCCGGCAGCGGTGGTATCCACCGCCTTCACGCGATGGGCAGGCAGCTGGATGCGCTGCTCGCCCAGCTGATAGCAGACGCCTTCGCTGCCCAGAGTCAGCACGACCTCGGTGGCGGGCAGGCGCTCATGCAGGGCATTGAGCAGCGTGTCGACCGGTGCGCTTTCTTCCAGCTCGACCAGTTGCGCCGCTTCGCCACGGTTCAAGAACAGCACCTGGCAATGCTCCAGCGGGAGATCCAGCACTTCAGCACCCATCGGCGCCGGGTTGAAGGCGATCTTCATGCCCTTGGCATGCGCCATCTCAATGACCTTGCCAAGCGCATTGCACTCGTTCTGAAGCAGCAGCCAATCGCCCTGGGTGACTCCGGAGAACAGCTCGGAGAGGTGTTCGTCGGTGAAGCCATGATTGGCACCAGGGTAAAGGATGATGCTGTTCTCGGCGTGATCATCCACCTGAATGATGGCGTGACCGCTGGCGCTGGCGCTCAGTTCGACCTGAGACGTGATGACACCGGCGCTTTCCAATGGCTCAAGTGCCCAGCGGTCGGCATTGCCGAGACGTCCCCAGTGGGTGACATCTCCGCCTGCGCGTGCCAGAGCGAGGGACTGGTTGGCCCCCTTGCCGCCCAATACCTGACGGAAGGAGTGACTCGCCAGAGTTTCACCGGGGCGAACCAGATGAGGGACCCGGTAGACGTGATCGATATTGATGGAACCGTAGTTGTAAAGCATGCAGCCTCCTTGGGGGCGAGCATCCTAGCAAAGCCTTGGCCGCCTGTCCGCAGTCCTGACACCAAGGTCTGACCTTTTGGACATGTTTGAGCGTTGAAGCGCGAAGTCCACGTATAGGCAAGAGAAGGCGCATACTCGATTCACTTATGGAGGAACCAGGAAATCCGTCAATGCCGGGAACTCAACGTACCCCCATCACCATCAAGAAATGGGTCTGGCGCGCGCTGTTTACCAGTACCATGATCCCGTTGCTGCTGGTAGAGACGGCGCTGGTGGCGGTGTACTTTCTGTCCAACAACGAGATACGTGATGCCAATCTAAATTATCTTCAGGCGCAGTCGAACAGTGAGTTGAATCTGGCCATGCTGCGCGAGGCCAAGAGCCTCAATCGTCAGCTGGAACATATACAGGATCTCTCCACCGGCATGGCGGAACAGGCCCGCATGATTCGACTCGACAGTGCTTCTCCCGTCAGGGCGGAGCAAGCGGCTCGGCATGGATTCGAGCGCAGTGGCGTCTGGGCCAGCCAGAGGGATGAAGGGGATCAGGCCAGTGGCTTCCATGCCGTGCTGCCTGATATCGAGATCGATGTGCCACTGGCATTGCGAATGACGGCCGTGGACCCTCTGATGCGCAATATCGTCTCGACCCACCCCTCGGTCATCCAGACCTTCGTGACGCTGGCGAACTGCTCTGTGCGAATCTATCCCTATGTGGATCTCGTCGAGTTGTTGCCCCCCGATCACGATTGCCGAGACTTCTCCTTCTTCTACCTGGCCGCACCGGCCATGAATCCCGAGCGCCACACTGTCTGGACGGATCTCTATCAGGACCCCGCCGCCAATGGCTGGATGACGTCTGTCGTCACGCCTTTCTATGACGGTGACGAATTCCTCGGTGTGGTAGGCATCGACATGACCCTGGATGTCATCGTCAACCAGATTCTGGCCATGGAGCTGCCCTGGAGCGGTTTCGCGATGCTCTACGATGCCAAGGGGCGCTCACTGGCGGTGCCGTCGCGGGGCGAATCATTGCTGTCTCTGGCACCGGTCGAACAGCCGGACGTCAGCACTCTCCAGGAGGAGGACGTGCTGCGTCCGGCGCAGATGGAGCTGTCCAGACATCCCGTCTTCGCCACCCTGTCCGAGCAGATCCTCGGGCAGCGTCGTGGCTCTGCAAGCGTCTCGGTGGATGGCGAGCCCTTCAAGGTGGCCTGGGAGCATCTGAGCAGCAATGACTGGATCATGTTGAGCATGGTGGAGGAGTCGGCCGTTTTCTCGCGTACCGCCGAGATCGGGCGCAATTTTCAACTGGTCGGCATGGCGCTGGTGGGCGGCCTGATACTCTTCTATCTGAGTTTCTTCCTGCTGATGAGCTGGCGCACCCACCACATCAGTCGCCATCTGTCCGTGCCGCTGGCAGAGCTCAGGGATCGCCTGCATCGTATCGGCATGGGGGCGGAGGTGGATTCCGCAGGGCGTTGCGGTATCGTCGAGCTGGATGATGCCAACCAGACCGCCGAGGAAATGTACCGGCGCCTGCGTCAGACCCAGCAGGAACTCCAGGCCAGTGAGCGACGCTTGCTCGACTCCCTGGAAGCCAGTGGCGACAGTCTGTGGGAGATGGATATTCCCGGGCGCATCATCTACATTCACCCCAATCTGTGGCGGATGCTGGGAGCGACAGGGCGTGAGCCACTGGTGATGCGCGAGCTGGACTTTGATCGGCTGATCCATCCTGATGACCTGGAAGCCGTGCATGTCCTGCGTCACCGCGTGTTCACCACCTTCGGCGATACCTTCGAATGTCAGTACCGCATGCGCGCCCCGGGAGAGGAGGATCTGCGGCACATCGAAAGCATGGGCTGCAATGCGCATCCTGATCTGGCGGTTGAACCGGGCATCGAGCCGCAAGGGGGCGAGGGCCATGCGGCATCGTCGGCGAGTCGGCATGACGAGGATCAGGCGGCGGATGCCATTGATTGGGTATTGCTCATCTCGCGCGGGCGGGTAGTGACGTGGGATGCCGAAGGCCACCCCGTCAAGGCCGCCGGCATGCATATCCGTATCGACAGATCCTCATTTGCCAGCCACCTGCGCTGAGCGAACTCAAGAGTGATCTCAGGCTAGCTGCCATCGATGTCGCGTCACTCCTCTTGAATGACGCAGCAATCCCGGCACCAGAAGGGGGCCAGATGCCTTGTGCATCTGGCCCCCTTCTGGTGTCTATCCATGCTTCTGCCAGCGGGCGGGCATAGCAATGCAGCCCCCTCGTCCATGTCTCAGACGTTTTCGCCGAGATAGGCCTCGATATTGGCAAGACTCAGATCCAATATGTTCTGACGCGCTTCACGACTGATCCAGGCATTGTGGGGCGTGACGATGAGATTCCATCCGGCCTCAGACGCCGTGCGGCCGTTAGCCAGCGCTGTCAGAAGGGCATGGCCCTCCCGGGGCGGCTCCTCCGGCAGGCTGTCGACGGCCAGTCCACCGAGGTGCCCACGCTTCAAGGCGGCAAGTGCAGCCTCTTCATCGATGATGCCACCGCGTGCACAGTTGATGAGCAGGGCACCGGGCTTCAGCAACGCCAGGGCCTGCTCGTCGATCAGATGGTGTGTCTCCGGCGTCAGGGGGCAGTGCAGGCTGATGACGTCCGCTTCAGGCAGGAGGTGTTTCAGGCTCGGTCGTTGAGACGTCGACTCACTGCCCGGGCGCGCGGCGAAGGTGACGCGCATGTCGAACGCCTCCGCCAACCTGCCCACGGCAGTCCCCAGCTCCCCCTTGCCGACGATCACCAGATGCTTGCCGGCCAGCTGCAGGGTGGGGCGGCCCATCAGGCAGAAGGTATTGCTGCGCTGCCATTCACCGCTCGCGACATCTCCCTGGTAGCCAGGCAGTTGTCCGGCCAGTGCCAGCATCAACATCCAGGTGTGCTGTGCGACAGAGGCGGTGCCATAGGCCGCGACGTTCATGACGCGTATGCCTTGCGCCCTTGCCGCTTCCATGTCGATGTTGTTGGTGCCGGTGGCCATGACGGCGATCAGCTTCAATGTCGGCAGGGCCTCCAGATGCTGCGCCTCCAGGCGTACCTTGTTGACCAGCACGATCTCGGCACCCTCCAGACGCTCCACGACCTGCTCGGGCAACGTGGCATCATGGCAGACCAGCCCATTGACCCGGTCCTTCAGGCGGCTGAAGTCAAGGCCGTCGCCAAGTGATGCCATGTCGAGCATCACGGCCTGCGGGCCAGCACCAGCGGCAGCAGTAGGGGAAGTTGCAGATGCGAGTTGGGGATCAGACATCGGTGTCCTCATGACGTGAGACGGCCGGGCGGCAGTGAATGAGGCCTGACCCTGGCCGGGCATGACGGCGCATTGCCGGGAATCTATCGAGGTGTTGCCCCGCAAGGGGCCGAGCACGCTATAATGTGGCCCTTTCGCTTTGACTTGAAAGACGTTCAACTGGCCTTATTGTACGCGTTCCGAAGCTGTGCTTGAGATGTCACTCATATTGATGTCTCCGGCACGTCTGATGCAAGGGCGCCGCAAGGCATAACATTGTCATGGTCTGCGACTCGCATTCATGCGCTCGGGACCAGTATCGTCAGGAAAAAACCATGCCGATCTATGAATACCACTGCAAGGCCTGTGGCCATCGGATGGACAAGTTGCAGAAGATCAGCGCCGCGCCGCTGACGGAATGTCCGGAATGCAAGACGGACCAGCTGGAAAAGCTGGTATCCGCCGCCGGTTTCCGTCTGGCGGGCAGTGGCTGGTACGAAACGGATTTCAAGTCCGGCAGCAAGAAGAATCTGGCCGGAGGTGGCGATAGCTCGTCCTGATGTCTCCCGTCATCAGGCCAGCTGTCATGCCTGCCATCCATGTGCAAGGTCATGCATGAGTGGCAGGCATCTCCAGCGTCAGGCCCTCTGAGACAGACGCGCACCAGTGCGTCGATCACGAATTTGAGCAACAAGGAATCAACATGCGCAGCCACTATTGCGGCAAACTGAACGAGACCCTGATCGATCAGGATGTCACTCTGTGCGGGTGGGTGCACCGCCGTCGCGACCACGGTGGCGTCATCTTCCTCGACATGCGCGACCGTGACGGTATCGCCCAGATCGTCGTCGATCCGGACACCGTCGATGCCTTCGCCACTGCCGACAAGGCGCGCAGCGAGTACGTCCTGCGCATCAAGGGCCGTATTCGCATGCGCCCGGAAGGCACCCAGAACCCGAACATGCCGACAGGCATGATCGAAGTGCTGGCCAAGGATGTCGAAGTGCTCAACACCGCACAGACGCCGCCGTTCCAGCTGGACGACCACAACAAGGTCGGTGAGGAAGTTCGCCTCAAGTATCGTTATGTCGACCTGCGTCGTCCGGACATGATCGACAAGCTGCGCCTGCGTTCACGCATCACCCACAGCGTGCGTGCCCAGCTGGAAGCCCTGGGCTTCCTCGACATCGAAACCCCGATTCTCACGCGTGCCACGCCGGAAGGGGCACGTGACTATCTGGTGCCGAGCCGCACCTATGCCGGCAGCTTCTTCGCGCTGCCGCAGTCTCCGCAGCTGTTCAAGCAGCTGTTGATGGTCGCCGGTGTCGATCGTTACTACCAGATCGCCAAGTGCTTCCGTGACGAGGATCTGCGCGCCGATCGTCAGCCGGAATTCACCCAGATCGACCTCGAGGCCAGCTTCGTCGACGAGAAGGACATCATGGGCATGACCGAGACCATGATCCGTGGTCTCTACAAGGAAGTGCTGGATGTCGAGCTGGGCGACTTCCCGACCATGCCGTATTCCGAAGCCATGCAGCGCTTCGGTTCCGACAAGCCGGACCTGCGCATCCCGCTGGAGCTGGTCGATGTCGATGACCTGATGAGCGGTGTGGACTTCAAGGTCTTCTCCGGCCCGGCCAAGGATGACAAGGGCCGTGTCGCCGCGCTGCGTGTACCGGGCGGTGCCAGCCTGTCACGCAAGGAAATCGACGCCTACACCAAGTTCGTCGGCATCTACGGTGCCAAGGGCCTGGCGTGGATCAAGGTCAACGAGCGTGCCAAGGGCATCGAGGGTCTGCAGTCGCCGATCGTCAAGTTCATGGAAGACGTCGTGGATGACGTGCTGGACCGCTGTGGCGCCGTCGATGGCGACATCGTGTTCTTCGGTGCCGACAAGGCCAACATCGTGGCCGAGGCCATCGGTGCGCTGCGCGTCAAGCTGGGCGAAGACCTCAACCTCTACACCCGCGAATGGGCACCGCTGTGGGTCGTCGACTTCCCGATGTTCGAAGCCGATGCCAATGGCCGCCTGAGCGCGCTGCACCACCCGTTCACCGCGCCGTCCTGCACCCCGGAAGAACTCAAGGCCGACCCGGAAGCGGCACTGTCTCGCGCCTATGACATGGTCATCAACGGCACTGAGCTGGGTGGCGGTTCCATCCGTATCCACGACCAGGCCATGCAGCGTACCGTGTTCGAAGTGCTGGGCATCGGCGAAGAGGAAGCGGAAGAGAAGTTCGGCTTCCTGCTCGACGCGCTCAAGTTCGGCGCGCCGCCCCATGGTGGTCTGGCCTTCGGTCTCGACCGTCTGGTCATGCTGATGACCGGCGCCAAGACCATTCGTGAAGTCATCGCCTTCCCGAAGACCCAGAGCGCTGGCTGCATGATGACCGACGCCCCGGGGGAAGTCAGCGGTGAGCAGCTCAAGGAGCTGAACATCCGTCTGCGTCAGAAGGTCAAGGTTGAAGAGGAAGGCGGTCAGGCCTGATCCAGGCGAATGACCCCGGGGTGATCAACCTCTCCTGACAGGCGCCATCAGCGCCCGGGAGAGGGGGAGTCCCGCGCAAGCGGGCAAGTGACCCCCGGCAAGGCGGTGTGAGACTGTTACCTGCAGATGATGCAGGCAATGACAGTGTCGCACCGCCTTTTTTGTGGCATTGTGGCTGGTTATATACACAGTAAGCACGAAAGACGACAGGGGTGGAGAGGCAATGAGTGTGAGACGTGAGGCGGTGGCATGATCATTCTTGGCATTGATCCGGGGTCACGCCTGACCGGTTACGGCGTACTGGACGTCTCGGCGGCTCAGCCCCGCTATGTGGACAGTGGTTGCATCCGCATGTCCCAGGTCAGCCTCGACCAGCGGTTGGCGCAGATCTACGCCGGTATCAGTGAAGTGATTGCCATGCATTGCCCGGCGGAGTTCGCCATCGAGCAGGTCTTCATGTCCAAGAATGCCGACTCCGCGCTCAAGCTCGGTCAGGCACGTGGGGCAGCCATCGTGTGTGCAGCGAACCACGGCCTGCCGGTATCAGAGTATGGGCCGCGACAGATCAAGCAGGCTGTCACGGGGTCCGGTGCAGCAGACAAGGCCCAGGTCCAGCATATGGTGACCCATACGCTCAAGCTGTCTGCAACGCCTCAGGCGGATGCCGCGGATGCTCTGGCCATCGCGCTGACACATTGCTTTGCACGCATGCGACTGACTCCGAGCAGCGCGCAGCTGGAGGCATTGGGTCTGGGGGCGGGTGCAGGGCGCAAGAGCTCCCGCGCACGACGCAGCAGTAGCTGGCGTGACTTTGAGCCGGGCAAATGAGGTGTCTGCCGGTCACGTAGGGTCTGAATAGTGTCTGGTCAGGGGCTGAAGAGAGTGGGGAGCAGACTTCGGCGTGTACTGAAGGCGGCCTCTACAGGCGAGAAGTGACAAGCCCGCTTGCGCCAGATACGCTATCGTTATCAATAAATTCCAATTTTTCAGTCACTTGTGGGCTTGTTTTCACGATGTCAGGCAGCATCTTGCGTTCTGCTGGCTTCCGCATGCTGCCTGCATCTGGCCTCATGGCTACAAGTGACTGTCAGATTCATGCGACAAAATCGTCGTGACACTCGGACATGCCGCCTGCACGTTATCTTTGGTAGGCTTGCCCGCATCGCAACAACCCGTGCCGCCTGACACCTGATGTGATGAGCAGGCGGCACTGAAGACTCAAGGACAGCCCGAAACATGATTGGACGTCTGACCGGGCGTTTGCTCGAAAAGCAGCCGCCTCATCTGGTACTCGATGTACAGGGTGTGGGCTATGAACTTGAAGCCTCCATGAATACCTTGCTGGGTCTGCCGGCTGTCGGGGAGGACTGTCAGCTGTTCACCCATCTGGTCGTGCGTGAAGACGCCCAGTTGCTTTATGGCTTCGGCAAGGAGCCGGAGCGTCGTCTGTTCCGGGAATTGATCAAGATTTCCGGGGTCGGGCCGCGCCTGGCGCTGGCGATTCTCTCGGGAATGGAGCAGGCCGATTTCATTCGCTGCGTGCACGACGAAGACAGTCGGGCACTGACTCGCTTGCCCGGCGTCGGCAAGAAGACGGCGGACCGCCTGATCATCGAGATGCGCGACCGGCTCAAGCATTGGACGATTCCGCAGGACGATGGTCTGTCGGAAATGGCGCGCGCTTCGCAGCCACAGCCGCCGGTTACCCATCCCCTGGCCGACGCCGAAGCCGCTCTGGTCGCGCTGGGCTACAAGCCGGTCGAGGCGGCCAAGATGCTCTCGGGACTCGAGACAGGTGCCTCCACGGAAGCCCTCATCAAGGCGGCGTTGGCCCGCAAGATGGCCAGCTAGCGCACGTGTCTCGTGCCTGATAGCGTGAATGACAGAATAGGCACGATCTGATTGGATTTATTGACTAGGGAATGGCCGTCGACTGGGGTAGAAAGTGCGCGCTTGATTGCATTGGCGCAAGATCATTTCACTGCCTCGGTCAGACCACCTCTCGCCACATGACTCATGTCTGCAGCATGAGTCATCAGGAGTTGAGCAAGCATCATGATGGAGTCGGATCGACTGATCTCCGCGGCCACGCATGATCCGGAAGAACGGATCGATCGCGCCAATCGGCCGCGAACGCTGAATGAGTATATCGGTCAGCCGATCGTGCGCGAGCAGATGGAAATCTTCATCAGTGCCGCTCGCGGTCGTGGCGATAGCCTGGATCACACCCTGGTATTCGGGCCCCCGGGACTTGGCAAGACCACTCTGGCACACATCATTGCCAGTGAGATGAGCGTGGACATCAAGTCGACGTCCGGACCGGTTCTGGAGCGGGCAGGTGACCTGGCTGCCATGCTGACGAATCTCCAGGAAGGCGATGTACTGTTCATCGACGAGATTCATCGCCTGTCACCGGCGGTCGAGGAAGTACTGTATCCCGCGATGGAGGACTATCAGCTGGATATCATGATCGGTGAGGGCCCGGCTGCCCGCTCGATCAAGCTGGAACTGCCACGATTCACTCTGGTGGGGGCGACGACCCGGGCTGGGTTGTTGACCGCGCCCCTGCGAGATCGCTTCGGAATCGTTCAGCGCCTCGAGTTCTACGATATCGAGTCGCTGACCGGTATCGTCTCGCGCAGTGCGAAGCTGTCAGGCATGGAAGTGGAGATGGATGGCGCACGCGAGATCGCACGACGCTCGCGAGGGACGCCGCGTATCGCCAATCGGCTGCTGCGGCGGGTGCGTGACTTTACCGAGGTGCGCGGCGATGGCCGTCTGACGCTGGATGTCGCGGACAAGGCGCTCAACATGCTCAATGTGGATAGCCACGGGCTGGATCATATGGATCGCCGGTTGCTGCTGTCGATGATCGAAAAGTTCGATGGCGGGCCCGTCGGAGTGGATTCGCTGGCGGCCGCCATCGGCGAGGAGCGCGATACTATCGAAGATGTGCTGGAGCCCTATCTGATTCAGCAAGGGTTCATGATGCGAACGGCGCGCGGGCGCGTCGTGACCAGTTCCGCTTATCAGCATTTCGGCATCACGCCGCGTGAGACCCAGGCGCGTCTGACGCCGGGTGGGCAGGAGGACGCATGATGTCGTCTCTGCAGACATCCAGCCCCGGCGAGGAAACGTTGACTGAGCAGACGGGCGATTTTCATCATGCGGTGCGGGTCTATATCGAGGATACCGATGCGGGTGGCATCGTCTATTACGTCAATTACCTGCGCTTCATGGAGCGTGCACGCAGTGAATGGCTGCGCGCACGTGGCTATTCCCAGCAGACACTTCTGGAGCGCGGTATCCAGCTTGTCGTGCACAGTGTGGCCAGTCGCTATCATCGTCCTGCGAGACTGGATGATCTGCTGCAGGTCACGGCAACGGCAGGTGAATTGCGTGGCGCGCGCCTTGTCTTTCATCAACAGGTGATGAAGGACGGGGTGATGTTGAGTGATGCCGAGGTGGTGATTGCCTGTGTCGATGCCAGCACATTGCGTCCGCGTCGGTGGCCAGTGGAATTGCTGAACGCTCTTGAGGTCTGAGTCACCGATACCAGATTGACCGAGAGTCGCCGTGGTCAAGGCGTGAACGAGTGAGACGCCGTTGCAGCCATCCTTCTGGTCGGATGTCAGGCGACGGAGTCGGACGAATGTTAAGGGTGTCGCCTCACCGGTGGCACTGACTGAACCAAGTAAAAGAGGGATTTCCGTGGAAGATTCGATGTCGATCATTTCGCTGTTCGCGAATGCCAGCCTGGTGGTGCAATCCGTCATGTTGCTGCTGTTGGCGGCTTCCATCGCCTCCTGGGTAGTGATCTTCCAACGGGGGATGGCATTGTCACGAGCGAAACAGGCGTATACCGCCTTTGAAAAGCGTTTCTGGTCCGGAGTGGATCTCAATCACCTCTACCGTGAATTGCCCAGTGAAGAAGAGGCGACGCCGGGTGCTGCAGGCGTCTTCCGTGCAGGCTTTCGTGAGTACAGTCGTCTCAAGCCCAAGTCCAGCAATGCCGATGCGGTGATGGACGGCGTTCAGCGCAGCATGCGTGTCACGCTGTCACGCGAGGAAGAACGTCTCAATATCCATCTTCCGTTCCTGGCCACCGTCAGCTCCGTAAGCCCCTATGTGGGTCTATTCGGGACGGTGTGGGGCATCATGGGCTCTTTCCAGGCACTGGGGACTGCACAGCAGGCCACTCTGACCACTGTCGCTCCCTGGATTGCAGAAGCGCTGGTCGCCACCGCCATGGGGCTTTTTGCCGCGATTCCGGCAGTCATCTTCTATAACCGTCTGGCCAGCCGTGCCGATCAGCTGCTGGGCCGTTATGAAGACTTCGCCGAAGAGCTTCACTCCATTCTGCATCGCAATCTGCACGGCCGTGGCAGCAACGACGCCTGAAAGGAGAGTCGAGCATGAAAGGACCTTACAGCCGGGGGCACAAGCGCAAGCTGTCCTCTGAAATCAATGTGGTGCCCTTCATCGATGTCATGCTGGTGCTGCTGGTCATCTTCATGATCACCGCGCCGATGATGACCCAGGGGGTACAGGTCGAACTGCCCAAGGTCACCTCCAAGCCCATCGACAATCCTGATGACGTGACACCGCTGATCGTCTCGCTGGATGACAGCGGCAACTACTACATCGATCTGGGCTCTGATCAGGACAAGCGGACTCCCGTCGCCCTGGATGACCTGGGCAGCAAGGTGGCCGCCATCGTGTCGGAAAAGCCCAAGACACCCGTGCTGGTCAAAGGCGCCAAGACAGCGCCATATGGTGATGTGATGGGGCTGATGAGCACTCTGCAGGGGGCGGGCGTTCCCAATGTCGGGCTGATTTCAGAACCGCCGAACGAGGGCTGATGGATGAGTCAGCCGGAAATCGAAAAGCGGGCAGGCTATGGATTACCCGTCGTGCTGGCCGTGGGTCTGCATGTGGTCATCCTGGTACTGACCCTGGTGAGCTGGCCTGAGTCCGAGCCGGATCAGAGCAGCACGACCATCGTCAACGCGACGCTGGTCAGCACCGAAACGACGACCACTCAGCCCCAGCAGGCCAAGGCCAGCAAGGCGCGGGATGCCGCCGAAGAGGCCGATGAGCGTCAGAGCGCCAAGGAGGAGGCCTCCCGGGAAGCGGAGCGCGCTGCAGAACAGCAGAAGAGTGCTGCGCGCGAGAAAGCCGCGGAACTCAAGGCAGAGCAGGCCAAGGCTGCCGAGCAGGAGAAGGCGGCACAGGCCAAGGCGGCTGAGCAGTTGAAGGCGGAGCAGAAAGCGGCTGCCGAGGCGGCAGACAAGGCCAAGGCAGATGCAGCGCGTCGGGCGGAAGAAGCCAAGGCGATTGCGCTTGAGCGCAAGAAGGCTGAAGCTGAAAAACAGGCCAAGGCAGACGCCTTGAAGAAGGCGGAAGCCGAAAAGGCGGCCAAGGCCAAGGCGGAAGCGGAGAAGGCTGCCAAGGAAAAGGCAGCCGAGGAAGCGCGCAAGAAAGCCGAGGCGGAAAAAGCCGCTAAGGCCAAGGCAGAGGCTGAAAAGGCGGCCAAGGCCAAGGCGCAGGCTGAAAAGGAAAAGGCAGCCAAGGCAGCCGCCGAGAAAGCGGCGAAGGAAAAGGCGGCCAAGGAAAAGGCAGCGGAAGAGGCTCGCAAGAAGGCAGCCGCGGAGGCCGCGCGCCAGAAGGCGCTTGCCGAGAAGGCGGCACAGGCATCTGCCGGCTCACTGGATAGTCTGATCGACAGCGAAAGTGACGCCATCAGTGGCGCCAAGCAGGCCGCACAGGCGGCCAATGGCTTTGAGAGTCTGCTCAAGAAGTATGTCGGGCAGAACTGGAATCGGCCTTCAGGTACCGTACCCGGCATGACGGTGACGCTGCGCGTCTCATTGCTGCCGACAGGGGAACTTGTTTCGGCTGCGGTCAGCAAGAGCAGTGGCAATGCCGCCTTCGATCGTTCCGCGATTCAGGCGATACAGAAAGCAGCACCGTTTACCGAGATGCAGGACCTGCCGGCTTCAGCCAAGAGCCAGTTCCGCAACTTCAATCTGTACTTCAATCCAGAGGACCTGGGCCGATGAGACGAGTGACTACATGGATGATGGCAGCCGCCATGCTGGTCGTGACCAGCATGGCGAGAGCGGACCTGACCATCGAGATCACCAAGGGCAATGATAGCGCGACGCCGATCGCCGTGGTGCCGTTCGAGAACCTGACGGGGGGAAGTCTCCCTCAGGATCTGGCCCGTATCATCTCGGATGATCTGGCGCGCAGCGGCCAATTCGAGCCGATCAAGCGTGACAACCTGATCGCGCTGCCGGGGACTACCCAGGATGTCTTCGTCAATGACTGGAAGCGTCTCGGCGCCAGCTATCTGGTGGTCGGGCAGATCAAGAATGCGAGCAGCGGTGGCTACAGCATTCAATACGAGCTGATGGATGTGCTCGGGAACAAGCGCATGCTCGGAGAAGTTATCACGGGTAGTGATGGCCAGTTGCGTTCGCGCGCCCATTACATGAGTGATGAAATATTTGAGGAAATCACTGGAATTCGCGGTGCTTTCTCGACAAAAATCGCCTACATTACCGCCAATGGCGTGGGTGACAACATTCGTTTCGCACTGTATGTTGCCGACTCGGATGGCCATGGTAGTCAGGAGATTCTTGCATCCGATGAACCGATCATGTCTCCTGCATGGTCGCCGGATGGAAAGAAACTGGCGTACGTGAGTTTCGAATCAGAACGGCCTGCGATTTATGTTCAGGAGCTGGGAAGTGGTCGTCGTGCCAAACTGACCGGTTTCCGTGGCATCAATGGTGCTCCAGCCTGGTCTCCGGATGGCCGCAAGTTGGCGATGGCATTGTCAAAGGATGGTCAGCCCGAGATTTATGTGATGGATATCGCGTCACGCAAATTCCAACGTCTGACCAACAATCCTGCGATCGATACCGAGCCGGACTGGCTGCCGGATGGCAGTGGCATGGTCTTCACGTCTGATCGTGCCGGCTCGCCGCAGATCTATCGTCTTGATCTTTCCGGTGGTACTGAACGCGTGACGTTTACCGGAAACTACAATTCCCGTGGGCGTGTGTCGCCCGATGGGGAAACCCTGTTCATGATCAATCGCTCCGGCAACGGTTATCAGGTTGCCAAGCAGGATCTGAAGAGTGGTCGAGTGACATCCCTCACGGATACTCAGTGGGATGAATCTCCAAGTGTTGCACCGAATGGCACTATGGTGATATATGCCACTCAGCAAGGAACCCGTGGGGTCCTGGGCGAGGTCTCGGCAGATGGAAGAGCACAATTTTCCCTGCCGTCACCACAAGGCGAAGTGCGTGAACCTGCGTGGTCGCCGTTCCTGAACTAAACCACTAGAATGCATCCGAGTCACAAAGAAAGGCTTGGCATTCGTTTTCATTAGAGCAAGGAGTTTTACAATGCAGTTCACCCCGTATGCAAAAGGTCTGTTGGTTGCCCTGTCCCTGAGCGTCATGGCCGGTTGTTCCAGCAGCGGTGGCGCCCAGGACGGCGACATGGATTCAGCCAACAGCGGTGCCAACACTGCCGGCATGAACTCTGGTGCCAACACCAACGGCAACCAGATGAGCAACGCTTCCATGCCTGACGTGCGTACCATCTACTTCGCATTCGACAAGGACACCATCCGTCCTGAATTCGAAAGCGTCCTGATGGGCCACGCCCAGTACCTGAAAGCCAACACCAGCGCCAATGTCGTTCTGGAAGGCCACGCTGATGAGCGCGGTACTCGTGAATACAACCTGGGTCTGGGCGAGCGTCGTGCCAAGTCTGTCGCACGCTTCCTGACCGTTCAGGGTGTGTCTCCGTCCCAGATCGAGATCGTCTCCTACGGTGAAGAGCGTCCGGCCGTTCAAGGTCACGGCGAATCTTCCTATGCCAAGAACCGTCGTGTGGTCTTCGACTACTGAGTTCGGCAATCTCTCTGAGGTCCCTGCGGGATAACAGAGACGCTTGAAACTTGTGTTGAGCAGGCCTGAGTCCCAAGGGCAACCTTGAGGCTCGGGCCTTCTCGCACGGCAACATGATGATTCGGCGGAGCCGACAGCATGAAAGACAGCCTGAAATGGTTGTGCGGTGTGGGAGCCCTGGCGCTTCCGTTGTCAGTTGCAGCCGCACCCGCAGTGGAAGACCTTACCGTACAGTCCAACTCGCTTTATCAGCAGGCCAACACTCGCTTGAGTGGTGGCGGCACCCTGACCCTTCTCAACCAGCTTGATGAGCAGGCCCAGGAAATTGCGCGGCTGCGCGGGCGTGTCGATGAACTGGAATATCAGTTCAAGCGACTCACCGAGATGTCGCAGCAACGTTACCTGGACCTGGAGCAACGTGTTTCGGGAACAAGTCCAGCCGGTGAGAACGGTCAGGAGGTCGATGCGCAGACCGCAGCCGCGGTCAGTGGTGGTGAGGGCAGCAATGCCAGCAGCGCCAATGCCTCCAGTGGAGGAGATGCCCAGAAGGATTATGAGAACGCCTTTGCCAAGGTGCAGTCGCGTGATTTCGACGGAGCGATCGATGCCTTTGAATCCTTCGTGGTGGATCACGGGGATTCCAATCTCGCGGCCAATGCCCATTATTGGTTGGGGGAATTGTATTCCGCGAAGAATCAACTGGATGCTTCTGCCCAGGCCTTTGATACTGTCATCAGTGAGTTCTCGCAATCCAGCAAGGTGCCGGATGCGATGTACAAGCTGGGACTCGTCAAGGCGCGGCAGGGCAAGGCGCAGGAAAGTCGCAAATTGCTCGAGGAACTGGTTCGCCAGTACCCCGACAGCAAGGCCGGCGGAATGGCCAAGGATTTCCTCGCCTCTGGCGCATGACGCCAGATGATGATGACAAAGCCCGCACTTGTTGACTGACAAGGCGGGCTTTGTGCGTTCTGACATGCGCCCGCATGTCATCGATACACCTCAGGCCTTGCCCTTCGGGTCAGCCTCTCGGCAAGGCCAGCGTTCAGGACGGGATATCCTCATGGCGGAATGCAAGATCGATTATCAGGCACCAGCGGATCTGCTGAAAGGGCGAATCATTCTCGTGACTGGTGCAGGCTCGGGCATCGGTCGTGAAGCAGCCATTGACTATGCCAGGCATGGCGCGACCGTCATCTTGCTGGGGCGCACCATTGCCAAGCTCGAGGAAGTCTATGACGAGATCGAAGCATTGGGGGCTCCTCAGCCAGCGATCTACCCGCTGAACTTCGAAGGGGCCACGCTCAAGGATTACCAGCAGATGGCGGAAACGCTCGACAAGGAATTCGGGCGACTCGATGGGGTGCTGCACAATGCCAGTCTGCTGGGCAAGATCACCCCGTTCGAGCAGTATGATCCGGCGTTGTGGGAGCAGGTCATGCAGGTCAACATCAATGGGCCTATCTGGATGTTGCAGGCGCTGCTGCCACTGCTGAAAGCGTCTCGGGATGCGTCCGTGGTGCTGACGAGTTCCAGTGTCGGCCGCAAGGGGCGTGCTTTCTGGGGGGCCTACAGTGTCTCGAAGTTCGCCACCGAAGGCTTTTCACAGCTCTTGGCACAGGAGCTCGAGAATACCAGTCAGGTCCGCGTGAATACCCTCAATCCCGGTGGGACTCGAACGTCGATGCGCAAGTCGGCCTTCCCGGCGGAAGACCCGGATACCCTGCGTACGCCAGCCGACATCATGCCAAGCTACCTGTGGCTGATCGGTCCGGAGAGTCGTGGCCGCACCGGCGAGATGTTCGATGCCCAGCCGCCCAGGACGTGAGATGTCCGAGCGGGTGACAGTGACGAGCACTTGATGGTGAGAAGTTGTCACTGACAGGATTGCCTGCAATGAAAACGCCGACGGCCATGGCCGTCGGCGTTTTCATTGGCAGGGCGTCAGGGTGTCGCGCGACCCGTCAGCGCAGTTCCGCTGCGCGCAGAGCGGCATTGATGACTTCTTCCGAGGTGTCGAACCACACATCGGCAGGCCAGGCGTCCACATCGTCCCCGTCGCGGACGTAGCCATAGCGCACGGCGACCGCCAGCATGCCCGCCGCGCGCGCCGCCTGCATGTCGCGATCATGATCCCCGAGATACCAGCATCGTGACGGTTCGACGCCGAGGAGGCGGGCCGCCTCCCACAATGGCTCAGGATGGGGCTTCTTGACGGGCAGGTCATCGGCGCACAGCAGACAGCCCGGTGTGAGCGCCAGGGACTCGATCAGCGGCTCGGCGAACTGACGCGGCTTGTTGGTCACGATCCCCCAGGGCAGGCCGTTGCGCTGACAGATCTCGATCAGGGCGTCATAGCCCGGGAACAGCTCGCTGTGGGCCGCGACATCACGGGCATAGAAGTCCAGCAGGCGTGTACGCTCCTCGGCATGCGAGGGATGATCGATGTCGTGACCCAGCGCCAGTCTCACCAGGGCGCTTCCGCCATGCGAGACCTCGGCGCGAATCACCTCATAGCTCAGTTCCGGCAAGGCATGATGGCTACGCAGCTCGTTGGTCGCACGCGCCAGGTCCGGCGCAGTGTCCACCAGGGTGCCATCGAGATCGAAGATCAGCGCAGCGGGACGGGGCAGTGCGGCCGGCAGACTCATGCGAGTTCGTCTTCCGTCGGGCGGCGCGTATGCATCAGATAGTTGACGCTGAGGTCGGCGGTGTTGAGGCGATATTTCCGGGTCAGCGGGTTGTAGGTCATGCCGGTGGAACCCTCCATCTTGAGGCCCGCTTCACGCGTCCAGCGGCCAAGCTCAGCCGGGCGGATGAACTTGCGGTACTCATGCGTGCCGCGTGGCAGCATCTGCAGCAGGTACTCGGCACCGATGATCGCGAAGGCGTACGCCTTGGGATTGCGATTGATGGTCGAGAAGAACACCTTGCCTCCCGGCTTGACCAGTCGCGCGCAGGCGTTGATCACCGAGGAAGGGTCAGGAACATGCTCGAGCATCTCGAGACAGGTCACGACATCGAATTGTCCCGCCATTTCCTCGGCGGCAGCTTCCGCGGTGGTCTGGCGATAATCGACTTCCACACCGGATTCCAGCTGATGCAGGCGTGCCACTGACAGCGGAGCTTCGCCCATGTCGATCCCTGTCACGGTGGCGCCACGATGTGCCATGGCCTCGGACAGGATGCCGCCGCCACAACCGACATCGATGACTCGCTTGCCCGCCAGTCCGGCATGGGTGTCGATGTAATCGACGCGCAGCGGGTTGATGTCGTGGAGTGGCTTGAACTCGCTGTCGCGGTCCCACCAGCGGCTGGCGAGCGCGGAGAATTTGGCGATTTCGCTGGCATCGACGTTGCCCAGATGATCCGGGGCAGTGGAATCTTGCTTGGCGTCGCTATGGCTCATGATCGGATCCTTACCGTTACGGAAGTGCATCGCAAGCATGCACGCCCCTGTACAGACGCGTCACCCTCGGGCACGATTCCTCCATTCTAATCCGCCTGTCGTCGCGGGTCAGCGGTAACTGCAAAAAACTCGTCATGACGGGAACTTGCAGATGGCCTCAGCCATTATCGCGCCGCGGTGTTCTCCAGTGCGAACCCCTTTGTCCGTGAGCCTACAGGGAAGTGTCATGAGCCTGATTCCAATTCGCTGGCTGACCCAGTCAGACAATGCCACCGGTAGCGACGAAGATGCCTTGCCGCGACTGGCACTGCTGGATCAACGTCTGCTGCCGGGCGAGACCCGAGAGATCGAACTGCGGGATGCAGGCGGCGTGGCTCGCGCCATTGCCGACATGGTAGTGCGTGGTGCACCGGCCATCGGCATCGCGGCCGCCTATGGTGTGGCGCTGGAGGCGGTTCGCGCCGCACATGAGGGCGGGGCATGGGGGGCGCGTCTGGAAGCGGCCTGCGAGGTTCTGGCGGCTTCTCGGCCGACGGCGGTCAATCTGTTCTGGGCGCTGGATCGCATGCGTACGGTGATCGCTGCGCACGCCATGCGTGAGCTTGCCCCCCACGAGGCACTGCTGCGGGAAGCCGTGCGCATTCATGAGCAGGATCTCGAGGACAATCTGCGCATGGCGGAATTCGGTGCGCAGGTGATTGCCGCGTCCCTGCCGGCCGACACCCCCCACTGTGAGGTGATGACGCACTGCAATACCGGTGCGCTGGCGACTGGGGGGCACGGTACCGCCCTGGGCGTGATTCGCACGGCGTACGCTCAGGGGCTGATCAGCCGCGTCCATGTCAATGAGACGCGCCCCTGGTGGCAGGGGGCTCGACTGACCGCCTGGGAACTGGTGCAGGAAAAGATTCCCGCCCGACTTGCCGTGGAGGGGGCTGCCTCGCTGATCATGCAATCCAGGGACGGCGATGACGATGTGCGCTGGTTGATCGTTGGTGCGGACCGCATCGCGGCCAATGGCGACACGGCCAACAAGATCGGCACCTTCTCCCTGGCGGTCCAGGCGCGTGCCCACGGGGTCAAGGTGATGGTGGTGGCGCCCCTTGCCACCTTCGATGCCAGTCTGGACAGTGGGGCCGCCATCCCCATAGAGACTCGCGATGCCGATGAGCTGCGTCAGGCAGGAAATCGCAGGATCGCTCCCGATGAGATCGAAGTCTTCAATCCGGTCTTCGATGTCACACCGCATGAGTATATTGATGCCATCGTCACCGAGCATGGTGTGGTAGAGTCGCCCGATAGCGACAGTGTGGGTGCCCTGCTGGGGCGTGCCCAGCGTCGCTGAGGAGGCATCCTGTCCGCGGAGCGAAGGCTTCGCGTGGACTGGCCCGTCATGGACGTCTCAGACAGCCGATCTGATGGGCCAGTGTGGAAAATCTGCGGTCAATTCGCACTTTTTTGCCAAACTGGCATAATCCCTGCCTAGATTTCAGGACGGTCGCCATCTCGTCCGGGCGGCAGTAACTCGGTAGAGTCGTCACGATCTGCCACGACATAGACACAAGGAAGACGCTTCATGATACGCAAGGCTGTATTGCCTGTTGCAGGTCTCGGAACTCGTTGCCTGCCGGCCTCCAAGGCCATCCCCAAGGAAATGATCACCATCGTCGACAAGCCGGTGATCCAGTATGTGGTGGAAGAAGCGGTTGCGGCGGGTATCAAGGAAATCGTCCTGGTCACCCATTCCAGCAAGAATGCCATCGAGAACCACTTCGACAAGCACTTCGAGCTCGAGACGACTCTGGAAGCCAAGGGCAAGTTCGAGCTGCTCGAGGAACTTCGTCACATCATTCCGGATGACGTCAAGATCATCAGCGTGCGTCAGCCGGAACCGCTGGGTCTGGGCCATGCGGTGCTGTGTGCCAAGCCCATCGTTGGAGACGAGCCTTTCCTGGTGATGTTGCCGGACGTGCTGGTCGACGGCGAAGGTCTCGAGAAGAATGACCTGGCGCGGATGATGGAGGCCTATGAAGCCACCAATGCCGCCCAGATCATGGTCGAGAACGTGCCCCAGGAGATGGCCTACAAGTACGGTATCGTCGCCATCGATGGCGAGACGCCGGAAGCGGGCAAGTCCGCGATGATCAGTGGGATGGTCGAGAAGCCGGCTCCGGGCACCGAACCCTCCACTCTGGCGGTGATCGGCCGTTACCTGCTGCCGGGTCGTATCTTCGAGTTGCTCGAGAATACCCCGCCGGGCGCCGGTGGCGAGATCCAGCTGACCGACGCCATCGATACCCTGCGTGATGACAAGGCGGTCGCGGCCTATCGCATGGCCGGCGATACCTATGACTGTGGCCATCAGCTAGGCTATCTGGAAGCCACCATTTCCTTCGCCAAGCGTCACCCGAAATTCGGGGAAGGCTTCCGCGAGCTGATGACCCGCTATCAGGAGAAATGAGCCATGCAGGTGCTGGTGCACGGAAGCGAACTGGCGGCTGCCACGGCCAGTGCCGCCTTGGCGAGTGTCGGCCACAATGTCTGGTGGTGGCCGCATGAAGACATGGACTGGGAGTCACTGGACCGGGTCGACTGGCTGAACAGTGAGCCGGGCCTGCGAGAGCGGCTGGACCGCCACGTCGAACGTGGCGATCTGACGCTGGTGAAGGGGCTTGGTTCACTGCGTCGCATCGATGTGCACTGGGTGGCCGTCTCGCCGGATCAACGTGAGGGTGCTCTGGCGCGTATCGAGCAGGTTGTCGCGACACTCGCGGAGCCGACGGTGCTGGTCAACAATTCGACCTTTCCTGTCGGGACCACCGAGCGTTTCGAGGCGCTGCTGTCGCGGGATGATCAATATGCGGTGGCCTTGCCGGACATGCTGGAAGAGGGGCGCTCACTGGCGACCTTCGAGCGCCCCGCGCGCTGGTTGCTGGGCAGCGAGTCCGAGGTCGCGACACGTCGCGTCCAGGAGCTTCTGCGCGCCTTCAATCGTCGGGAAGATGTCTTCCAGATCATGCCGCGCCGCGCCGCCGAGCTGACCAAGCTGGCCATCAATGGCATGTTGGCGACCCGGATCAGTTACATGAACGAAGTCGCCGGGCTTGCGGATTCCCTCGAGGTGGACGTCGAGTACGTGCGCCAGGGCATGGGCGCCGACCCGCGCATCGGCTTCGGCTATCTGTATCCGGGCTGTGGCTTCGGTGGTCCCAACTTCTCGCGCGACCTGATGCGTCTGGCCGATGTCCAGCATGAGACCGGACGTGAATCGCTGCTGCTCGAGCATGTTCTCGACATCAACGAGGCCAAGAAGGAGACGCTGTTCCGTAAGCTGTGGCAGCACTTCGATGGCGAGCTGCGCGGTCGCACCATCGCCATCTGGGGGGCGGCGTTCAAACCGGGCACGGCGCGTATCGACCATGCGCCGGTGTTGACGCTGCTCGAGGCGTTGTGGGCTCAGGGCGTGCGCGTTCGTGTGCATGATCCGGCGGCGCTGTCCGCGTTGGGCGAGGCCTGTGGCGCTCACCCCTTGCTGGAGCTGGTCGATGGCAACATGTACGACGCCCTCGAAGGGGCGGACGCCCTGATGCTGGTCACCGAATGGAAGTGTTACTGGAATCCAGACTGGCAGCGTCTCAAGCGTGAGCTGGGCGCGAAGCTGGTGCTGGACGGTCGCAATATCTATGACCCCAGCTACGTGGCCAGCCAGGGGCTGACCTACCGAGGCATCGGGCGTCGCGCGACGCCGTGACACCGTCTCGGTACCTGACGAATGTGCATGACATTCGCCTGGCATGAACAAGGCCCCATCCGGCAACGGATGGGGCCTTTTCCTTGGTCACTCCTGTGGCTCATCAGGTCCAGGGCTCAAGCACGAACTTGCCGACATGGGTCTTCTCGAGGAAGGCCTTCTGGGCCTTGGCGATATCCTTCAGCGGGAAGCTCGCCGCGATCAAGGGGCGAATCTCCCCGCGCTCCACGTAGCGCACGAGATTGGGGAAGGTCGCCTTGCACCAGGCGGTGGTGCCCAGCAGGCGGAGATTCTTGAGGTACAGATCACGCAGGTCCAGGGTGACCATGGGCCCGGCGATGGCACCGGTGGTCACCAGCCGCCCACCACGTGACAACAGCTTGAGCATCACCGGGAAGTCATCGCCGGCGACATTGTCGACCACCAGATCGACGGATTCCTGTCCGAGTTCGGCGACCAGGTCCGCATGGCGATCAAACAGTCTGTCGACCCCCAGCGTGCGCAGGGCCTCATGCTTGGAAGCGCCTGCCACAGCATAGACGATGGCGCCACGTCGCTTGGCCAGTTGCAGGGTGGCGGAGCCCACGCCGCCCGACGCGCCGGTGACCAGTACGCGTTCGCCGGACGTGAGCTCGGCCTGTTCCAGCATGTTCTCCGCTGTGCCATAGGCGCAGGGCAGTGAGCCCAGTTCCACGTCGCTCCAGTCACATTCGACCGGGAAGACGTCACTGGCCCGGATACTGACGAATTGCGCGAAGGCGCCATCGAAGTCAGAGCCCATCCATTCGTTTTCCAGTGACTCCCAGCCTGCACTGCGCATGCAGGCCCGCACCAGTACGCGCTTGCCGAGCAGCGCTGTGTCGGCACCTTCGCCGAGCGCGACCACTTCACCGCAGCAGTCGGTTCCCTGGATCAGGGGGAAGGGCGTCTCGCCTTTCCAGCCACCTTCGGGCGGGACCGGCTTGTCGATTGTCGTCTCGCCAGCCGAGGTGTCGTGCTGGCTGCTGGCCTGGTTCGTGGCCGTGGTGATGCTGGAGGAATACCAGCCAAGGCGCGTATTGATCTCGGTATTGTTCATGCCAGCCGCCAGTACCTTGATCAGCACTTCCCCCTTGTCTGGCACAGGGACAGGCCGCTCTTGCGCCTCGAGGCGTTCATAGCCGCCGTGGCCGGTGGTCACGATGGCGAGCATGGTGTCGGGTAACGAGGAGGTGGTATCGGATGGCATGACGTTCCCTCTGGGGATGACGGAAGAGTAGAGTGAATGTTCTACCTTGCAGGCTAGCAAATGGCGAGGCGGCATGTCATCTGCAAGCGCGCTTCGTAAAGGATCATCAGGCGATAGGGGAGTCAGAAACCAAAAGACCCCGCCGATTGGCGGGGTCTTTCCTTGCACCCTCCTCTCACTCGAACGTCACTGTCAGGTCACATCATCCATGACGTCTGATATGAGAGTGAAGTGAAGGTGCCATCACTCATGCCGGGTGTCTCAGGCTGCGAAGTTCTGTGCAGCGAAGTCCCAGTTGATGATGTTCCAGATGCTTTCCAGATACTTCGGGCGCGCGTTGCGGTAGTCGACGTAGTAGGCGTGTTCCCAGACGTCGACGGTCAGCAGCGGGGTCTGGCCTGCCTTGGCGATCGGGGTGTCTGCGTCGTCAGTATTGACGATTTCCAGCTCGCCCTGAGCGTTCTTGACCAGCCAGGTCCAACCGGAACCGAAGTTGCCGGCAGCGGAAGTGTTGAAGGCTTCCTTGAAGTCAGCGACGGAGCCCCACTTTGCCGCGATGGCATCTGCCAGCGGGCCTGTCGGCTCGCCACCACCGTTCGGAGACAGGCAGTGCCAGTAGAAGGTGTGGTTCCACACCTGAGCTGCCTGGTTGAACAGGCCGCCCTGAGCACTCTGGATGATGTCTTCCAGAGACTTCTCTGCGTCCGCAGTGCCTTCGACCATGCTGTTGAGCTTGGTGACGTAGGCCTGGTGATGCTTGCCGTAATGGTACTCAAGGGTCTCGGCGGAGATGGTCGGCTCGAGTGCGTTCTTTTCGTACGGCAGTGCCGGGAGTTCAAATGCCATGGGGGATAAGCTCCTTTTCCTCACCAATAGAATCTTGCTCTGACTTCGTTGGGGCAGGCATGAAGGCTTTCAAGCCTCCTTCAGTGTTCTCTTCGACGTCAGGCGACGAGGAGACGATCGCCAGGGATCCACTCAGCCAGCACATGATGGAAAATGTGCAATTAGCGTGAAAAACCTTGTGAATCCAGATAGCTACGAAGCCAGAGGCTGCGAGAGTCGCAGTGCTTTGCACTATAGCACTCGTGTTCCTGCAGGCCAACGCCGCCGGGACCTGCTGGCGGGAAAGCACCGAAGGATGTCGGTAAGCGATGTCAGGCATCCCGGGCGACGTCGCTGTCTGGCGGGAAGGTACAGTGCGGTTACATGAGAGGGACCGCGGGCCGTGCTGCCGGGGAACCTGATGAGATGGCCGGGGTCTGCTGTTAGACTCGGCAGAGCCGGCAACCGAAAACCGGCCAGTCAATCAGCGGGATACGGGCGTTTTCCCTCCAGGTGTCGCATGAGGCTCGGGCCTTGCCACGGATGATGCCGACGCCTGTCGCTGGAACCTCGAGTCGATGTGCCAGTCATGGAGCCAGTATGCGGCAGGACACTACGGAACCTTCGATGGATAATTCCCGGGATGAATCACTGATAGCACGGCGTGATGAAGCGCTGGCCCGTCATCCTGATGCAGCCCCGCCCCCGCGTCGTTGGCCGCTGTGGGTGTGCGTGCTGGCACTGGGAGGGGTGGTCGCCTGGCAGCAATGGCAATTGCAGCAGCTTCAGGACATGCGAGGCCAGCAGAGTGATCAGCTGAGTCGTCAGGTCTCGAGACTCAAGGGCGATGTCGAGAACG
Source organism: Cobetia sp. 14N.309.X.WAT.E.A4 (assembly GCF_030397495.1). Taxonomy (NCBI): domain Bacteria; kingdom Pseudomonadati; phylum Pseudomonadota; class Gammaproteobacteria; order Oceanospirillales; family Halomonadaceae; genus Cobetia; species Cobetia sp. 14N.309.X.WAT.E.A4. The sequence goes on from NZ_JAPNXT010000003.1 coordinate 83,766, forward strand.
ACGCCCGGCTGCTGGGGGATGTGGATGAGCGTCTTGCCCAGCTCACCACGCGGGTGGACGAGTCGCTGAGTGCGCGCATCGACGGCCTCACGCAGACCGATGAATCCCTTGCCGACAGCCTCGCTGAACAGCAGGCCGCCTGGCAGGAGCGTTTTGCCGCGCTCTCGGACACGCTGACGGCATCGCAGGACGCGCAGGCGAGTCGTCTCGCAGCGCTTACCGAGTCCACCGAGGCCCAGCTCGAGGGACTACGCCAGGCGGGTGACAACCGCACCACCTTGCTGAGTGCCTTGCAGGGCTCCGTCAGTGCCCTTGAGTCCTTGAGCCGGGATGGGCGTGCGACGCTCAAGGCACGCCTAGATGCACAGGCTGACACCCTGGCCCATCTCGAGACCGAGCTCAAGGCAGTCGAGCAAGCGCAGCAGCAGTCGCTGCCCCGACTCGAGCAACGCCTGAGCGATCAGTCCAGCCGCCTGGATCAGCAGGCCGTGCAGCTTGAGCGTCTCGCCTCGCAGTGGGACGCCCTCAGGCAAGCGCAGGATGAGGCGACGTCAGAGGATCGCCAGACAAGCTCGCAGGCGCTGACGGCCTTCAAGCAGTCCCAGCAGGAGGCGTTGGACGCGTTGCGTCGCAGGCTCGAGCAGCAGCAGGCGTCCCTGACGGGGCTAGTGGACGCCCGGCTCGCGCCGTTGAGCAAGACCCAGACGTCGCTGTCTTCCCAGCTGGGGGAGCTGAGACGCCAGCAGACGGCGCTCAGCGCCGGGCTGGAAGCCCTGGGTGAGGCGTCCACGCAGGACGAGCAGCTGCGCTCCCTGGATGCCAGCCGTCGGCAGTTGAGTGGCCGCGTGGCGTCCATGTTGAGTCAGCTGTCCCGGTTGGAGCAGCGAGTCGCGCGCCTGGAGCGCTGAGCAGTGATGGAATCCTGGAGGGTCACGTACCCGTGAAGGATACGAACCTCCCCGAACTGGCCTGCGGCAGATGACATATGGTCAGTAACAGTGATGGACAGTACTCGCATGAGTACCTAACAAGGGACGTGCAATGAGTGGCGACAAGAATGGGAGAGCGGGTTCGCTCGAGCCTCGAGGCAAGGTGTTGAGCAACGACGCTGCACGCCGCTATCTGCGCTGGAGCAAGCCGCTGGTCCTGTGCACCGGCCTGCTGCTGGCACCACAGGCATTGGCGCTGGATGCCGCGGTGAAAGGGCTGAAAGGTGCCGCTGCCACCAACGTGGTCAATTATCTGGCGGGGCTTACGTTGGAGGAGGATGTCCCGGCCGAGCGCTACGAGGACGAGATCATCCGGCGCATCCAGGAAGCGCTGCAGGCCTTCGGTTACTACGATGCCCAGATCACTCTCCGCTATCCCGAGAAGGGGTTGCTGGGGGGCGATGATGTGGTGGTGACGGTGGATGCCGGTGAGCCGGTCACCATCGAGACACTGGAGCTGCGACTCGAGGGCGACGCCGCGCGCGACAAGGTCATGAAGAAGGCGCTGGCCGATGCCAACCTCGAGGAAGGCGATGTGCTGCGTCACTCTCGCTACGACAGCCTCAAGTCGACTCTGGCGTCGCTCAGTCTCGAGCGCGGCTATTTCGATACCTCCTTCTCCCAGCAGCGCATCGAGGTGCGCCCCTGGTTGCACTCGGCACGCATCTATCTGGTCATGCAGAGCGGTCAGCGTTACCGCTTCGGCGATATCACCTATCTCAACAGCCAGATAGAACTGGATCGCGTCAAGGCCATGCAGCCGTTCCAGACGGGGGATTATTACGAAGCCGGCAAGCTGACCCAGTTCAACCAGCGGCTGAGTGAGGCAGGCTGGTTCCGCTCGGCCGCCATCAAGCCACAGCTCAATCCGGGCGCTGAACTCAAGACCACCAGCCCTGACAGCAAGATCAAGACGCGCAACGTCAAGACAGCCTATGCCGAGGCACAGGGGTATGAGGGGTCATGGCTTGCCGATGTCGAGCGGACTGACGTCGAGCAAGACAGTCAAAAAGGCAGTGAGAAAGACCGTGACACAGAGACGAATCGTCGTGCTGGCGCGTCCTCACGATCAGCCTCGTCGGTGCCTCCCGGGCAGGCGATCTTGGCCGCCGGCGGTGCTGCGAGTGAAGCGGGTACTGATCAAGCCTCCGGCAGCGACACGCCGGTACTGACTGGCGATGCGCTGGAGGCGGCGGTCAAGACGGCCAACGGTCCCATCATTCCCGTGGACATCAGCCTGATTCCCGCCGACCGCCACAAGTTCGAGACGGGCATCGGTTACGCCACGGATGTCGGGCCACGTCTGCAGTTCAGCTGGGAGATGCCGTGGGTCAATCGCTATGGCCATAGCATGACCAACAGCCTGTTCCTCTCCTCACCGGAGCAGACCTTCGAGGGTGAATACCGCATGCCCTTGGCTGACCCGCTCAAGGACAGCTATGTGCTGGAGTACGGGGTGGCCATCGTCGACGACGATGATGAGACCAGCAATGAAACGACAGTGCGTTTCGGGCGTGAGTGGAAATTCGACAATGGCTGGCAGCAGAAGATTTACCTGGGCGCGAGCTATGACGACTTCACCATCGCCTCAGATACTGGTCAGGTGTTTCTGCTGTATCCGGGGGTCAGCTGGACGCGGACACGAACTCGTCCCAAGGCCTTCCCCATGTGGGGGGATCGTCAGAAGCTGACGGTAGAGTACGGCAATCAGATCTGGGGATCTGATGAAAACTTCGTGTGGACCCAGTTCGATACCAACTGGATCCGCTCCATCGGCAACAATCACCGTTTCGTGGCGCGTGCCGGTATCGGTAATCTCGACACCGATAACTTCCACGGCATGCCCAACTCCAAGCGCTTCTATGCTGGCGGCGACAGCAGTGTTCGCGGTTACTCCTACGAGAGCCTCTCGCCGGAAGATGATGACGGGGATGATGAAGGCGGGAGTTCCCTGCTGACCAGCAGTCTGGAATATGACTACCGCCTGACCGGTGACTGGTGGGGCGCAGCCTTCTATGACGCTGGTAACGCCTTCGATGGCTGGGATGCCCTGGAGCTCAAGACGGCGGCCGGCATGGGGATTCGCTGGATCTCGCCGGTGGGGCCGATTCGCCTCGATATCGCCCATCCCTTTGATGACGATGACAACGATTATCGCATTCACTTCTCGATCGGGCCCGAGTTCTGATCAGCAGGCCTGATCCGCAGGTCTGATCGGGGGGCCAGACGGAGTGCCTCCTGAAGCCGGGAAGTGTGATCGCTGTATGGACGCGTGATCGGCTCTCAAGCGCAGCAAGCGCCTGCTCAGCTCAATCAGCTGGGTGGGTGAGCTGATAAAAGATATGGAGATGTTGGAATTGTCTAATCCCTATGTACGTCGGGGCGGCCTGGTCATCCGGTTGCTGATATGGCTGCTCGTGTTCCTGATCGGGCTGACGATGCTGCTGGTCGGGGGCGTCTTGTCCCCGTGGGGCACAGGGCTCGTGCTCGATCAGGCACGCTCACGTGGCTTCATCGATTATTCGCAGGCCTCAGGTTCACCGCTGGAAGCGCTGTCGCTCAAGGACGTCTCGCTGGACCTGCCGGGACTGGCCGTCACTGCCGATTCCCTGTCGCTGGCCTGGGGCGAGGACTGTCTGCTCCAGGGCAAGCTGTGTCTCGAGTCGCTTGAGTCCAGCGGGCTCGCCATCACCCTGAGTGATAGCGGTGCCAGCGAGGAGCCTGCGCCAGAGAGCAGCGAGAGTCTCAACGTGCCCATCGTGGTGCCGATTCCCATCGAGGTGCGCAAGGTCGCCATTGATGACTTCGCCCTGGCGCTGGCGGATGGCAGTCGCGTCACCTTCGATCACTTCCATACCTCGGCCGCGCTGTCGGTGAGTACGCTGACGCTGGGCGAGACACGCCTGATCACCAGTCGTTTCATTCCGGCTGATGCCGTCGCGGCTCAAGCGACGTCTGACACTGTGAGTCTCGAGGGGGTGAGCCTCACGCCTGAGGCGCAGCAAGCGGCGAGCGCAGTGGTCAACGCTCAGAGGGTGGCGCCACAAGCCGAGACCGCCGCCAGGACCATCTCGAATAAGGCCATCACGGAGGACGCCGCAGAGCCGGCTGGCAAGACTGCAGACAAGACCTCAGATGAGACAGCGCAGGCCGGGCGCATCGCCTTGCCGGAGGTCTATATTCCGCTGACCATCGAGGTCCCTGATCTGGCCATTGAAGACTTTGTGCTCAAAGGGCCGAGCCCGTATGAGGTCAGCCGTCTGTCGCTGGCGCTCAAGGCGGAAGGGCATGACATCACGCTCTCGCGTCTCGAGGTCGACTCGCGTGACGTGAATGCCGATCTCGTGGCGCAGGTCACGCTCAAGGACGAGTATCCCCTGAGCGCCACGCTCAATGCCGAGACCCTGATCGACCCCGTGCGTCATGAAAGGCTCCGCCTGTCGCTTGAGGGCTCGCTGGCGGATCTTGAGGCCTCTCTCAAGGCCGACGGACCACTGGCCGCCGAGCTTGTGGCCAGCGCGGATGTGCTGGACAGTGATCTGCCCTTCGAGGCGCGTCTGAGCGCCAAACGGATCACCTGGCCCTTTGCCGCCGCCAGTGACGCAGCGGGTGATGCTGCTCTTGCGCCTCAGAAAGAGGCCCAGACTGCGGATCAGGACAACGCAGCCAAGCACATCGCCAAGAGCCAGTCTGCCTCCTTCACGCCTGACTATCTCGTCGAGAATCTGGCACTGATCGCCAAGGGCTCACTGTCAGGCTATACGACCACGCTGGATGCCATCATCGAGGGCCGTGACATTCCGCGTGCCACCGTGTCATTGGCAGGCGACGGCGATCTCGAGCATTACCGTTGGCAGCCGCTCAAGATCGCGCTCAAGCGTGGCTCCGCGACGACCCGCGGTGAGATCCAGTGGAAGGAAGGACTCCGGGTCGTGGCCCAGCTGGCGCTCGACAAGCTGCATCCCGAGGATCTGCTGCCGGCCCCGACCGGTGGAGGGCAGAAAGCCGTGCGCGGTGAGCTGAGCGGCAATCTCGCGGCCAGCTTCCATCAGCCACTGCAAGGCCCGTGGGCCGTCGATGTCAGCAAGCTGGATATCCATGGCACCTTGCTCGAGCGGCCGCTCACGCTGACCGGCAAGCTTTCAGGCAATGCCGACATGCAGTGGAACGTCGACGCGCTGGAGCTGCGCCAGGGGCAGAACCGCCTGAGCGCCAACGGCAAGATTGCCAAGACCATCACGCTTGCCGCCAATATCGATTTCCCGGCGCTCTCGACCCTGATGCCGGATGTCGCGGGTGAGCTCAAGGGCAAGATCGATGCCACGGGTACCCTCGACAAGCCGCGACTGGCGAGTAACTTCACGGGACGACGCCTGCAGATCGGGGAGAATCGTATCTCTGACATGGCGCTGTCTGCCGGGGTCGATGCCCGCAAGCGTGGTGTGGATGACCCGGCACTGGACATCGCCCTCAATGCCGACGGCGTTCGGGCTGGCGGTCAGCAGATCGCGACGGTCGCGCTGACGCTGGGGGGCTTCCTGAGCGATCACACCTTGCAGTTCGATACCGAGATGGCCGGCGAGATGCCATTGTCCCGTCTGGGACTGACCCTCAAGGGCGGGCTCGACAAGGCGCGTGAGCATTATCGCGGTGCGCTGTCTCCGCTGACGGCGAATACCGACTTCGGTGACTTCAACTTCGACACGCCGGCACGCTTCGATGCCAATCTCGCCAAGGGCAGCGTGCTGGTGCAGCCGTTCTGTCTGAGTCGGGAACAGGGGGGGCAGATCTGTGTCGCTGAGCCCTTGAGTGCGGGCAATGACGGCCAGGCCGTGGTGGCGCTCGAGGGGATTCCCCTGGACATGGCCCAGAGCGCCATGCCGGAGAGCTGGACCATCGGTGGTGCCACGGGCGGCAAGATCACGGCAAGCTGGAAGCAGGGTGGCCAACGCTGGAATGCGGATGCGGAGCTGGCAGGCAAGTTGACACTGGCCGGGGAAGACGCTGATGGCAATGCCTGGTCGCTGCCGGAAACCACCTTGCAACTGGCGTTGGAGGCCACGCCCGAGAAGGCTGATCTCGATACCCAGATTCGCCTCGACAGTGCAGGCGGCATCGGGCTTACCGTGTCGGTCCTCGACCCGGCGGGTACAGGTCAGCTGGATGGCTCGCTGGCCATTCGCGACATCGATCTCTCACCGTATCGTCCGCTGGTGGCGGGCATGACTCAGCTGGAGGGCAAGCTGGCGGGTGACGTCAAGGTCGGCGGCAATCTGAGCCTGCCGTCGTTGACCGGCCCGATCGCGCTGACCGGCGTCAAGGTACAGGGTGAGGGGCTGCCGGTGTCGCTTTCGGATGCCCAGTTCACCGTCGACTTCGATGGCAACAGTGCCGATATCGATGGGTATCTGGTGGGCAATGATGCGCGCTGGGGTATCGATGGCGAGGCGGCCTGGCCGACCTTGGATGACTGGACGGCGGCAGTGAATCTCGACGGTGCGAAGAATCCGCTCGAACTCAATATCGCCGGGATCGGGCGCATGCGTGTCGCACCGGATCTCGAGATCAATGCCAGCCCCACGCTGCTCAAACTGCGAGGTGACGTCAATGTGCCGTGGACACGCATCGAAGTGGATCAGGTGCCGCCGTCTGCCGTGTCACCCTCCAGTGACACCATCATCATCGAGCGTCCCAGTGATGAGGACACCTCCAACCCGGCTGAGCTGGCGGATGGCAGCGATACCGCCAAGGCGCTCAATGAGGCCGGCATGGCGCTGGATGTGAGGATCGGTATCCATATCGGACCAGATGCTCGTCTGGAGGCGATGGGGCTCAAGACCAGGCTCAGAGGCGATCTCGATGTGCGTCAGTCCAAGGGCGGCGTGCAGGTCTTCGGTGAGGTCAATCTCGTCGACGGGACCTACAAGAGCTTCGGGCAGGACCTGCAGATCAGCAAGGGGCAGGTATTGCTGGCCGGTCCGCCCTCGAGTCCGCGTCTGAATATCGAGGCGATCCGTGATCCTGACAACACCGAGGACGACGTGACTGCAGGGGTGCGTGTGACGGGGCTTGCCTCCTCACCCAGCATCGAGATCTTCTCGGACCCCTCGATGGATGAGTCGTCGGCACTGAGCTATCTGCTGCGCGGCGAAGGCCTGGACAGTGATACCAGTAGTGACAGTGCGGTCACGTCCGCCTTGATCGGCATGTCGCTGGCGCAAAGTGGCCAGGTGGTCGGACAGATCGGCGAAACCTTCGGCGTGAGGGATCTGAGTCTGGACAGTTCCGGCAGCGGGGATGACAGCCAGGTGGTGGTCAGCGGCTATATCGCCCCGGATCTGAAGCTCAGTTACGGCGTCGGGCTGTTCTCGCCGATCGCGGAGCTGACGCTGCGCTACAAGCTGTTCCGCAATCTGTATGCCGAAGCGGTGTCCGGTACGGCGCAGGCCGTGGATCTGCTCTACAGTTTCTCATTGGGTCGCAGTGAGCTGGCGCCCAGAGTCGGCAAGGACAGATGACACGCCAGGCCAATTGATTGCCACAGATTCAGCCCCCATCGATAGCGTCGGTGGGGGCTGTTTCGTTTTGCAGGGCGTTTTCCTGGGCGTTTCGCAGGGCGGGTCTTGCAGGGCTTATGCCCGAGATCGTGATCGTGCGCGTCAGCACCAGGCGCTGACGGTCAGCGTCATGCCGTGCAGCAACGCTTGATCTTCTTGCCGCTGCCACAGGGACACAGGCTGTTGCGCCCTGGCGTCAATGTCTGCCACTCGGCATCACCGTCGACATAACGCCAGTGATGGCCATCATGATGAAATCGGCTAAGTTCCTGCAATCGTTGGAACTTTCCCTGCTCGAAGAAGGTGGCGTGAAAGCGTACCATGCCGGTATCGGCATCTTGTCCGCTGTCCAGAATCTCCAACGCCAGCCATTGCGGACCAGCACCTTCCAGGTCGGCGCGTGCTGGGCAATGTGCCGCGTCCCAGCTGTCGATGAGGAAGTCGCTCAGCGCGAGGCAGAAGGCACTGTAGCGGGCGCGCATCAATTGCTCAGGGCGTTCGGCGCGGGTGATGTCCGCATGAATCGGCTGACAGCAATCGACGTAGCGTCGTGCCTCAGCGGTGTTGGGCTGGCAGGGGCAGATCTTGGGGGGCAGAGATGACATCATTGAACCTATACACGATTGCACGACGCGACACAGGAGAGAGTCCGCCATGTGGAAGACGCAAGACAAGCAGGCCATTCCCTCGGAAGAAGATGCCTTGCCGGGGCGCGAACAGCCGCTGCAGATAACGGGTACCCATCACGTCAATGGGCGCTCGATTGTACCTCCCTATCCCCAGGGATGTGAGGAGATCGTGCTGGGACTGGGATGTTTCTGGGGCGCGGAGCGTCTGTTCTGGCAGCTGCCGGGCGTCGTGGTGACGGCCGTCGGGTATGCTGGCGGCCATACGCCGAACCCGACCTACGAGGAGACCTGTACCGGCAAGACCGGACACACCGAAGTGGTACGTGTGGTGTTCGATCCGACGGTCATCGGTCTGCCGGAAATCCTGCGTGCCAGCTTCGAAGCGCACGACCCGACGCAAGGCATGCGTCAGGGCAATGACATCGGTAGCCAGTATCGCAGTGCGATCTACTACGTCGATGACGCGCAGCGTGAGATCGTCGAGAAGAGCCTGGCGGATTATCAGCAGGCGCTCAATCAGTCCGGTCTGGGACGGATCACCACCGAGATCGCTCCGCTCGAGACATTCTATTACGCGGAAGATTTCCATCAGCAGTATCTTGCCAAGAATCCGGGCGGCTATTGTGGCCTGAAGGGCACGGGGATCAGCTGCCCGATCGGCTAGCTGGCGGGCGGCGAGCGCATGTACGGTCTGCCCTGATTGCGCTGACCTGAAGAAACGCGAAAGCCTCATGGTGACCGTCAGCACGACGCCAGCCATGAGGCTTTCTGGTTGCTGGGCCCGCCTGCTGGGCGACGGCCGATCGCCCGGTCTCAGTCCGTCGTGGGGGAGGCCTCATCCTGGCTGCGTGAGCGACTCACCAACAGCCATGCCAGTGCCACGAGCGGCAAGGCGCCACCGATCGCCATGATGCCATTCCAGCCGAGATGGGCGTAGATCAGACTGGTCAGCGCCGAGCCGATCGCACCGCCGACGAAGATGCTGGTCATGTAGATGGCATTCAGGCGGCCACGGCTCTCGGGGTCGAGGGAATAGATGGCGCGCTGGCCGAGGACCATGTTGGTCTGTACCGCGAAATCGAGCAGCAATCCCGTCACGGCCAGTGCAACGACCTGTAGAGTCATCGGCATCAGCCCCGTCGCGAAGCTGGCACTGGCGAGTACCAGGGCGCCTACGGTGGCAATCGAGGTGTGGCCTGCATCTGCCAGGCGTCCGCTGATCGGGGCGGCGACAGCTCCCAACACCCCCACCAGGGCGAACAGCGCGACCTGGGTCTGCGAAAAGCCGTGTTCGTTGACCAGCTCGAGCGGTACGGCACTCCAGTAGAGACTGAATGCCGCGAACATCAGCCCCTGATAGAGGGAGCGTCGACGCAGTACCGGTTCATCACGCAGCAACTTGACGAGGGTCTTGAGCAGCGCGGGATAGCTTGAGGTATGGCGTGGTTGGCGGCTGGGGACCACCCGCCATACCACGCCCCCGACCAGCAGCATCAAGGCGGCACCGACGAAGAAGATGCAGCGCCAGCCGAAGTGATCCGCCAGCAGGCTGGAGGCGGGCCGTGCCAGCAGGATGCCCAGCAGCAATCCGCTCATGATGTTGCCGACCACGCGGCCACGGCTGTGTTCCGCAGACAGGTGAGCCGCCAGCGGGATCAGGATCTGCACCGAGACCGAGCTGACACCGATCAGCAATGACCAGAGCAGAAACGAGGAGGGAGCATCCGCCAGCCCCGCCAGTACCAGACTCGCCGCCGAGATCAGGATCGTGGTGATCAACAGCCGGCGGTTTTCCAGCAGATCGCCCAGCGGTACCAGAAACAGCAGGCCAAGCGCATATCCTCCCTGGGTCAGCGCCACGATGAGACTGGCGCTGCTTTCTGACAGTCCGATGTCGCCCGCGATCATGTTGATGATCGGCTGCGAGTAATAGACATTGGCGACGATCGCGCCACAGCAGAAGGCAAACAGCATCACCAGGGCGCTGCTGATGCCGTCGCTGGGGGTCGAGGAGGAGGTGTCGGAGGGAGTCATGCGTGATTGCCCCGTGTCATGAATGAAATCCATCATCGTCACGGGGAAGGTGAATCCCCATGGCCGCGTCGAAAGAACAGCTCTGACATGCGGTCAAGGGGACGCGACCATAAGGGCTGGATGGCGCAACTCTGGATTCCAGTCGGTCATGGCGTCAGCCAGCACCGATGTCACCGGGCAGGCGGCCTGGCCTTCTGCTTGAGGCGATGCCGCCTGTCGTCTCGGCTTCAGCGATACCGCTGGCGATCCTGTTCAGCTTCGGCGAAGCGGTCGATCCACTGTACCAGCGCACCGTCACCCGCCACATTGCAGGCCGTGCCGAAGCTGTCCTGCGCCAGATAGAGCGCCATCATCAGGCCGACGGCGGCAGCATCGAACCCCAGCAGACTCTGGAGCACTCCGACCGATGTCATCGCGGCGCCGCCAGGCGAGCCCGGCGCGGCGATGATGGTAACCCCGAGTGCGGCAATGAACGGCAACAACGACATCAGGTCGGGCTGCGGCAATGCCGGCGTCACCAGGATGACACCGATGGCGCAGATGGTCAGCGTGATGGCGCTGCCACACATGTGGATCGTGGCAAGCAGCGGAATGGCAAAGCTCGAGACCGAGGGCGAGATATGATTCAGGCGCGTCTGGCGCACGGTCACGGGGATCGTCGCGGCGGATGACATGGTGCCGGCGGCAGTGAAGTAGGCCGGCAACATGTTGCGTAGCGCCACCACCGGTGCACGGCCGGTACTCATGCCACTGGCAAGGTAGAGAAGACTCAGCCACAGCCAGTGCAGGGTCAGCGCGAGAATCAGGATCATGCCGAAGCTTTTCAGCGTGTTGGCCACCGTGCCGGCGATGGTCATCTCGCAGAACAGGCCGGCGATATAGAAGGGCAGTGCCGGTATCAGTGCCTTGGCGATGAACCGCTCGACGATGTCACGACCCCCGTCGGCAAGATTGCGCAGGCCATCATGGCCGGTGGCGGAGATACCGATCCCGAACAGGAAAGCCGTGACCAGGGCGGTGCTGATATCGGTCAAGGGGGGGATGTCCAGCGCGAAATAAGGTTGGAGCACCATCGGGTGACTGGCGGGCATCTGGGTGTGGCTCACGATATGTGGCACCAGTTCGAGACCCACCACCGCCGACATCAATCCGGCCAGCGTGGTAGAGGCATATGCCAGCACCATGGTCAGTGCCAGCAGCCGCCCGGAGGAGCGCTCGAGACGTGCAATGCCGCTCATGATGAAGAACAGGATGATCAACGGGATGGCATACTCCAGCAGCTCGCCGAACAGCACCTTGAAGGTGAGCAGGCTGCGCACGAGGATGTCCGGGGCCCATTGACCCAGCAGTACACCGGCGACGATGCCGAGTACCAGACGAAAAATGAGGTTCATTATCAGACCAATAGCCTAGGTATCAGGCGCGCAGTCTACCATCCTCGTGGCATCGCGACAGTGCAATCCTCCTTCTCTCTATATACCGTTATCTTGATGTTGATTCCCTTTACAGAAAGATCAGCGTATTCGGGCCGGAAGACGTCTGTGAATCTGGCCCGCGGAGATCTCCGCGGGCTCGCCCCACGATGCAGGACGTCAGTCACGCGGCAGGTACTCGAATGCGGCGGTAGGCAACTTCAGTTACAGCGTTTCCTGCTGAACACTGTGACGCTGACGGGACTGTGACAATGCTGACCAATCCGTGAGCTGGCGCGTGATTCTGCGTGCCAGCCAGGACGACAGACGACCGCGCCGCCACTCGATGAAGCCCACATGCCCGCCGCGTTCGCTCAACTCGATCCGCACCGCTTCAGAGGGCTGCGGGAAGCGCGAGAACAGATCACGAGGCATGAAGGGATCGTCCAGCGACTGCAATATCAGGGTCGGTAGCTCGATGTCTCGCAACAGCCGGCCGGCCGAGGCGCGGGAGTAGTAGTCACTGGCCGAGGAAAACCCATGCAAGGGCGCCGTGACTTCGTTGTCATAGGCCCAGAAGCTGTTCAACTGCGTCAGCTGGTGTGCACCGATGGAAATGGGCAGCGGCCCGTTGGCCAGCTTGGCGGCCACCTTGGCTTTCATGCTCTTGAGCAGATGTCGCTGATAGAGTCGCGAGCTGCCCTGATTCAGCACGTCGGAGCTTGCCGCGAGATCCAGTGGTGCGCTGATCGCGATCGCCCCGGCGAGGTCCAGCCCATCTCCGCCTTGTTCCGCCACCAGCTTGAGCAGCATGTTGGCCCCGAGAGATACGCCACAGGCCACCTTGAGGGCATGAGGGTAACGCCTGCCCATCTCCCCCAGAACCCAGTAGGCATCCGCCGTGTCACCACTGTGGTAGGCCCGCGGCAGTCGGTTGGGCGATTGCCCGCACCCCCGGAAATGCATCAGCACGGGCCGCCACCCCAGACGCGCTGCCGCATTGAGCAGATCCCGAGCGTAGGGCGACTCCAGATTGCCTTCCAGGCCATGGAACAGCACGAACAGCGGGGCGTCATCGGACAGTTCAACTTCCCGTTCGCGACGGCTGTTGCCATCACTGGTCACCCAGGAGAGTTCGACGAAATCACCGTCCGGCAGATTGAGTATCTCGGTGCGGCGAGACAGCGGGGCGCGAGGCAGCAGGCGGGGCAGCAAGGTCTGGACATGGCGATTGCGCAACCCCAGAGCGGGCCGGAACTCGGAGGTGAAGATCGAATGAGGCATGACGCTGACTCCAGAGACAGGAAATCCCGAGCAGGGGCATCGCGCGCCACATGCCAGGATTTCCTGACTTCCATTCAGTGATTCTTTACGTCTGATACCAGGACTGGCTGCATCATTTCATTATCCATCGGTCACTGCTAGTGGCACTGCAGCATGATGCGCCGTCGTCGGTCAGGTCACTGCGCTGCTCACAATCCGGTGTCGGGGCTGCGCGTCAGGTTCTCGGCGCCATCGGCGGTGATGACCAGATTGTCCTCGATTCTGACACCGCCATGAGGCGCCAGGGCGTCTACCAGTGACCAGTTGATCGCCTCGCCCCGTGCATCGTTGCGCAGTGGCTCGAGAAGCATGGGGATGATGTAGCACCCCGGCTCGATGGTGATGGCCATGCCGGTCTCGAGTACGCGGGTCAGGCGCAGCATCGGGTGACCTTCCGGAGGGTGACGCACCTCACCGCTGGTGTGATCCGGAATTCGACCCGCGACATCATGCACCTGAAGTCCCAGCAGGTGCCCGAGACCATGCGGACAGAAGGCGGCGGTGATGCCTTGTGCGACCTGCTCCTCGGCAGGCAGGGAAACCACGCCCAGTTCACGCAGCAGCTCCCCCAGCTCACGATGCATTTCCAGGTGAAGCTCGACGTAATCGACTCCGGGCGCCAGTCTGGCGATCAGGCGCTTCTGGAGCGCTTCCACGCCCACTATCAGTGAGCGGTAAAGGGGCAGCGCGTCATCACCCGCCCAGCTGCGGGTGATATCGGAGGCATAGCCGTGCACGCTGGCACCGGCATCCACCAGCAGGCTGCGGCGGGAATCAGGCGTCTGCAGGCCATAGTGCTGGTAATGCAGTACCGCGGCATGTTCGTTGAGGCCGACGATATTGCCGTAGGGCACACCGGATTCGCGTTGGCGGGACGCGCCGAGATATGCCAGCTGGATATCGAGTTCCGCACCGCCTTCCATGAAGGTCCGCCGGGCAGCCAGGTGGCCACGGGCAGCGCGCAGGCTGGCCTCTCTCAGACAGGCGATCTCGAATTCACTCTTGCAGACGCGCCCCTCGTCCAGCTGACGGACAAGCCCGAGCGGATTGGGCAGCGCCCCAAGCTCGCTGACCACCTCCGGCTGAAGCTCGGCGATCTCACCCACCAGCGCCACGCGGCCCTCGGGACGCTTCGGCAGTGTCGGCTTGCGTAGATGCACGATCTCGAAGCACGCAGCCCAGGGGGCGATGTCAGGTGTCGGCAACGTGGGCGACAGGTGCCAGAAATCATCAGGGGCATACAGATAGAGCGTTGGACGCTCACCCGGACGAACCAGCAGCCAGCTATCGCTCAGGCCTGCCATCGGCACCCAGTGAAGGAAGTGAGCATGGGACTTGAAGCTGGCATCCTGGTCATCGGCGAAATGCCGTTTCGGCTTGCCGCTATGCAGCACGATGGCGTCCAGATCATGCTGTTGCATGGCAAGCTCATAGCGCGCCTGCAGCGCCGCCAGATGCGCGCGATGTGCCTCGGCATGGGTCAGTGCGGGGTCATTCAGGCGAGGTTCGAACATCTGTCTTCCTTATGTCAATGTGGTTCAGAGCTGCGCTGTCGCCGGCGAGTCCTTCAGGTCAGTCCGCCGGACTCCGGTGGCTTGCCAAGCCGCGACCATAGCTCACTGACGCTGGCGTGACGTGGCTCTCGCGGGCGATAGAGTCGAATATGCAGTGGCAGATCCCAGCGTTCATCTCCGGCGCGCACCAGCTGCCCGCTGGCCATCTCCGCGGCCGCCAGACGCTGTGGCAACCAGCCGATGCCGTAGCCCTGCAGCACCAGTGCCTTGATGTTGGCTGCCTGGATGTTCTCGTTCATGGTCACCAGGTGTGCCTGGACGGGCACCTGAGCCAGGTGAGCCGTCAATGAGGTCGCGATGACGGCGCGGGGGTGAGGGCTGATGAACGGCAAGGGATTGCGACGCGTGCCCGGCAGGGGGTGAAGCGGGCTGCCATCCGCCTGGGGCGCGCATAGCGGAATGAAGCACTCCTCACCGACTACCAGGTATTGATAACTGTCCAGCTCAAAGCCGAGGTCCACACGTGCCTGAGGCCAGTAACACATGGCCAGATCACACTCGCCGCGATCCAGACCATGAAAGTAATCCGCCGCCAGCCAACCCGTCGCACGCAGATAGGGAAACACCTGCTCCCGCAGCTGGTGCTGATCCAGCCATTCGGGCAGGAAATGTGATACCAGCGATTGCGGCGCACCGAGCGAGATCTTGCTGGCCTGCTGCTGGGCCATGTCCTGCAGACGTTCACGCGTGATGCGTACCCGCTCGGTAATCTGCTCGCACAGCTGGAGAAACTCATCCCCGGCAGGGGTGAGTGACAGTGGCAAGGTCTGACGATTGATCAATGTGGTGCCCATCTCCTCTTCCAGCAGTTTGATACGGCGAGAAAAGGTGGGCTGAGAGACATTCTGTGCATCGGCTGCCCGTGAAAAGTGACGGGTCTGAGCCAGAACGATGAAGTCTTCGAGCCAGCGTATTTCCATGGATTCGGTGTGCCTCGTCGGCCTGTCAACAGGCCATGTCAGGAGGTCGGGCGCACATCTCTGCGGACGTGTCACACCAGGGTATCTTGCGGGGAGGTCAATGGCGCCATGCCCGGCAGCGTTCATCGTGACGATTCGCTACCGGGCGGATTGACCCCTTGGTCAATATCGGATCTGCGAGATGTTGCCCTAGACCGAGAGTGGGATGCAATCGTCGATCCGTCGATGTCGACCCGAAAGTCCACGCCAGGCATGTCATCAGACGGCAAGGCAGTCGGCTTGCGCCGGCTGCCTTGGAATCGCCATCCGTGCCCCGAGGGCCGGGCCCTGAGGCACGGGGCGATTCACCACGTAGTGGCATCTGGGCAGGTGTCCTGCTCAGTCGATTCTGCCTTCCTCGACGGCATGGCAGGCCACCTGACCACCCTCGATGGCGATCAAGCGCGGGATCTCCCGACGGCAGCGTTCATTGGCATGCGGGCAGCGGCCATGGAAGACGCAGCCCGATGGCAGATTCACCGGGGTCGGCACCTCACCCTCCAGGCGGATGTGATTGGGCTTGTCATCATGCAGGCGCGGTATCGCCGACATCAGTGCCTGGGTGTAGGGGTGTCTGGGACGAGCGAACAGCGAGCGAGTGTCCGCCAGCTCACACAGGGTCCCCAGGTACATTACGGCGACACGTGTCCCGAAGTGCTCTACCACGGCAAGATCGTGGGTGATGAACAGGTAGGTCAGATCCCGCTGTTCCTGCGCATCCATCATCAGATTGAGCACCTGAGCCTGAATCGAGACATCCAGTGCCGAGATCGGCTCATCGGCGACGATGAACTCGGGATCCACCGCCAGTGCGCGGGCAATCGAGATGCGCTGGCGCTGGCCACCGGAAAACTCGTGGGCATAGCGCTTGCCCCAATCCGGGTCGATCCCCACCGAGCGCATCACCTCCTCGATCTTGTCGCGGATCTCGCCATCCTTCAGTGTCGGCTGGTGGAAGCGCAGCGGTTCCTCCAGCGTCTGCTGGATGGTCATGCGGGGATTGAGCGACGCATAGGGGTTCTGGAAGATCATCTGCATGCGACGGCGATAGGGCAGCAGGTCCCTGGGTGCCATGTCATCGATACGTGTCCCGTCGAACCGTATCTCCCCGCCACTGGGCTTGAGCAGCCCCATCACAGTACGTGCGACCGTCGACTTGCCACAGCCGGACTCGCCGACGACACACAACGCCTCGCCCCGCTTGACGTCGAGAGTGACGCCATTGATGGCATGCACGTACTCCTGCTTGCGCCGCAGGCGTCCCTTCTCGAAGGTCAGCTGTTCGAGGAAGTCACCGGACAGCGAGAAGCGTTTCTCGAGATCGCGGATCTCGACCAGGGTGTCGCCGAGCGCGGCACTTGTCCCGCTGGCGAGACGCTCCTCTGGTGTGAGAATGGCCTGACTCATGCGTTCACCTCCGTTCGGGGAGCCTGGGAGGCATCGGTGACGATCGGGGTCCACGACTCTCCTTTCACCATCGCCTGCACCATGTGACAGGCCACCTTGCAATTGCCGGATGCCACGAAGGCGGGCACCTGCTCATGACAGATATCCGCCGCGAAATCACAGCGCGGATTGAAGGCGCAGCCAGCCGGAATCTTGGTCAGCGTGGGCATCGAGCCGCGAATCTGATTCAGGCGGCTGCCGGGCGTGGCCATCTGGGGCAGGGCGTTGATCAGCCCCTGGGTATAGGGGTGCTGGGCATCATTGATGATCTCGCGGGTCGGGCCCTGCTCGATCACGCGGCCGGCATACATCACCAGGGTGCGCTGGGTCACCTGGCTGACGACACCCAGGTCGTGGGTGATCAGGATCAGCCCGACATTGTGCTTCTCGCACAGCAGCAGCAGCAGCTCCATGATCTCGGCCTGGATGGTCACATCCAGTGCGGTGGTCGGCTCATCGGCGACGATGATGTCCGGGTCCAGCAGCAACGCGATGGCGATGATGATGCGCTGACGCATGCCACCGGACAGCTCGTGCGGGTACTGATCAAGACGCTTTTCCGGTGAGGGAATGAAGACCTGATTGAGCTTGTGCAGGGCGATGGCGCGCGCATCCTTGCTGGAGATGCGACGGTGCGCCTTCAAGCACTCGATCATCTGCTCGCCGATGGTCAGCACCGGATTCAGCGTCATCATCGGGTCCTGGAAGATCATCGAGATGCGATTGCCGCGAATCGATTGCATCGCCTTGGGCTTCATGGTGTTGAGCACTTCGCCATCGAATTTGATCTCGCCGCCGGCGATGTAGCCGGGCTTGGCGATCAGATTCAGGATGGTGAAGGCGGCGACCGACTTGCCGGCCCCCGACTCGCCCACGATGCCCAGGCGTTCGCCGCGTTCCAGCGTGAAACTGACGTCGCGCAGGGCGCGGACCTCGCCGCCTCGCATGGCGAAGCGGACATCGAGGTGGTTGACTTCAAGTAATGCCATTGTCTTGATTCCTCGCGGCTTCAGCCCTTGTAGAGGCGGGGGTTCATCACGTCACGCAGCCAGTCGCCCAGCAGATTGATCACCAGTACCAGCAGAATCAGCACGCCACCGGGAATCAGCGTGATCCACCAGCTGCCTGACTGCAGATAGTCGAAGCCGGATTTGATCAATGAGCCCAGTGACGGCTGGGTTTCCGGCATGCCGAGCCCGAGGAAGGACAGCGCCGCCTCCGAGATGATCGCGTTGGCGATCTGCACGGTGGAGATGACGAAGATCGGCGACAGGGTATTGGGAAGAATGTGGCGGAACATGATGCGGCGGGAGCGGAAGCCCATCACCCGTGCGGCATCGACATATTCCTTGCTCTTCTCCGCCAGCACGGATGCCCTGACGGTGCGCGCATACTGGGGCCATTCCGCCAGCCCGATGATCAGGATCAGCAGGATCAGCGCATAGTCCGAGAAGGCGGCGCCACCGAAGGTCGCCTTGATGATGGCACCCACCACGATGGCCACCATCAGGGTCGAGAACGACAGCTGGATATCCGCCATGCGCATCAGGAAGGCATCGACACGTCCCCCCAGATAGCCCGCCAGCAGCCCGAAGGTCACGCCGAGCAACGCCTGCAGAATCACGGCACCGAAGCCGATCAGCAGCGACACGCGCGTGCCGTACAGAATGGTGGAGAGCAGATCCCGCCCCTGGGCATCGGTGCCCAGCAGGAAGGCCGGATCACCACCCGCCATCCACGCCGGCGGAAGCTCCGAGTTCATGATGTCGATGGTGGCCAGGTCATAGGGGTCCGCCGGGGCGATCCACGGGGCGAGAAAGGCCCCGAGCACCATGGCGATGAAGACCAGCAGGCAGGCCTGGGCCATCCAGTCACGCTTGAAGCTGTAGACCAGATAGGACTCACGGAAGCGCTGCCAGCGTCCGGGGACCGCGATGGAGCTGGTCTTCGGAGTGACGGGCGTATGGGTCTCGGAAGTGGAATGGCTCATGCCGATTTCCCCGCAAGCTTGACGGTGGGGTTGACCAGACCGTAGATCAGGTCGACGAGCGTATTGGTGATCACGAAGATCACGCCGACCATCATCAGGTAGGCCACGATCAGCGGAATGTCGGAGCGGGTGATGGCCTCGAGGAACATCAGGCCCATGCCCGGCCACTGGAAGACGGTCTCGGTCAGGATGGTGTAGGCCACCATGGTGCCGATCTGCACGCCGCCGACGGTGATCACCGGCAGCATGGTGTTCTTCAGTGCATGCAGGAAGTAGATGCGCTTGAGGCCGATCCCCTTGGCACGCGCGAACTTGATGTAGTCCGACTGCAGGACCTCCATCATCTCGGCGCGAATCAGGCGGATGAACAGCGGCAGCATGATCGAGGCCAGCGAGATGGCCGGCAGTACCAGATGCCAGAGGCCATCGGCGGTGAAGAAGCCGCTGGACCAGGGGCCTGCCACATGGACCAGCTCACCCCGCCCGTAGGAGGGCATGCCGCCATCGGTGGAGAGCATGCCGTTCAGCACACTGCCCCAGAGGGTATCACCGGGGAACCAGTCCACCGTGACGCCGATGGCGAACAGCTGGATCAACACGATGGCCGTCAGGAACACCGGCACCGAGATTCCGATGATCGAGGTGCCCATGAACAGGCGTGACAGCCAGTTGCGTGGGCGGATCGCCGCGAACACGCCGATGGGGGCAGAGAGCAGGATGATGATCAGGCTCGAGGCCATCACCAGTTCCAGCGTGGCGGGCAGGTGCTTGAGTATCACCTCGGTCGCTGGCTGCTTGTAGAAATACGAGGTGCCGAGATCCCCTTGCAGGGCATTGCCGGCAAAACGCAGATATTGGGTGATGAAGGGGTCGTTGAGCCCCATTTCATCGCGCATGACTTCACGCTGGGCTTCTGACACGGCCTGGCCGGTCATCTCGCGCAGCGGGTCGCCCAGGTTGTCCTGAATGGCGAAGCTGATGATGCTGATCACGAACATGACCAGTACGGCGTGCATCAGGCGTTTGATCAGAAAGGCAATCATGGATCGCCACCTTCCTCGTGAACATCACGGTCTCGCGCGCGGCGGCCTGGTCTGGCTGGCCAATCGCGCTGGGTGTCAGGAGTCCCGCCTGTCGCTGGCCTGTCATCGGGCACAGGCTCCCCAACCCATCACCGAGAGGCGATGACCAAGGGGAAGGAACAAGCGGGGGTAAGTCGTCGCCTTCAGCCAAGCAGGGCAACCAGAGAGCTCACGTTGCCTATCTCCGGTTGCCTGACTTGCCTGTCGCGAGGGGTGCGTGGCCAGGAACATGGCACTGGACGATGCAAGACGGTTCAGTGCCTGTTGCTCACTCACTCACGGCGTGGGATCAGTCCTGGTCGATGACCAGATCACCCAGGTACGGGAAGTTCATCACGTTGAGGACCGGCTCGATGTTGACGCCATCACGCGCGCCCCAGGCAAGGTTCTGCCAGTGCAGCGGCACGAAGCCAGCATCGTCGTAGACGGCTTTCTCGGCAGCCTGCAACATCTTGGCGCGCTTCTCGGTGTCGGTCTCCAGGTTGGCCTCGGTGACCATCTTGTCGACGTCCGGGTTGCAGTAGTTGCCGGAATTGTACTGACCGACACCGCTGTCGGCATCCGGGCAGAAGGTCAGGAATTCGAAGAAGTTGGCGCTGTCTTCGGTATCCGAGTGCCAGCCGATCATCATCATGTCGGCCGCACGTGCATCATATTCCGGCCAGTACTGGGCCTTGGGCAGGGTCTTGAGGTCTACCGTGATGTTGATCTTGGCCAGCATCGAGGCGACGGCCTGAGCGATCTTGGCGTCGTTCACATAGCGGTTGTTGGGTGCCATCATGCTGATCTCGAAGCCATCCTCGTAACCGGCTTCCTTCATCAGCTCCTTGGCCTTGGCCACGTCATAGCGCGGTGTCAGCTCAGGATTGTGGCCCTGATAGCCATCCGGCGACATCTGGGCGGCGGGGGTCGCGAAGCCCTTCATCAGCTTTTGGGCAATGCCTTCCTGATTGATGGCGTAGTTGACCGCCTGACGGACACGCTTGTCCTTGAAGGCTTCGACACGTTCCTGGTTCATCTGGAAGGTGATGATGCGGGTGCCGCCCATTTCGACCAGGTGCACGCCGTCCTGCTTGCGGATGCGTTCCAGATCGGTCGGCGGTACCGGCGCGATGAAGTCCATGTCGCCGGAGAGCAGCGCCGCGACACGGGTGGCGTTTTCCTTGATCGGCGTCAGCACGATGTCGTCGACATTGCCCGGGGATTCGGTATCCCAGTAATCCTCGAAGCGTTCGAAGCTGATCTTCACGCCCTGCTGACGGTCAGTGACCTTGTAGGGGCCGGTACCGGACTCGTTGCGTGAGGCGAAGGTGTTGGCGGCCTTGGCGATCTCATCCTTGGCCTTGCCGTCTTCGGTCTCGCCGGAATAGAACTTGCTGTCCATCGGGAAGATGTAGGTGGCGGCATTCAGCACCAGCGGGAAGGGCTTGTCGGTCACCAGATCCACGGTGTAGTCATCCACTGCCTTGACGTCAGTGAACGGTGCGAAGATGGCCTTGAAGTCAGCACTCTTCTTGAGGCGCTCGATGGTCCAGACCACATCCTTGGCGGAGAAGTCATTGCCGGAATGGAACTTGACGCCTTCGCGCAGATGGAAGCGCATGGTGTTGTCATCGACACGCTCCCAGCTCTTGGCCAGACGGCCATCGAAGCCCAGGTCCTTGTTCCAGCGAATCAGCGGGTCATAGACCATGTGCGACAGCTGCAGAGTGCCGCCGGAGAGTTGCTCGTGGATATCGAGCGTGACCGGATCTGCGTCGTAGGCCATGCGCAAGGTGACATCTTCGGCCAGGGCTGGTGTCGCCATGGCCAATGTCGCGCTGCCGATCAGCGCGCACAGGGTCTTCTTTTGGAAGAGGGACTGGAAGGCATTCTGACGGGTCATGAGCTTCCCTTTACTTGTGATGTTTGGTTGTTCTTGTGGCTCTCTTCGCATTGTCTCCCTCAGGGCGACACGCAAGGATGCGCTTTCACAGTAGTGAGACACGCCGCACAGAGACAATCGAAATGTTGACTAGCCAGATTCAGGCCGTGAATAGCGGTGTCGACAAAAGCGCAACACACACGTTGCTGGTGCATCACGAGGCAAGGGCGTCTTGCATGGCGTTCGTTGGACGATGGCAAGTGTCGTTCAGGACGGTTGGTTAAGTCTCTTGCCTGTGTCACGTGGGGAGAGCGTGACTGATGATGGCATCCCGACAAAGGCGGTTGAAGGGATATTCTTATTCAATTCAATGGCTTGATGGCGATATGCATCCTGGCTCATCGAAAGGTGGCAAGAGAGCCACGCCATCGTGTCCTCTCGCGAGTCGGGCAGACGACGGAGCCTGTCTTGCGGAGATGACGGCGGGGAAATTCTTGACGAGGCGGTGTTCCCGGACGAGGAATCCGAGATTGCCTGGAAGGAAACGATGAGATGCACCGTTCTGGTGCGAGGCTTGATTCGCGACTAAGGTCTAGTCATTGTGCGCAATTTCGCGGGCGTCATACACCCGAAATCAACGCTGCAACGTGACACGCCTCCCGAAAGGAAGGCGTGTGGTGGCGCACCGCTGGCGAGCCGAGAAGCCTCAGGCGTGGAGGCAGAGCAGGGTGCGCCTGCTCACTTACTCATTTCAATTACTCATTGCTGCCGGCGACAGGCGTCAGGCGGTCAACCCGATAGAGGTTCGGCACCTGGGAGAGACCGCTGATGGTGCACTCCAGGTTGTTGACGCGACCATCCGAGAGGCCATAGACCCAACCGTGGATCTGCAGATTCTGACCGCGCTCCCAGGCACGCTGGAGAATCTTGGTACGCGCCAGGTTCTGTACCTGAGAGCGCGCATTCAGCTCACACATGCGGTCGACCTGTTCGTCCAGCGGCAAGTCCTTGAGCTCGGCGTGATGAAGGTTGTAGAGCTCGCGCAGACTGTGCAGCCAGTAGTCCACCATGCCGTTGTCCCCGCCGGTGATGGCAGCGCGTACACCACCACAACCGTAATGGCCGACGATCATGATGTGCTCGACCTTGAGGACATCCACGGCGTACTGGATCACTGACAACGCATTCATGTCGTTGTAGTGAATCAGGTTGGCGACGTTGCGGTGAACGAAGACTTCACCCGGCGGGAGATCGATGATCTGGTTGGCGGGGACGCGTGAGTCGGAACAGCCGATCCACAGATAGTCCGGATTCTGCTGGTCGGAGAGTCGCTTGAAGAAGTCAGGATCGCGCTCGGTCATGGACTCGGCCCAGACCTTGTTCTGCTCCAACAGCTTTTCAATATTGCTCATGGCGAGGGGACCATTTATCAGGATGACGGGGCAGGGGAAGATGTTGTACAGACATGCTTGCCGCCGCCAGGCCCTCTGCAATGCAATACGTCAACATCGCAGGCCATCGTGAGCGGCGCATGTTGTAACTTTTGTCTAACATCATTGGTATTTTTACCGCGCGATGACCTGCAGGGTCAACCAGCAGTCACGATGGCGGATGACCGCGGCCCACGTCATGGGGCTGCCGAGGGGCATGACTCCTGATACCATGTGGCCAATTTACCAAGGAGATTCCCGTGTCCGATCAGACCCAACAGCCTGTGACAGGCCAGTTTGACTTCGACCTGTTCGTCATTGGCGCCGGTTCCGGCGGTGTGCGTGCAGCGCGTACTGCCGCAGCCACCGGTGCACGCGTTGCCGTCGCGGAAGATCGCTATCTCGGCGGCACCTGCGTCAACGTGGGTTGCGTGCCGAAGAAGCTCTACTCCTATGCGGCTCACTACCATGATTCCTTCAAGGACAGCGCAGGTTTCGGTTGGAACATCGGCGAGGCTCCCCGGTTTGACTGGGCCACTCTGCGAGATCGCAAGACCGCCGAGATCACGCGCCTGAACGGCATCTACCGCAACATGCTCAACAACTCCGGCACCACGCTGATCGACGGCCGTGCCACGATCGCCGATGCCAACACCGTCGAAGTCAACGGCAAGCGCTATACCGCCGCGAAGATTCTGGTGGCCACCGGTGGCTGGCCTTTCCTGCCGGACTTCCCGGGCCGTGAGCATGCGCTGGACTCCAACCGCATCTTCGATCTTGAGCAGTTCCCCAAGCGCTTCTTCGTCATTGGCGGCGGCTACATCGCCGTCGAGTTCGCCAGCATCTTCAATGGCCTGGGAGCCGAGGCGCATCTGAGCTATCGCGGCGAGCTGTTCCTGCGGGGCTTTGACGATGAAGTGCGTGCCTTCACGCGTGACGAGATGGCCAAGAAGGGCGTCAACCTGCACTTCAACACCACCGTGCAGTCCATCGACAAGCAGGGCGATGTCTATCAGGTCAGCCTCAGCGATGGCCAGGTGCTGGAAGTCGACTGCATTCTCGCCGCGACCGGTCGCAAGCCGAACATCGATGGTCTCGGGCTCGAGAATGTCGATGTCGAGCTGAATGCCGACGGTACCGTGCGCGTCAATGAGCGCTTCGAGACCACCACGCCTTCCATCCTGGCACTCGGTGACATCACCGGCGGGCCGGAACTCACGCCGGTTGCGCTGGAAGAGGCCATGCATCTGGTTCGCGCACACTTCGGGGATGGCGTGGTCGGTGGCCTGGATTACGACACCATCGCGACGGCGGTGTTCTGTCACCCCAACATCGGCACCGTCGGCCTCAGCGAGGAAGCGGCGCGCGAGAAGTTCGACAGCATCCGTGTCTACACCGCCGATTTCCGCCCGATGAAGCACACGCTGTCCGGCAGTGACGAGCGTAGTCTGATGAAGCTGATCGTCGATGATGCAACCGACAAGGTCGTCGGCGTCCACATGGTGGGGGATGAGGCAGGCGAGATCATGCAGGGCATCGGCATTGCCGTACGTGCTGGCTTGACCAAGACCGACTTCGACCTGACGGTCGGTATCCACCCGACCGCTGCCGAAGAATTCGTGACCATGCGCAGCGTGACCCGCACTTGACGCCCCATGCAGGCTACGGTGAGGAAGCTCTGGGCTATTCCATGGGCAGCGTTACCATTCGTTGACACTCGTCAGCGATCGCCAGCTTGAAAAAACGCCTCGCGGCATCACCGCGGGGCGTTTTTTTATGCGCGAAGGGCGCTTGACCAGTGAATTTCTTGTCTGCCAGTTCAGGTCACCACATGATCTTGCCAGCGCATACACCTTTCGTAGCATAAAGCTTTTCCGTTACGTACCAGAGACATCAGCTATGCTAATCTCATCTCAGCGTCGAGCATCCACAAGTTGCTGAAATATCAACCTTGTCATGCAATGCGGTGATCAGGTTGTCACCTTCGCAGTATTCAGCCGGGATGCAAGACGGCAACACCAATAACAAGCCAGCAAAGGGAGTTTCAAGATGACCATGATCAAGAAGTCGTTGACAGCGGCGGTCGCGACCGCAGGTCTTGGCCTGATGGGGATCTCCGGTGGCGCCAGCGCCGCGGAGCAGACCTTCGTGACCATCGGCACCGGCGGTGTCACCGGCGTCTACTATCCGGCCGGTGGTGCCATCTGCCGCCTCGTGAATCGTGGCAAGGCGGAACACGGCATTCGTTGCAGCGTCGAGTCCACGGGTGGTTCAGGCTACAACCTGAACAGCATTCGTACCGGTGAGCTGGACATGGGCGTCGCTCAGTCAGATGCCCACTACAACGCCTATGAAGGCGAGGGTGACTTCGCGGACTTCGGCCCCAACAAGGAACTGCGCTCCCTGTTCTCCCTGCACCCGGAACCGTTCACCGTCGTTGCCCGCAAGGACAGTGGCGTGACCGAGTTCGATCAGCTGGAAGGCAAGCGCATGAACATCGGCAACCCGGGTTCCGGTCAGCGCTCCACCATCGACACCCTGCTGTCTTCCCAGGACAAGGACACCAGCGTCTACTCGGTGGCATCCGAGCTCAAGGCTTCTGAGATGTCCTCCGCGCTGT
The DNA here is from genome assembly GCF_030397495.1 of Cobetia sp. 14N.309.X.WAT.E.A4. Classification (NCBI taxonomy): domain Bacteria; kingdom Pseudomonadati; phylum Pseudomonadota; class Gammaproteobacteria; order Oceanospirillales; family Halomonadaceae; genus Cobetia; species Cobetia sp. 14N.309.X.WAT.E.A4. The sequence goes on from NZ_JAPNXT010000003.1 coordinate 109,675, forward strand.
GCGACAACAAGATCGACGGCTACGTCTATGTCGTGGGTCACCCGTCCGGTTCCATCAAGGAAGCCACTACCACCTGTGACGCGACTCTGGTCAACGTCACCGGCGACGCGGTCACCAAGCTGGTCGACGAGAAGCCGTACTTCTCGGTCGCCACCATCCCGGGCGGCATGTATCGCGGCAACGATGACGACGTCACCACCTTCGGGGTGCGCGCCACCATCGTGTCCAGCACCGAAGTGGAAGATCGTGTCGCCTATGAGGTGGTCAAGGCCGTGTTCGACAACTTCGATCAGTTCCAGCGTCTGCACCCGGCCTTCCAGGTGCTGAACAAGGAAGAGATGGTCAGTGCATCGCTGACAGCTCCGCTGCACGATGGCGCCAAGCAGTACTACAAGGAAGCGGGCCTGCTGAGCGAGTGATGCGGTTGACTCGCTTGCCTGTCGCAGGCTGACCAGGCTTCACCACGGAGACCGCACATGTTGCGGTCTCCGTGCTTGTGCAGGAACCGTTGTAAAGACCTCACCTTCGTGACTCGTCGTCCTCATGAGTCGCAGCTCCTGCATGGCCAATGGATGGCTGCCGCCGGCGGGTCTGGTGATGCAGCAAGGCGCATGACTCATCCCCGTCGGTCTCAGCGGTGAGCAGGTGGGAAAGGTGGTACCCCGAGCGTCGCTCGGCGCTGAGTCAGGAAATATCGTCCTGATTCAGCCAATTAATGGAAACATCCGTCAGGCCGGACATACTGAAGATGTAACCTGCTTGATAAGCATGTGGCTGTGCAGCGTCATCCTGGGTCGGGAACATGGCGGGTAGACGTAGATGCCGTTTCCTGATGATGCCTGCCAACCATCGCCTGACTCGCGTTGATCGGATCATAAAAAATGACCAAAACTCAATCTTCACCGCCGTCCTCTGCGCCTGGCGCCGAGACGGATCATGATGCAGAAGTGCAGAAGATGCTCGAATCGGAGGTCGGCGGGCGTCATCCGGAAGGCTTCGTGGGGCGCCATTTCATGTGGCTGATCCCGCTTGCCTGGTCTCTTTTCCAGCTCTATCACGCCTCGCCCTTGTCGCTGCTGAACTCCGACACCGCGCGAGCCGTCCATCTCTGCTTCGCCATCTCGCTGGCGTTCGTGGCCTATCCCGCTTACAAGGGCGCGCCCGCCAATCGTATTCCTCTGTATGACTGGGCGTTGGCGATATTCGCCGTGGCGGGCGTGGCCTACGTGCTCATCTTCAGTGACGAACTGGCGCGACGAGCGGGTGCCTATACCACGACGGACCTCGTGTTCTCGGGCATCGGCCTCCTGTTGCTGCTGGAAGCGACCCGTCGCGCGCTCGGGCCGCCGCTTGCGGTCGTCGCCACCGTCTTCCTGCTCTACAGTCTATTTGGCGCCTACATGCCCGATGTCATCGCGCATGCCGGGGCCAGTCTCAACAAGCTTCTGGGGCATCAGTGGCTGACCACGGAAGGGGTCTTCGGTGTCGCGCTGGGTGTCTCCACCGACTTCGTCTTCCTGTTCGTGCTGTTCGGTGCCTTGCTTGAACGCGCCGGTGCCGGCAACTACTTCATCCGCATGGCCTTCTCGATGCTCGGTCACATGCGCGGCGGACCGGCCAAGGCTGCCGTGGTGGCGTCTGGCCTGTCGGGGATCATTTCCGGCTCTTCCATCGCCAACGTCGTGACCACCGGGACCTTCACCATCCCGTTGATGAAGAAGGTCGGCTTCCCTGGCACCAAGGCAGGCGCCGTCGAGGTGGCAGCCTCCACCAACGGCCAGCTGACACCTCCGATCATGGGCGCTGCCGCCTTCCTGATGGTGGAATATGTCGGCATCCCCTATCTGGATGTCATCAAGCATGCCTTGTTGCCTGCACTGATCTCCTATATCGCGCTGATCTACATCGTGCACCTGGAAGCGTGCAAGGCCGGCATGGAAGGCCTCAAGCGGACGCACAAGACCAGCCTGATGGCTTCGATGCTGACCTTCCTGACCGTCTTCATCGGCATGGGCGTGCTCACGCTGGTGGTCTATTACGGTATCGGCTGGATCAAGGGTCTGGCGGGTGATGGTGCGGTCTATATCGTGCTGCCGCTGCTACTGGCGTCCTATGTCGGCCTGATCGCCTATTCCGCCTGCTTCCCTCCGCTGGAGGAAGGGGACATCGATGAATTGCCGCCGGTGGGCCCGACGGTCAAGGTCGGTCTCTATTTCCTGCTGCCGGTCGTGGTGCTGGTGTGGTGTCTGACCGTCGAGCGCATGTCGCCGGGGCTTTCCGCCTTCTGGGCGGTGCTGTTCATGATCTTCATCACCGTGACCCAACGCCCATTGGTCGCGATCTTCCGCAAGGAAGGCAATCTGGGGGGGGCAACCCAGCGTGGCGGTGAGGACCTGTTCCATGGTCTGGTCATCGGTGCCAAGAACATGATCGGGATCGGTGTCGCCACGGCGGCGGCCGGTATCGTGGTCGGTACCGTGACCCTGACCGGGCTCGGGCTCAAGATGACGGCATTCGTCGAGTTCATCTCGGCAGGCAACCTGATGCTGATCCTGATCTTCACTGCCGTGATCAGTCTGATTCTGGGCATGGGGCTTCCCACCACGGCCAACTACATCGTGGTCTCCACGCTGATGGCGCCGGTCATCGTCAATCTGGGCGCCGAGAACGGCCTGATCGTGCCGCTGATCGCCGTGCACCTGTTCGTGTTCTACTTCGGGATACTGGCAGATGACACGCCACCGGTGGGTCTGGCCGCCTTCGCAGCGGCGGCCATCGCCAAGTCAGACCCGATCAAGACCGGTATCCAGGGCTTCACCTATGACATCCGCACCGCGATCCTGCCCTTCATGTTCATCTTCAACACCAACCTGTTGCTGATGAACATCGATAGCTACTGGCATCTGGCGATCACCATCGCCTCGGCGGTCGCGGCGATGCTGGTCTTCGCGGCGGCCACGCAAGGTTATTGGCTGACGCGTACCCGCTGGTACGAGACCATCGGCCTTCTGCTGATCACCTTCACGTTGTTCCGTCCGGGCTATTGGTGGGACATGGTCTATCCGCCAGTCATCATGGCGGCTCCGCAGCAGATCGAGACCCTGATGGAGGAGGCACCGGTCGACAGCAAGCTGCCGATTCATGTGTCAGGCATCAATCTGGATGGCGATGAGGTCTCCAAGACCGTGCTGCTGCCGGTGTCGGATGCCGACAGTGGCGAAGCGCGCCTGAGCGATGTCGGTCTGACGCTGGATATCAGCGACAAGCAGGTGCTGGTCAGCATGGTGGAATACGGTAGCGTGGCACAGCAGGCCGGTATCGATTTCGATTTCACCATCGATGGCATCCAGCAGACCGCTGAACGTCCACCGAAGGAAATCGCGATGCTGCCAGCCATCGTGCTGTTGTGGTTGATCGGCTGGTTGCAGGTGCGCCGTCGCCGTCGCGAAAGTGTCACTGCCTGATGTTTCGGGGTCTGAACGATCGAGACCCGTGACATTGTGCACCCGCCAATGAAAAACCGCCCCTGACATCGTCAGGGGCGGTTTTTTTCATCTGTCCTTCCGCAGCGCTCCTGGCGACGCGGTTGTCTGACGATCTGCGGCAGGGGATGTCTGGCAAATGAAATCTGGCACATGAAGAGTGGAGAGAGCCCAGTGGCTGAGTGCTCATGGCTGCACGAGATGCTCGGCAGGAAGGCCGGCAACATGGCCCGTGACGGACAGCAGATAGAGTGCGGCCAGCAGAGCCGGGGACAGATTATGCGCCTGCGTTGCGTGACCTGTCAGCACCCTGTGCGTGAAATCGAGCGCCAAATTGAAACATCCTCGACATATTCAGCGTGATAGCTTCAAAGGGCACACCCCAACGGAAGGCATGTCGCCAATGGTAAGAGTCGAGAAGCAGTCCCGTCGTCTGTACGTCCTCGATACCAACGTGCTGATACACGACCCCTCCGCCATCTTCCAGTTTGACGAGCACGATGTCGTCATTCCGATGACGGTGCTGGAGGAGCTGGACAAGCACAAGAATGGCCACAAGGAAATTGCCCACACTGCTCGCCAGATCAGCCGCACTCTGTCTGATCTCACCGCCGACATCACACCACAGGAGATTCTGCGAGGTATTCCACTGCCGGGCTCGTTGAATGGCGCCGGCAATCTTCATTTTCTCTCCGGTAGCATCGATCAGAGCGAGGCAAGCGCCGACAACCGCATTCTTGCCGAGACACGCAGTCTCGCGGCGCGCAGTCAGGATGCATCCGTCATCCTGGTGACCAAGGACATCAATCTGCGCATCAAGGCAGCGGCACTGGGCATGGCCGTCGAGGACTATCTGACGGATCGCGCCTTCAGTGACAGCGATGCCATGATCGAGGGCGTGAAGCTCTATCACGAGGCTGGGCCTGACGGTCAGGGCGTATGGGATGACCTGCAGGTGGATGTCACCGTCAGTCGAGAGAATCATCGCACCTTCTACACCCTCGCCGGCCAGATGCCCAAGGACTGGTATCCGGGAATGTTGATCGCGGATTGTGATCGTGGTGCCAGCTTCGAGGCCATCGTGCGCGAGCTGGACAATGATCACGCCTGCCTTGAGGTATTGCAGGATTTCCGCAACGAGCGGAGCGCCTGGGGCGTCAATGCCCATGACAGTCGCCAGAATTTCGCGCTCAATCTGTTGATGGATGAGAGCGTCGACATGGTCTCGATTGCCGGGAGTGCCGGGACAGGCAAGACCTACATGACCCTGGCGGCGGCATTTGAGCAGACTCTGGAGAAGAAACGCTTCGAACGTATCATCTTCACGCGTGCGCCGATCGCCATGGGGGAAGAGATCGGCTTTCTCCCCGGGACCGAGGAAGAGAAGATGTCGCCGTGGATGGGCGCCTTCCACGACAACATGGACAACCTGCTGCGCAAGGAAGGCGAAGGCACCAGCGCGTGGAACGAGGAGGCCACCCGTGCCTGGATTGGCAACCGTGTCCAGATTCGCTCGCCGTCCTTCATGCGGGGGCGAACCCTCAGCGACACCTTCCTGATCATCGATGAGGCCCAGAACCTGACACCGAAACAATTGAAAGGGCTGTTGACCCGGGCTGGTGCCAACACCAAGGTCGTGCTGCTGGGCAATGTCGGGCAGATCGATACACCCTATCTGACGGCCAATACCTGTGGTCTCGCGGTGGCAGTGCAACGCTTCGCCAATTGGCCGCATGCCGGTCACGTCACGCTCAAGTGTGTCGAGCGTTCGCGTCTGGCACTGGTGGCGGAAGAACTGCTGTAGATTTCTCGACAGCGGTGAGCATGGTATGACGTGAATCCTGAGGTGCGGGAACGCGCCATCCTCCAAGCGAAACGCCACCCCTGAGGGTGGCGTCTTTTATTGGTGTGAGTGTTGCAGCAACCTCAGCAGACGTTGCAGGAACATCAACACACAAAGGGAGGAAGCGGCGCGAAGGCCAGGCGCTCCTTGAGCAACTTGTTTTCATGCGTGATCTGGCTCAGCTGTGCCTCCAGACGAGATTGTTCCGCCATGGACTGCTCCAGCTGAGAGCGCAGATCCTTGAGCTCCACATCGCGCTGCTGTCGTAGCGTGGTTTCCTCGAAGCGACGACGTTCCTCTTCCTGAAGCAACTTCCGCTGCTCCGCCGTCTGGGCATCCAGGCGTTCCACGCGCTTCTCGAGCTGCTCGTGGCGGCGGCGATGCTGCTTGTCCAGCTCCTGCTTCTCCAGGCGCGCATCATCGAGCAGCTTCATCAGGCGCGTCTCACTGGCCTCGTGACGAGACTCTTCCTGCGCCAGGCGCTCCTTGAATTCGCTTTCCTGTTGCTGCACCAGCTGCTGATGGCGCTCATGGTCATGCTCGCGTGTCCGCTCGAGTGCGGTGACATCTTCCTGGGCAAGCGTCAGGCGCTTCTCGAGCTTCTCCTGCAATTGCTGCCATTGTTTGCGCTCACTGGTCAAGGTCGCCAGTGTCTGCACGCGCTCCTCGAGACGCGCCTGTACTCCCGCCAGTTGCTCCGTGAGTGCACTGAGCCGCTGCTCCGCATCCTCTGCGCGCCGCTGTGACTGTGCCTCGGCCTCACGGGCTGCCTCGGCCTGGCGGTCAGCTTCCTGCCGATAGTGCGCCAGGCTCTCGTTGGCCAGAGACTGGGCTTCACTCCATACCGTGGCCAGTGTCTCCGTCAGACTATCCGGCATCGCCTGGGTCAGAGGCTCATCACGTTTCTCGGCGCGACGTTGGCGCCATTCGCGCAGATGATCGCTGATGGTGGTGAAGCTGCCGGTCCCCAGCACTTCCCGAATCTTCTGCACGCTGGGCGCTTCACCACGTGCCATCAAGGATTCTATCGCTCGTTGTACATCCTCGTACTGGACGCCAATGCGCGCCATGGGAATCTCCGTCCGTATTCTGAAGTTGATGCTCAGCGGCCATTACGCCACGAAGTGACGTTCACTACCACTCCATTGGTCAGGATTCTGCGTGATATGCACAAGAAATCTTCCCTGTGCTCTCGCGGGCTCCCCTTTAGACAGGCTTCTGGCCGCTTAGCGTCATTGTAGCGGCTCGTCTGCTTGGGATAAAGATAATTACATATTACGTAATACGTAATTTACGTTACCCTTGATGGTCATAATTCATGATTACGCGCCTTATCTTGAATTATCATGGCCGTAACGTCACAATCAGCCCCCAGGCAACGCGACAGGAGTCGAGACAGTGGAGAAGGGCGCACACGGTGGCATGACCGCGTTGATCGGGCGCCTTGAGGGCGAGCTGGCCAATACCACCAGCACTGCAGCCGTCACGCAGAGTGGCGACGCTGCACTCATCAAGGCGCAGACGGACATTGAAGCCGTGGCGGCGTGGCTCAATGAATATCGCCACAGCCCGCAGACCCTGCGCGCCTATCGCAAGGAAGCAGAGCGTCTGCTTCTGTGGCTCAGGGCGGAAGGTGAGCAGGGGAGAGACGCCGCCCTGGCAAGTCTGGATCGTGAGCGGCTCGAGCACTTCGAGGCCTTTCTGGCCAATCCTCAGCCAGCGGAGGTCTGGGTTGGCAGTGTGCGTGCCCGCAGGCACCCCGAGTGGCGGCCCTTTCGCGGGCCGCTGGCTCCGGCCAGCCGCCGCCAGAGTCTGGTGATCCTGCAGGGGCTTTATGCCTGGTTGATCGAGGCCGGTTATCTAGCGCGCAATCCTTTCCGGCTGATGCGTGACAAGCGGCGCATGGACAATCGCACGCTGCGCATCGAGCGCTATCTCGAGCGTCCGCTATGGGATTGGTTGTGGGGGCGTATCGAGGCGCGCTGTGATGAGATGCGTTGTCACGTACCGACAGCCGGCAGTGCCTCCCTCGAGCGCGAGGTGTCGCGGGAGCGATTCATCGCGGAGCGCCAGCGGTTTCTGTTCGCGTTTGCCTACCTGATGGCGCCGCGTATCGCCGAGATGGCCGCCGCCAGAATGGGGGATATCATCAAGCGGGAAGGCCAGTGGTGGTGGCGAGTGATAGGCAAGGGTGCCAAGCTGGCCGAGATTCCGCTGCCGCCCCCGATGCTCGAGGCCCTGGTGCGCTGGCGACGCCTGCGTGGACTGAGTGACTTGCCACAGGCACTGCCCGCTGATGATTCACTGCCTCTGCTCGCGCGGTTGGATGGCACGACCCCTCTGGGCGACAATCAGCTCTACCGGTTGATCAAGCAGACGTTTACCCAGGCCGCCCACGATATGCGCCAGCGAACGGAGCGCCCCGGCGACGCCAGCGAGCTGATGGCACGCACGCTCGACCAGGCAAGCCCGCACTGGCTGCGTCACACCGCCATTACCCACCAGGCACAGGCCGGGGTAGAGCTGCGTTTCCTGTCTCGCTCCGCCAGACACTCACGGCTGGATACCACCTCTCGCTACCTGCATGCCGAAGACGGCGAGTGGCAGCAGCAGATGGCAAGGCACTCGCTGGCGACGACGACGGCTACCCCTGAGGAGGAGGCGTGACTGCTGGCATGGCGCCAGGCTTCACGCCTCCCGTGCGTCCGTCGGAGTCAGGCGTTATCATGGCCGACAGCATATTTTCAGACACTCTTCAGTGACATCATCGGGAGTCAGCATGAGCGACGCGCAACAAGCGCAGGCGGAACTGGTCGAGGAATTCAGCTTCTTCGACAATTGGATGGACCGCTATCAGTACATCATCGACATGGGCAAGGCGCTGCCGGAGTACCCGGAAGAGTTGAAGGGGCCTGAGACCAAGATCGACGGCTGCCAGTCCAACGTCTGGATTCATCCTGACGTACGTGGTGAAGGCAGCGAGCAGCGTCTGCACTTCCAGGCCACCTCGGATGCGGCCATCGTGGCAGGCCTGATCGCCGTGGTGCTGCGCATCTACAACGACCGGACGCCGCAGGAAATCGTCGCCACTCAGCCGACCTTCCTCGCTGAGCTCGGCCTCGACAAGCACCTTTCGCCGACACGCTCCAATGGCCTGCATGCAATGCTCAAGCGCATCTACGGTGTTGCCGAGCTGCACGCCAACGCCTGACGCCTGGCGAGAAAAGAGGCCTGACGATAACCAAGACGCCCGCCATGCCGATCGAGATGTCTCGAGAGGCCTGGCGGGCGTCTTTGTCATTGCGATTGTCATTGCGATGACGCGCTGACTGGACCCAGCGGGAGGTTCGCAGTGTCGTCACAGGCTCAGCGGTGCTCCTTGACCTCCAGCACATGCGTCATGGCCTGTTGCTGACCATCCCAGACGTAGCGCAGGTGGGGGCCCTGAATGGGGATGCTGACCGCCGGTGGACGCAGGATGGCCGCGCATTCGGCATCGGACTCAACCTTGGCATGGCGGACGCTGGGGTAGAGCAGACCATGACTGCCGGTATCTCTCATCTTCGCCGCGAAAGCCTGGCCGGCCGGGTAGCTGGCCGTGTCCGGCTGGCATAGCTCTGCGTATCCCTGGCGAATGTCGTGCAAGGGTTGCGTCACGCGATTGACGTAACTGCGCATCGTCATTTCCTGGCTGGGTTGCGCGGTATCGGCCAGAAAGCGTGCCATATGAAAGCGGGTTTCGCTGATGGCGGTGTCCAGGCTACTGGCGCAGTAGTAGACGCCGAAGCTGCCATCGGTGAAACGTGATGCGCGCCCGATGTGAGTGAAGGCCGCCATCACCGGTGTGGAGCCCGGCCCGCTGATGCGATCCTCGGGTGCGACACGGTTCAGATCGCCGGCCTCCTCGCGCAGACGATCATTGGTCAGCGCCTCGATGGCGAAGGCCATCTCCAGCTCATCAGGCTCGAGAATATCCTCGAACACCGAGATGGGCGGGAAGGCGCTGGAGATGACGCGCCAAGCGTTCTGCCAGTCAGGCAGTGTCAGGGCAGGTTGGGGCAGGGCGCTCATGCTCATCCACGCACTCCGTCGAGATAACGACGGGTGTCGGCCAGTGATACCACCTGCCCGGCCAGCATGTAGTCGAGCGCGCTCTGCCCATTGAAGGGAGCGGCGCGATTGGGGCGGCGCACCCATTCATGGGTCATTTCAGGCGTGTTGCTGAACAGGATGCGCAACGCCTTGTGAATCCCCATCACGTAGGAGATACGCTCCAGGGTGTCATTGGGCAGGCGGACTTCCGGCAGCTTGCGGTACTTGTGATAGGTGGTGGTGCCGATGCCGCCGAGCAGCACGCGTTGATCGGCAGCGCTGCATTGCCATTTCTCCATGATGTTGAAGAAGGACTTGAGGGCAACGCGACCCGCGCTGGGGCTGGTCGGGGACACACGATCGATGGCGGTTGCGGTGGACATGGCGCTCTCCTGCTGACTGACGATGGCATCGCACATGACGCCTTTCACATGTGAAGTATATCACGACTTAACTTCACATGCGCAAATCAGCTCGCAGGAGCGTGCGACACCATCAGGGCGTGGGGCCTGAGTCGCGGTCATTGCCCGCGCAGCAGTCTGACGATGGCTCCTTGCGTGGCGGCACGGGGTCCACTCCTCCGGGGCCACCGAGGGGATGACAGCGTGACAGGCGTCTGACTGTCAGCCAGCACCCCTTGAGCGGCCCATGCACCTTGATGGCCTCGAGGCCATAACTGGAGCAGCTGGGATAGAAGCGACAACGCGGCCCCAGCAGCGGGCTGAGCACCAGCTGATAGCCGCGCAGCAGGCCGGTGAGCAGGCGCGTCATGCCAGCCGTCACCGCGCGCGATAGCGAGCCGCGAGCAGGGCGGGGATTGGGGTCTCGTTGACCTGACTCAGGCGTTGCCATACAGCGTGTCGGGATCAATGATCGGTGCATCGGTGATCTCTGCGCCTTCGGCGTCAAGGCGCCAGTAGAAGCAGCTCTTGCGTCCGGTATGGCAGGCAGGGCCGGTCTGATCGACCTTGACCAGCAGGGTGTCACCGTCGCAGTCAAGGTGGGTGCTGACCAGATGCTGCTGCTGACCGGAGCTTTCGCCCTTGCGCCACAGCTTGCTGCGCGAGCGCGAGAAGTAGCACACGCGCCCAGTGGTCAGCGTCTCGCGCAATGCCTCGGCATTCATCCACGCCATCATCAGTATCTCGCCGCTGTCATGCTGCTGGGCGATGGCAGGAATCAACCCGTCGCCATTCCACGGTAGGGCAGCCATCAGGGTGTCCAGCGCGACCTTCTCGCCGACCTGTGCATTTTCCAGCGACTTGAGCAGTCCATCCTGTGCCATTGAATCCATATCCTTGCAGAAGCTGTATCGAAGGCTGGCCCCGTCGCAACGTTCACTGCGCAGGTTGCAGCGTTTCTGTCCGGAGGCCAGATCTCAAGAAGTCTCAGTGTAACAAGCCGCGATTCAGCGGCGCAGACCGCCACGGGCGCTACGCCAGATCAGCGAGACCAGATAGGCGATCCCCGCCACCAGTACGATGGTGGCACCGGCAGGCAGATCGAACTGCCAGGAAAGCGCCAGACCACCGGTGGTGAAGGCCATGGCCGCCAGACTCGCGATCACGATCATCATGCCCAGTGAGCGCGCATGATGGCCGGCCAGCGCGGCTGGCAGTGACAGCAATGCCAGCACCATGATCAGCCCGACGGCCTGCAGCAACAACACCACGGTGATGGCGACCAGTACCAGCAACAGCAGATAGAGCGTCTTGACCGGCACTCCTCGCAGGCGAGCGAACTCTTCATCGAAGATCACGGCCGTCAGTGGACGGTGCACGACCAGCAGCACCAGTGCCAGCCCACCCACCATCCAGGCCAGGGTGCCGATGGCGTCCGCGGGCACCAGCAGCAGATTGCCGAACAGATAGCTCATCAGATCGACCTTGTAACCCGGTGTCTGACTGATGAAGAGGATGCCGGTGGCCATGCCGATGGCCCACAGCGCACCGATGACGGTGTCTTCCTGATCAAACCCCTTGAGGCTGATATAGCCGATCAGCAATGCCGCGAGGATGGCACTGATGAACGCACCGACGAGCGGGCTGGCCCCCATGAAGTAGGCGATCCCCATGCCGGCAAGCACCGTGTGGGCGATGCCGCCTGCCAGATAGCCGATGCGGCGTACCACGACATAGGGGCCGACCAGGCCCGCCGCGAGGCTTGCCAACAGGCCGGCGAAGAGGGCGTTCTGAAGAAAGTCCTGGCTGCCCAGGGCGGTGATGAAATTCATGTGTTGTAAGCCTAGAGCGCGGGGCAGGCGCCGTGAAAGAAATGAAACCCGCCAGGCAGCCTGTCACGGGCCGCCGTATCAATGATGGTGATGAATCATCTGGACGTGTTCACCGTAGAGCCGCTCGATCGATTCGGCGGTCAGGGTCTCGGTGTCATGGACGATCATCTTGCGGTTGAGACAGGCCACCCGATCGACATAATCACTGATGAAGCCGAGATCATGACTGATCACCACGACGCTCATGCGATTGGCCAGCCGATTGAACAGCTCGAACAATGAACGCTCACCATCGCTGTCGACACTCGCGGTGGGCTCATCCAGCAGCAGCAATTGCGGCTCGGCCGCCAGTGCCCGGGCTATCAGGACACGCTGCAGCTGACCGCCGGAGAGGGCATCGATATGCCGGCGGCGCAGATGGCTGATACCGACTTCCTCCAGTACCGCACCGATCGCCTCACGATCCGCGCGTGGCCAGGGGCCCCATTGACGCTTGCGTCCCTGGCGCCCCATCAGCACGACGTCTTCCACGCGGATCGGAAAGCGCTTCACGAAATTGGCGAACTGTGGCACATAGCCGATATGGCGTGCGGCAGATTGGGGAGTGCGCCCCAGCACGCGGACACACCCAGCTGCCGGCTTGTGAAGGCCAAGCACCAGCTTGAGCAAGGTGCTCTTGCCGCCTCCATTGGGGCCGATCAGCCCCACGATCTCGCGGGCGCCGACCTGGAAGTCGACATCGTCGAGAATGACCTGCTCACCATAACGAAAGGTCACGCCGCGAATATCGATGGCATCCGGTGCATCCGCCGGGACCGGGCGAAATACCGGACCGACACTGCGCCCGGTGGCTGGTGCATCCGGATGGCTGTCCGGGCGCCGGCGCGCGACGGAGATGGGGCTGGCCATGACGAGAGGTACCTCTTTGCAACGCAGACGGGCGCGTGAGCGCCCGTCTGACTTTTTTATGGGGCAGAGCATTGTGCAAGATCATGCCGCATGCGCAATACCTGGCCAGAAATTACTGACTGTCGGTCCGCTCGAAGCCTGCTTTCAGTGCTTCGGTGGCACGCTTTAGATTCTCGAGATAGTCCTCGGCCAACGGGTCCAGCACGGCGACTTCGGCATCCAGCGAGCTGGCGATGCGCTTGGCGGCCGTCTGGGAGAATTGTCCCGAGACGAAGATGGTGCCGATATTCTCATCCTTGGCACGTGTGACCAGAGTGGCCATCTCGCGTGGTGTAGGCTCACGACCACTGACTTCAATGGCATGCTGCGCGAGTGAGTAGCGATCCGCGAAGTAGCCGAAGCTGGGGTGGAAGATCAGGAAGTTGCGACCCTTGTAAGGTGCCAGCGCCTGCGCGATCTGCGTGTCCAGCGCATTCAGGGTCTTGAGCAGCCGCTGCTCATTGGCATCGATTTCACCGGCATGTTCAGGCAGCTGGGCTTCCAATACCTTGGCAGTGCGCTCGACGACGGTCTGCATTCGCTGCGGATCCAGCCAGAGATGAGGGTCGGCTTCGCCGAGGTCTTCATGCTCATCATGGCCCGCGTGCTCGTCATGATCCGCGTGGTCTTCATGGCCATGCTCGTCATGATCTGCGTGGCCTTCATGGCCGTGCTCGTCATGCTCTGCATGGTCTGCGTGGTCTTCATGCTCATCATGGCCCGCGTGCTCGTCATGGTCGGAGCCGTGATCATGATGATGAGCGTCTTTACTGCCGAAATGGCGCGTGTTGAGACCCTCTTCCAGATGCACGACCTGCATCTCGGCATTGTTCTTCTCGAGACGCGGCAACCAGACCTGCTCGAAGGGTACGCCGATGGCGAGATAGAGGGGAACCGTCGACAACTCGGCCACCTGGCGAGGGGTCGGATCATAGGTGTGCGGGCTGTTGCCCGGTTTGACCAGCGTCGTGATCTCGACATGATCCCCGGCCAGCTGATCGACCATCCACTCGATAGGCGGCACGCTGACGGCGACATGCAGTGGCGCACTGTCTTCGGCTTGCGCGTTGGGGGCCGCCAGAACGGCAAGCGCACCCAGCACGCTCAACGGCAGGCTACGCGCAGCCCGCGAACCCAGCGTGCGCTGGATCCGGGACAGCAGCTTTTCGCAGAACACTTGGCGAGAGGCCAGGGGAGAGCCCGCATGCATACTCATGACACCACTTCCTTCTGATAGTGATCACGGCATGATGCGGGCAAGGCGCGCCGAAGATCGACACGCCAGGACCGCCATCAGCCGCGGTTGAACGAGAGACGCTGGCCGTTGGCCACCGGGTTGACGGTCTTGCCGTCATAGGCTTTCACGCCATTGACGAAGGTCGCATCGATGCGTGCCTTGAAGGTCACGCCATCGAAGGGGCTCCAGCCACACTTGTAGAGCACGTTGTCACGGGTGACGCTGGTCTCGCCATTCAGGTCGACCAGCACGAGATCCGCGAACGCCCCTTCACGGATATAGCCGCGATCGACGATGGAGAAGCGATCCGCGACGTTGTGGCTGGTCTTCTGTACCAGGGTTTCCAGGTCGTAGATGCCGTCCTGAACCTGATCCAGCAGTGACAGCAGGGCATGCTGCACCAACGGCAGACCGGAAGGCGCCTTGAAGTAGGGGTTCTGCTTCTCTTCCCAGGTATGCGGCGCGTGGTCAGTGGCTATGATGTCGATGCGACCATCCATCACGGCGGCACGCAGGGCGGCACGGTCTTCGGCGGTCTTCACGGCCGGGTTGCACTTGATCAGGCTGCCACGCGTGTCGTAATCGGCATCGCTGAACCACAGGTGATGCGCGCAGACCTCGGCGGTGATCTGCTTGCCAGCCATCGGGCCCGGCTTGAACAGCGCCATCTCTTCAGCGGTGGTCAGGTGCAGGACATGCAGCTGGGTGCCGTTGCGAGTGGCCAGGTCGATCGCCAGGCGTGAGCTCTTGATGCAGGCCTCGCGAGAACGGATCAGACCGTGCTCGGAGAAGGGCACGTCTTCCCCGAAACGCTCACGCCAGCGCGCCTCGTTCTCCAGAATCATCGGAGTGTCTTCGCAATGCGTGACGATGGGCGTCGGAGCATGCTTGAAGATACCTTCGAGAATCTCCGGATCATCGACCAGCATGTTGCCGGTCGAGGCACCCATGAAGATCTTGATGCCGCAGGTCTGATTCGGATCCAGCGTCTTGATCGCTTCCAGGTTGTCGTTGCTGGCACCCAGATAGAAGGCGTGGTTGGCATGCGCACGACCCGCCGCCACGGCAAACTTGGCCTCCAGCGCATCGCTGTCCAGGGTTGCCGGCTTGACGTTGGGCATGTCGAAGAAGGTCGTGATACCCCCGGCGACGGCGGCGGCCGACTCGGTGGCGATATTGCCCTTGGCGGTCAGGCCGGGCTCACGGAAATGCACCTGATCATCAATCATGCCCGGCAGCAGATGGCGGCCGGCAGCATCGATCACTTCACGCGCGTCCAGATGTGAGAGATCACTGCCGATGGCATGGATACGCCCGTCCTTGATGCCCACATCCAGAGTGGAAATGGTGCCTTCATTGACGACCTGTGCCTGCGAAATGCGGATGTCCAGCATGTGACGTCCTCCGTGGGAAGCAAATGTTATATCGTATCAAAAGCGCTCGCAAGCGCCATTCACTGAGCGGTTTCTACCATGTCAGCGACCTGAGAGGCGCATTTCTGGCAACGCCCCTCAAGTTCGACAGTCTGGCGTTCGATCGTGAAACCATGGCGATCTGCACTGGCGAGAAGGCGAGTGCCAAGATCATCGTCGTGCATCTCCTCGACTCTCCCGCAACCACGGCAGATCAGCAGCTGGAAACCGTGCTGATGCTCGGGACAGTGGCAGGCAAGGAAGGCATTGAGCGATTCGATGCGATGGACGAGGCCTTGTTCGATCAGGAAATCCAGCGCGCGATAGATCGTGGGCGGGCGGGCGGCACCGTGTTCCTTGGCAAGCTGATCC
Organism: Cobetia sp. 14N.309.X.WAT.E.A4; assembly: GCF_030397495.1. Lineage (NCBI taxonomy): Bacteria > Pseudomonadati > Pseudomonadota > Gammaproteobacteria > Oceanospirillales > Halomonadaceae > Cobetia > Cobetia sp. 14N.309.X.WAT.E.A4. The sequence goes on from NZ_JAPNXT010000003.1 coordinate 125,294, forward strand.
AAGAGGTCGTATGCCTTGAGTGCGCCATGACTGTTGGCGATCAATTCCAGCACACGTCGCCGGATCGGGGTGAAACGCACGCCACGCTTCAGGCATTGGCGTTCAGCCTGGTCGATCAGCGAAAGTTGCTCGGGCATGAAGAATCCTGGGTGTCGGGAATTCTGAGGATCGAGAATCCGGGATGACGAGAGGCCAGTGACACGTTGAGAGTGAATCAGATCAGCGTGTTACCTCAATGAACAGACTCTTATTCTAGGGCATTTGGGCGGTCTCGGGCCATATGCAGACTCAGGCTTGTCAGATAGCGGCAAGGTAGAGTGTTGTCACTGCACAGCAAAGACATGTTATAACATAACAATAACGAGCGTGATTTCCCTCTTGCCTACCCACCGAGGCGCTTACCATGCACTCGATCACTCCGATCACTCCGATCACTTCTCATGACACACCATCGGCTTCCCGGCCTGCGAAGGGCGGCAGGCTGGCCCAGTCAGCTGTCACGGCGAGCGGTTCGAAAGATTCGGCAACACCACACTGGCACATCGGCGAGCAGGCGCTGGATCTCGGGGAGATCTTTCGCCCGGAGGTGACGCTGGCCGTGATGCAGCGCCGCATCGATGCGGCATTGAAAATGGCGGTCAAGGCTCAGTCCTCGGGTGCCTACCCGCTGCGCATGCGCTGGCGCGGGCCTATCAATGACCTGCGTGAGGCGCTGGAGCGCTACCTACCCGCACCGGATGCCGGGGCTGCGCTGATAGAGGATATCTATGTGCTGGGAGAGGCCATCGGCGAGCTGTTCGACGTGCAGGATATCGGCATGCGGCTGGAAATGACCCAGAGCGCCATGTGCCCACGCTTTCATGTGGATCGCATTCCGGTCCGGTTGGTGACGACCTATGAGGGCCCCGGAACGCAATGGTTGCCGGAGCAGGCCGCCGATCGCCTGGCTCTGGGGCATGGCGTTGCCGGACACCGGGACATCTGTCGGGACCCGGAACAGATTCGGGAGCTGCGCCCGGGAAGCCTAGCCTTGCTCAAGGGAGAATGCTGGCCCGGCAATGAGGGGCATGGTCTGATCCATCGCTCGCCAGTCGTGCCGACCGGTAGCCGCCTGATGCTGAGCATGGACCCAGGTTGAGGGTCTCGTCCTGCGAACGCAAACGCCCCGTGACACTCGCGTGTCACGGGGCGTTGTTCTCTGCGGTCACGCCATCATTCAGGAATGGGGGCCATTCCGACGTTGGCCACGTCTTCCTTGCTGCGCGCGAAGTGCTTGCGGGCGAAGGCTACCCGTTCCGCGACAGGCACGCCATCGGGTTGACGCTCGATCAGCTCGAGACGCTTGCGCAGTCCTTCGCCATTGGCCATCTGGATGGCGAGGCCCGGTCGGGCATTGAGCTCGAGCAGCATCGGGCCATGGCGCCGGTCAAGCACCATATCCGTGCCCAGATAGCCCAGCCCCGTCATCTCGTAACACCCCGAGGCCAGTTCGAGCAGGGTGTCCCACTGGGGTACCTTGAGCGAGAAGATGTCATGTCCCGTATCGGGGTGGGCGAACTGCGGGCGATCATACTGCACGCCGCGCACGGCCCAGCCTGACCCGATATCCAGCCCGACACCGACCGCCCCCTGGTGGAGGTTGGCCTTGCCATCCGAGGCCGCCGTCGACAGGCGCATCATCGCCATCACGGGATAGCCCTTGAAGACGATGACCCGAATGTCGGGAACGCCTTCATAGGTGAACTCGGCGAAGGCCTGATCGAAGGAAATCAAGCCTTCGACCAGCGCCACATCCGGTGAGCCGCCCAGCGAATAAAGTCCTGACAGGATGTTGGAGACGTGGCGCTCCATGTCGGCACGCGTGATGCGCGCGCCGCTGGGCTTCACATACTCTTCGCCATCATGGTGCTCGATGACGAGGATCCCCTTGCCGCCAGAGCCCTTGGCCGGCTTGATCACGAAACCTGCGTGATCGCGCACCATGTCGACGACCCGCTCGACCTCGAACTGGCTGGCGACCTTGCCGATCATCTCTGGCGAGGCCAGACCGTACTTCTGACACAGCAGCTTGGTCTGTAGCTTGTCATCCACCAGCGGGTAGAGGCGGCGGTCGTTGTACTTCGAGATATAGCCGATGTTGCGGCGATTCATGCCGACAACCCCCCGGGCACGCAGGGCGCCCGGTGTGGTCCAGTTGCGCGACCAGCGATTCATCCATGACGCGAGCATCTCAATCCTCCGTCAGCGGCTTGAAGCGACGCAATTCCAGCAGACGATAGCCGGTGTAATTGCCCAGCAGCAGGATGAAGGCCATCAGCACCAGCTGCAGACCCAGGAAGTTGAAGGTCAGGTGGCGCACCCACGGATTGTTCATCGCCAGATAGGCCAGCACGGCGGTCAGAAGGCTACCGCCACCTTGCTTGAGGACTTCCTTGGGGCCTTCCTCTTCCCAGAGGATCGACATGCGCTCGACGGTCCAGGACAGGATGATCATCGGGAAGAAGGTGATGGTCAGGCCGGCATTGAGTCCGAAGCGATAGGCGAGTACCGAGAAGATCGAGATGATCGCGATCACCGTGATGATCACCACCGAGACCCTGGCAACAAGCAACAGGTTGAGTCGCGAAAGGTAGCTGCGAATCACAAGCCCGGTGGCGACGATGAGCAGGAAACCGATCAAGCCGGTGATCAGGCTGGTCTGGATGAAGGCGAGGGCGATCAACACCGGCATGAAGGTACCGGAAGTCTTCAGGCCCACGAGCACTCGCAGCAACACGACGACCAGTGCGCCGATCGGGATCAGCAGAATGGTCTTGAACAGGGCCTGCTCTTCCAGCGGCAGCGAGTGGATCGAGAAGTTGAGCAGCTCGTCATTGGCCAGCTTGTTGCGAACCGCGACGGCGGCCGGTTCGTTGTGGCGAATCATCGAGAAGCTGACGCGGGAATTGACGCCACCTTCCACTTCCAGCATCGGGGCACCGCGGCCTTCCCACAGCAGCAGGTTGTCAGGCTCACCTTGCTTGCCGGTCTCGGGGTTGATCAGCACCCAGTCAGTGTTGAGCTTCTCACCCTCAGGGGAGTCGATCTCGACAGCCTGATTGCTGTCAGGTGTCTCGGCGAAGACCTGCAGCCAGGAGCTCACGTTCTGGCGACGGCGTCCGTCTTCCAGGCTCAAGCCACTGACCAGACGTGCGCTCACGCCCGCTTCATTGAGCAGACGCAGCATCAGCACCGGACGCTGGAACTGGGTCAGCAGCAGACGCGCGTTCTCACCCTGACGCTGATTGTCGAACTGCTTGATCAGTTCACGGGCGAAGGTGAAGGAGTCGGCGCTGCGGGTGCGCGCCTGCTCGATCACCTGAGCGGCAGCCGTATCATAGGGACGTTCCCAGGACACTTCCTGAGGCGCCGGCAGGCGCTTGATGGCAGCAGGCGTCGCGTTGTCGGACTCCAGCATGGTCACGGTGTAATACAGCAGCTGGGAGCCAGCGGCCTCACGGATCGACCATTCAGCACGACGGCCCGGCAGATCATCCAGGTACGACAACCCGAAGCCGGAGGAGGCCGTGTTCTCGGTCAGGACGCTATAGCCTTTCTGATTTTCCGGAAGCGCCAGCGACGCCTTGACCGGACCGCCCGTTGCCGTGAAGGCGACCTGGGCCTCGATATCCCAGACTTTCTGTTGTGCACCCGGCACCCAGGGCACATCGAAGGAAATATGGCGGTAGGCGGTCAGGCCCACGCCAATCAGCATCAGCAGGCCGACCAGCAGGTAAAAGGAGAAACGCGACATGGGAGTCCTTGAGTATTATGCAGTCACAGGGTCTGGCACCCGGCCAGACCCTGTCAGTGGAGATGTTCGAGATCCGTGAACGTCAGGTGAGGGCGAGGGTCAGTCGCGATTTCCTTCATTTGGGTCCTGATCCTTGGCAGCGGCGGTGCTGGGAGCGCTGCCCGGGAATTCCGGACGCGGATTGATGAAGGTGCGGCTGACATCGACGGCTGCGATATCCATCATGAAACGACGGCCCAACAGCACCGGGTACGTCAGATCACGACGGTCATTCAGGGTAAATTCGACACGCTGCTTGATGTCGCCAAGCGTCATCAACATGCTGACCACAGGACGGTCTTCCCGGCCTGACGCCTGCACGATGGTCACGGTACGGCTGACCTTGGCTTCTACCCACTTGTCGCGCACCTCGGGGACGAAGTATTTGGCATCCTCACGAAGCGCCAGCTTGAACTTGACCCACTTGTCGCCATCACGTTCGAACTCGGTGATGTCACGCGCCGACAGTGAGGACGTGTTCGCGCCGGTATCGATGCGCGCCTTGAAATAGCTGCCGATGTCCGGAAAGCCGACCCACTCGACACGTCCGAGCAGCGTCTTGTCCATGATCGGGTTTTCAGAGGCGGTCTTGCAGGCCTGAACCACCTGCGGAGCTGCCGGCTGTTCCATTTCGGCATGCATGCGGCGTAGTTGGCTGCCGACTTCCCGCATGTCGCGGCGCAATGAGCGGTTCAGTTCGCGCTGCTCGACAAGCTGTTGTTGCTGGACGTCGCATTGCCCGGCGATCTGGCTCTCCAGGGCATCGATGCGTTGCGAGAAGGCCTCCGGGGTCAAGACCGGCTTGGGGGGCTGAGGTTGCGCCGGAACACAACCTGCCATGACGATGACGCTGGACAATGACACGGGCAGCAGCAGCTTGCGGATCAGCATGATAAAGAGGGTTCCTGTTCAGCCTTGCTGACGACCTCGTCTTCACGAGTTCGCCTTGCATGATTCTTGTTCATCCATCTCGCACCGTACTTGCACGAGTGGATGATGGGAGGGAGCCCGGCCACCTTCAGTCGTCGTCTTCGCAGCGATCGCTGAAGGTGTGGCAAAGGGCGATGATACGTAGGCCGGATAGTCGCTGTCCATGATTCGCCACCCACGGCTGGTGCGCCCGGGAACGGCTTCCGTCAATGCGTTGCCATTCACGGACAATCATTCAATCCAGCGTGATGCGAAGCGCTCATGACGCCTCTTGCCGTCGATTCCATCGCTCGACAGGCAAGAACGTCGCTCGTTGGGGACGTGCCTGTCCCAGCCGAGTTGACGTCTCCGGCTACCATACTTTGGCACTTATTTCATGGACTTGCACATTTCTCGCATCGTGAGTGCACCTTGTGGTGGGTGTCACAAGTCGTCGAATGATCGGCGGGAGCACTGGAGACCTCAGTGGCGAAGTCTGTTCTCAACGGGCTAGTCGTGACACAAGGGCAGAAGAAGACCAATCACTGACGTCAGCTGACGACAGGCAGACATACTGCTGAACTTTTCAGTACATCAGGCACTCGAGTTGTGGTTCAGCATGGCGGGTATCGGTCACGCACAGCGAATACATGACAGGCAGCCTGATCTTCAGGGCGGGTCCTGTGAGACGTGAGTCTGGGCTTCTCGAATACTATATTTAACATAATATATATTATACGAGCTTATGAGAATTCGACATCACGCTTGCGTTGACGATCCACTGCAAGCGTCGAGATACATCCAAATTGCTATTTGTAGAATCACTGCATAGTATCAGTACAAGTTTCCTAGTCGAGAATGTCGATGATTCGCTCCCGCTTGCGCTCCCTCGGTCTGATCACTCTGCTGGCCTCCTCGGCAAGTCTGTTAATGGCTTGCAGCAGCCCCTCAATCGATACCTATGCCGGTTCCGGTCCCGAGTTCAGAATCGACGAGTACTTCCTCGGGCACACACGAGGCTGGGGAATGGTTCAGGATCGTTCCGGTGAAGTGACTCGGCGCTTCGTGGTGGACCTACAGGGCACCAGGCAGGATGGACGATTGACCCTCGACGAGAACTTTCGCTACAGCGATGGCGAGACGCAGCATCGACAATGGATCTTCACCCCGACGGCTGACCGTCAATGGCGCGGCACGGCTGCTGACGTGACCGGAGAAGCCACGGCAGTCAGCAATGGCCATGCCTTTCGCATGCAATATGTCCTGCAGGTTCCCATCGATGGCAGTGTCTGGGAGTTCAACATGGATGACTGGATGTATCTGCAACCAGACGGACGCGTGTTGAATCGCACCTCGATGCGCAAATTGGGCATCGAGCTTGCCACCATCACCCTCGCCTTTCAGCGCTGTCCCTGTGAGAGCGGCCGCTAGAGGCTCTTCAAGGGCGAATGTGTCTCGGCAAGCCACTGGGCATAGCTATCTTCCGGGAGCGCAGGTTGCCCGAAGGCATCGCTCTGAACCTGATCGAAGCCGAGAGACTCAAGCTCCGATAGCTGCTGAACTCGCTTGCTACCTACCGCGATGGGCACCAGTCCCAGCGTTTTCATCGCACAGGTCCATGCCTTGATCAAACGAGTCTGATCCGGCTCATGCTGCTGAGGTGCCATGAAGCGTGGGTGCAGCTTAACGGCTACCGCCGGCATCCGGCTCAACAGACGCAGGTTGGCATTTTCCCGGCCAAACCGATCAATGCAGAAGGTTACTCCGTCACGGGTCAATGAGGTCATTGCCGCAATCAGTGCCTCTGGTGTCTCCGCGAAGCGTTCGCAGCCCGTGAGATCCAGGCGCAGATGCTCCCCCTTGAGGCGGTAAAGTCGCAGGATGCGTCTCAATGTCTCGGCGTATTCACTGTCAATCAGGCGCTTCGCCGAGAGATTCAGTGATACCGGCACTCCGAGAGACTCCGTGGAGCGCTGCGACTGCCAACGACTGATCATGGCGCACGTTTGGCGCAACACCCAGGTATCCAGTTCTTCGCCAAGGCCTGCGCGCTCAGCCATGCGCAACATCTGGTTCGCGGTGACCCAGCGCCCTTGAACCTGCCAACGCAGCAGCATCTCCATGCCGCACACCTTTCTCGTCCGGACATCCAGGATCGGCTGCGCATGCAGGCTGAGCTCATTGTCTCGCAAGGCCCGGGCGAAGCGATCACCCAATGCGATGGCAAGGGTGACATTGCTGCTGAGATCGGCGACCTGAAGATTCTGCTGACACGGTGCCCAATGCGCCGCACTGGCGAGTTCCTCCTCGAGAAGTTCGACAAGCTCATGGGCCGTGGCCCCCTCGGGCGTGAAGGTGGCCGTTGCGACCAGGAGTTTGGGCCTCAGAGCACTGGAAAGATGCATCAGCCAGGGCTGAGTGATGAAACGTTGCCAGCGCATGCCGCTGACAGACTGCCGCTGAGGCAGCAGGATGATCAAGGTATCGCTGCACAGACGACCCTTGATGACGTCTTCATCATCGAAGCTTTCATTGATCTGGCTGGACAGTGACTGCATCACCTCCTGGAGGAAGACCTCGCCCTGATGGTGACGCCAGTGTTCTGCCTCCGATACCTTGAGCATGATGGCCTGGTAGCTTTCACTCCCTCGGTTTTCCATCCAATGGGCAAATGTCTGAAGATAACGTCGTCGTGTGCTGTAGCCGGTAATGGGGTCAATGCTGGCCTGAAGCGTGGCACGCGTTCGTTCCGTCAGGAGGCTGTCGCGCTGGATCAGCTCGTTTTCGACCAGCATGGCACAGCGTCCCAGCCTTTCGAGTTGAGGCGCACTCAGCTCACGTGGTGTGTGATCGATGAGGCACAAGGTGCCCAATGGCAATCCTGAACTGTCTCGCAGCAAGGCGCCGGCATAGAATCGGAGATATGGCGGGCCGGTGACCAGGGGATTGGCATGAAAGCGTTCATCCTTGCTCGCGTCGTTGACGACGAGGTAGCGCTCTTCATGGAGAGCGTGGGCGCAGAAGGCCAGGTCACGCCCCGTTTCACGTGCATCGATACCGCAGTGGGCCTTGAACCATTGGCGATTCTCGTCCACCAGTGACACGAGACAGATGGGGACATCGAAGATATCCGCGACCAGGCGCGTCAGGTCGTCATAACGCTTTTCATGCTCACTATCCAGTACGTGAAGCGCGTGCAGGCTATCGATTCGCTCCTGTTCGCGAGGATGAGGGGCTGCTGGCATGAACCCGGGACGCCCACCTGCCGCAATGGCGGGTGGGCTGACAGACGCGTTGTGTGGGGGGATGGCCATTGGCGAGGATCTCATCTGAGTGACACGGACACCATTCAGCTTATCGTTGCCTGCATCGCGAAGGGAGACTTAGCGCCTCTGGTCAATTAAACGGTAAACTTTCGAATATTCGTGATGCAATATGGAGCCGCGCGCCCTTCTGCCCTGCTCCCACATACTACGAAGCCCCCGCAGCTTGGCTGCGGGGGCTTCGTGTGGTCAGGCCATGGATCTCGCGGTTCGTGACGCGGATTCAGGCTTCGGCAGGTGCATAGGAGCCATCTTCACGGTGGACTTCCTTGCCGGTTAGACCCGGCGTGAAGACACATGCCAGATGCATGGTCTTGGTAGCACGCAGCAGGTGGTCGTCATGTTCATTGAGGATATAGACGTCACCCGGCTTGATCGGCCAGACCTTGCCATCCGCCAGTGTCTCCACCTCGCCCTCACCTTCCATACAATACACGACTTCATAGTGGTGCTTGTAGTGGATATGGGTCTCGGTACCTTCGAAGATACGGGTGATATGGAAGGAGCACTTGCCACCATCTTCGTCGAGCAGCAGACGAGTGCTGTCCCAGTTGCCGTTCTCGGCCTTGACCAGACGATCCGTCTTGCGGGCTTCCTCGAGATTGCGAACGATCATCAACTTCTCCTCATTTGGGCGCTGTCATGACTCGACAGCTGACAGATGGCGATTCCCGCAGTGACATGAAGGCAATGGCGCTTGAACACGAAACAGCCACGACGCAGAACGATGAGCGCCTTCTTCGGTGACAGGTGACAAGGGCCAGGAATCGCATGAGATGACCCGCGCCATGGCGGGCCAGGGAAGAACGGGCGCCGATCACGTGACCAGCGCCCGATACCGCAGAGACTCAGCGCAGGACGGCTGCCGCATTTTCCTCGATGATGTCGAGGGCTTCCAGCAGGTCTTCATCACGGATGGTCAGCGGACACAGGCATTTGACGACCTGCCCGGAGTGACCGCTGGTCTCGATGATCAGGCCCTGCTCGAAACAACGTGAGGTGATGGCATCTGCCAGTTCACCTGACGCCACATCGATACCGCGCATCAAGCCACGACCTTTCTCGTGTGCCGCGAAGCCGTTTTCACGCGCCTTGGCGGCAATCTTCTGGAAGCGCTCCTCGACGATACGGCCCTTGCGCTGGATGTCGCGCTCGAACTTGTTGTCGCTCCAGAAGTGACGCAGTGCAGCGGCGCCAGTCACGAAGGCCAGTGCATGGCCACGGAAGGTGCCGTTGTACTGACTCGGCTTCCACTCATCCAGCTCCGGACGCATCATTACCATCGCGAACGGCACGCCAGAGGCCGACAGTGACTTGGAGTTGCAGACGATGTCCGGAACGATGTCGGCATGCTCGAAACTGAAGAACTTGCCGGTACGACCACAACCCGCCTGGATATCGTCGATGATCAGCAGGATCTTGTGCTCCTTGCACAGGGCATCCAGACGCTGCAGCCATTCGATGGAGGCCGGGTTGATGCCACCCTCGCCTTGTACGGTCTCGACCAGTACGGCTGCCGGGCGGTCAAGACCACTGGAGGAGTCCTTCAGCAGCTTGTCGAGATACGCGACAGTGTCGACACCCTCGCCCATGTAACCATCATAGGGCACGAACTGTGCGCCCTGGGCTGGCAGACCCGCTGCATCACGGAACTTGGCGTTGCCTGTCGTGGCCAGAGCACCCATGGTGACGCCATGGAAACCGTTGGTGAACGACACGATGTTATGACGGCCCGAGACCTTGCGCGCCAGACGGATGGCGGCTTCGACGGCATTGGTACCGGTCGGCCCCGGGAAGTGGACCTTGTAGTCCAGACCACGCGGCTTGAGGATCACTTCTTCCAGAGCTTCCAGGAAGTCGCGCTTGGCGGAAGTCCACATGTCGAGACCGTGGATGATGCCATCGCTGGTGATGTAATCGATCAATGCCTTCTTGAGCACCGGGTGGTTGTGCCCGTAGTTGAGCACGCCCGCGCCGGCCAGGAAATCGATGTAGCGCTTGCCATCCTCGGTGAACAGGTGGGCATTCTGCGCCTTGGTGAAGACGGTCGGGAAAGAACGAGAATAAGTGCGTACCTCGGATTCCATCTGTTCGAGTATCTGCGTATTCATGCTGTCACCTCCCTGGTGATGGATGGCCATGCTCGGCGCGATGAGAGCGCTGGTGGCCATGCCAGAATGTAAAGACGATTCAACGAATGACACTGCCCCGTTTGCACACGATGACTTGGGGGTCGACAAGTGATGTCACGACTTTCCTGTCATGAACATCCAGCGGGTGAGACGTGATTCTCCTCGAGGTCCGACACGAGAATCGTGACGCCGCCTCACCCGAGACTTCTCCATGGCGTCTTGAGACACCATGGCTGGCTCAGATATCGCTCGGCAGGAACGGACCGATACGTACCAGGTTCTCCGCGAGGTGCACGCCGCCCAACTGATCCGAGGAGAAATATTCACGCGAATGCAGGGGGACCTGCCAGCGCTCGGACAGACGCGTGAAGAGTGCCCAGGACGCTTCATTGTCAGGCGTGATGGTGGTCTCGAGGTGGCGCACATGGGCCATCTCCGGGCGCTTCATCACAGCTTCGATCAGACGACGTGCCAGGCCAGTCCCGCGGGCTTTCTCGCCCACGGCGATCTGCCACAGGAAGAAGGTCTGCGGGGCATCATTGCGGGTGTAGCCCGAGACGAAGCCGACCACCTCACCCTCTTCATCCGTTGCCACGGCGCAGCTGTCACGGAACTGGGTTGCCAGCAGAACGTACGAATACCCTGAATTGAGGTCCAGCGGCGGGCATGCCTTGACCAGCTCATAGATGCCCCAGCCGTCATCAGTGGTCGGCTGACGGATGAACAGCGGCGTCGTGGCGCGGTTGATCACGGCATCATGGGTGTGGTGGGCAAGGCCCTGAATCGTGGAAGTCATTGTCATGGTTTTCATAGATTATTTCGCAGTTGGCGAATTCGCTATAAACCATAACAAACCGTTATGAGTCTTGCAAACCATAGTTTATTTGCGAAGCGCTCATACATAACGGGAAATTATCGTTTATCACCCCATCGCATGAGCCGCTCCACGGGGCAATCGCCACGCCTCCGCCCACCGCGCAGACGCCAGTCATGCCATGCCCCTATCCTCCATCCCCTATCGCCAGCCGTGCCTGAGTGCAGTAAGCGTCACTGACAGCAGAACGACATATGGCGCCCGCAGGCGCCATATGGAGAAGAAAGGGTATGAAGAGATGCCGTCGCGGCAGGCATCGTGAAGACGTCATATGCGGTCTCTGACGATGTCAGCAGATCCCCATCGCACGTGCCCGAGCGACAGGTCAGCGTTTCACGGCTGTCGAGGAAGCGGCTCGCCTGGAGGAGGTCGCCACGATCTGCCCGAGTTCATCGTGGCGACTGAACTGGATGGCGCAGTTGCGGCCTTCATTCTTGGCAGCATATAGCGCCATATCGGCATTGTGAGTCAGCGCTTCACGTTGATTGCCGTGTTGCGGCGCGATCGCGATACCGATGCTGCACCCCACTTCCAGCTTGTGGTCTTCATAGAGGAAAGGCTTGCCCAATGAATCGATGATGCGCTGTGCCAGCTGGGCAAGTTCACCATGGCGCCCCAGATTTGCCTGGATGTCGGCATTGTGGACCAGTACCACGAATTCATCGCCGCCCAGACGTGCGACGAAGTCGTCCTTGCGCACCACCTGGTTGAGCCTTTCCGCGACCACCTTGAGGGCGACGTCACCAGCCGCGTGACCATAGGTGTCATTGATGGGCTTGAACTTGTCGATGTCCAGCATCAGACAGGCCATCTGACCGCCCTCTCCATTGACATCAGCCAGCCACTGCTCGCTTCTCTCATAGAAATGCTGACGATTGGGCAGCCCTGTCAGGGAATCATGCATCGCCAGCTGAGTGATGCGTTTCTTGTAGTTGTTGCTCTCGATGATGTTGTACTTGAACTTCTGCAGCGCACGCGCCATCTGGCCGACTTCATTGGTGTGCTGAGTACTGTCGATCACCACGCTGACATCATCATTGGCCAGAGTGTTCATCGTCTGCGTGAGGCGGCGAATCGGCTTGAGCACATAGCGAGCGAACAGCCACATGGAAAGCCCGATCAGCACCACGATCATCGCCAGCGCCAGGCCATTGACCACCGGGGCCACCGTGGCTAGCAGCTTGAGCGTCTTGCCGACCGCGGCAGAGGTGGCCCCGATCCGCATGCGGGTTTCATGATCCAGCACCCCCAGTGCGTCAAGCGCTGGCGCATCATTGACCTTGACCCGTTGATCGATCTCACGCGGTGAAAGGTCTGCCTGCTCATCATGCAGCTGGTTGACCTTGTTCAAGCGGTCACTGTAGGACTGGATGACATCGGCGATATCGCGGATGGCACGTTGCTCGGCGGTGTTCATGCCCAGCTGACGATAAGCCGCTAGGGTGGCGCGCAGCGATTCGATGTCCTGCGCCGCCTGCTGACCATAAATGGCGTCACTGCGCAGCACGTAATTCTTGAAGTGGTGGATCATCTCGCCGTAGCCGAGATCACGGCGCAGGTTGGCCACCAGGCGAGCCTTGCCCATGCCGTTCTCGAGCGGATTGTCATTGTCACGTAGCTCCACGATTGAGATACGGCGCAGGGTATCCAGCCCCGAGACAGCCTGGAAATCGTCGATCTGAACCACCTTGTCGATATCGGCACTCGAACTCCCCTGCTCGATCATCGTGCGTATTCTGGGCACCATCAGCTCATAGCGATTGATAGTGGCACGCAGACCCGCCACCGCCTGCTCCTCCCTCTGAGACAGTCCAAGGCTCTGGTAACGACTCAGAGCGCTACGAGCGGCACCTATCTCGTTCTGCACCTCGCCGATCAGCTCGAGGTCCTGACGCAGCACGAGATTCTTGAAGTCATGCACCATGCCGCCATAGCCCAGGGCCTTGGTCAGCTGACCTTCCAGGCGCGGTTTGTCGGAGCGCGCCTGCTGATATTCCTGCCAATCGCGTTGCAGGTCGGACACGTTGCGGGTGATGAAAGCCAACACGACCAGCAACACCAGCCCTGCCAGTGCGGAGAGTCCGCAGATGATGATGTTGATGGTACGAAAGCGCATGTTGGCCAGGGTCATGTATGGCGGTCTCTTCACTGGTGGATACGGTCATCGGGCAAGCCGTCATGAGGCGTCAGCGTAGGCGCCATCTGCAGCATTCATCTTCACAATACCAGAAATCCTAATACTCGGATGTATTACGCGGAGTTACTCCCAGTACCAGCTTCCCAATGAAAAGATCCCCCACCGCAACGCGATGGAGGATCTTCATCTGATCAAGCTGGACGGGACGTCGCAGGCCATCGACAGGCGCCTTGAGGCATCACGTCAATGAATCAGTTGTAATAGGCATTGGTCGTATCGGTGTGATCGGTCACGTCACGAATGCCGGCGAGCTCGGGGATGCGTTCCAGAAGCGTCTTCTCCACGCCATCCTTGAGCGTCAGGTCAACGGCCGAGCAGCCCTGGCACCCGCCGCCGAACTGCAGCACGGCAACCTGGTCGTCGGTCAGCTGCATCAGCTTGATCTCACCACCGTGTGCCGCCAGGCCCGGATTGATCTCGCTGTAGAGGATGTAATTGATGCGATCTTCCAGCGGGCTGTCTGCATTGACCTTGGGCATCTTGGCATTCGGTGCCTTGATGGTGAGCTGGCCGCCCATGCGATCCGCATTGAAGTCGACCGTCGCCTCTTCCAGGAACGGAACGCTGTGGGTGTCGAGATAGACCTTCAGCTTCGGAAGATCCAGAATCTCGTCCGTCGGCTCTTCTTCTCCCGGGCGGCAGTAGGCAAGACACGTCTCGGCATACGGAGTGCCCGGCTGGGTGATGAAGATGCGCACGCCGATGCCTTCCACGTTCTGCTTCTCGAGCAGCTCGGCAAGATACTCCTGGGCGCTATCGGTAATCTGGATGCTCTCACTCATGGCGCAGAGACTCTCTTGATGTCAGGTGACTAATGGCTCCATGTTAAGGAAATCCTGCTGCACTCGCAATCCTGAGCAAATCACTCGGGTTTGGCGCCATGGGCGCGGCCACTCCCGGGTGGGCTTTCCTAAAGCACTCATGTTGCGCATGAATCATGCTCATCGTGACGATTCTGAGGTCTGATACGATAGCCACATCTGGCAAGGCGAGGATGCCGCGAGCGGATCCTTCACCAGAGCCTCCCAATAGCAATGAGTTCGCGCCTGTGGCGTGTGGCTTGCCTGGCAAAGTCCTTGCTTGGCAAACAGAGTCACACGTCCGGGAAACAACGCGACAAGTCACGTACGCTGGAGTCCGTCATGGCGCAAGCCCACCCCCCTGTTCCCTATTCCCTGCCCCTGTCTGACGCGCTGAGACAGGCGCTGCAGGAGCGTATCCTGATCCTCGATGGTGGCATGGGCACCATGTTGCAGAGCTATGGGCTGGAAGAGGAAGACTTCCGCGGTGAACGCTTCGCCGACTGGCCCAGTGACATCAAGGGCAACAACGACCTGCTGGCCCTGACACGCCCGGATATCGTCGAAGCGATCCACCGTGCCTATTTCGAGGCCGGCGCCGATATCGTCGAGACCAACACCTTCAATGCGACCCAGTTGTCGCAGTCCGATTACGGCATGCAGGCGTTGGTGTACGAGATCAATCTCGAATCGGCGCGACTGGCGCGCAAGGCAGCCGATGACGTGGCCGCCGAGACCGGCATCCCGCGCTTCGTCGCCGGGGTGCTCGGCCCGACCAGCCGCACCTGCTCCATCTCCCCCGACGTGAATGACCCCGCCAAGCGCAACGTCACCTTCGATATCCTGCGCGACAATTATCGCGAAGCTGCGCTGGCGCTCTTCAAGGGCGGCGCGGACCTGATCCTGATCGAGACTATCTTCGACACGCTCAATGCCAAGGCGGCGATCTACGCCCTGGAGGAGCTGTTCGACGAGGGTCACCCGCGCCTGCCGGTGATGATCTCCGGCACCATCACCGATGCCTCGGGACGCACGCTGTCCGGCCAGACCACCGAAGCCTTCTGGAACTCGGTACGCCACGCTCGCCCGCTGAGCATCGGCCTAAACTGTGCTCTCGGCGCCGAAGAACTGCGCCCCTATCTGCGTGAGCTGTCCGAGAAGGCCGATACCTTCGTGTCTGCGCATCCCAACGCGGGCCTGCCCAATGAATTCGGCGAGTACGACCAGACCCCGGACGAGATGGCCGAGATCATCCGGACCTTCGCCGCGGAGGGTCTGCTCAACATCATCGGTGGCTGCTGTGGCTCCACGCCGGAACATATCCGCGCGATCAAGGGTGTGGTGGATCAATGCGCGCCCCGCAAGGTGCCCGAGATCGCCAGAGCTTGCCGCCTGTCGGGGCTTGAGCCCTTCAACATCCAGCCGGACTCGTTGTTCGTCAATGTCGGTGAGCGTACCAACGTCACCGGCTCCGCGCGCTTCCGTCGCCTGATCAAGGAAGAGGATTACACCACCGCGTTGGAAGTCGCCCTCGAGCAGGTCGAGAGCGGCGCGCAGGTCATCGACGTCAACATGGATGAAGGCATGCTGGAGTCACAGGAGGCCATGGTGCGCTTCCTGAACCTGATCGCCTCGGAGCCGGATATCTCGCGGGTGCCGATCATGGTCGACTCCTCCAAGTGGGACATCATCGAAGCGGGGCTCAAGTGCATCCAGGGCAAGGCGGTGGTCAATTCCATCTCGCTCAAGGAAGGCGAGGAAAGCTTCCGTCATCAGGCGCAGATCTGTCGACGCCATGGCGCGGCCGTGGTGGTCATGGCATTCGATGATGTCGGACAGGCCGACACCTATGAGCGCAAGATCGAGATCTGCGAGCGAGCCTACCGATTGCTGGTCGAAGATATCGGCTTCCCGGCCGAGGACATCATCTTTGACCCCAACATCTTCGCCATCGCCACCGGCATCGAGGAGCACAACAACTACGGCGTCGATTTCATCGAGGCCACGCGCTGGATTCATGCCAACCTGCCGCATGCGATGATCTCCGGCGGCGTCTCCAACGTGTCCTTCTCGTTTCGCGGCAACAACCCGGTGCGTGAAGCGATCCACTCGGTGTTCCTCTATCACGCCATCCAGGCAGGGATGAGCATGGGTATCGTCAATGCCGGCCAGCTGGCGCTCTATGATGATCTACCCGATGAGTTGCGTGAGGCCGTCGAGGATGTGGTGCTCAATCGTCGTGATGACAGTACCGAGCGTCTGCTCGACATTGCCGACAAGTACAAGGGTGATGGCAGTACTGGCGAGAAGAAGGAAGATCTCGAGTGGCGCAGCTGGCCAATCAACAAGCGTATCGAGCACGCGCTGGTCAAGGGCATCACCACGCATATCGAGGAAGATACCGAAGAGGCGCGGGTCCAGGCGGCGCGCCCCATCGAGGTCATTGAAGGCCCCTTGATGGATGGCATGAATGTGGTCGGTGACCTGTTCGGTGCCGGCAAGATGTTCCTGCCCCAGGTGGTGAAGTCCGCACGGGTCATGAAACAGGCGGTTGCCCACCTGATACCCTTCATCGAGGCAGAAAAATCCGGAGACACCCAGGCCAAGGGCAAGATCGTCATGGCCACCGTCAAGGGCGATGTCCACGATATCGGCAAGAACATCGTCGGCGTGGTGCTTCAGTGCAACAACTATGAGGTGATCGATCTGGGCGTGATGGTACCGGCGGAGAAGATCCTGCAGACCGCCATCGACGAGAAGGCCGATATCATCGGGCTTTCGGGCCTGATCACGCCATCACTGGACGAGATGGTCAGCGTCGCCAGGGAAATGCAGCGTCGGGGCATGCAGTTGCCGTTGCTGATCGGGGGCGCCACCACCTCCAAGGCGCACACGGCGGTCAAGATCGAGCCACAGTACGAGCATCCGGTCATCTATGTCACCGATGCGTCGCGCGCCGTGGGCGTGGCGTCTCGTCTGCTGTCCCCCGAGCTCAAGCCCGACTTCGTCGATCAGGTGCGCAGCGAGTATGCCGTGGTGCGTGAGCGCAATGCCAAACGACGCCCGAAGGCTGCGGACCTTGACTATGCCCAGGCGCGCAAGCGCCGCTTCCAGCCTGACTGGGAGAATTACACGCCGCCGGCGCCAAGTTTCACGGGCCTCAAGGTCTTCGATGGGTATGATCTCAACGAACTGGTCGAGCGTATCGACTGGACGCCCTTCTTCATGAGCTGGCAGCTGTCAGGCAAGTATCCGAAGATCCTGCAGGATGAGGTGGTCGGAGACGCCGCGCGTGCCCTGTTCGCCGATGCCAGAGAAATGCTGCGCAAGTTGATCGATGAGAAGGTGCTGACCGCACGTGGGGTCATCGGTTTCTGGCCAGCCAACTGTGTCGACGACGATACCCTGGAGGTCTATGCCGATGAGTCGCGTACTCAGGTCATCGAGCACCTCCACCACATCCGTCAGCAGATGACCAAGAACCGCGACGGCGTCTGTCACAGCCTCGCCGATTTCATCGCTCCCCGAGACAGTGGCAAGCCGGACTGGATCGGTGGCTTCGCCGTCACCACCGGGCATGGGGCGGATGAATTGGCCAGACAGTACGAGGAGACTGGCGATGACTACAACGCCATCATGGTCAAGGCGTTGGCGGATCGTCTCGCCGAAGCCTTTGCCGAGCGCCTGCACGAACGTGTCCGCAAGGAGTTCTGGGGATATGACGCCGAAGAAGTGCTCGACAACGAGGCACTGATCGCCGAGCAGTATCGGGGTATACGCCCGGCGCCAGGCTACCCGGCCTGTCCGGACCACACCGAGAAGGCCACGCTGTTCCGCATGCTCGAACCGGAGACACATGCCGGCATGGTGCTGACCGAGAGCTTCGCCATGTGGCCTGCCGCCGCCGTTTCCGGCTGGTACTTCGCCCATCCTGAGTCGAAGTACTTCTCCACCGGCAAGATCACCCGGGACCAGGTGCTGTCATTGGCGGAGCGCAAGCGCATGCCACTCGCCGAAATGGAGCGCTGGTTGTCACCGGTACTGAGCTACGATCCGGACAACGCCAGCTAGATCAGGTCGTACGAAGACTTGCCAAGCCGGCAAGCGTATCTCGCATGATCATGCAAAGGGCACCTGCCAGCGCAGGTGCCCTTTTGCGTGGGGCTGGTTGACTCAGCAGAGTCTCGGTCAGCGTCATGCACCGGATGCTGCCTGTGACACCTCACGCTATAATGGCCTCCTTTGTCCTTCCCTGCCCTCTGACCTGCGAGCCGTCTGTGTCCCTGTTCTGCGCATCCATCCCGTCTGTCCTGCCCTGCGCGGCGGCATCGTCTGAAGGTGACCCTGGAGATTGCCGGCGGCGGTATTCACCGGCGATGGGGCGTCCGTGATGTTGCCTGAACGCCAACGCAGCCTGAGAATTCTGAAGCTGGCACTGCCCATCATCGGTGGCATGCTGTCGCAGAGCCTTCTCAATCTGATCGATGCTGCCCTGGTAGGACAGCTTGGTGAGACGGCGCTGGCGGGAGTCGGGGTCGGGGGCTATGCCATGTTCATGGTCACGGCCTTGATATTCGGGCTGTCATCCGCCGTGCAGGCCCAGACCTCTCGACGGCTGGGAGAATCTGCCCCCGAACGTTGCGGCGAAGGGCTGAACGCCGGACTGATATTGGCATTGTCGGTGGGCATTCCCGTGATGTTGGCCTGCCATCACTGGGCAGACACCTTGCTTCGTCTGATCAATGACCAGCCTGAGGTCCACGCAACGGCCACCTCCTACTTCCAATGGCGCGTCGCCGGCATCGTGCCCGTCGCCATGGCATTCTGCTTCCGCGGATTCTGGAATGGACTTCAGCGCACCGGTATCTATCTGCGCATCATGTTGATCACCCAGCTGATCAATGTGGTGTTGAGCATCATCTTGATCCATGGACTCTATGGCGCCCCCAGGATGGGCGCCGATGGTGCAGGTACCGGTACGACACTGTCCCTCTTCGTGGCATTGGGCCTGTGGGTGCAGGCGACCCTGGGAGAGCGCAGACAACATGGCGTACTGCATGCCTGGCCGCCACTGAGACACTACCTGACGCTGCTCAAGCTGGCGGTGCCCCACTCCTTCCAACAGCTGTGGTTTGCGGCGGGCTATGCCGTGTTGTTCTGGATTCTGGGCAGGATCGACGCGGCCAGCGTGGCAGTGGGTCATGTGCTGGTCAATCTCTCCCTGCTGCTCATTCTGCCCGGAGTCGGTCTGGGGCTGGCGGCCATGAGTCTGGTGGGCCAGGCATTGGGACGCGATCACCATGAAGATGCCCATCGTTGGGGATGGGATACGGTGCGCATCGCCCTGCCTTGCCTCATGCTGCTGGGATTGCCGCTCTGGGCGGCACCGGAAAGCGTGCTGGGCCTCTTCCTGCATCGCCCGGAGTTGATCGCGCTGGGCAAGCTCCCGTTACAGCTGACCGCCGTGATGATCATCATGGACTGCGCGGCCATCGTGCTGGCTCAGGCGTTGCTCGGGGCTGGTGCCAATCGCACGGTCATGACCGCCACCCTGGCCATCCAATGGCTGCTCTTCCTCCCGCTTGCCTGGTGGTTCGGGGTGCATCTGGGGGGGGGATTGCTGGCCATCTGGTGTACTCAGCTCGGGTATCGAATCTTCAACTCCCTTGTCTTCAGTGCCATCTGGCAACGCAGAGAGTGGCAGTTGCTGCGGCTCTGAGTCTCGCCCTCTTCCTTCATCAAAGGGCCGTGGTGGCCTTGTCCTGTCGACCTCGAGATCGCCACGGGGGCATCACCGCCACGTGGATTCCCTTTCATCTGGTATTGCCCCTGAATCGGTCTGGAGGACCGAAGCGTTGAAATCGGGTGATAGTGCACGGTTGTTGAGGCGTATGACATGCTGAGGTCTGGAGTATGTTGGTCATACTGTAAATCCTTGTCATCGGGTGCCGACATGTCGATCACGTCTACATCAGGAGGTTGGATCAAGAGTGCGCGGCGATGGATTCCCGTCGCTTGCGTCATGGCGTTCAGCCCCCCCGATTGCCGCTGCCTCAGCCCCCCTCCCACCAGCCCTTGATGTTGCCTCGGCCAGCAGTCACTCGAGCATGACCAGGGTGGCCGACGAGATGCCCCCCACGGCGGCGTCCCTCGCGCCCGGGCGAAATCTGACCGCCGTCTTCGTCAATCCGGGGCTGCCTGGGGAACAATTCTGGAACATGGTCACGGCGACGATGCAGGCAGCAGCTCGAGACCTGAATGTCTCGCTGGAAGTCGTATATGCCGAGCGAAATCCCATCCTCATGAAACGATTGGCAAGCGCGGCCCTGGCGCGTGCAACACCCCCGGACTATCTCGTGCTGGTCAATGAGGAGCAGGCCGCTTCCGACCTCCTGCCTCTGGCAGATGGCGGCTCATCACATGTCGTGATGCTGTTGAACGGCTTGACCCCGGAGGAGCAGACAACTCACGGCGTCCCGGGCAGTGTCCACCCCTCCTGGATCGCCAGCGTCATTCCCGACAACCATGGTGCCGGGAGAAGGATGGCCAGCGAATTGATTGACGCGGCGCGTATCTATCCGCCCGGTGAAACGCGCCACGGGCTCGCCTTGATCGGCGATACCAGAACGCCAGCCTCCATCGCTCGCAATGCCGGGATGCTGAATGGCTTTGCTGAGCATGATGTCGTCAAGATGACGCGCATTCTCGAGGCACGCTGGAACCTTCCGGATGCTGAGCGGCTCACGCATCACTATCTCCAATGGGCCGAACGCTCGGGATTGCACAATACCCTCATCTGGGCGGCAAACGACGCCATGGCGGAAGGTGCCGTCCGAGCGGTTGAAGCCAGTGGCATGCAGCCGGGCAAGGATGTGCTGATCGCGGGTCTCAACTGGTCGCCCGAGGGCATCGCCATGGTGATGGACAAGCGCATGGTGATGTCAGATGGTGGGCATTTCATGGCGGGAGCCTGGGCGATGGTGATGTTGAGAGACCACGCTGATGACACCCACTGGGCCCCCAGAACCGTGCACTTCCCGATGAGCCCCATCCATCAGGGAAATGTCGATATCTACGGCCCGTTGCTGATCCAGCCGGACTGGGAAACGGTGGACTTCACGCGCTTCAGATTGCAGACAATGGAAGACGACTACGCGTTTGATCCGATGGCAGTGTTGGAGCAGATGAAAGACTCGCCTGCGCCACTCGAACGACAGGACTGATCGAGCAGATCATGGTGCGGCCCCGGGAGAGGAACACGTCAGATCACCCGTCGCCAGGCAGCCCTCTCCCCTTCAGCTCGCCAGCCGCGGGGATCGACTTGCTTCCTGACAGCCTGTCACACGCGATAATGGAGTCATCATGAGATTGACGCGACCTTCACTGGCTTCACGATGTTCGAGGATGTGCCGTGCCCTTGCCCTGTTGGCATTGATGTCCATCTCAACGATGACTCAGGCCGAGAGCTTGCGTCCCATCAAGCAGGTCGTGTTTCTGAATCCCGGATATTCCACGGAAACGTTCTGGGCCCAGGCGATCATCGCTGCCTCGACGACCGCTGAATCCCTAGGGATGCATCTGGAAGTCTTCAGTGCCAGACGCAACACCGACGAATTCATTCGAATGGGAAAGCAGGTATTGAACCGAGAGAGCCCTCCGGATCTATTGATCACCACCAACAACCATGGACTGGCGGTTCCATTGATCGAGATCAGCCATGCCGTGCGCGTGCCCATGATCATCATCGTCAATAGCCTGACCCCCCGCCAGGCCAGAGCGTTGGGCAAGCCACTTGGCCGATATCCCTACTGGCTGGGCAGCGTTTCGCCTGATCATCAACAAGGGGGGCACGACAGCATGGTGGCACTCATCAATCGCCATGACGTCTTGCATGGCAGGTCGGATGGTCGAGGCATCGCTCTTGTCGGAGGGCTGCATGACGAGGCGACACGACTCCGGGTGCGCGGTGTACAGGACGCGCTTCTCAGAGCCCCCCATCTGTCCCTGGATCGGATATTTCAGGCCAACTGGAGTTATGAGGATGCCTACCGAAAGGTCGAAAGCTACTTGAGACATCAAACAGACGCCCGCCCCCTTCGCATGATATGGGCGGCCAATGACCTGATGGGCATCGCGGCCATTGATGCCCTCAAGCGCAATGGGCTTCGCCCGGGCAAGGATGTCGTCGTGGCTGGCATGGGATGGACCCGTGCCGGAATCGATCACCTGCGCTCAGGAGAGATGGAGGTCAGTGCTGGCGGAGGCGCCCTGGCGACCGCCTGGTCACTGGTCCTGCTCGCCGCGGTACAACAAGGAAGCCTCCAGGCACGTGATATCGGCACTCGCTATTACACCATGGGGATCGCGCTGGCTGGGGACCCGGAGGCCTTTCTGGACAGGATTCCTCTGGAAGTCCTTGCCCTGCAACCGATGGATCATCTTATCAATGAGGTCGCGACACTTCCCCCTGATGCCTCTCCCTTCCTTCCGATGCCCGCTCATGCCACTTCATCGTCCAGCGTTGCAGCACCGAATGCACTGACGGCCGTCCATCAGGGAGCACGCCGCCATGCGCAATGACGAGACACAGGACAGGCCTCACGACACGACAGAGGCGCATGAGGGTCATGAGGGTCATGAGGGCCACGATGCCTCGCCCCTGCGCTGGCGGATATTGCGCGTGCTGGCGCCGCTCATCCTGTTGATCTGTGCAGTCAGCGGCGTCGTGGGTTATTCACTGTATTCAAGTGAAACCATCGAGCACATGCACGAAGATCATCAAGAGATGATGAACATCACGGTTCTGTCCCTGCCAAGTGCGATCTGGAACTTCGATGACGATGTCATTCACGCCTATCTGGAAACGCTGAGCAGTCACCCCAGCGTGCATGCAGTGCGCTACTACAACCATGAGGGCACTCTCGTCGAGGAGATCACCAAGGCGGGCGACGCCCTGGACCCGATGATACATTCCCAGGAGCTGGTCTATCGCAATTCTCTCGTGACGCAGGTCGTGGGGCGACTGGAGATGGAAAGCACCAATGCTCCCTTGCTTGCCAAGCAATACCAGGGAGGAGCGCTGCTGTTCGTCATCGCACTCTCGATCATCATCTGCGTTCTGCTGATCGTTTCCTGGCAATTGAAACGCTACGTGATGGTCCCTCTCAACCGGGCGATCGCCAGCATGCGTCAGCTGGAGAATCCGCAGACGGCATTTCGCAGGATCCCGCTCACGCGCTCAAGAGAGATCAACAAGGTCATTGCACAGCTGAATAGCCTGGGCGAGCGCATCTTCATCATGATGGAGGCGCTGCGTGACAACGAAGAGCGCTATCAGCATTTCTATCGCGACACCCCTGCACTGCTCCTGGTGATTGATGCTCACGGTACGGTGCTGGATGTCAGCCAGAGGATGCTCGAGGTAACGGGGTGGAAGCGAGAGCAACTGGTGGGATCGCCCTTCGATACCTTGATCATCGGCCAGAATGCTCATTGTATCGATCGCATCAGCTCGGCGCTTCGCAAGGGGGACGCGTGCGAGAACCAGGTGATGACCCTCAAATGCCTCTACGAAGAGGACCGGCAGGTACAGGTGGTCATCCCGTCGGCCACCAATGACAGCGAACGCGGCACCATGATGCTGTTGTCGGACGTTACCGAATTGAAGCGGACCCAGAAGCGATTGCTGGAGCATGAGCTGATCGACCCGCTGACACAGCTGCCGAATCGTCTGGCCCTGAACTCACACCTTCAGACACTCATCAATGGCGGGGCTCCCTTCGGACTGCTGCTGGTCAACATCGATCGTTTTCACAGCATCAATCACCACCTCGGCCCTGTCGACGGCGACATCCTGCTCAAGGAAGCAGGAGAACGTCTGAAGAGTTGCACTCCAGCCTGGATGGGTCGCTCCGGCGGAGATGAATTCGTCATGACCTGTGACACAAGCGAATTGCGCGCCCTGGCGCGTCGGATTGAACTGGCCTTCTCGACGCCGCTTCTCAAGGCGGGGGAGCCCATCAATCTCAGCCTGAGCAAGGCAGGGCTTGAAGTTCGCCAGGATGATGAGACGCCCAGTCGTCTGATGCGCCTGCTCGAGCGCACTGTCATGGATATCAAGCACAAGGGAGGCAACCAGTACCGACTCTGTGTACGCGACAGCGCTCTGGAGGACGGTGAGCCATTGTTCCTCAAGGAGCGTCTGATTCGCGAGGCCCTGACCAGAGGTTGGCTCTGCCTTTACCTGCAGCCCATCTTCCAGGCGCAAAGTCCTGATCTCGATGCTCCAACATTGCTGGGGGCGGAGGCACTGGTGCGTATCCATCACCCAGACCTTGGCTTGATTGCGCCCGATGAATTCATTGCGGCAGCGGAGAAGACGGGACAGATCATCGATATCGGAAACTGGGTACTGGAAGAAGCGGCCGTCATCTTGAGTGAATGGCAAAAGCAAGGTATCGAGACCCGTTACCTGTCCGTCAATGCCTCTGTCATGCAGTTCAGGGATCAGGGCCTGCTGCACAAGCTCGAATCATTGATCGAACGCCATCCGATACGTCCTCGGCAGCTGATCATCGAAGTGACCGAAAATCTGATGCTCGACAATGAGGACAGCCTGCGCTTTCAGCTGGAGGCGATTCGCAAGCTGGGCGTGAATCTGTCATTGGATGACTTCGGTACTGGCTTTTCATGCCTTTCCTATCTTCACAACCTGCCCTTCGGCACCTTGAAGATCGACCGCTCGTTCGTGATGAACGTACAGACAAGCCGGCGAGACAGGGAGCTTGCACGCATCATCGTCGACATGGGGCATTCGCTTGGCATGCAGGTCGTCGTGGAGGGAATCGAGGCACGGGGTCAGGCAGAGATCTTCAGGGCCATGGGAGTGCGCGCCTTCCAGGGGTATCACTTCGCGCGTCCGATGCCCCTGCAGGCCTTCAATGCCCGGTATTCTTCGTCAAGTGAAACCCGCATGTGTCTTCTTCGGGCGGCGACACCCGACGATCAGAACCGCGACCGCCAGATAGGCACGGGCCGTGACGAGGATTGACGGCAGCAACATGATGTCATCCAGGGCCAGACGCGCATATTGCAGCCTCTGGCCTTTTCTTTCGTTCTTGCCGTAGGCACACTCATGGCATCTTCTTCATAACCCTATCATCGAAAAGTATGATTATTTATTCTTTTAAAGAATAAAAGATAGGGAGTAAGGTGACCGCAGCATCAACAAGACTCGCATCAGTGGTCGCCCACCTGATGCCCGACCGCAGGACACCCCTGACATGTATCGGTATGACACTTACGACCAGACCCTGGTCGACGAGCGGGTAGCTCAGTTCAAGGACCAGATGGACCGCTATCTGGCCGGCCGCCTGGGTGAGGAAGAATTTCGTCCCCTGCGCCTGCAGAACGGTCTCTACATTCAGCGTCACGCACCGATGCTGCGTATCGCCATTCCCTACGGCATGCTGAGCGCTGCACAGCTGCGCTCACTGGCTGCCATCAGCCGTCGCTATGACCGTGCCTATGGTCACTTCACCACGCGTCAGAATCTGCAGCTCAACTGGCCGAAGCTTGAAGATGTCCCGGCGATCCTCGCCGAGCTGGCCCAGGTCGAGATGCATGCGATCCAGACCAGCGGCAACTGCATCCGCAATACCACTACGGATCAGTTCGCCGGTATCGCGCAAGACGAGACGGTGGATCCGCGTCCCTGGTGTGAGCTGATTCGTCAGTGGTCCACCCTGCACCCGGAGTTCGCCTATCTGCCGCGCAAGTTCAAGATTGCCGTCACTGGCGCCAGCGCGGACCGTGCCGCGATCCAGGTCCACGATATCGGCCTGCGCCTGACACGTGGCGAGGATGGTCGCGTCAAGGCGACCGTGCTGGCAGGTGGCGGCCTCGGTCGTACCCCGATGGTCGGCGATGTCGTGCGGGAAGATCTCGATTGGCAGCACCTGCTGACCTATCTTGACGCCATCGTCCGCGTCTACAACCAGTGGGGCCGTCGTGACAACAAGTACAAGGCGCGCATCAAGATCCTGGTCAAGGCATTGGGCATCGAGGAGTTCCGCCGCCGTGTCGAGGAAGAATGGGCACACCTGAAGGATGGCCCCGAGACACTGACAGATTCGGCGGTTGCCAAGGCGACCGAGTACTTCCCGGAACCGGCGCGTCGTGCCGTCGGCGAGGACGCGATTGCGGCCTACGAGACACTGCGCAGCGAGAACCGAGCCTTTGCCCGTTTCGTGACCAACAATGTCGTCGGCCACAAGGTCCCGGGTTACAAGGCCGTGACCTTGTCACTCAAGCGCCGTGAACTCGCGCCGGGCGATGTCACCGCTGATCAGATGGACGCCGTGGCCGACCTCGCGGAAGAGTACGGTTTCGGTGAACTGCGTGTGACGCACGAGCAGAACCTGGTGCTGTCAGATGTGCCGGTCGATCAGCTCGAGAATCTCTGGAAGGCGCTGGACGCGCTGGGCATGGCCAATCCGACCGTTGGCACCCTGGCCGACATGATCTGCTGCCCTGGCGGTGACTTCTGCTCACTGGCCAATGCCAAGTCGATCCCGATCGCCCAGGCACTGCAGGATCGCTTTGAAGACCTCGATTTCCTGTATGACCTCGGCCCGCTGGATCTGAACATCTCCGGTTGCATGAACGCCTGCGGCCACCACCACGTCGGCAACATCGGCATTCTCGGTGTCGACAAGAAAGGACAGGAGTTCTATCAGGTCTCGCTTGGCGGCCGCAGTGATGACAACGCGACCATCGGCAAGATTCTCGGTCCGTCGTTCAATGCCGAGGACATGCCGAACGTCATCGGCAAGGTGTTGCAGGTATATGTCGAGCAGCGACTGGAAGATGAGGTCTTCGTCGATACTTACCACCGCATCGGCATGAAGCCGTTCAAGGAGCGGGTCTATGCCTGAGGTGACAGCGGAAATGACGTCAGCACGTGAATTGACTGATCAGCGTCAAGGCGGAGTCATCCGTCAGAACCAGCTGGTCCCCGAGGACGCCTGGCAGGTCGTGCGCCTTGATGAAGACGGTAACCTGCCAAGCTACCAGCAACCTGCCCTGCTGCCTCTGGCACACTGGCAGGCGCTGGTGGACGCAGGTGAAGGGTCTGACCAGCTTGGCCCCTGGCTTGCCAGCGATACCGAGCTGACACCGGAGCTGGGAGAAGCACTTGCCACTGCACCGCTGCTGGCAGTCGATTTCCCCAACTTCAATGATGGGCGTGGCTATACCCTCGCCCGCCTGATGCGAGAGCGGTATGGCTTCCAGGGCGAAATTCGTGCCATTGGCGATGTGCTGGTCGACCAGCTGCATTACATGAGCCGCTGTGGCATCGACGCCTTCCAGCTGCGCTCGGACCAGTATGTGGAAGATGCCTTGTACGCGCTGTCCATCTTCAGCGTGAGTTACCAGACAGGTATCGATCAGACGAGTCCGCTGTTCTCTCGTCGCTGGTAACCCTTACGACTAGCCAATGAAAGGCCCCGTGAGCTGGATGTCACCAGTTCACGGGGCCTTTTCGTTTCTGGTCACCTCTTTCGTTGCAGACCTTGTCGTGGTATCGGCCTATATCATGGTATCGATGCCTATCGACAGGTCACGCCGCCATCACCGTGGCCAGCAATGCCATGCCCCCGACCAACAGAGCAGCCATCACCAGTCCTACCACCAGAAAGTCCAGCGCATGACCATGCTCGAAGTCACGTTTGCGGTTGGCTTCCTTCTGAACGCCGATGAATGCAGCAAGCACGGATTTGACTTCGTTGATCATGAGCACCTCCCAGAATGACGCATATCAATATGGTGGTGGAACAACGCTGCAAGGCGTGGCGGCAACCCCTGCGGAGAACTACGATGAGGTGATGCTGCCTTTCGCGTCACATGCGGACCTGAATTCACTATTGGCCAGAATCTGCTCGAATACCAGTGAATCATGACACGGACGGGACACAAGACAGCAGCTTCCAGTGCATTATCCAGCCGCTGAAGGAGCTATCCTCATGGAACTTTCCGTCGTGCCATCTCTGCCTTTCAAACCCTTGACGGCCCATCCGCTGTCCTGGATGAACCGTCCTGATGATCTCGTGCACCCTCTCGCCCCCTGGATGCGATGCCAGCAGGTCTTCTGGTCGCTGGGGTTGCAGGCCTATCAGCAGGAACTGGCCTTCATTCAGCTCTGTCAACTCAAGGGGCTTGAGATGACTCAGGCGCTATTGGCAGGTGACTGGCAGGAGGCTCGGACCTCGCCTGAATTGCTTGGAAAACTCGCCGGGGATGTCACCGAGCATGCGCTGACTCGCATGAAGCGACTGCAGACATTGAATGAAGAATTGCAGGATGCCATCTGGGAAGAGATCTGACTCGCATGACAGGAGTCTCCCCCGGTCTCCACGCAATGTGCCGGGGGAGAGATCACGCCAGAAATGCACAGCGAAAGGGAGCCTCTGGCGATGGCAAGGAGACTGGCGCCGTGAGGATGGAATGTGACGATTCAGGCAAGGACCATGGATGACATCAATCCGTCCGTGTCTGGAACTCACTGAGATCGCACAGCCAAGCATGTGCCGTTTCACGATCCAGCCCGAATTCCGCGATCAGGCTCTCCAGACGCGCATTGAATTCAGCCTCACGCGCTTCAGCCGGGTCCGTTGCCTGGGGGCTGCTTTCTGACGTGGCGGGGGGAGTCGAGGGACGATCCAGCGCATTCAACTCTTCAGCCAATGCCTTTTCAAGTTCATCAAACAAGGCACGCTGCTTGCGGGCGCTTGCGATGACCTTTTCATCATGTCGGTTCATGCATGGTTTCCACTATTGATCTTGTCGACAACAAGAAGAGAGGCTGAAACATTCAAGACAGCAAAATATCACACTATGCCCAAGGCTTCTGCAATGTCATATCGGCAACATGGGGGAGTAACGGAACCAGTAGGCAACCCCTTGGGAAGAAAGCCGTCAGGGAAGTGATATCTTCTTGAAAGCCATGAAGAAAGCGCCTGTCATCATGCCCATTTCCCACCATGCTAGCAAGCACGCAAGGGCCGCAGACCCGCCGCCTTGAGACGGCAATACCCAGGCAATCTCACCATGTTGGGCATGGCGTTGACCAGACGCGCGGTGCGTGATCGACAAGCAACGAACGCTTTGTCGTTGTGGTGTATCCTCAGTGTACGAAAAATACACGGATGATGTATCTGATGATCAAGGATAATGATCTTTCCTCAGACAACACACCACCAGGGCGGTCTTTCCTTGACGCCACGCGAGAATTCGCCGGCCTTTCGATTCGGCACTGGTTGGGTCTGGTAGCGCTCTCAGGCGTGGTGCTAGGCCTGGTGTTGATCATTCTCGAAAGAGACAGCCGCGAGATGGAAGCGCTGCATGCGGCCTCCACGCGTGACCTCATCACGAGCGAGAGGCGTCTGCAGGCAAGCCTGCTGGTCGAGCAGACGCTCGGCGTGATTGCCTCACGGCATCGAGATTACGAACATCGTCTGCAGCGACTGATGATGACGACGATGCGAGCCCCCTTCCTGGGAATCACCCACCTTACCGGTCGAGATCGGTCCTATATCAGTACCGAGCTCCTGCGTCAGTTCCCTGATCTTCGCATCAACCCGGATTGGATCGATATCGTTCAATTGCCGAGCAATCTCTATCCGGAATGGTGGTCCACCGAACTCAATCTGCGTCTGCACACGAGCAATGACAGTCCTCACTTCCTGCGTGGCACGGACGCAGGCCTGATCTTCGCCATCCCGAGCCAGCAGGGCCTGGGCAAGGATGGTGAGGTTAGACGCCCTCGCAACACCGCCTCGACCATCTGGACCCTGATTCATATCGACCCGCAGATGGTGGCATTCCTGGTCGCCAACGAGCTTCGTCAATCCCTGCATGCCAGCCTGGACAAGGGAGAGAGTCGCTATGTCTGGATCAATGAAATTCTGGATCCGACGGGCGGCCCCGGCTACGCCCGTCGCCTGATTCACCCGCTCTTGCCCGGCACCGAAGGCACGCTGCTCTCCACCGAGCATCGGGACAGCAGTGGACGCCAGCCTTACAAGACCGAACTCGAGGGTGTCCTGCAGGGAAGTGGCATCTTCTTCGATTACCGCTTCCCCCGCTCCCGTGGGGGGCCTGAAGAAGACAAGACGACCTATGCCGCGCTGTATCCGCCCTTCCAATGGATCGTGGCCAGTGGGGTCTACATGGGCGATATCAACAATGCGGCCCTGACAGCCCACGCGGACATCATGCAGGAGAAAAGCCGTCTGGAGCGCTGGCATCTCCTGCTGACCCTCGGTGCCTGCCTGCTGCTGTTCCTGGCCATCGGTCATGCCCTCTTCCGGCAATCCCGCACACGTCAGCGTCAGATGCGCCAACGCATGGGGCGTCTGGAAAACGAGCTTGAGCAGCGCGGTGAGGACAGGCTGATCAATACCCTGCAGATGATTCGCAACGAACGCTGCCCCCAGCGTGAAGGCAATGACCTCATCGTCGCCGAATACGTGACGGCCATCGCCAGAGAGCTGGGGCTTGAAGAGGCGCAGATCAGCGCACTGGAGCGCACGGCCATGCTCCATGACATGGGCCGACTGACACTTCCCGACACACTGCTCAAGCCGATGGCGCAGCTTCAGTTCGATCAACAACAGTTGTTGCGTCAACAGGCGGATATCGGCAGCCGAGTGTTGAGAGAAGCGCTCAATGCGCCTCTGGAGGCCAACCTGCTGAGTGAAAGCCAGCACTACATGCCTTACCGCCAGACGGACTCGGAGGCGGCCTTGCTTTCGCGGCCTGCCAGTCCCGCGATCCTGGCGCTGGTCGTCCAGGTCCTGGAGCTGGTGAGATACTCGGGCCTGACTCAGGCGGAGGCCATCAGTGAAATCGAGCATTGCGCCTACCAACCCTTTGCGCCGGACATCCTTCAGGCGGCACGCAGGGTGCTGACCCGCAAGCCGATCCCCAGGGCCGAGCCATGCAGCGCGATTCCCGGCCCGCGTCAGATCGAGCGCCATGCGGATCAATGGCGTGACCAGACGACCGGTTGCTTCAACCGTGCCTTGCTGGAGACCTTGCTGGCAGGCTTGCTGCATGAAGGGCATGTCACTGTGCAGGGGATAACGCTTCACCATCTCCAGCTCGTCGGGACGCAGTCCCCTCTCACTACGGACCGGCAATTCGGTCCCCATCTGAATGCCTGTTTGTACCCGCTCAAGGTGTTCCATCTGGCCCCTGGCCACTTCGTGGTCCTGGAAGACGAGTCCGAGGAAGCCTCGAACGTTCCCGTGCTGACTCCAGCCACTCAGCAGCAATTGAGGAATGTACTCAGGACCTTCGAGACAGACGCGGAACTCATCACCCGACAGAGACTTCTGTCCGGTGATGAGTCACTCAAGGACTGGCGACATCACATCGATCAGCTGATCGCTGATCGCTGATGACTGATGATTGATGGCAAGGTCTGAGGGGAGTCGACCGATCCCAGCGGCCTGCCCGAAGTCTCGCCATACCCCATCCCCACCTCCCACGGCGACCTGGCCTGCCGGCAACGACCAAAGTTGCATTCGTTGAGGCTTGTTCAAATGTCTGACATTTATTAAGGTTCATTCAGACATTTACCGTAGCTTGCCCTGCGCACTACGTCAGCCACGAGGCCTCGCGTGACCATCTCTCGCCCAGACCCACTCTCTGAGACTTCCAGCGATACAGCGCCGGATCAGGATTCCTCTCGCCAGAAAGATTCACTGTCGCCGGCCATGACGGGCTCCAGACAGCCCGTAGCCAGCATGGAAGCCATCGCTGCCTGCCTGGCGCGTGAAATTCTGGCCGGCAAGTTCGAGCCAGACGACAACTTCCCGCGTGAAATGGACCTCTGCAAGCGCTTCGATGCCAGCCGTAACCGGCTGCGCAATGCACTGGCCCAGCTGGTGGGGGCCGGTTTGCTGGAGCGCACTGCCGGCCGTGGCACCCTGGTGCGGCCGATGAGCGAATGGCAACTGCTGGATCCACTGATGAGCGACTGGATCAGCGGACTGGAAGGCATCAACCCTGCCCTGATGCGTGAGATCTACGCCTTCCGCCTGTCCGTCGAGCCCTATGTCAGCGCCCTGGCGGCGACCAAGGCCAACGCCCAGGACCTCGCAAGGCTGGAGCGCGCCTTCGAGGGAATGGTCGCGACCGCCAATGACGAGCAGCAGGCAGCTCACAGCGAATTTGACGTGGCGTTCCACGAGGCCATCTACCGCGCCACCCACAACCTGGTGTGGGCCCAGCTGGGTAGCTTGCTGCGCCCTTCCATCAGCCAGTTGATCGAGTCCTCTCAGCAGGCGGCACAACAGCACGACCAGGCCCATCACCGTGCCAGTCTCGAGCGACATCGCGCCGTGATGGAAGCCATCCGCCTGCGTCAACCGGACATGGCGCGTACCTGTGCCGAGCGCGTGCTGGAAACGGCTGCGCGCGATCTCGGATTCGGCCTTGATCACCCGCGCCTCGAGACGCCGCGCTTCTGACCCACGACTTTTCCTTCTTCAATGCTTTCCAAGCTCGACACGAGCGTCATCCCAAGGAATCTCGACATGAAAATCACTCGACTCAAGACCTGGCAAGTTCCGCCACGCTGGTTGTTCCTCAAGATCGAGACCGATGAGGGCTGCTATGGCTGGGGGGAACCGGTCATCGAAGGGCGTGCCGCCACGGTGGAAGCCGCGGTCCACGAGCTGTCGGATTATCTGGTCGGCCAGGACCCGCGCAACATCGAGCACCT
Organism: Cobetia sp. 14N.309.X.WAT.E.A4; assembly: GCF_030397495.1. Taxonomy (NCBI): domain Bacteria; kingdom Pseudomonadati; phylum Pseudomonadota; class Gammaproteobacteria; order Oceanospirillales; family Halomonadaceae; genus Cobetia; species Cobetia sp. 14N.309.X.WAT.E.A4. Next base: position 158,151 of record NZ_JAPNXT010000003.1, read on the forward strand.
GTGGAACGTCATGTACCGCGCAGGGTTCTATCGCGGCGGCCCTATCCTGATGTCCGCGATCGCCGGCATCGACCAGGCCCTGTGGGACCTGAAGGGCCGTGATCTGGGAGTGCCCGTGCATCAGCTGCTCGGCGGCCCGGTGCGCGACAAGATGCGGATGTACGCCTGGACCGGCGGCGATCGCCCATCAGATGTCGGCGCAGGTGCCAAAGCGCTGGTCGACCAGGGCTTTACGGCCTTCAAGATGAACGGCACGCCGGAGATGCAGATCGTCGATTCCCACAAGAAGATCGATGACGCCGTGGCGCGTGTCGCCGAAGCACGTGATGCGGTCGGCCCCGACGTGGGGATCGGCATCGACTTCCATGGCCGCGTGCACCGCCCGATGGCCAAGGCGCTGCTGCGGGAACTGGAGCAGTTCCACCCGATGTTCATCGAGGAGCCGGTGGCACCTGAGCACCTGCCCGCGCTCAAGCATATCGCCGAGGGCATCGCGACGCCCATCGCCACCGGCGAGCGCCTGCACACCCGCTTCCAGTTCCGTGACCTGCTGGCGGACGGCATGGTCGACATCATCCAGCCGGATCTTTCCCACTGCGGCGGCATCAGTGAAGGCTTCAAGATCGCGACGCTGGCCTCGGCCTACGACGTGGCCCTGGCACCGCACTGCCCGCTGGGCCCGCTGACGCTGGCGGCTTCCCTGCAGCTGGATGCGGTGTGTCACAACGCCTTCATCCAGGAACAGAGCATGGGCATCCACTACAACAAGGACAACGACGTCCTGGATTACCTGGTCGACAAGGACGCGCTGGCGATCAAGGACGGATTCTGCGCCATTCCCCAGGGCCCGGGGCTCGGGGTCGAGATCGACGAAGCCTTCGTCGAGGAACGTGCCAAGGTCGGGCATCGCTGGCGCAATCCGGTCTGGACCCACGAAGACGGCTCCGTCGCTGAGTGGTAATGCCGAGCAAGCCGCAACGTACACACTGACAACACAGACGCCATGCCAGGACAGGCTCTCAGCCGAAGGTCTGTCACGCTGCAGAAGGGACTCATCATGACCCGTACCGCATCACCCCATACTGAACTCCCCGCCTTCGCGGACTTTCGCTACCCGGACCTCGCAGGTGCCAGCGTCTTCATCACCGGCGGAGGCTCGGGTATCGGTGCCGCATTGACCGAAGGCTTCCTGGCGCAAGGTGCCAAGGTCGCCTTCGTCGGGTTGTCCGATGCCAGCGAATTCTGTGACGCCATGGAGGCCCGATACGCCAATCGCCCCCTGTTCATCCGCTGCGACATCCAGGATATCGAGGCATTGCAGGCGGCTGTTGCACAGGCGCGCGAGGCCCATGGCCCGATAGGCGTTCTGGTCAACAATGCGGCCCGCGACACTCGCCATACGCTGGAGGAATGGACGGTGAAGCAGTGGGATGAATCCATCGCCACCAACCTGCGTCCCCAGTTCTTCACCGCTCAGGCGGTCGCGGCTGACATGCGGGCACTGGGAGGCGGCGCCATCATCAACCTGTCTTCCAACAGCTACATGCTGGGGCTGGGGGGCTATCCCACCTACGTTACCGCCAAGGCCGGCATCATGGGGCTTACCAAGGCGCTGGCGCGTGAGCTTGGGCCAGACGCCATTCGCGTCAACTGTCTGATTCCGGGCTGGGTAATGACGGAGCGTCAGCGCGAGCTGTGGGTCAATGACAAGGACTTGAACGAGTGCATCGACCAGCAGTGCCTCAAGGAAGCGATTCCGGTCGAGGACATGATCAATCCTTGTCTGTTCCTGGCCTCCACCGCCTCACGCATGATGACCGGCCAACCGATGGTCGTGGATGGAGGTCGAGTGTGAGCGCCGTCCATGCCCTCCCCGCCTGGATCGCCGTGGATTGGGGCTCCAGCAATCTGCGTGCCTGGGCGCTGGATGATCAGGATCGGATCATCGCCCAGGCAAGCAGTGCCCGCGGCATGCTGGGTCTGGCGAGCGATGAATTCGAGGATGTCCTGCGGGTGGTGATCAATGACTGGCTGCCCGAGGACTCTACCTCAAGCATGCCGGTGTTGATCTGCGGCATGGCGGGCGCACGCCAGGGCTGGGTGGAAGCGGCCTACCTTCCGGTCCCGGGTGAGCAAGCGCCTGCCATCGATGTCCTGTCTGGCCTGGCAGAGCAGCTGACCCATGTGGCAACGCGCGACAGACGCATCGCCGTCACCATCGTGCCGGGGCTATGTCAGCACCAGCCGGCCTTTGATGTCATGCGCGGTGAGGAGACACAGCTGGCGGGTCTGGTCGCCACTCAGCCGGGCTATAGCGGGGCCGTCTGCCTGCCCGGCACCCACGCGAAGTGGGCACAGCTCGAGAACGGTTCGATCACGGGCTTCACCACCTTCATGAGCGGTGAACTCTACAAGCTGCTCAGTCAGGATTCGGTCCTCAAGCACTCCGTGGCGGGAGGGGATCTTGCCGATGAGCCACAGCGTCAGGCATTTCTGGCAGGCATCGATGCGGCCATGGCGGAACCGGCGCGCATGACGGCGGCGTTGTTCGGCATCCGTGCGCGGGATTTGCTCGATGAACGCCTCGATGATGAGGCCTCGCGCGCAGCCTTGCTGGGTGCGCGGCTTTCCGGTCTGGTGCTGGGCCTTGAGCTGGCCGGTGCCACATGCCTGCAGCCGCAAGGGTCGCTGATCACCTTGATCGGTGATGACATCTTATGCCAGCGCTATCGGATTGCACTCGAGCATCTGGGCTATCGCGTCAGCCTGGCCGCCAATGCCGACATGATTCTGGCCGGGCTCGGGCGCATTCATCACGCCTGTCAGGCACGCCTCGTCACTGACTGACACCCCCATCTTCCCCTGGAGAATTCCATGAGCCTTCCCCTGGTTGCCATTCTGCGCGGCGTCACGCCGCAGGAAATCATCGCGATTGCCGACGAGATCATCGCGGCGGGCATCACCCGCATCGAGGTCCCGCTCAATTCGCCCCAGCCGCTGGTCAGCATCGCGGCGCTGGTCAAGCACTGTGCGACGGCCCATGACGGCCAGATCCTCATCGGTGCCGGCACCGTCCTGACGCCGGAGCAGGTGCGGGACGTGCATGGCGTCGGTGGTCGGCTGATCGTGTCGCCCAATGCCGATGTCGAGGTCATTCGCGAAAGTCGCCGACTCGAGATGGTGTCCATGCCAGGCATCGTCACGCCGACGGAGGCCTTCGCGGCCCTCGCCGCCGGCGCCTCAGGCCTCAAGCTCTTCCCGGCGACCCAGGTCGGTATCGTCAACATGAAAGCGATGCTGGCCGTGCTGCCCACAGGCACCGAGCTGTATGCCGTCGGGGGCATCGGCAGTGACAACTTCGCGCAATGGCGTGCGGCAGGTATCCATGGTGCAGGTCTGGGAACGGCCATCTACACGCCGGGTCTGACGGCTTTTGACGTCGGTGAACGAGCACGCAAGCTGGTCTCCGCCTGGACCGCCGCCGACTGAGCCCCGGTGGCTCTCCCACAGGATTCACGAGGAGTAACGGATGACACGATCGACCTGTCTGGGCACGGCTCAGCGCCTCGTGGCCAGCCACTGCGAGCTGGGAGAAGGCCCCGGCTGGACACCCGCGACAACCACCCTGCCTGCGCGGGTGCGCTGGCTGAACATCCTCGCCGGCGAGCTGCATCACGGGGCCGCGGATGGCAGTGATCACGTCATCACTCAGCTTGCGCGCCGCACCTCCTATGCGGCGCTCACCCTTGAAGGCGACTACCTGCTGGTCGGTGAAGGCATGCTGTCACGCTGGAACCCCGAGACAGGCGCCGTGGAGGATGTCATGCCCTTCGAGGCGGACGCCATGCCCGCGACACGCAGCAATGATGCTCGAGTGGATACCCACGGCAGTCTTTGGCTCTCGAGCATGGGCTGCAACGCCGAGACCGGGGCTGGCAGCCTCTACCGCCTGCATCGCGGCAAGCTTGGCAAGCTCATGGATGGGCTGACCATTCCCAATGCGCTGTGTTTCTCGCCGGATGGCCGCTTCGCCTATTTCACCGACACCGGTACCGGTCAGGTGATGCGCTGGCCGCTGGACGCCGATGGCTGGCCACTCAAATCAGCAGGTGAAGGGTCAGCAAGTGAAGGGGCGGCAGGTGAATACGACGCCCCCGAAGTCTGGGCCGACCTGCGCGATTGTGGCGGTGGCCCGGATGGCGCCGTGATCGACGCCGACGGCCATATGTGGATTGCGCTCTGGGGGGCCGGCCGCGTGGCAAGGCTGGATCATGACGGCAAGGAAATCGCCCATGTGGCCCTGCCGGTCAGCCAGCCCTCGTGCCCGCTGTTCGGTGGTGAGGGGCTGAGCACGCTGTATATCACCACAGCGCATGAGGGCATGGCCACGCCGGATCATGCGGCGGGTGATGGTGATCTCTTCGCGCTGGACCTGTCAGCACACGGCTTCAAGGGACTGGCAGAACCGCCGCTGGTGCTGAGCTGACACTGCCATTCCGTCTCTGATTCTTCTTTATTTCTGGACCTCTCATGATGACCGCAGACGCCCCATCCACCCGACCTTCGGCAGCGCCCGACGCGACCTGGTCCCCCCAACAGCAATGGCTGAGCCTGAGCGCCGACGGCATCCAGCTGCAGCTGGATCTCGCCGATGGCCTGCTCAGGCTGGCCCACCTGGGGCGCATCGCCCCGGTCACGCCAGCCCAGCACCGCCTGATGAGCGCTGCTGCCACGCCCCAGGCAAGCCTCGATCAGCTGCCGCCCAATACCTTGTTCAATGATGCCGGGCTTGGCTTTGCGGGCTATCCGGCCTTGATCGGTGACCGTGATGGGCGTGACTGGCTCACCGACATGCGACTGAGTGAGGTGGCGTGCTCGACCGATTCACTGGGCGCGCATGCCCAGCTGACACTGGCGGATGCCACGAGCGAGCTGGAAGTTCTGCTGTCACTCACGCTCACCATCGAGGGGGTGCTGCGTCAGTCCACCACCCTGTGCAATCCTGGTACGGCCGACTATCGTCTCGAGTGGCTGGCGGCATGCTGCCTGCCACTGCCGAACCGATTCGAACAGTGCCTGAGCTTCGGTGGCCGTTGGGTCCAGGAGTTCACCGAGACACGCCACGCCCTGAGTGAAGGCACCTTCACGCTCGAGAATCGCCGCGGGCGCAGCTCTCACCAGCGCGTGCCCTCCCTCATCGTGGGTACCGAGGGCTTCAGCGAGCAGTCCGGGGAGGTCATCAGCGCGCACCTGGCCTGGAGCGGCAACCATCGACTGCTGGTGGAGCGCCAGTTCGATGGCAGCACGCAACTGCAGCTGGGCGCACTACTGTTGCCCGGTGAGCAGGTACTGGCCGCCGGGGACAGCGTCACCACGCCGGAAGTCGTCATGGCGTGGTCGGACACGGGCATCAATGGCGCCAGTCAGCGCATGCATCGTACCTTGCGTGCACGACTTGACTGGCCGACGCCGAACAAGCCTCGCCCGGTCCACGTCAACACCTGGGAGGCCCTCTATTTCGATCACGACGCCGAGCGGCTGGAGGAGCTGGTCACCGCTGCCGGCGACGTCGGCGCGGAACGCTTCGTGCTCGACGATGGCTGGTTCGTGGGCCGCGATGGTGAGCGAGCAGCGCTGGGCGATTGGTACCTGGATCAGGGCAAATACCCCGAGGGGCTGGGGCCCTTGATCGCGTCCGTCCATGCCCAGGGCATGGAATTCGGTCTGTGGGTGGAACCCGAGATGGTCAATCCGGACAGCGCGCTCTTTCGCACGCATCCCGACTGGATACTGGCGCTGGAAGGCCGTGAGCAGCCACTGGGGCGGTATCAATGCGTGCTGGATCTCACACGCCCTGACGTCACTGACTATCTGTTTGCGCGACTGGATGCCCTGCTCAGCGACTACCCTATCCGCTATCTCAAGTGGGACATGAATCGCGACCTCACCCACGCCGCGACCCAGTCCGGCGAGCGACGCGGCATGCCTGCAGCGCATGCTCAGGTACAAGCGCTCTATGCGCTGCTCGCACGTCTGCGCCAGGCGCACCCTGAGGTGGAAATCGAGAGCTGCGCCTCGGGGGGCGCCCGTACCGACCACGGCATTCTGCGCCACACCCATCGCGTCTGGACCTCGGACTGCAACGACCCGCATGAGCGAACGCACATCCAGCGCGGTGCCAGTCGCTTCCTGCCGCCGGAGCTGCTCGGGGCTCATATTGGGCCGGAGCATGCACATACCACGTCGCGGCGTACCTCCCTTGCCTTCCGTGCCTCCACGGCCCTGTTCGGTCACCTGGGCCTTGAACTGGACGTCAGCCAGCTCGCGCCATGCGAGCGTGGGGAGCTGCGCGTCTGGATCGAGCGCTACAAGGCATTGCGCGGGCTGTTGCATGGCGGCGTGAGCTGGCGTCTGGACTGTCTGGATGACGGCCAGCATGCACATGGCGTGGTCAGCCAGGACGGTGAAGAGGCGCTTTACTGCATCAGCCAGCTGGCCATGCCACGCCACGCCGTACCTGCGCCACAGCCGCTGGCAGGGCTCATCGCCGGGCAGCATTATCGACTCGAGCTGCTGGAACTGCCGGAACATCCCGAACGCCGCATGAAGCAGCTGCCGGCCTGGGTGCAGGCCCAGCTCTCGGGGGAGCCCGTCGTCGCCAGTGGCGAGATGCTGATGCGTGCCGGGCTTGCCCTGCCGGTGCTTGACCCGGAACAGGCGATCCTGATCCACCTGACGGCGGCACATGACGTTGACTGAGCCGGTGCTCCGGCTATCACTTCCCCGATTCAAGGATGACCTGTATGCAACTCGGCGTCTGTTATTACCCGGAACACTGGCCGCGTGAGCGCTGGGCACAGGATGCCCGTGACATGTTCGATGCCGGCATTCGCGTGGTGCGCATAGGCGAGTTCGCCTGGAGTCGGCTGGAGCCGCGCTTCGGAGAGCTGCGTTTCGAGTGGCTCGACGAGGCCGTTGAGGTGCTTGCCCGCGCCGGTCTCAAGATCGTGATGGGAACCCCGACGGCCACGCCCCCGAAATGGCTGGTGGATGCCCATCCCGAGATACTGGCCGTCGATGAGCATGGCCAGGTGCGGGGGTATGGCTCACGTCGCCATTACTGCTTCTCCTCGCCCGTCTATCGCACTCAGAGCGAGCGTATCGTGCGTCTGATGGGGGAGCGCTACGCCACTCATCCGGCGATCATGGCGTGGCAGACCGACAACGAATACGGCTGTCACGACACCATCCTCAGCTACTCTCGGGCGGCGCGCGCAGGCTTCCCTGAGTGGCTGGAACAACGCTACGGCAGTGTCGAAGCGCTCAATGAGGCATGGGGCGCGGTGTTCTGGAGCCTGGAAGTGACCGCCTTCTCGCAGGTCGAGGCGCCGGTCGGCACCGTCACCGAGCCACATCCGGCGATCGTGCTGGATTATCGTCGCTTCTGCTCCGACATGGTGGTCGAGTACAACCGGCTTCAGGTCCAGACGCTGCGAGACAGCGGCGTGAACGTCGATATCGTGCACAACTTCATGGGCCTATTCACAGAGTTTGACCACTTTGACGTCGCCCAAGACCTGGACATCGCCAGCTGGGATAGCTACCCGTTGGGCTTTCTGGAGCGTGGTGCCCATCCCGAGGCCACCAAGGCGTTCTATCGCCAACAGGGCCACCCTGATTTCGCCGGTTTCCACCACGACCTCTATCGCGCCATGTGCAAGGGCCGCTGGTGGGTCATGGAGCAACAGCCGGGGCCGGTCAACTGGGCCATCAGCAATGCCGCCCCACTGCCCGGCATGGTTCGCCTCTGGAGCCATGAGGCCTTTGCCCACGGCGCGGAAGTCGTCTCCTATTTCCGTTGGCGTCAGGCCCCCTTCGCGCAGGAACAGATGCATGCGGGTCTGTTGCGTCCGGATGGTTCACCGGCCTCGGCCTGGCCGGAGCTGTTGCAGGTCCGCGATGAACTGGCTCGCTTGAGCGCAGAAGGCCTCAGTGGGCGCGAGATCGAGACCGAACAGTCCCCCGTGGCCTTGATGTTCGACTATGCCTCGATCTGGGCCTGCCAGATTCAACCGCATGCCGAGGACTTCGATGCGCTGGAACTGCATCTGAGCTGGTACAGCGCCCTCCGCCGGCTGGGTCTGGACATCGACATCGTCTCCCCTCGTGATGATGTCAGTGGCTATCCTCTCGTCGTGCTGCCCTGTCAGGTGATTGCCGACGATGCGCTTGCGGCACGCCTGAGCGCTGCACGTGACAGCGGCAGCCGTATCGTGATCGGCGCACGCTCCGGCTCACGCACGCCAGACTTCCAGATACCCGACCAACTGGCACCGGGCGCCCTCGGCGAGCTGGCCGGCGTCACGGTCGATCGGGTCGATGGTCTGCGCCCCGGTGCCTGCCCCGGGGTCACCACGGCCAATGGTCATCATGGCCACGCGTTGCGCTGGCGAGACCTGCTCGACAGCACGCGAACCACGGCAAGGGTCGTGACCCGTTTCGATGATGGAGAAGCGGCTCTCACGGAGCGCGCAGGGGTCAGCTATCTGACCGCCTGGCTTGAAGAAGACACCCTCATGGCCGTGCTGGTCGAGGAATGTCGCAAGGCAGCCATCCTTACCACCGCCCTGCCGGAGGGTGTGCGCCTGCGCTGCAGAGGCAATCTGGTGTTTGCCTTCAATTATGCGCCTGAACCACGCTGGCTACCCGAAGGCCTGGTGCCGGAAGATGGCTGGATCTGCGGAGGCCAACAGCTCGCTCCCGCTGGCGTCAGTATCTGGCGCATGGCATGACGAGATGTCCAAGGCGATGACGGCAACGGAGCGCTTCAGTGGCCTTGCCATCATCCAGACAAGCGTCACGTACGTATGACTCCATGACCCCTGTCGGCCTCGCGACCGGCGGATGGTTCGATCGTTTCTGGCGGTGCCTCCGGGTACCGCCTTTTTCTTAAGGCGACAGTTGCCAACAAGAGTTTTGGTCAAGAGCTTGCCGCTGGCGGTGTTGAGAACACAGCCCCTTCCCGTGGCAGATCTTCTGCTGACACGACGGTCTCTACAGTCCTGGAAACTCGTGGAATTGGCAGGATTTTTCATTCAAACGTAAGGTAACGGTATAAATTCTATCTGTCGTACCACACGCCTTGCCAATCCCCGATACGGGAGTCCCACGCTGCCACTTAAGCCGCATTGTCCTCTTGTCAGACAAAATCTACCGTGAGCCAGATGTTACTGTAGAACAGTCCATATAAAGAAATAATTACAGGAAACGCACCTGTTCACAGGACATACGCCGTCATTGGCAGACGGCACACCATGACTACAACGCCAACCACGAGATGTCCCCTTCATGAGCATTCTTGCCATTCTGATATCGCTGGGACTGTTGATGTTCCTGGCCTACCGCGGTATCACCGTTCTGTTGCTGGCACCTGTGATGGCGGCTCTTGCCGTCGTGCTTTCAGGTGATGCAGGTGCCCTGCTGCCCAGCTATACCGTCACCTTCATGAGCCAGCTGGGCGGTTATCTGGCCAAGTTCTTCCCGCTGTTCATTCTCGGTGCCCTGTTTGGCCAGTTGATGGCGGATTCCGGGGCAGCCCACGCGATTTCCGAGGGGCTGGTAAAGCGCCTCGGAACCCGCCATGTGATTCTCACCGTCGTGCTGGCCTGCGCCCTGCTGACCTACGGTGGCGTCTCGCTGTTCGTGGTCGCTTTCGCCGTCTATCCCATCGGTGCCCAGCTCTTCCGGCGCACCTCGACACCCAAGCGACTGCTGCCCGCGGCACTGGCGCTGGGCTCCTTCACCTTCACGATGACCGCCCTGCCCGGTACCCCGGCGATCCAGAACGCGATTCCGATTCCCTACTTCCAGACCAACAGCTTCGCGGCTCCCGGACTTGGCATCATCGCCGGTCTGATCATGCTGGGGCTGGGCACCTGGTGGCTGAAGGGCAGAGCCACGAAAGCTCAGGCGCAGGGCGAAGGCTATGGCAAGCATGACAATGAGGCATTGAATGATGATGCGCCGGTGGCACGCATGAGCATGCTGACAGCCGTGATCCCGCTGATACTGGTGATCGGACTGAATGCCCTGCTCACCTACCTGGTCTTCCCGCGCATCGACTTCTCCTATCTCAATGACGCCTTCCCGGAGCTGGACCCGGCCGGCGCCACCGGCATGTGGTCGATATTGATCGCGCTGAGCTGTGCGTCACTCTGGCTGGTGGTGACTCGCTGGAAGCAGTGGGCTGACTTGAAGACGACGGTCAACAATGGCTGTTTCGGTGCCATGCTGCCCGTCTTCAACACCGCCTCGGAGGTCGGTTATGGCGCCGTGATCGCAAGCCTGGCCGGCTTTGCACTGGTCAAGGAGGCAGTACTGGGGCTCTACCCCGACAATCCGCTGATCTCGGAGGCCGTGGCGGTCAACGTGCTGGCAGGGATTACCGGTTCCTCCTCGGGCGGCATGAGCATCGCGCTCTCGACACTGGGCTCGACCTACATGGAGATGGCCGTCAATGCCGGGATAGACCCTGAATTGATGCACCGTGTGGCGGCACTGGCGGCTGGCAGCATGGATACGCTACCGCACTCAGGTGCAGTCATCACGCTGCTGGCCATCTGCAAGCTGACTCACCGCCAGTCCTACGGACAGATGTTCATGATGACCGTGGCGTTCCCGATGCTGGCACTGATCAGTGTCGTGACGCTGGGCAGCCTGTTTGGCAGCTTCTGACCACGACATGCCTCTGAAAGCCAAGGGCGACAGAAACGACACAGGCCACCTCAAGGGGTGGCCTGTGTCGTTTCGATACCTGAGACATCTGTCTCAGGGCGCCTTGATGGCACGGACAGTCTCAATAGACGTGATGCTGTTGGATCATGGGGACTTCGGCGCGGGCACGCGTCTTGATCCAGAGCGTCAGATCTTCCTTGTCGGCCCGAGGATTCTCCGCCACCCAGTCGACGATGCGCGAGGCAATGAACTCGGCGTAGAAGTCATCATCGAACTGCAACAGCATCAGGTCCTCACCGGCCTGGCTCACTCGCAGCAGCACTTCACTGCCGGGCAGCACATACAGGCTCAATTCGTGCAGGTATTGCGTCGTGAAGGTGACGCGCTTGAAGCGATCAGGGGCATCACGACCACTGTTGCTGATGTCATTCATGAAAGCCATGATGCTCCCCCGTAGTAGACATCTCATGCATTTCGCTCAGATATGAGCAGATATCTACAATGATAGACCAGATGCTCTTGCCACGGTTGCTTTTATTAGCGTTTTTTAACGGACCACCCGACGCCTGAGCGCGGAACATTGATCAGGCGTCAGATTCACGCGTTCTGACGCAACGCATCACTCTCGAGGGTGAGTTGCACCCGCTCCAGCCAGCCCGCCAGCAAGGCTTGCTTGTGGCGACTCATGGCGTCCTGTTCGGCGATGGTCTGCGAGAATCGGCGCCCGGCCTTCTCAAGCCGCCTGGGTCGCTTGCCCTGACTGCATCGCTCGAAATCCTCCGCCAGCGCCAGAATCAAGCTCTGCAAGGCACGCTGCACGGGCCTGGACATGTTCTCGCCAAGCTCCCGTCGCACGAAGCCTATTCCGCGGCCGATATCCATGCCTGTCAGGCCCAGAGACATCAGAGGCATTCCCTGCGGCTCGTCCGCGATCGCAGGTGAATCGGCCCCGCCCTGACGTGACTGCTGCTCCTGTTGACGGCTTTGCTCATGGCGGGCAAGACGCAGCAGGCGATCTCCCATGCGTCCCCCGAACCAGCTGTCCACCTGCTGAGCGGGGCGTTCGGCCAGCTCTCGGATATCACTCGCCGTTGTCTGGATCAGCTGGCGTTTGTCCCAGCCGGCCCCGGGTACCGGGATCAGGCGAAACCCGAGAATGGTCACGATCAGGCCGATCCCGGCCGCCAGACTCCGGTTGAGGGTATAGGCCACATCGAAGGTCATGCCGTTGTCGGGCATCACCAGCAGGATATTGAACACCACGAACGGCAGACAGATCCCCGCCAGCACCGGCACAACGGACCCCATCAGGCCGATGAACAACGGAACACTGAAGATCAGAATGAACGGCACGAAATGCTGGGCCTGACTCAACAGGACATTGCCGAACAACAGCACACTGGGCACGGCGAACAGTAGGCCTTTGAGCACCATGGGGATGATGGGGGCGGGGTCATCGCGACTGGCGAAGATACCGGAGAACAACGTGCCCAGCAGCATGGCCACCGCCCCATTGTCCCAGGCCGTCGCCAGCCAGAAGATGGAGGTAGTCCCGAAGATCAGCATGGCACGCAGCGCATTGGTCGCCGCTCGTCCGTGATCGCGATGCCAGCTCAGACTGGGCTGGCGCAATTGATGGCGACCGGGATGATTGATGACCTCACGTGCCTGAAGCATCACCAGCGCATGGCCCAGCACTTCCCGCAGACTATAGAGCAGCCGTGCCTCGAGGGCAGACAGATTGCGCTGACCGCGCGAGATTCTCAGACATTCTCCGCGCAGCTCCTTCAAGGTGGCGCGTGCCTGCCCGATCCCCTGGTTGTCGGCCATGCTCTGGAAGGCGCTGCCGAGTCGCTGCATCAGGTCCTGTGTCGGCTGACTGAAGCGCTCCGGTTGCTGAACGGCCGGACGCGCGAGCTGATCGTCTTGCCCGTCGTCGTCGATGGCGTTGGGGTGCTCGGACTCACCGTCAGCGCCAGTGGCGTGATGGCGCAGGAAGAATTCCGGGTGACGCAGCTGATGCAGTGCCTTGAGGGTGGCATAGAGGCGCATGCTCCGTCGGGTCAGCAGATGGACACCGCGGATACGCCCCTTGCCCTGAGGCCCCTCATACCGCGCGGAGTGGGCATCGATCTCGAGATTGTTGAGCGCCCCAAGGCCGGTCATCATCTGTTCGAGCATCGCCTGACGTTCGCGATTCTCCTCGGCATGCCGTTGCTCGGCGCTCAGGTCATCCTGGGAGGGGTCCGAGAAGGCCAGCGCCATATAACGGAAGGTGGCGTTGACGGCGGTATCCGCCAGCTGCCCCAGATGGTCTCGCACACGTATCGGCCAGACCAGCGCACTGACCAGCACGGCGCACAGTGCACCAAGACTCAACTCACTGAGGCGAGCCAGCGCCACCGAGAAGAAGTTGCCGGGCGCCGAGGACGTCAGCACCACGATGATCATGCAGGCCACCGCCCCCATCACGCAGCCATAGGAGAGGTTGTTGTGGGTGAGCGAAGCCCCGTAGATGCACAGGCCGATCCACAGGGTGACACTGCCCAGTGCCAATTCCGGCGCCTGGGCAAACAGCCCCATGATCACGACGGCGACACCGACACCCGCCACGGTGCCGGCGATCTGGCAGATGCCCTTCTCGACCACCATCCCCGACATCGGGCGTATCTGCAGAAAGGCCGCCGAGATCAGCGCCCAGTAAGGGCGATCCAGATCAAAATAGAAGGCCGCATAGAGTGCCAGTGACATGGCAAGGACACCCTTGAAGGCGAACTTCAGGGCAAAGGAAGAGGGTCTGAGAAACGCCGCGAGTGCCGGAGACATCGATCAAGGTGCTCCGTGGCCGCTGTCCTCGGCATCGGTGATGTCACTGAGCAGCCGGACACTCGCCGTCATGCCTGCCGCCAGATTGACCCCGGACGCCCGTACCGCCTCGATATCATCGAACTCCACTCTCACCGGGATACGCTGTGCCAGGCGTACCCAGCTGAAGGTCGCACTCACCTGCGGCAGCTGCTGGGCATTGGTCGCGGTATTGTCATCGGCGATCCCCTCGCCGATTCCCACGACACGGCCCTTGAAGTCCTTGTTGCCGCTCATCAGCGTGATCTGGACCGGATCTCCCTTGCGCACATGCTGCAGTTTGGTTTCCTGGAAATAGGCGCTGAGATAGAAGGAGTCATCCTTGATCAATGCCATGACCGAAGTACCCGCCGTCACATAGTTGCCCTGCGTCAGGTGCATGTTGAGGATGCTGCCATCCGCCGGAGCGGTCAGCTGGGTACGGTCAAGATCCAGTTGCGCGGATTGAAGCGCCGCCTCGGCCTGTTGCACATCGGCGCGAGCCACCTCGGCCTCGAGACGAGCACTGTCCCGCTCCTCTTCACTGATCGCCCGGTTGGTCAGGCGACTGCGTCGATTGGCTTCATGCTCCTTGAGCCGCAAGGTGGCCTTGGCACTGGCCAGACTCGCCTTGGCCTGAGCCAGCGCCGCCGCATAGCGGGCCTGGTCGATCTGCAGAATCACGTCGCCCTGCTTGACGCGAGTGGTGTCCGCCACGTTGAGCTCACTCACCCAGCCGGACACGTCAGGACTCAGCGTGATCACCTCGGCACGCACGCGAGCATCCCGCGTCCAGGGACTGTACATGTAGGTCTTCCACAGCCAGATGGCACACCAGACCGCCACGGCCACCAGACACAGAGTAATGACCCATTTCACGACTTTCTGTCGAGACTTGCTCATGCAGTTTCCTTGAAGAGTTGATCCTGACGGGAGCCTCGGCTCACACGAGGTTGCGCAGAGTGATGCTTGCCAGTGACGCCTGAGCTCGACCGCCTTCGAAGATGGGGTGACGTTGCGACAGTGACGCGACAGGTAAATGACGAGGGACATCTGACGCTTGCGACGCGAGCGCTGTCGCGATGACGATGAGTGACGGACCAGACGCGATTCGGTGAAGGCGTCAGGTCACCAGTGCGACGATTCCCGTCAGACAGATGATGAAGAGCGAGATGTCGAACCAGGCCTCGAACCATAGCTCATGATTGGCAAGCACCCGGTGCAGCAACGAGCGAATCAACCCGGCGATCACCAGCGCCGCCAGCGCATAGACCAGCATGGGGCTGATCAGGAATTCTCCCACCACCATCTCGTGCAGTGCATTGAAACCTGCCAATGGCATGTCAGGGGGTGTTTCGTTCATCGACACATGTCCTTTGGAGATCCTCTGGAGGTGAGATCACGCATGCGGGGGGCGATAGGCGAGATTGGTCGCCAGCATTGACGCTCAGTCAACGTCAACCAATGGAGGCAGGTCCGCCTGCATTCAAGGTCTCAAGCGCCCGCCACCCCACAAGAATATATGCAGGCTAACATTTATCAAGCGAGTTGCCACGTGCCCGTGATGAGACGCGACAGTGCGCAAGTGCTTCCCCCTGCTGGTTTTTCCAGTAGGGGGAGCGAGTGAAGACAGCGTCCGAGCAGAACATCTGGTGGGTGTGGCAGTCATGACAAGCGGCTTGCCTCTCGACAAGCCGCTTATGAAGGCTCCGCTCCGCTTTCGCACTCAACAACGCGCTCACTCGGTTGCGTTACACGGCATAACCGAGGATGCGCGGCAGCCATAGCGCCAGTTCCGGGAACAGCATCACCACTGCCAGGGCCGCGAGCATCGCCACGACAAAGACCATCGCCCATCCGACGGTCTTCTCGAGTCGAACACCGGCCACGCTGCTGGTCACCATCAAATTGACGGCCACCGGCGGCGTGAACTGGCCGATCGCGATGTTCATCGCCAGCAGGATGCCGAACCATACCGGATGCCACCCGAAGTGCTGCATCACCGGAATCAGCACCGGCATCAGGATCAGGTAGATGGAGACCGCATCCAGCAGCATCCCGGCGATCAGTACCGCCACCATCACCAGAATCAGCAGCACCGTGCCGCTATCGGACAGCGTGATCAACCACTCGGCGAGATGGCGGAAGGTACCCAGCATGGTGCCGGCCCAGGCGAATATGCCCGCCAGCGCGATGATCAGCATCACCACCCCCGAGATCACCGCTGCTTCCCTGAGCAGTTCCCACACCTGAGAGAGCTTGAGCTCACGGGTGATGAAGAGCCCGACACACAGCCCGTAGGCAGCCGCCACCACCGCCGCTTCCGTGGGCGTGAAGAGGCCTGAGCGCAGCCCGCCGAGGATGATCATCGGTGCTAGCAACGCCGGAATCGCTGAGCGGAACGCCGGACCCAGCGCGATACGTTCCACCTGAGTCGGATCTTCCCAGCGATAGCGCCGCGACAGCACCCAGGCCGGTACCAGCAAGGCCACACCCACCAGCAAGCCCGGAATCAGCCCTGCGGCAAACAGCGCGCGCAGATCCACCCCCGGCACCACGATGGAATAGAGGATCAACGCGATGGAGGGCGGGATCAGGATCGCCGTGGAGGCCGAGGCCGCAATCAGCGTCGCCGAGAACGCCTTGGGGTAGCCCGCCCGTGTCATGCTGGGAATCATCACCATCGCCACTGCGGCGGCATCTGCCGGGCCGGAACCACTCATGCCGCCCATGATCAGACACACCAGCACCGCCACCAGCGCGAGGCCACCGTGACGCGGCCCGATCAACGCCTGGGCAAAGCGCACCAGCCGCGCCGCCACTCCGGCACGCTCGAACACTAGCCCCGTCAGGATGAACAATGGAATGGCGATCAGCGGATACTTGGCGATGCTGTTGTAGGTATTGGTCCCCAAGGTGGCCAGCATGCTGACCGGCAGACCCGCGACGATACCCACCGCCCCCGACAGCCCCAGCGCGAAGGCCACCGGCACGCCGAGTATCAACAGCGCGACAAAGCTTGCGAGCAACCAGAGATCAGGACTCATGATCTGACTCCTTGTGCTGGTCGCGATCCACTTGCCGCGAATCAGGTCCTTGCTTCAAGCGATCAACACACTGCTGCAGCTGGCGCCAGGCCATCGCCACACCCAGTAGCGGCAGCCAGATCACATACCACCAGTTGGGCAGGCCCAGTCCCGGTGACAGCGACTCCCACTGATACTCCTCCAGCGCGAAGGTGCCGCCAAACCAGACGACCAATCCAAGCACGACAAGTACCGCCAGGGTCTGCAACACCACCACCAGTCGCCACAGCGGCAACGGCAGCACGTCTTCCAGCAGCGCGATACGAATATGTGCCTGACGGCGAATCGCCACCGAGGCGCCCGCCAGCGTCAGCAACACCAGCAGGAAGACCGAGAATTCCTCGGTGAAGGCAAAGGAGGCATCGGTGGCGTAACGCACCACCACGTTGGCCAGACTGATGATGCCGATCAGGCCCAGCGCCAGCGCCGCCAGCCAGGATTCCGGCCGCACGCATGGCGGTGGCCTGTCCGTGGGAGCAGGCGCTGCGCTCGTGCCAATTTGATGTGAGGCTTGTTGAGACGGTTGTTGCGACTTTTGCGACATGACACGCGATCCACACGAACGCCGAGGCTGTCAGGCCCCGGCGTGGTTCTTCACTCAATAACGCGCACAGACCGCATTATTCCCGATATCATCTGCTCCGTGATCAGCGGCGATCATGGCCAGACTCAGCGCGAGGCCTCGACCTCGGCACGTGCCGTCTCGACCAGCGCCTCACCGATCTTCGGTGTCCAGCTTTCGTAGACCGACTGGGTGGCATCGCGGAAGGCCTGCATCGCATCGTCATCGAGCTTGACGACATTCACGCCGCGCGCCTCGATATCCGCCAGCCGCTGGGCATTGCCTTCACGACTCATGGCGATCTCCCAGGCACCCGCTTCCCTGGCGGTCTCGGTCAGCAGGGTGCGCTCCTCCTCACTGAGCGACTTCCAGACACGCTGGTTGGCGGCGAAGATCAGCGGGTCCGCCATGTAGTGCCAGAGGGTCAGATGGGTCTGGCCGACCTGATCGATCCGCGCCACATCAAACACCGACAGCGGGTTCTCCTGACCATCCACCGCACCGGTGGTCAGCGCCGGCTTGGCATCCGCCCAGCTCATCTGGGTCGGATTGGCGCCCAGCGCCGTGAAGGTGTCCTGGAACAGCGGCGAGCCCACCACACGAATCTTCAGGCCCTTCAAGTCGTCCGGCGAGGTGATCGACTTCGAGGAATTGGACACCTCACGGAAGCCGTTCTCGCCCCACGCCAGCGGCATGATGCCCTTGGACTCGATGGCGGCGAAGACCTGCTTGCCCGACTCACCCTGGGTCAGCGCATCGATGGCGGCGTGGTCCGGCATCAGGAACGGCAGCGAGAACAGGTTGAGCTCCGGCACCTGGGGCGACCAGTTGATGGTCGAGCCCACCGCGAGATCGATCAGCCCCTGACGCATGGCCGAGAATTCCTTGGTCTGGTCTCCCGCCACCAGCTGGGCATTCGGATAGACACGCAGGGTGAGGTCGCCACCGGAGCGCTCCTCTACCAGCTCCGCCCACTTCTCGGCCGCCTGCCCCCACGGGAAGGCATCCGACAGCACGGTGGAGACGGACAGCTCGCGCGCCTCGGCATCACTCACCATCAGCGGTGACAGCAGAGCCAGGCCAAGCACGCCAGCCATCAGGGCAGCGCGACTCGGGGCGGCAACACGCAAAGAAGTAGAAGAGGTAGTGGAAGGAGTAGCAGACATCGAAGCGTGGCGATGCCATTGACGAGTGACGGTGTCAGTTCCGGAGGCGGAATCAGCGTTGGCGAGTGCGGCGGTCAGGGTCATGAATAACCTCTTGATTATGATGTTGTTGAGTGTGTCCTCGGGCAGATTCGCATCTACTTTGGTCGCTGACCATTCGACCATGCGACAGATCGGTGCTTTTTCGACGCTCACATGCTATCTCGCTCCATTCCCATCACTGTATATACATCCACCCCTCGGGTTTTCCGAGACTTTTTGCGTACGAAACGCTCGACCATGTGGTGTCATCAACGTGTGTTGCCAAGGAGTGTATCCAGCGATTCAAGAGGGCCAACCTGGGTGCAGGCCCCGCCAACAGGGAGTTTTAGGATATTTCACTTTGCTTGATGCCGTGCCTTTTACAACGCCAGCGTGTCCCCAGCCCCTTCGAGGTCAGGATTTCACGGAGCACTGTATACTTATCCAGCCCATTACATCATTGCGACAAATTTCCAGATCTGTCGCCTTTCATCCACGCAATGGCGCGCCACGGGTCGCAGACTGCGGATTCGGTCGGTAGACTGAGCGCCGTTCCCGCAAGGACCAACCACGACTGACCATCACCACGCACGCAAGTGTCGTACCTGACATCTCGTCGGCACCGCTCAAACGGTACCGACCTTGACCGATGAGGCCCCTTCCATGCCGCACCCCCAGCAGGAAGCCATACCCACTCCCACCTTCGAGACCGAGCCGCTCGACACGCCGCCCAAGCGACTGCAGCCGACCAGCAGTCTGGGCGCGGCGGTCGTTCTGTGGTCGCTGCTGCTGGGAATGGGGATGCTGATGCTGGCCAACGGACTGCAGGGCAGTCTGTTGGGGATTCGTGCCTCCTCGGAAGGCTTCAGCAACACCATGACGGGCATCATCATGTCGGCCTACTTCGCCGGCTTCCTGCTGGGCTCGACGCTTGCGCCGCGCAAGCTGCGTCGGGTCGGCCATGTGCGTACCTTCGCGGCGCTGGCCTCCATCACCTCGGTGTGTATCCTGATCCACGCGCTCTATGTGGTGCCCGAGGTGTGGATCGCGATGCGCTTCATCACCGGTTTCGCTTTCGCCGGTCTCTACGTGGTGGCGGAGAGCTGGCTCAACAGCCAGGCGACCAACCAGATGCGTGGCCGGCTGCTGGCCATCTACATGGTGATCACCTATCTGGGCATGGGCGGTGGCCAGCTGCTGCTCAACGTCGCCAACCCGAATACCTATCTGCTGTTCATCCTGGTCTCGGTGATCATGTCCTTGGCGCTGGTGCCGATGCTGCTGTCCGCCTCACCGCAACCGGAAGGCGCGCAGCCGGAGGCCATGGGGATCGTTCGTCTGCTGCGTCTGGCACCGCTGGGCACCCTGGGCGGCTTCGCCACCGGCATCGCCAACGGCACCGTCTTCGGCATGGGCGCGGTGTATGCCGACCGCGCCGGCCTGCCGGTGCAGGAAGTCTCCTGGTTCATGGGCGCCTTCATTCTGGGGGCCGCCCTGCTGCAATGGCCGCTGGGCAAGCTCTCCGACAAGCTCTCGGCCAAGAAGGTGATTCTGGGCTGTAGTGTCGGGGCGATCGCGCTGTCCATCGGCGGCGTGCCGTTCAGTGGTGGCAGCATGCTGACCATGGCGCTGCTGGGGGCGGGGCTCGGCGGGCTGATCCTGACCCAGTACTCGCTGTTCCTGGCGGCGGCCAACAACCTGCTGACCACGCCACAGATCATCTCCGCCAGCGGCACGCTGGTGCTGATGCATGGCGCGGGCGCGATTCTGGGCCCACTCACCGCGGGCCTGCTGATGGAGCGCTTCGGGGCCGTCGGCTTCCTCTATACCCTGACCGCCATCCACGTGCTGATCGTGATTCTCGCCGCCAGTGTCACCAGCAAGCCGCGTCAGGTGCTGGATGCCGAGGATGGCGATCACCCCGGTCACTATGTGGTGGCGCCCTCCACCACCAGTCCGCTGAGTGCCGCCTGGGTCGAGGAAGCCATCACCGAGCCCGAGACAGGTCAGCTGGAATTCGACTTCGATGCCGAACCTGAGCCGGAGCCTAGCGAGGAAGAACTCGCTGCCCAGCAACAGGAAGCGGCCTCTGAAACAGAAGGAGGCGTCGTACAGCAGGTCGACAACGAGGAAGGCGTGATGAACGACCGCGTCACCGGCATGGAAGACGACTGGCATCTGGATGGCCACATCGACGAGCAGGCCCAGCACCTCAGTGAAGAGGAGCGCCGCGTCAAATCAGAGCCGGAGCGCGAGAGCTACTGATCACGTCTGACGGCATGCCGAAATTGACGTGATGAAAAAGAGAGAAACAAGAACACCGCCCTGAGAGGCGGTGTTCTTGTTTGGAGCGGGCGAAATAGCGGCTGGCGAAACAGGGACAGAAAAACAAGGGCAGCCGAAACAGCAAACGGTTCAGCGGGGGGAGAAAGACCAGGAAAACGAAGAAGGCTCAAAACGATAAGGGCTCAGCGACGACGCTTGCCCGCCCGCGCCACCAGATGCGGCGCCAACACACCCTGCAGACGGCGCACGGCCTGGGAGTGCAACTGGGAAACCCGCGACTCGGTGACATCGAGCACCGCGCCAATCTCCTTGAGATTGAGATTCTCCTGATAATAGAGCGCCATCAACAGCTTCTCGCGCTCCGGAAGCCGTCCGATGGCCTCGGTGAGTGCTCGGCGAGTATCGGCCTCCTCCAGCGCCTCGTGGGGCAATGCGAAGGGTTCCGCGTAGGGAGTGGAGATTCCGCCCGGCGCAGCGCCATCCTCATCCAGCATCTCGTCCAGCGACATCACCATGCCGTTGTTGGTATCCAGCAGCAGGCGTCGATAGTCCTCCAGCGCAAGCCCCATGGCAGCGGCGATCTGGGTCTCCTCGGGCGGATAACCCAGGCGCTGCTCCAGCTGCTGGATCACGCTCTCAAGCTCGCGCCCGGCCCGCCGCACACTGCGCGGCAACCAGTCTCGCGAGCGCAGCTCATCGAGCATCGCACCCCGGATGCGCTGACTGGCATAGGTGGCAAAGCTGGCACCGTGGCCCTGCTCATAGCGGCCCACGCATTCACACAGCCCCAACATGCCAGCCTGAATCAGATCCTCGAGATCGACACTCGCTGGCAAGCGCACTTGCAGCTGAAGCGCGATCCGGCGCACCAGCGGTTGGTATTCAGAGTAGATATCCTGCTGGGCCATGCGCCCATTGGCGGTATACATCGGCGTCCTGGTCCTCGCTTGCATCCCTCGGGGTCGTTTGACTCAGGGTCGTGCCCCCCATCCTCGGGACTCCTGTTCCCAGCGTATTGTCGCGCCCCCGCCACAAACCATTCGCTCGAATAGCTACCCTCAGCGACGGCTTTCCTGCCTTACGTCGCAAGTCCGCCTCGGGGAGGCGGAAACGAAGGCAGGCTGGAAGAGACAGAAAGGTAAGACGAGACACGCCCCCACCAGCAGGTCGACAGAATGTCGCGAGCATCTCGCGGGCAGAGCCAGGAACTCAGCCGGAACGAGCAACATCAAAAGGCCGCAAAAAATTTCTAAAGTTCTGTCGCGCCGCGACGATAACTGAAGCAACGGCACAGGAGTCGTTACTGGCGACACGCCATCTATCTCCCCATTACGACAGGAAGTGACACATGGCTTCAGTGATCAATACCAACACCCTTTCCATGGTGACTCAGCAGAACCTGAATCAGTCCCAGAACGCCCTGAACACCTCCATGGAACGTCTGTCCTCCGGCATGCGTATTAACAGCGCCAAGGACGACGCCGCCGGCCAGGCCATCGCCAACCGCATGGACTCCCAGATCACCGGCCTGTCCCAGGCACAGCGTAACGCCAACGACGGCATCTCTGTCGCCCAGACCGCTGAAGGCGCTTTGAATCAGGTCAACGATAACGTGCAGCGTATCCGAGAATTGACGGTTCAGGCGCAAAATGGCACCAACAGTTCTGAAGATTTGCAATCCATTCAGGACGAAATCAACCAACGCACTACCGAAATCGACCGCATTTCAAGAGAAACGGATTTCAATGGCGTCAAAGTGCTATCTGAAGACCAATCCATCTCCATTCAAGTTGGTGCAAATGATGGTGAAACAATCAACATTGATCTCAACAAAATCGACTCGTCATCCTTAGGCTTGGATACACTTGATGTCACCAGTTTGCCTAAAGCAGCTTCATTCGGGAATGGTTTCGATGATGGTAATAACACAATTGTGACAGATGACCCGACAGTCACAATTACAGACGATGGTGGCACTGAGCTTGATGGAGCAAGCGTGTTTAAAGATAGTGACAACAACTACTATATCAAAACCGCTGATGGCGAATATTATGAAGCTGCAGCTACAAACAGCGACTCCGCTGGTGGTACCAACTATGATACAGTTACACTTGAAGCAAGTAGCACCGCTATGACAAATGATGATATTTCTAAAAATGGCTTGTCACCTCTTAGCGATATTGATGATGCCCTGAATGATATCAATAGTCAGCGCTCAGCCCTCGGTGCCCTGCAGAATCGATTTGATTCCACGATCACCAACCTCTCGACCATCGAAACCAACCTGGCCTCTGCCCAATCGCGTATTCAGGATGCCGATTACGCAGAAGAAGTCTCCAGCATGACCACTGCACAGATTCTGCAGCAGGCGGGGACATCCATGCTGACCCAGGCCAACCAGGTGCCGCAGAACGTGCTGTCACTGCTGGGCTGATCTCTGGCTCGCATGCTGCATGGACCTGTCACTCAGTAAGAGTGGCAGGCCCGTCGCTGGCAGAGGATAGTGGACTGGTTGATTTTGATCCTTTTAGCCAACAGCGCTCTTGCATTTCAACCTCCGCCAGCGATATCCAACAGCAGCAAACAAAAAAGGGCAGACGCATCGCGTCTGCCCTTTTTCATTGGAAGGCGGACAGGAATCATACCGCCATGTTCATGATTTCCTTGTAGGCGCTGAGCAACTTGTTGCGCACCTGTACGGTCATCTCGAATTCCAGTGAGGCCTTCTGGCCTGCCACCATGACCTGATCGAGGCTGACATCCGGGCTGCCCAGCTCGAAGGCCTTGGCCTGCCCCGCCGCGACCTGCTGTGACTGGCTGACGCGCGCCAGTGAATCCTTGAGCATGCCGGCAAAGTCCGACGACGCCTCAGTCATCTCGCCTGGCTGCCCGCTGCCCCCCGCGGCCTGAGCCGCCATGCGCTCAAGTTGCTGCACCCCGTCCTTCATGGCGGGTGACAGCGCGGACGTCACGCTCGCACCAACTGATTCGATTGCCATCCCGCCTCTCCTGTCTCAACGCGCGCCATTCGTCTACCGCTTTCAGTGGAGCTCAGCCTATCAGCCAAACGCAGAGCTGAAAGTCGCTAATACCCGCTTTTTGACACGCTATTCGTCTGATTGGTTACCCCGACAGCTTCGATAATGGGCACCCTGCGACAAGAGGGTGACACAACTCTCCTGCCTGCAGGCACCACCGCTGCGACCCCAGACCACGGCGCCGTCATCTTGCGCTAACCGGACATCTGCATGAGTACACCCAGCCAGTCAGCGCCCCAGGGGGCCAGCAAGCCCTCGGCGGGCAACGGCAGCCACACCGTCAATGACCTCAAGTCCCGTCTGGCGTCACTGCCACGCCTGCCCTTGATCATGGCGGCGGCGTTCTGCGTGGCCGTCATCGTCGCGCTGCTGCTATGGGGTACCCAACCACAGTGGAGCGTGCTGTACCGCGATCTGCCTGCCGATGAAGGTGGCGAGATCGTCACGCAGCTCGAGCAGGCCGGCGTGCCCTATCGTCTCAGTGATCAGGGCGCGACCCTGGAAGTGCCGGCAGACCAGGTCTATCGGCTGCGCCTGTCCAT
Organism: Cobetia sp. 14N.309.X.WAT.E.A4; assembly: GCF_030397495.1. Classification (NCBI taxonomy): domain Bacteria; kingdom Pseudomonadati; phylum Pseudomonadota; class Gammaproteobacteria; order Oceanospirillales; family Halomonadaceae; genus Cobetia; species Cobetia sp. 14N.309.X.WAT.E.A4. Next base: position 182,430 of record NZ_JAPNXT010000003.1, read on the forward strand.
GGCACAGCAAGGTCTGCCCAGCCAGGGCGGCACCGGATTCGAGCTGATGGACACCCAGGCCTTCGGCATTAGCCAGTTCACCGAGCACGTCAATTATCAGCGCGCCCTGTCGGGGGAGCTGTCACGCACCATCGCAAGTCTCGAACCCGTCGCCAGCGCGCGCGTGCATCTCGCCCTGCCCGAGGAATCCGTCTTCGTGCGTGAGCGACGCCCGGCGACAGCCTCCGTGGTGGTCGAGCTGCATCGGGGTCAACAGCTCAAGGATCGCCAGATCCAGGCCATCCAGCATCTGGTGGCAGGCAGCGTGCAGGGCCTGGTGAGCGAGGACATCACCGTCGTGGACCAGAATGGCGAGCCGCTGTCGCGCCCGGCCGGCGATACGCTCAATCTCGATGGCAGCGCCCTGGAATATGCCCAGGCGTTGGAGCAACGTTACCAGTCGCGCATCAACGTATTGCTGACCCCGATTCTCGGACGCGACAACTTCCGTGCCGAAGTCAGCGCCCAGCTGGACTTCTCGCATTCCGAGCAGACGGAAGAACATTACAGCCCCAATCAGACCCCCGGCACTGCCGCCGTGCGCAGTGCACAGCTCAACAATGCCGGCGCGGGTGACATGGCGATGATCGGCGGCATTCCCGGAGCACTGTCCAATACGCCACCGGGTACCGCCGCCTCGCCCATCAATGCCGCGGATGACACCGGGGATGAGGGTGACACTGCCGCCAGCCACGCAACCGATGAGGAAAGGGATGGTAACTATCAGCACAGCTCGATCACCAACTACGAGCTGGACAAGGTCGTGCGTCATACCCGTGAGCGACTGGGGCGACTGGACAAGCTGTCGGTGGCGGTGGTCGTCAATCACCGAGGCGTGACGGATGCCAACGGCAATGTCACCTCCCGCCCGCTGGATAGCGAAGCGCTTGAGCAGATCAAGGCATTGGTACGTCAGGCCATGGGCTACAGCGAGCAGCGTGGCGACAGCCTCAGCGTGATCAATGCACCCTTCGTGATGGCAGGCAGCGCCGACGTGAGGCCGGATGACATTGCCGAATGGTGGCAGAACCCTGAACTCCAGGCGCTGGCCATCGAACTTGGCCGCTACCTGATCATCCTGATCGTCGCCTGGATTCTGTATCGCAAGCTGCTGCGGCCGATTCTGCAACCTCAGCAGAGCAATTCCCGGGCAACTACAGAACATGACGAAGCCATGGTGGATCAGCTTATGGCCGACAGTCTTCAGAAAAGTGATATGAGCCCGCCGGGCATGGCGCCTTACCCTAGTGCACAGAACATATCGGAAAACGCTTCTGCTTATCATCATGACCTGAAGAAGGCACAGGATATGGCCCGCAAGGACCCTCGCCTGGTCGCCATGATTCTCAAGAACTGGATGAGTCACCATGAGTAAGTCTCTGAGCAATCTGGAGCGCAGTGCTGCGCTACTGATGAGTCTGGATCAAGATACTGCAGCCGAGGTCTTCAAGTTCTTCTCGACTTCAGAGATCCAGAAACTGAGCACGACGATGACTCACTTGCCTCAGGTGTCGCATCAGCAGATGTCCCAACTACTTGAGGATTTTCATGCTGATAGTCAGCAGTTCAGTGCAGTCAACATGCTATCCCGAGACCACATCCGCTCAGTACTGATCAAGGCATTGGGTCAGGATCGTGCCAGCACGCTATTCGAAGATATCTTCGCAAGCACAGGGCAGAGTAATGGTCTTGAAACGCTCAATCTGTTGGAGCCAGCACTGGCCGCCGAAATGATTGGCGACGAACATCCGCAGATCATTGCCACCATCATGATTCACCTTGAGCGTCATCAGGCCTCACAGATTCTCGAACAATTCGAGGAGGCCTTGCGTCATGACATCCTGTTGAGGATTGCTACCCTCTCAGACATCCAGCCAGTAGCGATACAGGAATTGAACGAAGTATTGGCCAACCTGCTCGATGGCCAGGATCTGAAACGCAGCAAGACAGGTGGTATTCGGATTGCTGCCGAGATTCTCAATCTCATGCCCAGTCAGTACGAGGAAAGGGTACTTGAAGCCATTCATCATCATGATGAAAGCCTCGCCAAGTTAGTCGTCAATGAAATCTTCGTTTTCGAGAACCTCTCCGACCTGGAAGATCGAGCCATTCAACTGTTGCTCAAGGAAGTGGACAACGACACCTTGGTAATAGCCTTGAAAGGGGCCAAGGAAGACGTGCTACAGAAATTCCTGCAGAACATGTCGCAGCGTGCCGCAGAGATGCTCAAGGACGACATGGAAGCGCGCGGCCCGGTGCGTGTCACCCAGGTCGAGGCAGAGCAGAAAGCTGTTCTGGACATCGTTCGCCGCCTGATGGACAGCGGCGAGATCGTGATCAATTCGAGTGGCGAGGCCTATGTCTGATCACCTCACCAGCAGCGCAGATGACGGCTGGCAGCCGCTGGAACTCGAGTCGCTGGACACGGCGCTGGAAGCGCGGCCAGACGCCACCGGCACGCGACAGGCAAGCACGAGACAGACGGGGGCAGGCACTTCTCCGGATGCGGAGCTGCTCAGACGCATGACGCAACGGGCACGTGCCACGCTGGAAGCGCAGCGCCGCCAACTCGAACAGGCCGCCCATGAAGCAGGCTACGCCGCCGGTGAAGCGGCCGGCTATCAAGCCGGGCTGGAGCGCGCACGCCAGCAAGCACAGGCGCAGGCCGAACAGCAGGACAAGGCCGCTCGACAGGCGTTGGCCGAGCAGCTGGCTCAGGTCACGCCGCTTGTCCATCACCTGCAACAGTCATTGACCTGCCTCGAGGAGCAGATCGGCGATGAGCTGGCGGCCCTGGCCGTCAGTGTCGGTCGGCATCTGGCCAGAGAGGCGTTCCGCGCGCACCCCGAGCATGTCGTCGAGAGCGTCCGCAGCCTGCTGGCCGCGGATCCACCGCTGCTCGGGCGCCCTCGCCTCTATCTGAATCCGGCGGATCTGCCGCGGGTCGAGCAGGCGATGGGCGCCGAACTTGCCCGCCTGGGCTGGCAATGCCTGCCGGATACCAGCCTCAGCGTCGGTGGCTGTCGTGCCGAGGCGGACAGCGGCTGTCACGATGCCAGTCTGGAAAGCCGACTGGCACTGCTGTCACGCCAGCTGCGCCAGCGCGCGGCCCCCACGGATGACACCACGGCAGGCGCACGTATCCTGCACCTGGAGCCTTCGCTGCAGGAGCCCCCCGAGAACGCCTTCGCGCCATCACAGGCAGCGCCGGCGGCGTCATCGCTGTCGTCTGACACCCTCGGGCGTCTGCCCTCATGAGCGATTCTGCCTCTCAGCAATGGCGCAGCGCCATGCAGGCCATCCGTCAGCGCGTCGAGACGCTGGAACCCCAGCTCACCACCGGGCGTCTGGTGCGTGCCACCGGCCTGGTACTCGAAGCCGTCGGCCTGCGGCTGCCAGTGGGTGCCAGCTGCCTGATCGAACTGGGGCCGGGCATGTCGCCGGCAGAGGCCGAGGTGGTGGGCTTCGCCGACCAGACCCTCTACCTGATGCCCATCGACCCGCTCAGTGGCGTGGCGCCGGGTGCCAAGGTCATCCCCCTGGGGCATGGCAATGTCGGCGAACGTCGCTATCCGGTCGGCGACGCCCTGCTGGGGCGTGTCGTGGATGGCGTCGGCCGACCGCTGGATGGATTGGGGCCGCTGGAGGACGTCAGTCATGCGCCCTTGGAGGGACAGCCGCTCAATCCCCTCGAACGCGCCCCCATCGACACGCCGCTGGACGTGGGGATTCGCGCCATCAATGCCCTGCTCAGCGTTGGCCGCGGGCAGCGTATGGGGCTGTTTGCCGGCTCAGGGGTCGGCAAGAGCGTACTGCTGGGGATGATGGCCCGCTTCACCAATGCCGATGTCATCGTGGTCGGTCTGATCGGTGAGCGTGGTCGCGAGGTGCAGGAATTCATCGAGCACACGCTCGGCGAAGAAGGCCTCAAGCGTGCGGTGGTGGTCGCGACCCCTGCTGACATGACCCCCCTGCATCGACTCAAGGGGGCCAGCTACGCGACACGCATCGCCGAATCCCTGCGCGATCAAGGCCGGGATGTGCTGCTGATCATGGATTCGCTGACCCGTTACGCCATGGCGCAGCGCGAGATTGCCCTGGCCATCGGTGAGCCACCGGCCACCAAGGGCTATCCCCCTTCCGTGTTCGCCAAGCTGCCGGCACTGGTGGAACGCACGGGCAACGGCCGGCGTGGCGGCGGGTCTATCACCGCCTTCTATACCGTGCTCACCGAAGGGGATGATCAGCAGGACCCGATCGCGGACAGTGCCCGCGCGATTCTCGATGGTCATATCGTGCTGTCGCGGCGCATCGCGGAGAGCGGGCATTACCCGGCCATCGATATCGAGGCCTCCATCAGCCGCGCGATGTCCGCGGTGGCGCCGGAGCGCCAGCTGACTAGAGCCCGCCGCTTCAAGCAGCTGTACTCGAGTTATCAGCGCAATCAGGACCTCATCGCCATCGGGGCCTACCAGCCGGGCAGCGACAAGACCCTGGACAACGCGGTGCGCCTGCATGAGCCCATGGGGCATTTCCTGCAACAGGCCACTTCACAACGCGCCAGCCTTGCCGATAGTACTGACATGCTGGAACAGCTGCTGGCCCAGCAGTGACGCGGCTGTGTCGCGTCAGCGCTGCGCCTTTCGCCATCACGAGGGAACGTCACGCATGACCCTATCCACTTCACGCTTTGACACCTTGACCCGGTTGAGCGAACGCCGCCGTGATGGTGCCGCACGCCAGCTGAATCAGCAGCGTCAGCGCCAGGACTCCGCCGCCAGCCAGCTGGCGACGCTGGAACAGTATCGACTCGATTATCGCCAGCAAATGCAGCAACGCCTGGCCCAGGGTCTGGACCCGGCCAGCTGGCAGAATTTCCAGACCTTCATCGCCTCGCTGGACAATGCCATTGCGCAGTGCCGCCAGCGTGTCGCGATGGAGACGTCGCAGACGACCGCCCGGCATCAACGGCTGGTCAGCGAGCAGCGCACCCACGCGGCCTGGCAGGGCTTGGCGGAACGCGCCGCCCTGGAGACCAGTCGCGAAGTTCGGGCAAGCGAGCAACGTCGCAGTGACGAGATGGCCATGCAGGCCTGGCGGCGCCACGCCAGCCTCTGAGCCATGTGAGTGACGGCACGATCACTGCGCGTATTCCGGCGCATCAGGGAGAGCTTGCATGACCGATAGCCCCAGCAACCTGGCCACGACAGGGCCTTCCTCGTCGTCGATGGCCTTTTCAAACAGCCAGCCGCGCAATGCCCGGGTCAGTCCCCCCGGTCAGGACTTCGAGCAGCATCTGGCGCAGGCTCGCAGTGAGGAGCAGCGCAGTGCGGAGCAGGCTCAGGAAGCTCGCCTGCAATCCCGCCATCAGCGAGCGCAGGCGACGAACGACGAGTCAGCTCGAGCACTCGAGGATGATCGCGCCGCCAAGGCTGACTCAAGTGCTGATTCAAGCGCTGACGCCACGACTGACGAGACCTCTCGAGATCTTGCAGGCGCCACCGCCAGTCACGAGGTCGAGCCCCGCCATCCCTCCGATGACACCTCGGACCTCAATGGCGCGATACAGCACATGCAGGCCCTGCAGGAGATGACGGCTCAGGCCCGATCATCCTCCGGCTCCACCACGCCGGATGCGCTCGCGGGCGCCAACGGGCAGCAGGCCCAGGCGTCTCTTCCGCGCAGTGACTGGTTCACCTCACTGCGCAGCGGCAAGGTCGGTGACATCAAGAGCGAGGCAGGCAAGGCCTCGGGCACACTCACCACGCCTCCCCCGACAGACACGCCGCCCCTGTCGTCCCGTATATCAACCGACGCCGTGAGCCGTGCACTCACTGCGCTGACTCCCGCAAGCCTGACTCAGGGCGAGGCGGGACCGTTCACCGCGCTCCCCGGCGAGGGAGGTGTCGCGACGGGGTCGCCGAGCCATCAGGTCGCGCTATTTTCCGGCATGCTGGGCGATGCCAGCAGCGCCTCCGGTGGTCACTCACTGGCTGGCATGCCTCTCGCGGCCCCCGGCATGGCACCGCAAGGCATGCTGCAAGGCACTCTTCACGGCGTGTCCCCCACTGTCGGCAGCCAGGCCTGGCAGCAGTCCCTGAGCGACCAGGTGGTGCGCATGCAACTGAGCCGAACGCCCCAGGCGGAGCTGACGCTCAACCCGGCGGATCTCGGCAGGCTCAGCATTCACCTGAGCCTTGGCGAGCAGACGACCAGCGCGCACTTCGTCGCCGCGCATCAGCAGGTGCGTGCCGCGGTGGAAGCGTCCCTGGCGGACCTGCGTCAGGCGCTGGATGCGCAGGGTCATGCCCTGTCAGAGGTCACCATCAGTGGCGAGGACGATTCCGCTGCTCAGTTCCACTGGGGCGATGGCCAGCAAGGTGGGCGTGATGACGGCCATGGCGAGCGACAGTCCGGCGAGCACGCTCCCCTTTGGGCATCACGCACCGGAGGAGCCCCCTCATCAGACACTCACGACCGCCAGGCCTCCTCCCTTGGAGACCCGGCGCTTGCGAGCCGCCAATCCTCCGACCTGACGCTTGCCGCGCTCTCCTCTGGTCGCGAGTGGCAGGCATGATCTGCGGGATGAACTTGCGTGACGACATCGTGCGAGCAGAGGCCCCCGCGCCTGACCTGAGGCGCAGATGATACGACCATCACCCAAGTAAGCCCCCAAGCGTGGCCTTATTCCGCCCTTCGGCCTGGTGCCCGTCGGGCATACTGGCGCCAGCCACCGACCCCGGAGACCTTGCATCACGATGTCATCGACCACCGCTTCACAGGATCCATCCCGTACCTGGCTGATGATCGGTCTGATCAGCATGGTGACGGCCGTGATTGCTGCCCTGGCAGTGGTCTATTTCGCCTTGCCGGTCTTCAGTGACCGCCAGGCGAGCGAGGCGGACGACACGCCGGACGTCGTGGTCGAAGCGCCCCCCGTCTTCCTGCCGCTGGCACCGTTCACCGTCAATCTGGAGAGCCCGCGAGGTAATCGACTGCTCTATATCGGGGTGACCTTCAAGCTGGCCGACGAGGACGCCTCACGCCTGGTACAGTCACGCCTGCCTGAGCTCAAGAGCCGGATGTTGCTGTTGCTGTCAGGCCAGAACCCGCAAGAGCTGACCAGCCAGTCCGGCAAGCTGGCGCTCCAGACCACGCTGCGTGACGAGCTGTCTCGTCCCTACAGCGAAGGGGGCCAGCCACTGGCCATCACCGGCGTGCTCTACAACGACTTCATCGTGCAGTAATCCTCCATGGCTCAAGACGACCTGCTATCCCAGGATGAAATCGACGCGCTGCTCTCCGGTGTCAATGGAGAGCACGGCTCGGAGGCTGCCAAGGCCCCCGAGAAGGAGCGTATCCGCCCTTTTGACCCCGCACGCCAACACCGCGTGATCCGGGACCGTCTGCATGCGCTGGACATCATCAATTCACGCTTCAGCCGCCAGTTCCGCATGGGACTGTTCAATCTGATTCGGCGCGGAGCCGACATCACGCCAGGGCCGGTGCAGTTTCTCAGCTACAACGAGTTCTCGCGCAACGTGCCGGTGCCCACCAACATCAACCTGTTCACCATGAAGCCCCTGCGCGGCACCTCGATGCTGGTCTTCCCGCCCAGTCTCGTCTTCATGGTGGTCGACAGCCTGTTCGGTGGTGATGGCCGCTTCGTGACCAAGTCCGAAGGCCGTGAATTCACCCGCACGGAACAACGTGTCATCCAGCGCCTGATGAGATTGGCCCTCACTGCCTATCAGGACGCCTGGTCGGGAGTGTTTCCGGCAGAGCTTGAGTACCTGCGCAGCGAGATGCAGGTCAAGTTCGCCAATATCACCAGCTCCCCCAACGAGATCGTGGTCTGCACCGGCTTCCATCTCGAGGTGGGCAATCACAGCAGTGACTTCCAGATCTGCCTGCCCTACTCGATGATCGAACCCCATCGTGAGCTGCTATCCAGCCCGCTGCAGGAAACGACCGCCGAGGGCGACAGCCAGTGGAACGAGCGACTGCGGCAGGAAGTCCGCGCCACCGATGTCGAGCTGCATGCCGATTTCTGCACGCTGGAAACGACGCTCGGGGCACTGGCGGAACTGGCGGTTGGTGTCGTCCTGCCCATCGAACGCCCGGGCACCGTCAATGCCTACGTCAATGGCGTGCCAGTCCTGGAAGCCGGTTTTGGCAGCTCCAACGGGCATCGTGCCCTGCGCGTGAGCCGCATCATCAATCACCCGATCAATTCCGCATACGAGGACACCGGCGATGAGTGAGCCCAATTCGCCCGAAGAGCACCCGTCACCCGAATCCCCGGGAGATGCCGGATCGTCAGCCTCGGGCCAATCCCCCGATGATCCCTGGGCGGAAGCGATGACTGAACAGATGGGAGAGGAATGGGCCAAGGCCATGGAAGAGCAGGCGCCGAACGCCAGCGCCGCGCCAGGCTCAAGCGACATCTTCCAGCCGCTGGATGGCTCTGGAGGTGAGACGAGACCGCGTGAGCTGGACATGATCATGGATATCCCGGTCAAGATGACCGTGGAGCTCGGACGCACCCGCTTGACCATCAAGCAGCTGCTGGAGCTTTCCCAGGGCTCGGTGATCGAGCTGGATGGCCTGGCCGGTGAGCCGATGGACATCCTGATCAATGGCTATCTGATCGCCCAGGGCGAGGTCGTCGTGGTCGAGGACAAGTACGGTATCCGCATCACGGAAATCATCACTCCCAATGAGCGGGTACAGAAGCTCAACCGCTGAGGCTGTCTCTGCATGTCTGCCACTGCTCCCATATCCGCCGCGCTCTCGGAGTCTGATCTCGCCGAGACGACCACTGCCGCCACCGACGCCCCCCCTGCGGGTGACATCCTCGCGGGTGGCACTACCGCTGCACACACCACGCAGACGCTGGCCCCTACCGAGCCCGGCTTCCGGCATGACCCACAGGAATCGCCGCTCGGGGCGGCGAGTCTTGCCACCACGGGGCTTGCGCTGTCAGGGGTGATCGCGATGATTCTGCTGCTGGCCTGGCTGGTCAAGCGTCTGGGAGCCGGGGCCGGTGTTCACGGCACACGCGTACCGCTCCGCGCCCTGGCACGCCTGCCACTGGGCCACAAGCAGAGTCTGGTAGTGGTCGAGGTGGGGCATCAGCGCCTGATGCTGGGGGTGGGGCCGCAGGGCGTCAGCCATCTGGGGGATCTCGACGAGCAGGCACTCCCCGAGAACCTCGACTGCCAGTCCGGCGGCGAGTCTGGGTCTGATGCCGCAGGCAAGCAGGGCTTCGCGGCGCTGTTGCAGTCACGTCTGACGAACAAGGCGGTCGAACGATGACCGCGACATGCCACATCCCCCGGCCAGCCGGCCGCGGGACGGCGACGCTCATCAAGGCGGGGCTTGCGATCCTGTTGACCATGACCAGTCTGCCAGTCAACGCCGATGTCCTGACGGGGCTGACCAGCCAGCCATTGCCCAACGGTGGCGAGCAGTGGTCGCTCAATGTCCAGACATTGATCCTGTTGAGCGGGCTGGCGATGCTGCCGGCGGCGCTGCTGATGATGAGCGCCTTCACTCGCATCATCATCGTGCTGGGGCTGCTGCGCACGGCCATCGGTACCCAGTCGGCTCCCCCCAATCAGATTCTGGTCGGCATCGCGCTGTTTCTGACCTTCTTCATCATGTCGCCCGTCATCGAGCGCATCCATGACGAGGCCTGGCAGCCTTACGACAGCCAGCAGATCGGCCTTCAGGAAGCCATCGAACGCGGCGGCGTGCCGCTGCGGGAGTTCATGCTCGGCCAGGTGCGTGAGCCTGACATCGCGCTGTTCGCGCGCCTGGCAGAACTCGATGAGATACAGGGACCACAGGAGGTGCCTTGGCGTGTCCTGTTGCCGGCCTTCGTGACCAGCGAACTGAAGACGGCCTTCCAGATCGGCTTCACGCTGTTCGTGCCCTTTCTGATCATCGACCTGGTGGTGGCCAGCGTCCTGATGGCGCTGGGGATGATGATGGTACCGCCTGCCACCATCTCGCTGCCCTTCAAGCTGATGCTGTTCGTGCTGGTCGATGGCTGGCAGCTGTTGCTGGGGTCACTGGCCGACAGTTTCTACTGAGCTCTCGACGGAGGTTTCCTCTGATGTCGCGAGTGAGCTGGCTGGCCCGGCCCTCCCGCTGGCCAGCAGCACCGGCCCTCTGTGTCTGATCTTCTTTACATTTTCATCTTCGTCTCATCTCCGTCTTTTCTCCGCCTCATCGCCCATGGAGTCGCGCATGACACCTGACGTCATCACCAGTCTGGCCTCACATGCCATGTACATCACGCTACTGGTGGCAAGCCCGCTGCTGGCCAGCGCGCTGGTGATCGGGCTCGTGGTCAGCCTGTTCCAGGCCGCCACGCAGATCAACGAGATGACACTGTCCTTCATCCCCAAGATTCTCGGCGTCTTCGCGGTGCTGGTCGCGGCGGGCCCCTGGCTTCTGGAGACGCTGCTCGACTTCACGCGCAGCGTCTTCACGGGCTTTCCGCAGTTGATCGGCTAGGCTGGGAGCGCGCATGGACGGGTTGGACCCGAATCAGCTCCAGGCGATGATCGTCAGTGTCATGTGGCCCTTCGCGCGCCTGTCAGGCTTCATGCTGATCGCGCCGATCTTCGGGCACCGGAGTCTGCCGACCCCGGTGCGACTGCTGATGGCGTTCGGCCTGGCCGTGATCATCGCGCCATTGATCGACAGCCCACCGGCACCGGACATGCTGGGGCTGGTGGCCGTGTGGCAACTGGCACTGCAGATGGCGGTCGGCATGGCACTGGGTCTGGTGATGCGCATCACCTTCGCCATCGTCGAGGCGGCGGGGGAATTCATCGGTCTGCAGATGGGGCTGGCCTTCGCCAGCTTCTTCTCGGAGGACACCGGCACCAACACCCAGGTGCTGTCGCGTCTGCTGGGCATGCTCGCGATGCTGCTGTTTCTGGCCTTCAACGGCCATCTGCTGGTGCTGGAAATTCTGGTGGGACATTTCCATGACATCCCGCTGGATCTCGCTCGGCTGGGGCCACCGGGACTGGAAAACCTGCTGCTCTGGAGCGCCAGCCTGTTCAGCGCAGGCCTGCTGCTGGCATTGCCACTGGTGGCATCGCTGCTGGCCATCAATCTGGCCATGGGCGTACTGAACCGCTCGGCGCCGCAGCTATCCGTCTTCTCCATCGGCTTTCCGCTCACCCTGCTGCTGGGCATCGCCATGCTGTGGCTGATGATGCCCGGCATGACGGATTGGCTGTCGCTGCTGTTCCGTCAGGCGTTGAGCGCCCTGCAGGCCGTGCATGCAGGGCTGGGAAGCGGTCTGTGAATCAGCGCAGATAATCGAACAGCGACATCGAGGAGATCTCGGAAAAGGCCTGCTGGGAGGCCTGCAGCCCGACCTGAGCCAGTGAATAATCAGAGATCGCGGCATTGTAATCCAGGTCGATCAGGTCAGAGCGTGTGGCGGCATAATTGATTTCGCGGTCATCACCGATGAGATCGAGAGCGTCCAGTTCATTGAGCTTGGTGCCGACATCGGCGCGTACGGTCAGCACGTTGTCGAGACTGTTGCGGAACTGGCGACTGGCGCTCGCGATGGCATTGTCGAACGCGGCTTGATCCTCGTCGGTCTCGATGGGCGTCGCCAGTGCCGTGATGAGGCTGTCCAGATTGGCGAAGACCTCGGCGCTGGCCTCTCCCTCCTCGACCACCAGCTGCGTTGCCTTGCCGGACGCCTGAGCCTCAAGCACCTGTTGCTCATCACCGGACAGCGTCATCGACAGGCCATTGAACGCAAGCGTCATGCCATCGCGGAACGCCACCGGTGATGCCAGCGGGTCGCCATCACCATCCAGCATCGTGACATCCGCACCGTCGGCATCGGTGATCGTGACGCCAGTCGCATCGATGTCGATGGTGTAGGAAGCGCCATCGACACGCGCGCTCGAATCGATCAGCTCCGGCCCCTTGAAGGTGATCGGCAATGACGACTCGCGGCTGCTGGTCTGGATCGCCAACGACTGGCTGCCGGATGCCACGCCAGCGAAGATCTGGCTGCCGGTGTGATTGACCTCCATCAGGCGCGAGCTGTCGACGCGCTGCTGGCGCTGCTGGTCATCTCCGCGATAGGTGCCGTCCTCAGCGAAGGGCGCCGTATCCCCCTGCAGGCCACCGAACAGATAGTTGCCATTGCCATCGGTGCTGTTGGCCAGCCCCAGCAGCACGTCACGGCTGCCTTCGATCTCGGTGGCCAGCGCGTCGCGATCGCTGTCACTGAGGGTGCCATTGCCTGCCTGGACGATCAGGCTCTGGACACGCGTGATGGTATCCGTGACCTGTTTGAGCGTACTTTCCTCGAGGGACAAGGTGTTGCGCGCCGTGGTCCGACTGTCGCTGAACTGCTCATTGACGGCCTGTGCCTGCGAGATCGTCACTGCCTGACTGGCGGCACTGGGGTCATCCGAGGGATTGACCACGCGCTTGCCGCTGGCGAGCTGCTCGGACACCTTCGAGAACGCGGCCTGCTGCTCCAGCATCGAATTGACGCCCTGGGCATAGAGGGTTTGGGTACTGATGCGCATCACGACCTCGTTAGCGGATGTTCAGGAGGGTATCCAGCACCGTCGCCGCGGTCTGGATGACCTGAGCGTTGGCCTGGTAGAACTGCTGATAGCGAATCAGGTCCGCGGCTTCCTCATCGAGGTTGACCCCTGACACCGACTGCTCGGCGGCCGTCAGCTGCTCGGTCAGGCTCTGTTGCGCCTCCAGATTGACCTGCACCAGCCGAGTCTGATTGCCGACCTGGCTGACCAGCGAGGCGTATTGATCATTGAAGCTGCCGGCACTGCCCAGCGCGTCGCTGCTCTGCAGCTGCTGCAATGCCAGGATATTGCGGTTGTCGAGGCTGCCGCTGCTCTCGCCCGCCGCGATGTCAGCGCCGTCATCGATCGCGACCCCAAACGTCGCCGCAATCTGGCGTGTCGGCTGGATGGTGAAGCTGTCACCCTCCTGCATGTTGGTGGCCGAGAGGATCAGACCCTCATGTTGCATCAGGCCTTCGCTGTCCGGACTCAGACTCTCCACTGTGCCATTGCCCAGATTCTCGAGCCGGTATTCCCCGCCCTCCAGGCTCAGGCGATAGTCATCACCGGTCAGCGCGACACTGTAGAAGTCCTCACCCTCCTTTAGGGTCGCAGGAGCGAACTCGACCTCAAGCGCCGCATCGAGGGTGTTGCCGCTGGCGGGCAGGACCTCCGGCGTGCCGAGCGTGAAGAAGTCGCCGCCGGCGTCACCATTGGCATCGATCCCGTCGCCATGCTGGGCATTGAAGGTCAATGCCAGACCCGCCGCCAGTTGCCCCAACTGATTCTGGGCCGGCGCCAGACTCTCCTCACGAAAGCCCAGCAACCCGCCCAGCGTGCCGCCCTCAAGCTGGCCCTCTTCGAGACTCATCGGCATTCCCGGGGCCGCGCTGTAATTGACCACCACCCGACTGGCATCCTGTGGGTCCACCACCGCGACAAGATCATGGCTGTCGCTGCCATTGACCAGCAGCTGACCGTTGCCAAGGCTGATGCTCAAGCGCCCGTCCTGCTCCTGCACGTCGACACCCACCAGCGATTGCAACTCGGTGACCGCCTGATCACGCTGATCCAGCAGCCCCAGCGGCTCTTCTCCGGTGCGCGCACGCGTCATGGAAATCTGCTCGTTCAGCGAGGCGATCTGGGTGGTGGCGTTGTTGATATCGCCGACCACATCGCCGATTCGCGCATTGACACCGGCATCCATCTCATCGAGATACCCCGCGAAGGCATTGAGTTGCCCGGCCAGGCTCTCCGCCGTGCCCAACATGCTCTCGCGGGCGGCAGGGTCGCCCGGCTGGCTGGCGACACCCTCGATGGCAGCGAAGAACTGCTGCATCAGAGGCGCCAAGCCAGCCTCTTCATCCGCCAGCAGATTGTCGATCTGGCTGAGATTGGCCTCACGGGTTTCCAGCGCCGCGCTGGCGCTCAGCGCCGAATCCAGCTGCGCCGAGAGATACGCATCCGTCTGGCGACTGATGGAAGACACGCTGACGCCAGAGACCGGGCTGGCCCCCGGCCCGCCACTCAGTTCCACCGTCTCGCGGCTATAACCCGGCGTATAGACGTTGGCGATGTTGTTGCTGTTGGTGGCAAGCGCGGTCTGGGCGGCCTGCAGACCACTGACACCGATACTCAACATGCTGCTGGCCATGACGTTTACCTGAAGCGAATGAAGAAGACAGTGGGAAGATGGGCACTCTGCCGCGACGTGCCGGGCATGCCTGACTATCGGCCAGTGCTGAGCGAACTTGAGTCACGACCTACTCCAGTAGCCCTCGAGAGGTCGTTATCGCAAGCGGAATCGCTCCGCTCTGCGAAGGCGTTGCCGCCGAGGCTGTCACCGGCATTGCCGTGTCATCGGCGAAGAGGGGCCTGGCCTCACCGGCGTCGCGCTGCCACAGCGGTGCGGAGGCAGCCAGCCATCCCGGCCCTTGAGTGTCCTGCGAGGCGCTGGCGGTTGAGGTGCCCTGGAGGGAGCGCTCCACCTCCGAAGACGGCAGCACGTCACGTGACGCCAGGCGAGGCGATGAAAGCTCGCGATCACCGCTGGCATCCAGCGGGCCGACACGTTGCATGATCGAGATCAGCTTGTCGGCATAGTGAGGGTCGGTGGCATAGCCTGCCGACTGCAGGGCACGCGCGGCGCTTTGCGCATCCGGTGACCGGGCGACATGGGCATAGCGCTCGGCCCCGCTCAGCAACGCGGCGTGGTCACGCAGCGCACTGGCCTGATCCGGATAGACCCGGAAGCTGTCTTCCAGCTGCAGCCGACGTCCCTCACGATATTCCGTGGTCAGTACCGTGGTGCTGTCCCCCTGCCAGCCACTGCCGGCCTTGATCCCGAACAGGTTGTGGCTGTCCTGGCCGTCCTCGGTGTGGATGCATCGCTCGCCCCAGCCGGTCTCGAGTGCGGCCTGCGCCAGGATCAACTCAGCCGGCAAGCCGCTTTCACGACTGGCTGCGCGCGCCGCTGGCGCAAACTCCGCCACGAACCGCTGGACGTTGTCGGGTTGCTGACGCTGGTGCGCGTTGAGCATCGACACATCAGCGGCCGAGCGTGCCGTCTGATGGCCTTGTGAAAGTCGCTCAGCACCCGCCCCGACAGCTCCATGAGGTATCTCGGCATAGAGTCCCTGAACCTCCCGACCCGCCGATACCACCTCCAGCATCGCCATGAAGCCGCCAGGCGAGTCTGCGCCTTCGGCTTCCACCGCTGACAGCCAGTTCGCGTCCGCCACCCCCTGCGCAGCGCCAACCTCCTTGGCGACGAGATCAGAGGCAAGAGCGTGGGCAGACTCACTGGACGATGTCTCAGGCGGGGAATCACCGCCAGCCGTGCCTGCCCGGGAGGACAGTTGCTGAATCAGGATCCGCGAAAGCCCCACCCCCTCCCCGACACTGGCCAGCTGCTGTGAGAGCTGCTGATCCAGCATCGCGGTCATCATCTCCTGCTGCTGGGAGCCGGTCAGCGCTGAGCTTTCGGTCGCCGAGCGCATCTGCTTGAGCATCATGTTGAGCATCAAGGCTTCAAATTGACGGGCGCTCTCCTCAAGAGCCTGCTGTTGCCGCTCTCCGCCACTCGTGGCCGCCCCCTTGAGACTCGCAAGTCCCTGGGTATCGAAGGCCAGACGCCCGGCATCCACGCCGGCATTGCTCGTGGACAGCCCCATCAGATCACCTCGAGATCAGCACGCAGCGCGCCAGCTGCCTTGAGCGCCTCGAGAATCGAGACCAGATCCTGCGGGGTGGCCCCCAGGGCATTGAGACCGTCGACCACCTCGGAAAGGCTGGCCGTCCCCTCGACCATGCGCAGCGCACCGCCCTGCTGGTTAACGCTGATATCGGGGTCGTTGACCACTGCCGTCTGTCCCTGAGACAGCGGCGCGGGCTGACTGATCACCGGATTGGCATCGATCACCACCGAGAGGTTGCCGTGGGTGACGGCGGCACGCGCCAGGCGCACCTCGGAATTCATCACCACCGAGCCGGTACGGGCATTGACCACCACACGTGCGCGCGGCACGCCCAGTGACACCTCGATATTTTCCAGCCCGGCGATGAAACCGACCCGCTGGCTGATATCGCGTGGCGCCTGAATCACGATGTCCCGATTGCTCAACGGCGAGGCCAGCGAGCCACCGAAGTGTCGATTGATCGCAGTAGCGACGTTCTGGGCATGATTGAAATCGCCCTCGAACAGATCCAGATGAATCACGCCATTCTCATCGCCGAGTCGGGTGGGCACACCGCGCTCCACCGTCGCCCCGCCAGGAATGCGCCCTGCCGTGAGCTGATTGACCTGCACGCTTGAGCCACCCGCCTGGGCCCCGGCGCCCCCGATGATCAGATTGCCCTGCGCCAGCGCGTAGACCTGGCCGTCCACCCCCTTGAGCGGCGTCAGCAGCAAGGTGCCGCCACGCAGACTCTTGGCATTGCCAAGCGAGGACACCACGACATCGATGGGCTGACCGGAACTGGCGAAGGCCGGCAGGCTCGCGGTCACCATCACCGCAGCCACGTTCTTGAGCTGCATGTTGGTGCCCGACGGAACCGTCACCCCCAGCTGGGAGAGCATGTTGGTCAGACTCTGCCCGGTGAAGGGGGCCTGGGTGGTCTGGTCACCACTGCCATCGAGTCCCACGACCAGGCCATAGCCGACCAACGGGTTGTCGCGAACGCCACGTACCTGCGCGAGGTCCTTGATGCGGTCGGCCTGCACCGACTCCAGGGAGAACAGCAGGCCGGTCAGCAGCAGACAGGCAGAGAGTGCTGCGCGCAGTCGCACGGGGAGTATCAGCTCAAGCATCGGAAAGCGGCTCGTCAAGAAAGGTCATGGTGGGAGGACACCCTGTCAGGCTCACGCCGGGCGGCACCATCAGAACGGTGCCAGATTCAGGAAGAAGCGCTGCATCCAGCCCATGTTCTGGGCCTCATTGATATAGCCGTCGCCCACGTATTCAATGCGTGCGCTGGCCACCTGGGTGGACTGCACGGTGTTGGCCGAGGAAATCGTGCGCGGGTTCACGACCCCTGAAAAGCGGATCGACTCGGTGCCCTGATTGATCGCGATGCGCTTCTCGCCACGCACCTCGAGATTGCCGTTGGGCTGCACCTGACTGACCGTCACGGTGATGGTGCCGGTGAAACTGTTGTTGGCATTCGAGCCACCGCTGCCGGTGAAGTCGTTGTCGCCCTCGATATCGGCATCGGTACCATCCAGCAAGCCGGTCATGAAGTCGGGAATGGCGCTCAGCGAGAAGCCGACGCTGCCATCGCGACTCGCGTTGCTGGCCGAGCTCTTGCTGGCACTGACGTTCTCATCCAGCAGAATGGTGATGATGTCGCCGATGGCACGCGGGCGTCGGTCCTCGAACAGCGGCTGATTGCCATAAAGCGGCTGGAAGATGGCGCCATTGGCCATCGGCTGGGGACGCGGCTGCAGCGTGGATTCCAGCGGCGTGGTGTCCACCAGCGGCTCGCTTGGGACATAGGCGCAGCCAGCCCCCAGCAGCATCGCGCCCAGCAGGCCCACGATTCCTGCTCCACGCACAGACGCCCGCCGCACGGCCTGCCGTGACGCCTCTACCCTGCTCACCAGATCACACGAAAGCGCCATGCCAGAACCCTTACATCTGGACCAGACGCTCGAGCATCTGATCGGTGGTGGTCACGGCCTTGGAGTTGATCTCGTAGGCACGCTGGTTCTGGATCATGCCCACCATCTCTTCCACCACGTTGACGTTGGAGGTCTCGACGAAGCCTTGATAGAGCGTGCCAGCCCCATTGAAGCCGGGCACGCTGTCGCTGCGTGGCCCAGAGGCGTCCGTCTCGGAATAGAGGTTCTCCCCACGACTGAAGAGGCCAGCGGGATTGATGAAGGTGGAAAGCTGCAGCTGCCCGACTTCGGTACTGTTGGTCGCGCCCGGCTGGGTGACACTGACCACGCCATCCGAGGCGATATCCACGCTCAGCGCATTGGCCGGGATGACGATCGCCGGGTCCAGCGGATAGCCACTGGCCGTCACCAGCTGGCCAGTACTGTCGAGCTGGAAGGACCCATCGCGGGTATAGGCGCTGGTACCATCCGGCAGCATCACCGCAAAGAAGCCCTGCCCGTTGATGGCGACGTCCTTGGAATTTTCCGTCTGTTCCAGATTGCCCTGGATATGCAGGCGCTCGGTGGCCACGGTTCGCACCCCTGTCCCCACCTGCAGGCCCGAGGGCAGCTCCGTGGTGGCGGATGAAGCCGCGCCCGGTTGGCGAAGATTCTGATAGAGCAGGTCTTCAAATACCGCGCGCGAACGCTTGAAACCATTGGTCGAGACGTTGGCCAGATTGTTGGCGGTCACGTCCATCTGCATCTGCTGAGCTTCAAGGCCGCTCTTGGCCGTCCATAGGGCACGAATCATCTAATGGGCTCCGCAATCAGGCTTCGGTGTCAGTCGAGACCAAGCAGGCTATTGCCCCGCTCGGCCATGCGCTCTGCGGTCTCGATGCCTTTCATCTGCATCTCGAAACCGCGGGCATTGTTGATCATGGCGACCATGGCGTCGGTCGCCGAGACATTGCTGCCTTCCAGCGCTCCCGAGACGACACGCACCTCGGGGTCCGCCACCAATGGCGCGGCCGGCACCCCCTCGGCGGTCAGCGGCTGGCGAAAATAGCCGTCCGCCCCACGCTCCAGCGGCAGCCCACCGGGCACGCTATCGGGGTTGACCAGCTTGAGCTGTGCCTGCAGCACCATGGTGTCCGGTGCATCCGCCGCCGAACGAGCGCTCACGCCACCATCCGCGGCGATGTGAACGATGGCATTGAGCGGCAGCGCGATCGGCCCGCCATCGCCCATCACCGGCAAGCCACCCGATGTCAGCATGCCGTCGGCGTCGATCTGCAGGGCGCCGTTGCGGGTATAGCGTTCCTCGCCATCCGCGCCCTGCACGACCAGCATCCCCGGGCCGTCGAGGGCGACATCCAGCGCACGTCCGGTGGACTGGATCGTGCCCTGTGCCATGGAGGCCCCAGAGGTGGTCAGCTGACTGGACACCCGCGTCGGCAGGCCCTCGCCCTGGACATCCACGGCGCGTGACAGGGTCAGCATCTCGCGAAAGCCCGTGGTGGAGACATTGGCCAGGTTATGCCCGGCGACATCCTGCGCCGCCAGACTTCGCTGGGCACCGCTCATGGCGGTGTAGAGCATCCTGTCCATCACCGACTCCTCCTTTCATCAATCGTTGCGGTCAGTCGCCGCCAGTCACAGTGGTCAGGCACGGCGGTCAGTGGCCAGGTGCCGCCACCACACCGTGTCGCGACACATCACCCTTCAGCGCGGATCAACGCAGGTTGATCACGGTCTGCTGGACTTCATCCTGGACCTGGATGGTCTGGGCATTGGACTGGTAATTGCGCTGAGCGACGATCAGATCCACCAGCTCCGTGGTCAGGTCGACATTGGAGGCTTCCACCGCGCCGGACACGACATCGCCGAAGACACCCTCCCCCGGCACGCCCACCAGCGGCTCACCGGATTCCGCCGTCGCCAGCCAACCATTGTCGCCATTGGGCCTCAGCCCCTGATCATTGGCGAAATTGGCCAGCGCGATGGTACCCAGCGTCTGCTTGAGCTCGTTGGAATAGCTGCCGATGACCCGGCCATCATCCTCGAAGGACACCCCCACCAGGCTGCCCGAGGTATAGCCATTCTGGGACAGCGAGGTGACTTCATAGTCATTGGCATACTGGGTGCTGCCGGAGAGATCGATGCTGAAGTTCAGATCCTGCGCCCCATTGGAGAGGGCATAGGTCATGGCCGTGGGGGTGTAATCCGCCAACTGACCATTGGCGGCGAAGCTGATCTGCTCGACCTGTGCATCGAACTCGACCGTCGGCGCCGTGCTGCCGGCATTCACCTGTGACTGGTAGTCGGCCGACTTGCCCGCGAAATCCATCACATGCTGGACATCCCAGGTGTTGTTGCCGGTCTTGGTATAGAAGGAGGTCACCACATGCTCGCCGCCCAGGCTGTCATACACCGTCATCGCCGAGGCGTAGTCATAACTGGCGGGGTCCATGGGATCGAAGGTAGTGGAGGTGGTCTCGGCCTCGGCGTCCAGATTGATGGAAACCTGCGCGCCGAAGATGCTGTTGGCCAGATTGTCCTGGGTGGCGCTGGCGGCCAGCGGCGCCGTCGGCACCTGCAGCACGACCGGCTCCCCGGTGACTCGCTCGCCCGCATAGCCCGTCAACTGAGCGCCCTGTGCATTGACGATGAAACCGTCGGCATCGATGTTGAGCTGGCCATTGCGCGAATAGACGACCTGACCGGTACTGTCGGCAAAGCGCAAAAAGCCTTCTCCGGAGATCGCCAGGTCCAGATCACGCCCGGTGGTTTCCAGGGACCCTGTCGAGAAATCCTGAGAAATGGTGGCGACCTGCACCCCGATACCCGCCGCCTGAGAGCTGGCGTAGAGGTCCGCGAACTGGGTCTCGGATGACTTGAAGCCCACCGTTTCCGAGTTGGCGATGTTGTTGCCGATCACATCCAGATTGGTCGCGGCAGCACTCAAGCCGCTCAATGCCTGTGAAAACGCCATGATCTGTCCCTTGTCTCGCTATGTGAATGAGATCCCGAGCAGCATCGTGATACTCGGGGTGGCCGCAGCCTCTTTCCAGCGGCGCGTGTCGAGGGCTCAACGACTCGCCTCCCGCGCCGGCGCATGAGCTCAGAGCACCTGACGCACGGCCGCAAGTTCCACCACCCCAAGCTGCGGACCAAGGTCCAGCTGAGCCCCGCTCTCGGATTGATTGACGCCACTGACCACGCCATAACTCAGTGTCTGCAAGTCGCTGTAGGGCTCACCGCCACGCTCGGCACTCACCGCCAGCTGGTAGGCGCCATCCCCGGCCTGACTGCCATCCTCCAGCAGACCATCCCAGACGAAGCCATGGATGCCGGCGTCCAGGGCCCCGAGTTCGAAGGTCTTGACCACGCTGCCATCCGCGGCGAGCACCTCGACCCTGGCATCATCCACCGCTCCTTCAAGCTCGATCCCGAAGGGCGTGGAGGTGGCATTGCCCACCAGCACGGCATCGCCAGCGACCAGCACGCCCTTGTCGATCAGGCTGGCGGCCTGCAGGGCCTCGCTGCTGGAAATCTGGGTGGTGATGCTCTCCAGGGTCGTGTTGAGCTCCTCGATCCCGCTGACCGTGCTGATCTGAGCCAACTGCGCCGTGAGATCGGAATTCGAGACCGGGTCCATCGGGTCCTGGTTTTGCATCTGTGCCACCAGCAACGTCATGAACTGATCATTGAGCTCCTCGGTGCCGCTGGCAGACACGGCGCTGGCAGCCGCGCTCGAGGGGGTGGTGGAGGTCTGGTTCAGGCTGCTGAGCAGACTGGTATCTAGCGTCGCCATGCGATTACCCGGTAGCGGAGAAAGCGGTCAGAAGGCAGAAGCGAGGGGCAAGGCATCCCACGCCCGGGCTCACTCACCCAGCGTCAGTGTCTTGCGCAGCAACGACTTGGAGGTATTGAAGACCTCGACGTTGGCTTCATAGGATTTGGAGGCGGCGATCATGTCGACCATCTCGGCGATCGGGTCCACGTTGGAGAAACTGACGTAGCCCTGCTCGTCCGCCAGCGGGTGATCAGGACGATATTCCTTGCGTGCCGGCGCATCACTCAACGCCACCGAGCTGACCTGTACACCGCCCATACCGGCGCGCTGATCGAGAGGCTGGCCGAGAGTCTGACCGGTGAAGGACGAGTTCATGCCCGTCAGGGCAGTGGCGGCCTGATTGGCCTGACGGGCAAGCGGTGCATATTCAAAGACCACCTGGCGGGCCTGATAGGGCTTGCCGTCGGGCCCGGCGACGCTGTCGGCATTCGCCATGTTGCTGGCGATGGCATTGAGTCGCTGGGATTGCGCCGCCATCGCGGAACCAGCGACATGGAAGAGACTGAAATCAGGCATCAGCTGTTCTCCGATTGCATGGCCAGACGCAGGCCCTGGATCTTGCCGGTCAGCAGCTCAAGACTGGCTTCGTAATGCAGGCTGTTGTCGGCGAAACTGACGCGCTCGACGTCCATGTCCACGGTATTGCCATCCAGACTCGGCTGGGTGGGCACCCGGTACATGAGCTCGACGCCGGCCAGCGTTGCGGCTCCCTGCGCCGCCTGATGCCCGGCCCGCGGTGTAGCCAGGGAAAGGGCCGCAGGCGCGCCCGCGCTGGCGGACGTCGCCTTGGCGAGCGCCGAGGAAAAGTCAAAATCCCGCGCCTGATAGCCCGGGGTATCGGCATTGGCGATATTGCTCGCCAGCACCTGTTGACGCTCGGCGCGCAGGCCCAGCGCCTGCTGATGAAAACTCATGAGGGCATCAAGTCGATCAAACATGGGGTATCCCGGCCTTGCACCCTGGCGTGTCGGCCATGGGTGATGTCCATTGATCAGCTCACCATCGGGGAGCTTGACTCAAGCAGGAATGAGAATAGTCAGCCGGCGCGAGGATGAAGGTAGGAACAAGCCCCTTTATCGGGGCTATTTCTGGTAATGCCCGATCGGTGGGCGTCATACAATCGTGTCACGCTCGGTTTGCATGCCGATGGCCGATGACAGATGGCCAATGGCCGATGCCGATCCCCGACAGCAGACACCGTCGACGGCAGGCCCTCCAGCCAAGAACAGTTCTGCGGGGCAATCCGATCACGACATGAGAGAGAGCATGACGCCGACTTCAGCAACTACAGCCTCCCACTGGCGCAGCGCAGGACTCGCCCTGCTCGTCGGGTGGGGACTGTGCGTGCCGACCGCCCATGCCGCGCCCTCCTCGTCGCCGGCACCGACACCTGAGCAGGCATTGCGTCACCAGCTGCAGGCGTTCTTCGCCACCCCCGAAGGCGACACCGTCACGATACGCCTGCCCAAGGATGCCCCGCTCGGCACGCCCGACAAGCCGGGCGTGCAACTGGAAGTTCGACGTCTTCCGGCACGCCTGGCTGACTGCATGCCGGCGACGCTCAGCGCCTATCCAGATGGCCATGACCGCCTGTCACCGGGCCTCAAGCGCCTGCAACTGGCATGTCCCGATGGCCAACAACACCTGCTGAGTCTGCGCCTGGAACGCTTTGACTGGCGCATGAGCGCCGCCCGAGCACTGGCAAGCGGAACCCCCCTGACCGCACAGATGCTGCGCCCGCGGCTGACGGCACTTGGCAAGCTGCGCGGCGAGGGTTTCGCGCAAGCCGGGCAACTGGCAGAATTTTCCACTCGCCGCCGCTTGCGAGCGGGGGACGTCATCCGCGACAGTAGTGTGCAAGCCATCCCGCTGGTGAACTTCGGGGATACGCTGACCTATCAGGTGGATGGCAAGGGCTTCAGCATGCAGCGCAGTGCGCGGGCTCTGGAGTCCGGTGCACTGGATGACCGCATCCGCATCGAGCTTTCGCCCGGCCACTGGGTGCACGCTCGAGTGATCGGTCAGCGTCTGGTCGCCCCCTGAGCCGATGTGTCCGCCTCGCTCACGAACACGATGGCTCTGGTACCCGACGTCCCAGATGGCTCATCGAGGCTAAAGCTGGCTCGCCAGCCGCCGATACTCGATTGGAGTGCAGGATGGATGCCTGCGCTCGCAAAGGCACCGCGACACGTCCGCCTCTCATCAGCTGAAGCGGACGCCCATCATCACAGAGGACAGGCCATGAAGATCGAACACGGCGGCCCCCTGCAGCGCAGTGAGACTCACGGCACCCGTGAGCTGCGCCCGCAGGCAAACCAGGAGACGGCGACCACCACGCCAACCCCCGGCGACTCCACCCAGGTCGAGTTGTCGAGCAGCAGCATCGATGCCGGACAGGATATCGACCAGGCACGCGTGGACAGTCTCAAGCAGGCCATCGCCGATGGCAGCATCAAGATCGATGTCGATCGCATCGCTCAGGGTCTGATCGACGCCTTCGAGGGTGACGCATGACCCTCACGACCGCTTCCCCCCTTGAGCTCGAGGCGATCTTTCATGGCCTCGAGCATGAGCTGAAGCACTTCATCGCCCTGCTGGAGCAGGAACAGCGACTGTTGGGACAGCGCCAGCCCCAGACCAGCGCACTGGATGAGATACGCCAGGCCAAGCTGGCCAACGCCGGCCGACTTGAGGCGCTGGAAACTCGCCGACGTGACTGGCTTGCGCAGTCAGGTCTCTCCAATGACCCGCTGGAACTGCAGACGGCACTGGCCGGACAGCCGCAGCTGGCACAAACGTGGTGGCAACTGGTCACCCTCACTCGCCGCGCCCAGGCGCGCAATCGCCTGAGCGGAGATCTGATCCGCCAGCGCATGGCGCTGCACAGTCGGATTCTCGACAGCCTGCATGAGCGGGCACCCGGGCACTATGGTGCTGATGGCCGCCCCGGCGCTGCGCCTGCACGGCTGAACGTCTCGGCGTAAGCTCCCGCGTCGCGCTCTCCCTTGTCATGCAGTCCCTCGACGCCCCTCACTTGCCTCCTTGCCGTTCTCACTGTCCTTGCGGCTTTCACCGCCCATGAAAACGACAAGGCCCGGTCAATGACCGGGCCGAAATTCTGACCGCCTGCATGACTGGCGGATGCCTGCCGTGGTTGGCTACCACGCACGGGCGCAGGGCGTGAACGCTCAGCCCAGACTCTCCACCTCCAGCACCAGCTGGATGTCTTCCAGCTGCGCCGCGGGCGCCAGCACTCCACGACCGTTGCGGTAGACCCGCAGAGAGAACGGCGCCGTGGCGAGAATGGTCTCCGGCAATGTCAGTTTTCCACGTCGCGCGTCCAGCAGCGCGCAATGCGATGCCTGACACAGCATGACCTGCCATTCCCCGGGCGCCGAGGGCAGATGGTAGCGCCAGTGGATCGCCCCGATACGCGTCCTTTCAGGCGCCATCAGCCCCGAATCACGTACCGCAGGGCCGATTGCCAACTTGCGGGTATACCATTCGCCCCGTTCACGAATGGTCACTGACTCCACGCTCATCATGACGGCGGCACTACCCGCCTGTACCGATGGCACAGCGCCGAACGCCCCCAGCAGCACCGCTGCGGCCATCACCATCGGCACCCGCCGGCCCGGCCGCCACGTCGCCGATTCCGTGTCTGGGCGAAGCAGGAAAGAAAAAGGGTGAAACACGTCTGACTCCTTGACGATGACTCATTCATTGATGGGGCCTTGCAGACGAGCGCCGCCCACCTGACTCCCTTCAGGCGGCACGCCCGCCGATCATCCGCGTGACGCGCAACTCTCTGTCGTCGGGGATTTCCGCCTGAGACAGCACTGCCAGATGCTTGAAACGTCGACGCAGGAACCGCGAGAGCAGCGGGCGCAGGGAATGCCCCACCACCAGCACGCAAGGATCTCCCTGCGCATCCTGAGCCGTCACGGCACTCTCGGCATGTTGCATCAGCGTATCGGCAAGTCCGGGCTCCAGGGCGTTGCCGTTGCCCAGCGCCTGCATCAACACCTGTTCCAGCTGAGCCTCGAGACCGATCACCCGCAGCACACGTTCCGCGCCGAACCAGTACTGGGTAATCGCACGTCCCAGCGCCACCCGCACCATGGCCGTCAGCTCTGCCGGGTCCTGGGTGCGGGGTGCGTGCTCGGCCAGTGCCTCCAGAATGCTGCGCAGATCGCGAATGGACACCTCCTCGTCGAGCAGGGTGTGCAGAATGCGCTGCAAGGTGCCCTGGCTGACCAGCGCCGGCACGACTTCCTCCACCAGCCCCCCGTCCTGCGGCCCGAGCTTTTCCAGCAACTTGCTGACTTCACTGCGGCCCAGCAGCTGCGAGGCATGGCGTGACATCAGATGATTGAGGTGCGTGGTGATCACCGTGGCGGTATCCACCACGGTATAGCCGTAGACCTGGGCCTGCTCTCGGGTGTCCGGCTCGATCCAGACCGCAGCCAACCCGAAGGCCGGCTCGGTGGTGGCCACGCCCGGCAACTTGCCCGAGACCTTGCCGGGATTGATCGCCAGCCAACGCCCCGGATACGCCTCGCCCCGCCCGACCTCGGCGCCCTTGAGGCTGATGACATAGTGATTCGGCCCAAGTTCGAGGTTGTCGCGAATATGCACCACCGGCGGCAGGAAACCGATATCCTGGGCGTACTTGCGACGCACTCCCTTGATGCGCGACAGCAGCTCACCGCCCTGGCGCACATCCACCATGGCGATCAGCCGATGGCCGACTTCCATCGCCAGCGGCTCCACCAGCCGCACATCATCCCAGCTGGCCTCACTGACCTCCTGAACCGCCGCGGCTGGCGCAGGCGCCTGCTCCTGCGCTGATGCCTCGCCTTCCTGCCGTTCACGGCGCCCAGCCCACCAGGCCAGCGCTCCCAGCATCACGGTGAAGAAGATGAACACCAGATTGGGCATGCCGGGTACCAGCCCCAACAGCCCCATCACACCGGCTGCCAGCCACAGTACCTGAGAACTCATGAACAGCTGGCCGATCATCTGCTGGCCAACATCCTCATTGGTGTTGACCCGCGAGACCATAACCCCGGCCGCGGTGGAGATCACCAGCGAGGGAATCTGGGCCACCAGACCATCACCGATGGTCAGCAGCGTGTAAGTGCGGGCTGCCTCATCCATGCTCAGCCCATGCTGGCCGACACCGATGATCAACCCACCGATGATGTTGACCACCATGATCACGAGCCCCGCCACGGCATCACCGCGCACGAACTTGCTCGCGCCATCCATCGAACCGAAGAAGTCGGATTCCTCGGCCACTTCGCGACGCCGCTCACGCGCCTGGTCCTCACCGATGAGGCCGGCATTGAGATCGGCATCGATCGCCATCTGCTTGCCGGGCATCGCATCCAGCGTGAAGCGCGCGCCGACCTCGGCGATACGCCCCGCGCCCTTGGTGATGACCATGAAGTTGATGATCACCAGAATCGAGAACACCACCAGCCCCACGGCAAAGTTGCCGCCGACCAGGAACTGTCCGAAGGCTTCGATGACCTTGCCGGCAGCGTCTCCGCCGTTGTGTCCCTCAAGCAGCACGACGCGTGTCGAGGCCACGTTGAGCGAGAGCCGCAACAGGGTCGAGAACAGCAGCACGGCGGGAAATGCCGAGAAATCCAGCGGCTTCTGAGCGAACATGCTGACCATCAGGATCATGATCGACAGCGCGATGTTGAAGGTGAACAGCAGATCCAGAATGAAGGGCGCCAGCGGCAGCACCATCATCGAGAGGATCATCATGATCAGCATGGGCCCCGCCAGCACCTTCATCTGACCTGGCGTGCCGAGACCCATGCGATCCAGCAATGACAAGAGAGCATTCATGCAAACGGCTCGTCTGGCGGTGAAGACGCACGCGGATCGCGCGGCCTGGAAGAGGATGGTGTCGCTGGCGGCGTGCTGACGGAATCGTCTTCGCCGGCATCGGTGCCACCGGCGTCGATGCCACCGGCGTCGATGCCACCGGCGTCGATGTCACCGGTGTCAGCGTTCGGGGATTCGTCAGCGCTCCCCGTGTGAGCTTGTGCCTCTGGCGGGACCTGCAGGTCCTGCGGCACCTCGAGGCCCTCGGGATCACGCGGCCGAAGCCCCCCGTGGTCTCGGGCGCGCTTCAAGCCCATGGCCCAGGCGAGCACCTCGGCGATCACCTGATAGAGGGCAAGGGGGATTTCCTGCTCGAGCTCGACGTGGGCATGCAGGGCACGCGCCAATGGCGGAGCATTCAGGACCGGCACGGCATGCGCCTCCCCGAGCTCGCGAATGCGCAGCGCTACCTGATCACGTCCCTTGGCCACCACGCGTGGCGCGCGCATGTCCGGCTCGCGATAGACCAACGCCACCGCGAAATGGGTCGGATTGGTGACGATGACGTCCGCTCGCGGCACCTCCGTCATCATGCGTGCCCGCGCCATTGCCTGCTGCTGCTGACGAATGCGCGCCTTGACCTGAGGGTCGCCATCCGTCTCCCTGTGCTCACGCTTGATCTCTTCGAGACTCATGCGCAGCTTCTTGGCATGGCTCCACAGCTGATAGGGGACGTCCATCAGGGTCGGCACGATCAGCATCACGACCGCCAGCGCCGTGCATCGCGCCACGAGCGTCAAGGCATCCGCCAGCGCGTTGTCCAGCGGCATCAGCATCAAGGCCATCAACTCCTGGCGCTGCGCATGCAGATACAGCACCACCACCCCACCGACCAGCAGCGACTTGGCAATCGTCTTGGCCAGTTCGGCCAGGGCCTGACTCGAGAACATCCGCCCGATGCCCTTGATCGGGTTGAGTTTGCCAAGCGAGGGAGCCAGCGACTTGGTGGAGAACATCCAGCCGCCCAGCAGAATAGGCCCGACAAGCGCCAGCACGACCAGCAACGCAAACAGCGGCAACAGGGCGATCAACGCCTCCTGCCCCAGCATCAAGGCATTGGCGAGCATGACGCGACTATCCAGTGCCAGCGTGCGATCGAAACCGAAAGCCTGGCCCAGGATGCGCTCCAGGGTATCGCCCAGCACACCGGCATACAGCCACAACGCGCCGGCGCCACCGCCCAGCAACAGGAAGGTCGCCAGCTCGCGCGAGCGTGGCACCTGCCCTTCCTCGCGGGCCTTCTGCAGACGGTGAGGCGTCGCCTCTTCCGTCTTGTCGTCACTGCTCTGCTCGTCGGACACCTGCCGCTCCACTGCCGTCAGGCGACCAATGCCCGGGAATCATGCCCGCCATTGTGCCTCCCGACGTCAGGATCAAAGCGCGGAATAACGCCGAAAATCGACTCGGACTCGTGTCGATATCCTCTAGCTCTCAACCCCAGTCCGGGCATCACGAATCTCGCTGGGACTTGCCAGCTGTTCGAGGCGCGCCCTGAGGCTGTCGATGTTCTCTGCCGGGCGCGGATTGACCCCGTTGCTGTCAGTGATTTCGCGATAGGCGGTGTGACTGAGCACCATCAGGCTGATGCGTCGGTTCACGGCGGCCTGCGGGTCCTGGCTGTCCAGACTGATGCGTGACCCCATTCCGACGACACGCACGATGCGATCCACCGCCAGCCCATGCGCGACCAGCACTCGGCGAGCGACATTGGCGCGATCAGTGGACAGCTCCCAGTTGCCATAGCCTCCCTCACCGACAAAGGGACGATTGTCAGTGTGTCCGGTGATGCTCAGGTGATTGGGCAGGCGCGCCAGAATCGGCGCCAGCAGGGACAGCAGCTGGGAAAGCTGTGCCGAGGGCTGCTTGCTGCCAAGGGCAAACATCGGATGCTGATCACTGTCCGTGATCTGAATACGCAGGCCTTCCGCGGTCAGCTCGATCTGCAGCTGCTCGCGCAGCTCAGCAAGCGATGGGTCTTCACGCATCTGCTGCGACATGATGCTGTCGATCTCGTCACGGATATTCGCGAAACGCGCCTCTTCCGCCAGTGCCTGACGCTGCATGCGCGAGACATCCGCGCCCTTCTCCCCCTGGACTTCCTCGGCCATGAATCCCCCACCGGGAATGGCACTGCTGGAGGCGGAGTTGCGATCACCGCCCAGCAGCGAGATTTCCAGCGGCGCACCGAAGTAGTCGGAGATTTCCCTGAGGTCTTCATCAGAGGCATTGGAAATCACCCACATCACCAGGAAGAAGGCCATCATCGCCGTCATGAAATCAGCGTAGGCAATCTTCCAGCCGCCACCGTGATGGCCCTTCACGATCTTGGGTCGCTTGATGACGATCGGTCTGCGCGTCTCACTCATGCGTCGCCTCCCCGTGTCTCGGCGTCCCCGTCGTCGGGATGCTTGCGCTCATGTCAGCCGGCTCCCTTGTTCTTGATGTCGCGAACATGTTCTTCCAGCTCATTGAAGCTGGGGCGTTCGGCGGTGAACAGCGCCTTGCGGCCAAACTCGACGGAAATCTGCGGCGCATAGCCATTGAGCGAGGCCATCAGGATGACGCGGATGCACTGCATCATCTTCACGGCCTCATGCACTTCGTGCTGGATCTTGTTGGCCACCGGCGTCACGAACCCATAGGCCAGCAGAATCCCCAGGAAGGTGCCGACCATGGCATTGGCGATCAGGACGCCAAGCTGAGCAGCGCCCTGATCCGCGGAGGCCAGCGCATGCACGACCCCCATGACGGCAGCCACGATCCCGAAGGCAGGCAGTCCGTCCGCCACCGCAGACAACGAATGGACCGGGATCTCGGTCTCGTGCTTGAAGGTCTCGATCTCATGCTCCATCAGGGATTCCAACTCGAAGGGGTCCATGTTGCCGCTGACCATCAAGCGCAGATAATCCGTGATGAAGTTCATCAGAATCGGGTCCGACAGCACGCGCGGATACTCCGCGAACAGCGCACTCTCCTGGGGATTGTCGATATCCTGCTCGATGGCCAGCATGCCCTGCTGGCGCGACTTGGAAAGCAGCAGATACAGCAGGCTGATGACTTCCATGTACAACGACTTGTTGTAACCGCGCGTTCGCTTGAGTCTGGAGAACGCCTTGCCGGTCGCCTTGATGGCCTTGCCGTTGTTGCCCGCCAGGAAGGCACCTACCGCCGAGCCGAAGATGATCAACAGCTCAGCGGGCTGCATCAGCACCGCCAGATGCCCCCCCACCATCAGATACCCACCCAGGGTCGACCCGATCACCACCAGATAACCTATGAAAAGCAACACAACCACCCCCTTGGCATGCGATCGACCTCACGTCTCAACGGTTATCGGCCGCACGTGGGAGGTCTTGAGGGTCATGTGGGAAAACGTTCACGCATTGCCTTGCCAGCCGTTGCAGGCACAAGACGTGAGAGCGCCCACAACCAGAGACGTGTCGCTGCCGCACTCAGGGCAACAAAAAAGGCTCACCGGGAGGCGAGCCTTTCTATCGTGACACTAAAGGGACCAAGAGGCGCATCAGCCGAGCTTGACCGCGAGTGCCTCGCGCTGCATGTCCTGCTCCCGAGCCTTGCGACGCGCCGCTGTCTTCCCGGCACGGGAAGGCGGCTGGCAGATACCGCACACGTAATCATGCGCGGGGGTATGGGCATGAATCACGAAGTGGCCGGTACAGGTTTGGCAGGTCGCCAGGTCCAGCAGTTCACTCTCGAAGAAGCGCACCAGTGTCCAGGCGCGGGTCAGCGCCAGTACCGGCTCCTCCTCCCCCACGTGCTCGAGGTAGAAGCGATACGCCTTGACGAAGGCATCCATGCGCGGCACACCCTGGGAGCGCAGGCGACGATAGAAGCCATGGAAGAGGGACGCGTGCAGGTTGGGCTGCCAGGTCATGAACCAATCCGTGGAAAACGGCAGCATGCCCTTGGGCGGGGAGACGCCGCGCACCTCCTTGTACAGCTTCACCAGACGCGCACGACTGATTTCCGTCTCTGTCTCGAGCACCTGCAGACGAGCCCCCAGCTCGATCAATTCGACCGCCAGCTGCAGCTGCTGCAATTCATCCACCAGACTCTTCTGACTCATTGTCCAGCACCGCCCAGGCGGGTGACCGAGCCCGCCTGACGTGCATTCAACAACATGGCCGTGTGCATGGCACCGAAATCCTGGTCGCGCCCCCCCTGAAGCACTCCCTTGAGCTGAGCCGCATCATCCAGGGCCAACTCACACAACAACTGATTGCAGGAAGACAGCGATACCAGCTGACTGACACTCATCCCGGACAATATATCTGCCATTTCCTGACTGAGGCCAAGACGTACCCTTGCCATATCGACATCTTCGGCCAGCAAACGCTGCACGAGAAGAAGATAGGAGAGATTGACACTCTGGATATCGTTGAGAAGTGAAGACATAAAGGTTCCCTGAATAGCCTGATCTTATCGAGATCAACACAAGAAAACGGCTGATCCATCGCCAGACCTTATGATTTAGATGTAGTGACCCTACATTTCTGGTATGTCGTTTCTGCGGGACATGAAAATCATTACCTGAGTAACACCTCATGTACTGGCGATTCTAATACCAGTATCGCGATCAAACCAGCGTTATCCTGAACAACCCTTTTCAAACGCTGTGATCGATAGGAAGAAACAGCTCAAAAAACCACGAAAAGCAGGCAACTCCTGCAAAATAATGCGAAAAATACGCCATAAAAATATTCTGCAACATATGGATGAGAAACTTAATCCCAAAAAGAGCAGACTACCCTCTTGCACTGTCACAACATGAGAGCAAGGTTGAACAAACCTTGTATTGCAGATTGATGAAATGACGCGCCATATAGACCTGCCATCGCATTACCGGGATTGTCGGATAGCGCCAATCACCCCACACCCTCTTCTTGGCCTAACACGACGCTTGATCAGGGCAGGATGCGGCTGCCCGACAATCCGCATATCTCGGATCAGGCGGCTGAACAGGCATTGGGACGATGAGGAGTCCGTCGAGACGATTCCCAGTGCATTTATTGATCCAGATCAACAATGGGTTACCGTCGATAACGCCCTACCCTGCATCAAACTTAAACAATTATAATATTCTAATTATAAAGGCGTTCTTGCCCACGGTTATTTCAGGAATCCCGGTGTCCGGCGCAGCCACTGGCATGCCATGCACGCCAAGACCTGCGTACGATCTCAGGGGGCTTCTCGCCCATCCGCCCTGGGCCCTTTACCACTCGTCCCCTGGCGTGACCAGAGGTGGGCAATCTCGACGATGCACTGAAACAGCGCCTGGGGGATGGTGCGACGCGCAGGCAATCCCTGCGCAAGCAGCGCCACCAGCTCTGGCGAGGCATGGACGGGAAGCCCCACTTCAGTGGCGTGCTGCTGAAGACGCGTGCCCAGGGATTTTGCCAGACCGCAGGGGAATGCTCGCTCTGCGGGCTCTTGGGGCTGAGAGCGGATATCGACGTCGGCAGCCCCGTCTTCGCTGCCACTGGCGGTCTCGAACATTGCCGGGCCATCAGCGTATCGCGGCGGTCCCATTGCCTCACCAGGGCGGCGTACGTGAACGCGAGGGGCAAGGGCGTGCAATGCCTGAGGCAGGCTCTCGAGCAGTGCATCCCGCGCAACGCCATGCCGTGACTCCAATATCACGACAAGCGCCACTGGCGATGCGAGTTGATACCACAGAAGCGTGGCCTCCAGCACGGCTCCCTGCTCGGCCGTGAAGGTCATGACGACCCGCCACTGGGCCACGGCCTCCTCTTCACTGTCCGCCTGCCCCGCCAACGCCGTCACACTGGCAACAGGCAAGACCTCTCGGGGCCCCTGCTTGCGTGACCGCATGTCTCGCGGTCGCGGAGTCGGCGGAAAGTAGAGGCTGAAGAAGGCATGCAATCCAGGCAACAGCAGCCCCTGCCAGTTGAGAGGTTGCCCCAGCACCAGACGCAATTGCTGCTGAAGCACGCCTGGGTCAGCGCCCTCCCACTCATCGACATCTGTGGCGATCGCAGAGCTGGCGTGCTGCATCCCCTCACGGTAGGCGCTCACCGCCTGTGAGTCGCGAGTCGCAGGCTCCCTGCGCGAGGCAAGTGCCGGGTATGCCATCAGCGCCGTGGGTATCGCCACCCCCGAATCCGGACGTGTCGACACCCACGGCGGCGACACCCGAGACTCCGAGACCGGCAGATAGCGTGCCTGGGTCAGCAGCAGCGCCTGACGCCAGGCAAGCAAGGCATCCAGACGGGCCGTCGAGGCCTGGGGATGAGCACTGAGGTCGGCAAGCGGGGTCCGTCCTTGATACCAGTCCAGCAGGTCAGCCTCATAGAAGAGACCGCTCTGACTGATCTGCTGGCGCAATGCCGCAGCCAGAGGAACGTGCGGGGTGGCCGAGGCGATCTCGTAGGCAAGGCCCGGCAATGGGCGACCACTCGCGAGCCACTCCTGCAGGGAGATCCCTGCCGGCATCTTGATACCGCTGGCAGCGTAAGACGTATCGGCAGGCAGGCGACTCAACGCCTCGAATAGATCAGAGATCAGATGGGCACGATCCGTCAGCTGCACGGCGGCCGCCGGCGACTCAAGACCCGACGAACGACGGGATGCGTCGATGTCGGGCTGAGCCCCACTGGCAAGGCCCGGTGTGCGCGTTACCGGAAAGACAGTCCCCGAATCCGCCGCCGGGGGTGGCTGGGCCGTGCGGCCCAGCACCTGGTGGAGCAACCCATCGATCAAGGGAGTGATGCCTGTCATCTCAGCGCCTCCCCTGGTGTAGTGGCGTCATGCGCGGCGCTCAACGCTCGATAGGATGACGCTCGGCATTGCCAATGGCCTCATCCGGCCCGAACCGACTCAACTGAGATGCTGGCGATGTCCGTAACTGCGCGCCAGCTTGCGCCGAGCCCCCACATCGCCAAGCACTTCCTGCAACTGCGCCTTGCGCGCATTGAGCAGCGTCGTCAGCTCCGCCTCCATGCTCGTCAGCCCCTTCAGCTGACGCTCAAGATACTCACGAGCCTCCGCGCTGCCGGAATCCGGCATGCGCAGCGATTGCATCTGCTCGATATAGCGCGTCTGACCCTGTATGACACCCGGCCAGTCTCCTGCGCGCGCTGCCACCAGCATGTTGGACATCTGAGTGAAGAGCGCATCGCATAGAGCGGACGCTTCATCCACTGATGGCGCATCGATTTCCATGATCATGACTGTCCCTTGTCGTGAGCCGCGATCTGACGCCAGGCCTCGCCCAGCTCGCTGAGCAGGCGGCGCGCTTCATCCAGCTTCTCCACACTGTTGGACAGATTGGCCTGGAGCAGCAAGCGGGCAATGTAGTCATACATACGATCCAGGTTGGCGGCGACGTCCGCCCCCTGCTCGTGATCCAGACAGGCACGCAGCCCATCGGTGATGATGTTGATGGCCTTGGTCAGAGATTGTCCCTTGGCCACGATATCGCCTGCCTCCATCTGCAGACGGGCCGCGGCCAAGGTGCGATCAGCTCCCTCGAACAGCATCACGATCAGCTGGTGGGGACTGGCAGACAGGACTCCGGATTCCACGCCGACACGGGCGTAGGCATTGGCCCCACGATAGCGACTCATGACGTTTGTCTTCCTTTGTTCATAGCGTATTCAAGGCCTTCAACAGCCTGATGTCAGATGTAGGATGGCGGCGTTTGATCACCTGGCCGGCTAGTCGGTCAGGTTCCAGCTGTTTTCCAGAGTTTCCAGCTGTCCCGTCAGGTAATCGCTGGTCGAGGTCAGATTGGCGACCAGAATGTCCAGCGCCGTGAACTGTTCCCGGTAGCGCTCGATGGTGGCGTCAATGGTGGTCTCGGTCTGCTCGTACTGACTCTCGAGACTCTCCAGCGAGCTTTCGATGCTTTCGGTCGTGTTCTCGAGGGTACCGTCATCGCCGACCACCTGATCCAGCAGGCCAGCCATCTGACTTGCGAAGCCCACGCTTCCCGCTTCGCTGTCCGAGATGAAGAAGCCGGACATGGCGGCCAGCTGCGTGGCATCCGCCTCATCGACCATGGCGCTGTCGAACTCAAGCTTGCCATCGTCCGTGCGAGTGACTCCCAGCGAGGACAGCGCATAGAAGTCCCCCTCACTGGTGAAATTCAGCGCCGAGGTGAGTCGGCTCTCGATGGTTCGCAGCGTCGAATCGCCCAGCAACTCGCCCGCCGTGCCTTCATCGGCATTGAAGGCGGTGTAGTTGTCGATGGTCTTCTGCAATTCGTTGTAAGCGGTGACGAAGGCCTGCAATGCCGAACTCGCCTTGTCCGGGTTCTCGGCCACCGTCACCGTGCTCGGTGTCGAGGTCACGTCGCTCAAGACGAGGCTGAGGCCATCCACGGCATCGTCGATGTCATTGGAGGTGCTGTGCATGGCGATGCCATTGACACTGAAGCTGGCATCCAGCGGTTCCACCACCTGCTCGACCTGACTCGCGGATGGCGCGGCGGGGTCGAAGCCAATCAGGTCCTCCAGCGCCGGCTCCTCACCGCTGGTCGACAGGCTGATGACGGAGTCCTTGCCGGTCTCCCGGGAGGTCAGCACCAGACGATACGGCGAGTCAGAGCCGTCGTTGACGATGGAGGCGCTGACCTCAAGCCCTGCCGCATTGATGGCATCCCGGATGCCTTCCAGGCTGTTGTTGCTGGAGTCGATCACGATCTCGGCGGTGCGCTCGGCGTCCGCCACATAGCCATCGTCACTGCCGAGACTTCCAAGCGAGAGCGTCAGCGTGGTGGCCGTCCCGCTCCCGATGGCCTCATCGCGATGGGTCTGACCCCCGGTCGCCAGGCTCTGCGCCTGCGCCAGCTGGGAGACCGAGACCGAATAGCTGCCCGGCTCCGCGATATTGGTGGCGCTGGCACTGACGCCACTGCCACTGGCGGTGGTCGTCATGCCGGCATAGATATCGGGATCAGCCAGGGACGCTGCCGCCGTGTCCAGCGACTCCAGACGGCTCTGGATCGTTCCCCAGGCCGACAGCTCCGCCTCGTAGCTGGCCTGCTTGTTGGCAATCGGCGTGAGCTTCTGGCGCTCGGCGCTCTCCAGGTCACTCAGCAGGCCATTGAGGTCAAGCCCCGACCCTATCCCCAGCGATGAAATCGTCGCCATAAGCCTTCCCCTTGAGCATTAGCGATATTCTGGCATGCCGTTCGCAGCGCCATCGGGCGAAAAAGCACGCATACCACACGCAATTGTGTCCCGGTTGCTGCATTTATCGGCCACATCAGCAATCACTTGAGTCTTGTGGCGTCATTTCTTCATCACCGATTCTCGCCCCCGCTCGCTCGCCTTCTGCGCCGTCCACTACAAAAAAGTAGTCGCTCTACAGGGGCTACGACGTTTCGCCTACCGCGCCGCAAACGTTTGCGCGTCATACTGTCGCCCATGGTGAACCCGTCAGGTAAATGACTGGATCGACTCGCCCCTGCCTCATTCAAGGACTGAGACGTGAAACGACAAGGCCTACTCAACGCGCCGCTCAGCGGGCACATCGCTCGCCTCGGCCATACCCAGACCCTGGTGATCGCCGATGCCGGCCTGCCGATTCCCGCCGATATCCCCTGTGTGGATCTGGCGGTCATTCCCGGGCTGCCGGCCATGCTGCCGGTGCTCGACGCCCTGCTTGCAGAGCTGTGCATCGAAGCCGTGACCCATGCCAGCGAGCTGGCGCTCAAGAGCCCGGAGCTTCACGACGCGCTCTCGACCCGCCTGGCCTCACTGGAGCAGCGTGACGCCAAGCCGCTTGAGCGCCATGTGATCGAGCACGAGGCCTTCAAGGCCGAACTCCCCAAGGCCAGCGTGATCGTGCGCACCGGTGAGTGCACGCCCTACGCCAATCTGATCCTGCATTGTGGAGTTCCCTTTTGATGGGCATGCAGACGCAAGATGTCACGCATCCGGCCCCGCAAGCACCCAAGGCCAATGAGGACGCTGCCCCGCGCGTGCTGATGGCATTACGCGGCATCGACAAGGGCTTTTCCGGGGTCAGCGTGCTCAAGGGCGTCGACCTGACGCTGCGCGCCGGCCGCGTGCATGCGCTGGCTGGCGAGAACGGCGCAGGCAAGTCGACGCTGATGAAGATTCTCTCCGGCGTGTATCGCTATGACGCCGGCACCCTGTGGCTTCGCGATGAGGAAGTCATCTTCACCACCCCACGCCAGGCCATGGACAGTCGCATCGCCATCATTCACCAGGAACTCAATCTGGTGCCGGGCCTGTCCGCCGGCGAGAACATCTTCCTCGGGCGTGAACCACGCACTGCGCTTGGCACCGTCGACTGGAAGCGCCTGCATGCCGATGCCCGCCAACTGCTGGATCGCCTGCGCCAGACACTGGATTCACGCACCGCCGTCAGTGAACTGAGCATCGGTCAGCAGCAGATGGTGGAGATCGCACGTGCCCTGTCGCTTGACGCCGAGATCATCATCATGGATGAGCCCACCGATGCCCTGACGGACATCGAGACGGACATCCTGGCAGAAGTGGTCGCGGAGCTGCGCGGTGAGGGACGCTCACTGGTGCTGATCACCCATCGTCTCAACGAGATCTTCAGCATGTGCGATGAAGTCGCCGTGCTGCGTGATGGTCAGATGATCCATCAGGGGCCGACGGCGGAACTGGATGAGGATGGCTTGATTCGCCTGATGGTCGGCCGTGAACTGGCCGAGCGCTATCCCTATACGCCCGCCAGCCCTGATGGCGAGGTGATGCTGGAGGTGAAGGAGCTTCACGCCCCGGGCGTCAATGGCATCAGCTTCTCGGCGCGCCGCGGTGAGGTGCTCGGCTTTGGCGGCCTGATGGGCGCAGGACGCACCGAGCTTGCGCGCGTGCTGTGCGGTGATACCCGCATCGCGGCGGGAAGCGTGACCTTCAACGGACAGTCCGGGCAGTTCCCCTCGCCGGCCGCGGCACTGGCGGCAGGCCTGGTCTATGTGCCAGAAGATCGCAAGCAGTCAGGACTTATTCTGGCGCACTCGGTGGCCAGCAACATGTCTCTCAGTGCCCTGCCGAACTTCTGCGGTGCGCTGGGGCGCATTCGTCACGGCGAGGAAGCCGCCGCGGTCGAGCAGTTCGTCAAGAGCATGCAGATCAAGATCAGCGATACCGCCCAGGCGGTCGATACGCTGTCCGGTGGCAATCAGCAGAAGGTGTCGCTGGCCAAGGCACTGATGCCGGCACCGGAGCTGGTGATTCTCGATGAGCCGACCCGCGGTGTCGATGTCGGCGCCAAGCGCGAGATCTACCTGCTGATCAACGAGCTCAAGCGTCAGGGCAAGTGCATCCTGCTGATCTCCTCCGAGATGCCCGAGCTGCTGGGTCTGGCGGATCGCATTCTCGTGGTGGCCGATGGCCGGATTTCCGGTGAATTCAGCCGCGAGAACGCCACCCAGGAAGCGATCATGACAGCCGCCTCCGGTCTCGAGAGCCCGCTGAGTGCCAGCACTGGCGCCGCCCGGGCGACCCCTCCACACACGTCTTCTGATTTCCCCCACGAGATGCCGAACTGATGTCCACTCCCACTTCCTCTGCCGCCGGCGACCGTCGCCTCGACATCATGCGCCTGCTGGTCGACAACAAGGCACTGATCGCGCTGGCACTGTTGATCGCCGTCAGCGCCGGCCTGTCCGACAACTTCCTGTCTGCCGACAACCTGCTCAACGTGCTGCGCCAGACCAGCATCAACGCCATCATCGCCATGGGCGTGACCTTCGTCATTCTCACCGCCGGTATCGACCTGTCAGTGGGTGCGGTACTGGCACTGACCGGCGCCTTCGCCGCCTCGATGACCGCCGCCGGCCTGTCACCGTGGCTGAGCGTGCCCGGCACCATCATCGCCGGTGCCGCACTGGGCGCAGTCTCGGGTCTGTTCGTCGCCTTCGGACGCATCCAGGCCTTCATCGTCACCCTGGTGGCGATGACGGTACTGCGCGGCGCGACACTGGTCTATACCGATGGTCGCCCGGTCTCCATCGGCGTCAGTGAAGCCGCCGACAGCTTCTGGAACCTGGGCGGAGGCTACTGGATGGGCGTCCCGATTCCCATCTACATGATGTTCTTCGTCTATGTGCTGTGCTGGGGCGTGCTGCATCACACCCGCTTCGGCCGTCACGTCTATGCGGTCGGCGGTGGCGAGAAGGTGGCGCGCCTGTCCGGCATCAACGTCAATCGCATCAAGATCAGCGTCTACGCCATCGCGGGTGCCTTCGCGGCACTGGCGGGTGCCATCCTGGCCGCCCGTCTGGGTTCGGCACAGCCGAATGCCGGCACCGGATACGAACTCGACGCCATCGCCGCCGTCGTCATCGGGGGCACCAGCCTGATGGGTGGTCGAGGCCGCATCTTCGGCACCTTGATCGGCGCACTGGTGATCGGGGTCTTGAACAACGCGCTGAACATCATGGGGGTCTCAAGCTACTTCCAGATGATCGCCAAGGGCGCCGTCATCCTGCTCGCGGTACTGATCGACAGCCGCGCCCAGAAATAGTCTCGAACGCGCGCGAAAGACGCTTGCGATTTCATTCCCGGCAGCATCGAAGACCCTCGACCCCGTGCGCCAACCACGGGGTCATGCATCGCTAGGGTCGCCGACAACGAAGACGCCAGACGATGGCGTCGACAACAATGAAAGGAACCACGCCATGAAAAAACTGCTCGTTTCCTCGCTGACCACCGCCATCACCGCCGCCGGTCTGAGCATGATGCCGGTGCAATCCGCCATGGCGGACAAGATCGCGCTGGTCGTGTCCACACTTAACAACCCGTTCTTCGTCAGCCTGCAGCAGGGTGCCAAGGACAAGGCGGCGGAGCTCGGCCATGAGCTGATCGTGCTGGATTCCAGCAATGACGCCGCACGTGAGCTGTCCAACGTGGAAGACGCCCTGTCACGTGGCGTGGACCTGCTGCTGGTCAACCCGACCGACTCCGACGCCGTCGTCTCCAGCGTGCGTACCGCCAATGCGCGCAACGTGCCGGTGGTGACGCTGGATCGTAGCGCCAACGGCGGCCGGATCGCCGCCCACGTGGCCTCCGACAACGTCGCGGGTGGCGAACTGGCCGGCAGCTTCATCGCCGAGAAACTCGGCGGAGAAGGCAAGGTCGTCCAGCTTGAGGGCGTGGCCGGTGCCTCTGCGACACGTGACCGTGGGGAAGGCTTCCTCAAGGCCATCGAGGGTCACTCGGACATCAGCCTGATCGCCAGCCAGCCGGCCAACTTCAATCGCACCCAGGGCCTCAACGTGATGGAGAATCTGCTCCAGGCGCATCCTGAGGTGAATGCCGTCTTCGCGCAGAACGATGAAATGGCGCTTGGCGCACAGCGCGCGCTGCAGGCGGCCGGCAAGGACATCCTGCTGGTCGGTTTCGACGGCACCGATGAAGGCATCAAGGCGGTTCAGGCCGGCAAGATGGACGCGACCATCGCGCAGCAACCGTCACTGATCGGCAGTCTCGGCGTGGAAGTCGCCGACAAGCTGCTCAAGGGCGAGGATGTCGACAAGACCACCGACGTGCCGCTCAAGCTGATCACCGAGTAAGCGCGAGCCCGCGAGACGTGACACCAAGACGCCGGCCTCGTGCCGGCGTTTTCGTCACCGCTCTCCACCGGCGCCACCGACACGCCACGACAGACGTGACGACACTCACCACGACAGACGTGACGACAGGCGTCAGAACAGACGCATCATTCCACCAGGGACAGGGGACAGACAGCGTGATTCGACTCAAGGATGTGGCGGCACGGGCAGGCGTTTCCGTCACCACCGTCTCACATGTGGTGAATGCCACTCGGCCCGTCGCCAGGGACACCGAAGCGCGGGTGCGCGAGGCCATCGCGGCACTCGGCTATCGGCCGGACAGCGTGGCACGTGCGCTGAAATCCAATCGCAGCCGCACGCTGGGGATGATCGTCACCAGCGCGCACAACCCGTTCTTCGCCGAGGTGATCCGTGGAGTCGAGGACCGCTGCTATCAGGCAGGCTACAGCCTGATCCTGTGCAACAGCGATGATATCGATGCCAAGCAGCTCAGCTATCTCGAGACACTGCGCGATCGCCGCATCGATGGGCTGGTGGTGATGACCGCCGAGAACGGCGCGGGCTTTCTGCAGGCTCTCAGCGCCCTGCCGCTGCCGACGGTGATGATGGACGCCGACCCTCAGCCGGGTTGGGATATGACGGTGGTCAATGATGACTCGCGCCTGGGGGGCAGGCTTGCCATCGAGCATCTGATATCCCGTGGACTCGAGCGCATCGCGCTGCTGACCGGCCCACGCGATCACGCCCGCTCGCGGGAGCGCCTGTGCGGAGCACTCGAGGCGCTCAAGGCCGCCGGCCTGGGCGTACCGGAAGACTGGCAGGTCGCCACCGACCTGATGCTGGAAGATGGCCATCGCGCCGCTCACCTGCTGCTGGCGGACCCCGGGGATCGACCGGACGCCATCTTCGCCTTCAATGACCTGCTGGCGCTGGGCTGTCTGCGCGCCGCGCAGGATCTCGGTCTCGAGGTCCCACGCGAGCTGTCGATCATCGGCTACGACGACATCGAGATCAGTGCCTACCTCAACCCGGCACTCACCACCATCCGTCAGCCGATCTATGACCTCGGCACCACGGCGGTGGAACAGCTCATCGCCCGCCTGGAGGGTTCCCCCTTCCCGGGCCAGACCCAGCTGGCCCCCACGCTGGTCGTGCGCGAGAGCGTCTCGAGGGTAGACCGGGTTTCATCAGGCTCGCGCTGATAACAGCTCGGCATCAAAGATATCCATTATCAACATTTCTCTTATAGGTGATGGCGACATACCGTAGGCCACCTTGATCGACGTCAGATCAGCGCGTCAGATCCGCACATCAGCACAATGCGCAAGAGGAGCCTTTCGGTGAGCCATCAAGACGAGACGACCACGGAGACCCCCGAGTCCTCCCCCATCAGTCGCAGCCTGCTGTTGCTGATGGCGATTGCCGTGGCCGCCACGGCAGCCAACCTGTATTACAACCAGCCGCTGCTGGCCGACATGGCAGCCTCACTCGGCGTCAGTCAGGGCACCATCGGCATGATTCCCTCGGCCACGCAGTTCGGTTATGCCGTGGCGATCCTGCTGATCTCGCCGCTGGGCGACACCATGGACAGACGCCTGTTGATCCGCAATCTGTCCATCACCCTGGCCGTGGCCTCGCTGGGCGTCTTTCTTGCCCCGAGTCTCTGGCCATTGCTGGTGGCGAGTTTCGTGGTCGGTCTGGGCGCCAACATCACCCAGCAGCTGATCCCGCTTGCCGCGTCACTCTCCACACCGCAGAGGCGCGGCAAGGTGATCGGCACGCTGATGACGGGGCTGACCATCGGCATCCTGCTCTCGCGCACCCTGAGCGGCAGCATCGCCGAGTACTGGGGCTGGCGCAGCGTCTTTCTGGTCGCCGCCATCCTCGCCATCGTCATCGGTGTGTCACTGTATCGTCAGCTGCCGAGTCGTGCCCCTGCGGTGCAGATGGCCTATCCCAGGCTCATCGCCTCGATGTTCACGCTACTGAAACGCCATGCGCTGCTGCGCGAATCCGCGTTCACCGGCGCACTGTGGTTCGCGGCCTTCAACGCCATGTGGGCGACACTGGCACTTCATGTCACCGACACGCCCTTTAATTACAGCGTTCAGCAAGCCGGACTGTTCGGCATCATCGGACTGGCGGGGATCATCGGAGCCAAGGCGGCGGGACGTCTGGTCAATCGCGTCGGCGCAGGCCCCTTGATCAGCCTCGCACTCATGATGGTGGTGGCCGCCTTCGCGGTACTCGGCCTCTGGGGAGACAGCCTGACGGGGCTGATCATCGGCATCATCCTGCTGGATCTCGGGGTCTTCGCCGCCCAGATTCCCAATCAGGTACGCGTCTTCTCCATCGACCCCGAGGCGCAGAGCCGCATGAATGCCGTCTACATGCTGTGCTATTACACCGGTGCCGGCCTGGGCTCGGCCGTCGGGGTCAAGATGATGAGCCTCTTCGGCTGGCAGGGCATGGCAGTGTTCGGGCTGACGCTCGGGGCGCTGGCGCTCGGGCATCACCTGCTCAGACAGCGCCGGCCAGCGGCGCCCTCCCACAAGGCCTGAACGTCCCTCTCAAGGGGACCGTGGGCCCCGACGACAGCGAATGCCGCCATCACTCACGGACTGCGGCAAATGACGCCATGATTCAGGTAGTCGATTCAGGTACACTCTGCGCGCCATTTCGGTGCGTGGCCTGACTGCGACGACCTGCAGTCCGCCGACCAGCGAGATGGTACGCGATTCACGGCCTGTACTCAGGGCAAGAACCCGTCAAACTCTCGAGATCCACATGAAGCTCATCGTCAAACTTGTCCTCGGCATCATCGCCGGTCTTCTGATCGGTCTGATGGCCCCGGATATCGTGGTCCGCGCGGCGCTGACCGCCAAGGTCATCATCGGCCAGCTGATCAACTTCACCATCCCGCTGATCATCCTGTTCTACGTGATGAGTGGCATCGCCTCTCTGCCGAAGAATTCAGGCGCCATGCTCGGACGCACCGTCGGCATGGCCTATGGCTCCACCATTCTCGCTGGCATCTTCGCCTTCCTGGTCGCCAGCAATCTGCTGCCGGGCATGCTGTCCGGCATGGCGCCCGTGGCCGAAGGCCGCGACGCACTGGCCCCCTTCCTCGATCTCGAGATTCCGGCCGCGTTGCCGGTGATGACGGCGCTGGTACTGGCCTTCGTCTTCGGTGTCGTCATCAGTCGTCGGGAGCTTCCGACCCTGAAAAGCGCAGTATTTGAATCACGTGAAGTGGTCGACGTGTTCCTCAACAGCGTCATCATCCCGCTGCTGCCGCTGTTCATCGCCGGTACCTTTGCCGAGATGGCCTATGAGGGCAAGGCGCTGTCGACTCTGGATACCTTCTGGAAGGTGCTGGTGCTGGCCATCGTGATGCACTGGATCTGGTTGAGCACGGCCTATCTGATCACCGGGCTCGTCCAGCGTCGCTCGCCGCTGGGACTCCTGCGCAACATGCTGCCCGCCTATCTGACGGCGCTGGGCACCATGTCCTCCGCCGCGACCATTCCGGTCAGCCTGCGTCAGACCAAGGCCA
The DNA here is from genome assembly GCF_030397495.1 of Cobetia sp. 14N.309.X.WAT.E.A4. Lineage (NCBI taxonomy): Bacteria > Pseudomonadati > Pseudomonadota > Gammaproteobacteria > Oceanospirillales > Halomonadaceae > Cobetia > Cobetia sp. 14N.309.X.WAT.E.A4. The sequence continues at coordinate 227,025 of NZ_JAPNXT010000003.1, forward strand.
ACGGGGTCAGCGATGAAGTGGCGGATTTCAGCGTGCCGCTGTGTGCCACCATCCATCTGTCAGGCTCTACCATCACCATCGTGACCTGCGCTACCGCCGTGATGATGATGAGCCATGACCTGGCCATCGCCAGTCTCGGCGAAGTCGTCCCCTTCCTGATCATGCTGGGCCTGACCATGATCGCCGCGCCCGGTGCACCGGGCGGCGCCGTGATGGCCGCACTGGGCGTACTCGGCAGCATGCTCGGCTTCGGCGAGGCGGAACTTGGCCTGATGATCGCGCTGTATCTGGCACAGGACAGCTTCGGCACCGCCACCAATGTCACCGGCGACGGCGTGATCGCGCTGTGGGTCGACCACTTCGCCCGCCGCGATGGCGTCGTCGCGGACAGCGATGCCCGAGCGCTTGATGAGCAGGCCGCGCGCTCACGCTCCTGAAGCAGGCCACCCGAGCGTCACGGACTGATCTCCAGGGCGCTCGGGACAACCGCTGCACACGAAAATGCCCCGCCACTCGAGAAGTGGCGGGGCATTTTCGTGTGCAAGGCTTCCACATGCTCAAGGTGAGGCATGACGCCGCGCCGCGCCTGACACCATGCCCGCGAACGGCTACCATGAGCGCCCACGCGTGAGCGCTGTCATGGCGGTGAGTTACCGCCTCTCTGTTACCGTTGCCGGAGTGCCAGATGTCCCTGCTTGACTCTTTCCCCCTCACCCCGCGTGCCCAACGCCTGCCCCTGCGACGCACACTGGCGGCCTGGTGCCTCGCCGGTGGCAGCTTGATACTGGCGCAAAAGGCCAGTGCCCTAGAGATCGGCATGCCTGCCGACGCCGGTGTCAGCGCCAGCCCTGCCGTCGTGCTGGAAGCCGAAGGTACCCTCGAGGACTCATTGCGCGAGCCGCTGACCCTGACGCAATTCGCCAGTGCGGATGAGGTGATGAAGGGGCTGCGTGATGGCACGCTGGACGCCGCCTACCTGACGCCCTGGAATCTCAAGGCACTGGCCGAGAGCGGCGTGCCGCTGCGGGTACTGGATGGCGCGGACCTGGATGATGTCAGCCTGGTCGCACGCGATGAGCTGATCCGCTATACCAAGCTGTTCGAGCCGCAGGAAATGCTGATCCGCTTCCTGAATGACACCACGCGTGCAGTGCGGGTGGTGATCAGCGACAGTGATGCGCGCTCGCATCTGGCGCTCAAGCAGTGGATCGAGGTCAAGGTCGGTTCCAGCATGCAGCTGGTGAGCCCACGCTCGCTGGAAGCGCTGGAAGGTGATGAGTACGCCGGCGATGCGCCCAAGGCGCTGATCAACAGTCGCAAGATGCATGCCGCCTTCCTGGGTGGCGATGACGCCTCCCGTCTGGTGGCCCTGCACCCGCTCTCCAAGGACTGGCTGCCGCGCGCCAACATGCTGGATCTTCCGCGCATGCTGCTGGTCAGCCGCGCCGACATCGCCGATGACGCTCTCGATGCCGAGCTTCAACAGCTGGGCCAGGCCCACGCCGCGGCACAACGCACCCTGCATCAGGAAGACCCGACGAAGGCGGCCTTCATGCTCAAGCAGGAGTGGCCGGCCCAGGCCGGTGAAGCGCCAAGCCTGCCCCAGGTGGTACATGCGCTGAATGGCAATGCGCTTGCCGTCAGTGACATGCGTCAGGCGCTCAATGACTGGCTGGGCGAGCAGCAGGCCAACGTCACCTGGCCCGAACTCCAGAGTGAGTGACAGTCGTGAGCCGTCTTGATCCCAGGCCGTCTTGATCCCAGGCCGTCTTGATCCCAGGCCGTCTTGTCCCTCAGGCCGCCTCGGGCCGTCAAACGCCAGGCACGTCAGCCAGACACGAAAAAACCCGCCAATTGGCGGGTTTTTTCATTCATCAGCTACGATCAGGCGTCCAGCGCTTCCGCGATCTGGGACTGAGCCTTGGGACCGATACCCTTGACCTCAGCGATCACGCCGTCAGCGTGGGCCTTGCGGACCTTGGCGACGTCATCGTAGCCGGCTTCGGTCAGCGCGCGGATAGCCGCAGCGTTCAGACCCAGGTCTTCCAGGGTAGCCGCGTCTGCGGTGTCCTCGGACTCCGCCTGCTCTTCAGCGGCTGCCATCGGCATCATGCGGGACTGGGCGATGGCCTGTTCACGGGCCAGACGCGCCTTGTACTGCACCAGCTTCTGGTTGAACTCGTGTTCGACCTGCTTGCGGTGCTTGTCAGAGGCTGCTGCCTTCTCGCTCAGACGCTCGTTGCGAGCACGCAGGTCCTCGACTTCCTTCTTTGCCTTGTCACGGGCATTGCGGAGCTTGTCGGCTTCCTTGCTGGCTTCACGCAGCTGACGCTCCAGCTCCTTGATGCGGGCGTTCTGGTCCTGCTTGGTGTCCTGCTCCTGAAACAGGGATGCAAGCTGATCGTCAAGAGTAGCGTCGGTCATACTGCTATGTTGCCTCGAATAATTGATAAAGAGCTAAAGTCTGGGCGCACATTCTACCGCAGTTCTTCAGTTTGTGCTGCATTTGAGCGCAACCGAGCGGGATGAATGTGATGTCGGTGTCCTGCCTGGCGCAATTTTACCCCATCCTCACCATAGCGCCAGCACTGGTTGTCTCTGGCGCCGGGTGAGCCTATCGGCCAGTCGTCGTGGCGGTCTTCACGCATGCCACGTCGACTGGCCAGGCAATTCCTGCCCCCTTCTCACGTTCACATTCATGTTCACATTCACGCAAGAGGGGGCGATCAAGGGCGCCTCAGTGCTTGCGCCATTCTTCCAGCTTGTCCGCCAACTGCTGGCGACGCGCATCAGGCGCCGCGAGAGAGGCACTCTGGTGACCTTCCCCGAAGCGATTCTCCAGGTAGTCCATCAGGTTGATCAGCTCGCCGTCGGTCAGATTGTCATCAAAGGCCGGCATGAAGACGCTGTGACCATTGTTCTCGCGCTGCACGCCATTGAGAATCGCCTGCGCCAGGTTGTCCGGATAGACACTGCCGGTCACGCTGTTGTGGAACAGCGAAGGGTAATAGCCATCCTGAGTGCCGGCACCATCCGCCCCGTGACACATGGCACAGTGGCCCAGATACAGGCGCACACCGGGGGTGGCATCCGTCAGCTGACCGATCAGCGCTTCGTCATCCGGGCGTTTGTCGAGCGGCTGACCGCGCAGCAACAGGACATCGTCAGCCGGTGCCCCTTGATTGAACCGCGTGGCGACCTGAGGCTCGCTGGCCTGCTCGGCTTCCGCCTGGCGATCGCCATCATTGATCGCCTCGCCCTGCTCACCCTTGCCATTCACGGCCGGGATGGACTTCAGATAGACGGCAATGGCACGCAGATCATCTTCGCTCATGTGACGCATGGAGTGCGTGACGACATCCGCCATCGGGCCGCCGGCCTGCGCCTTGCCCTTGAGGTTGCCAGTGGCGAGGTATGTCTGGATATCCTGCTCACTCCAGCTGCCCAGACCATCCTGCATGTCCGGCGTCAGGTTGAAGGCGCGCCAGCCTTCGATCATCGCACCACCGAGATAGCCGTCCTCATCGCCTGTCAGCGCCTTCTCCTGGAAGGCGATGCCACGCTCGGTGTGACAGCTGCCACAGTGTCCCGGCCCCTGGACGAGATAGGCGCCACGGTTCCAGTCGGCGCTCTTCTCGGGGTCATCCTGCCAGGGCTCCAGCGGCGAGAAGATCTCTTCCCACAGCGCCATCGGCCAACGCATGTTGAGCGGGAACGGAATCTCGCTCTCACGGTTCGGCGTGGCGCTCGGCGTCACGTCATGCATGTTCCAGGCATAGAGTGACTTGATGTCGTCATCGGTCAGACGTGCATAGGATGGGAACGGCATCGCCGGATAGAGATTGTGGCCATCGGCCGCCTCGCCTTCGCGCAGTACACGGGTGTACTCCTCGAGGGTGTAGTTGCCGATGCCGTGTTCGGTGTCCGGGGTGATGTTGGTGGCGAAGATCTTGCCGACCGGCGTCTCGAAACCGAGGCCGCCGGCGTACTCTTCACCATCTTGCGTACTATGACAGGCAGCGCAATCACTGGCGCGTGCCATGTACAGGCCCTTCTCGATCAACGCCGGATCATTGGTGGCGGCCTTGTCGGCCTCCACCTGCCTGGCGTGCTCATCTTCACCACTGCCACAGGCGCTGAGCAACAGCGCACTGGAACCGGCAATGGCAGCAAGACGAATTGCACGGGCCAGACGCGCGGGACGGGCCGTGAGGCGGGCACCTCGGGCATTCTCATCAATGGCATCACGAATGCCAGCAGTACGGGCGTGCGGGACCATGCTTATATTTCCTGTTCGAGCAGATCGGCAATACGAAGAGACAAGGCGGCAATCGTCAGAGTGCAGTTGACCGAGCCGACTGTCGGCATGCTGCCGGAGCTGGCGACGAACAGATTGTCGTGGCCATGCACTCGGCAATCGCGGTCCACCACGGATTGCGTCGGGTCATCTCCCATCAGGGTCGTACCGCAGATATGCTGGTTGTTGGAGAACTCATCACGGAACGCGATGTCCGTGCCTCCCATCAGCTTGGCGATGCGTGCATATTGCTCCCGCGTATGCACGGCGCTGCGCTTGACGTAATCATCGATAGCATAACGGAATTCCGGGCGCGGCAGACCAAGTGCGTCACGTTTTTTTGACGGCGTGATGCGATTGGCTGGCTCGGGCAGCAGCTCATGGAAGCTGTCGAACTGCACATAACGGCTGGCACGATTGTCGATCTGCGCCTGCAGGTCCGCGCCCAGCCTCAGGGGTGTCTCCGCCAGCACCTCGGTGGTCATCTGCTGAGTCCGGGCGATGTTGGAAAGGTGCAGCTTCTTGGAGGCAAATTCACGGCGGAAATCCCCGTCACGCCAGGTGATGATGGACGTCATCTCCTGGGGGCCACGGCCGGCCCACAGTGCCTCATCGGCCAGAAAGCTCACACCGGTACCCGGGTGATCCATCAGATGCCGGCCGACCATGTCGTTCTGGTTGCCCACACCATCGGGGGTATGCGCATTCACCGACATCTGCATCAGCTTGGGCGTCTCGATGCCATTGGCCGCCAGCACCACTTTGGGTGCGCTCAGTCGATGCTGCTTGCCTTGCGGGTCGAGATAGCGCACCTCGCGAATCTTGCCGCTGGCATCGCTTTCCAGATGATGGACGATGGCATTGTCGATCAGTCGGGCACCGGCGCGCTCCGCCTTCTCGACGTGAATGATGCCGGAGTACATCGCCCCGATCGGGCAGATCGGCATGCAGTTGTTGTTGCCGCAGCAGGTCGGGCGGTCATCGTAGGGGCGGCTGTTGCGCGCCACCGGCTCGGTGACCATGTCAAAACCGTGGGGATTGATGCGCTCGCTGACCCGCCGTTCGTTCCACGACAGCGGCAGAGGCGCCATCGGATACTCGGCGCTGCGCGGGCTGCCGAGATCGACATCATTCGGCCCCCAGACACCCAGCGCCACCTCGGCCCGGAAGTAGTAGTCTTCCAGGTCCTCATAGGCGATCGGCCAGTCGAGACCTACTCCATATTCGCTCTTGAGACGGAAATCGCTGGGCAGGAAGCGCCAGGCCGAGGCCGCCCAATGCCAGGTGGTACCGCCGACGGCACGGATATACTGCGCGTCATAGGGCTGCTCACCCTTCTGGACGAGATAGTCGGCATTGTCGCCATGCAGCATGGGATGCGGTGCCGCCTTGCTGGCGGGATACGGCCCCATGAAGTCCATCTTGTCGGCCTGATTGCGAAAGCGCTCCACGATCTGCCAGCGCTCCAGGCGCGGGCCGGCTTCCAGCATGATGACCGCCTTGCCGGCTTCGGCCAGACGATGCGCGATCAGGGCACCGGCAACGCCGGAGCCCACCACGATCACGTCAGCGTCATACGTACGAGCTTCCTCAGCCATGCGGGGTTCTCCTCAAGGTGCTTTGCGTCACCACAGCGGGACTGCGATGTCGTCAGGGCATTCGTTGCCGCCCGCTCTCATGGCGATGCTGGCAGATGAACGAGTGGGTTCAGGCAGGACGCTCGGCCCAGAAACCGGGACGATTCGGGCAATAGGTCCGCACGACCTGGACATCGCGGGGGCCTGCATACATGCCGGCATGTTCAAAGGCGATCACCTCGGCCTGCGGGTCGGTGGCAGATTGCCCCACCGTCCCCAGCATCCAGGCCTGCAGCACGCGGCGCACCAGCGCCATCTCAGCTTCGCTCACGTCATCCTCGCGCAGATATTCACGCTGCTCCCCCAGGGCCAGGAGACGATCTCTCAGGTCCACCAGCGTGCCAAGGCCCGGCACGCCATCGACGGGCGTGCGCGCCAGTGCCTCGAAGAACCGCTGCCCGAGGCGCTCATTGAGGACTCTGTCACTCAAGAGCCATGCCGAGAGGGACATGAAGGCGGCAAAGGCGCCATCCTCATCCGTCTCCCGGGCACTGCTGGTGACCGTTTGCGCCAGCGCCGACAATGGCAGGCTGGTCAGTGTCGCGGCACCGACCCCGAGCAGACCACGCTTGAGCAGGCGACGCCGGGAAGCATCGACGCGTGCGATGTCATGAGTCGAATCAGGCAAGGCATCGGTCTCAGGCGAAGTCGTCATGGGGCTCTCCGGGCAATCATGGGAACAGATACGCACACTCGAGCACGCTGGCAGGCCAGCAGCAGGTCAAGCGGGAAACATTAACATTGGGTGAATGGTAACAATTGGCACCCCCTCATAGACGAAAGACTAATGAATCGTGCGTTCGCACTTGCGCAACCCTGTCATCGCGCTCGATGCAACCCGAGCGAACGCGGCAGGCCCCACCCCTCGCCCCGGGAGCGTGGCTTACGTCTTTCGCGGCGGCTGACGTTTTCAGTCATCTCGCGGCACAGTAGGATGTGGGCTTGATCCCTTCGTCATTCCAAGGATGGCCATCATGCTTCGCACCCTGCGTACCCCTCTCGCGTTGATTCTCACCACCACTCTGCTGGCAGGTTGCGAGAGCGCGTCCCGTATCGCCGACAGCATTTCCCTTCCGGACTTCGGCAGCACCACTGCCTCCGAGGACGGCGATCAGCGCGTCAAGCGGACAGTGGCCTTCCCGGAGGCGGAGTACGCCAAGCTCGACAAGACGGGAACCTCGGTCATCAAGGGCCGCATGTCCTATGACTGGCAGGGTCAGACGATCCATGCCAACCGAGCCGGCATCTCCATTGCCCCCGTCACCACCTACTCCGCGGAAGCCGCGGAACTGGCACTGGCCGGCAAGACGGCAGAGCGCGCCGACCCGCGTGCCCAGGCCTATACCCATATCGTGCGCACCGACAGCAATGGCTACTTCAATGCCACCGGCCTGCCCGCCGGCACCTTCTATGTCGCCGGCGTCATCAAACTGCCCGATGGCACCCGCAGCCCGCTCATCCTGAGCCAGGTCCAGGTCGGGCGTGGTCAGACACGCAACATCGAACTGAGCCGCTGAGCGTGCTGAGCCCAGACTCCCGCGAGCCCCGGGCCTGTCACCCTGAGGGATGATCGACGAATGACCACGACACCATGACGGCACTCTCGTTACGTTCCTACACGCCACGCGCCGATGTGCATGATCACGAATATCCGCAGCTGGTGCTGCCGATCCGGGGTCATCTCGACATCCAGGTCGGCGGCTACACCGGTACCGTGGTCACAGGCGAATGCGTGATCATCCGCTCGGGCGAGACCCATCAGTTCCAGGCCCATGACGCGGCACGCTTCATCGTCGCGGACCTGGATTACCTGCCCGACAATCTCGCCGCCACTCGGCGCGTGGTGTTCTCCATCAGCACCCTGCTGATGAACTACCTGCTGTTTCTCGAAGCCCAGCTGCAGGGCAAGGTCGATGCCCGGATCGACCGGCTGGCCATCGAGCTGTTTCTGGGCCTGCTGGAGCGGCAGACCTGCGACAAGCGTGTCGATCGGCGTCTGCTCAGAGTGCTGGATGTCATGAACGAGCAGCTGGATCAGCCGCATGACGTGGCATCACTGGCGGCCCTGGCGCATCTGAGCCCTACCCAGTTCCACAAGATCTTTCGTGACAACCTGGGCGTCAGCGTCAAGCAATACCTGACAGCGCGGCGCATGGAGCGCGCCCGTGCGCAGTTGATCCATTCCGACCTCAGTGTCCAGCAGGTCGCCGAGGCAGTGGGCTATCAGAACCTGTCGGCCTTCACGCGGCGCTTCTCTCACCATTTCGGCATGACGCCGCGCGAGATGACTCGCCAGTACTCCAGCCTGACCATCTCCAGCTGAGCGTCTTCCCCTGACCTTCTTCAGCACCTCTCCCGCCCTTGTCACGGCGTTTCAGACGCCTGCTGGCTCACTTGGCTGTCTCCAGCAGAACGAAGCGTAGTTTCAGCACAATATCGATTCGCAATGAAGCGTAATCTCGTGGTCACCGAATCACCTTTCATTGCGAGCCATCAACCATGCAACACCGCATCGCGAACGCTTCGCTCTCCCCGCTGCTCCAAGGTCAGACCGGCAACCTGTGCGTACTGCTGGCTGCCTGCCTGTGGGGAACCACCGGCACGGCCGCCCACTTCAATCAGGGTGTGAGCCCGCTGGCCACTGGCGCCTTCGCCATGGGGGTGGGCGGCGTACTCCAGGCCATCCTGTCACGCCGCCACCTTCGCGCCGAGGCACACAAGCTGCTCGCACAGAAACACCTGGTGGCCTGGGGCGCTTTGTTCATCCTCTGCTATCCCCTGGCCTTCTACTCGGCCATGGAATACACCGGGGTCGCGATGGGGACCGTCATCACCATCGCCACGGCCCCCTTGGCGGCCGCCGCACTGGAATATCTGCTGGACCGCAAGAAGGTCACTGCCAGCTGGTATGCCGCGCTGACGCTGGGAATGATCGGCGTCGCGCTGATGGCCATCGGCGAGACCGCGTTGCCTGAGGCCACGCCACTGCTGGAATCGCGTGGTGAGGGGGCGATGCTCATGGATGAGCGCAAGCTCATCGGCATCGCCCTGGGGATCGTGGCCGGCGCAAGCTACGCCACCTATTCGCTGCTCGCCAGACGCATGATGTTGCAAGGCACCCACGGGCGTGCGGCGATGGGCTGCCTGTTCGGCACCGCCGGTGTGGTGCTGCTGCTCGGCCTTGGAGCCGCCAGCCTCATCCACGACCCGCGACTGTTCGCCACGCCGGTGAATGCCAGTGTCGCCATCTACATGGCGCTGATTCCCATGCTGCTGGCCAGTCTGGTCTTCGGGCGTGGGCTGGCCAGCGTGCCCATCAGTCGCGTCACCATGCTGACCATGTTCGAGCCGCTGGTGGCAGGCGTTCTGGCGGTCGTGGTGGTCGGCGAGCAGTTCACCATGATGGGGGCGGTTGGCATGCTGTTGATCATGACCTGCCTGATGCTGCAGCTTCGCTCCCGCGCCCCCAGGACACCGACGGCCAGTCCGCAGCCAGCGCCCACCGCATGGGCAAGGTCCTCCCACGCATCACGACGCCCTGACCTTGAGGCAGAGCGGGCGTCTGATCTGGAGACTGACCTGGCGACGGGGCTCTGGACTGGCAGCGATAGCGGGCAGGAGTCCGTCTGCGAAAGCGTCGCAATGCTCGACTACCCCGCAGAGAGCCAGCACGGCTGGTCCCATGCGGCAGTGGAGTCCGGCGACAGGACACCACGTTGAACGGAACTCACTGAACGGATCTCACTGAACTGGCCTCACTGAGCCGGTTGCGCTGAGCTGACGACGGGGCGCAGACCGCAGTGACTCGCCGCGTTGTCGTGATCATGACAGAAAGTGGTTTCAGCACACTCTGCGTGCTCGCGGCATGCATGGCGAGCCGACGAGAAAGAGCGCACCTCTCACGCCAAAGGAATGCCTGGATGACAACGATCTCTCCTCTGACCACCCAACCCTCGAAGTCGGGAGTGCTGGGCAGCCTGGCGGTGCTGTTTGCGGCGCTGCTGTGGGGCACCACCGGCACGGCGGCCCACTTCAATCAGGATGTCAGTCCGCTGGCGACCGGTGCCTTCGCCATGGGGATCGGTGGGGTGTTGCAGGCGTGGGTGGCACGCCCGAACATCACTGATTGCCTGGGGCTTGTGTTGGCGCAGAAGCGCTGGGTATTGCTCGGCGCCGTATGTGTCGTCATCTACCCGCTGGCCTTCTACTCCTCGATGCACCTGGCCGGCGTTGCCATCGGCACGGTGATCACCATCGCCACGGCGCCCCTGGCGGCCGCGATACTGGAGCGCCTGTTCGGTCACCATCGACTCACGCCGAGCTGGTATCTCAGCCTCGCGCTGGGCATCGCCGGGGTGGTGATGATGGCATTGGGCGAAACGGGCCATCAGGGCATGACGACACCCCTCGCCGCGGGGCAGAGTGCTGACGGTCACCTTGCCTTCACTGATGAACTGGCGCGCCTGGCAGGTATCGCGCTGGGCATCATCGCCGGGGTGACCTACGCCGCCTACTCGCTGATCGCACGGCGCATGATGGAAGGTGGTATCCACGCTCGCGCGGCCATGGGCAGCCTGTTCGGCGTCGCCGGCATCGCGTTGATCGCAGGCCTGGGCCTCAGCATGCTGGTGGCAGACCCGCGCCTGTTCGCCACTGCCGGCAACGCAGGCGTAGCACTCTACATGGCACTGGTACCGATGTTCCTCGGCTATCTCGCCTTCGGCTATGGCCTCAAGACCATCGCCGCCAGCAAGGCCACCCTGCTCACGCTGTTCGAGCCGCTGGTCGCTGCCCTGCTCGCCGTCACCATCGTCGGCGAGCATATCGCCCCGCTCGGCTGGCTCGGCATGGTACTGATTACCGTCTGCCTGGTGATTCAGGTGAGGCCGAAAACGACCTGAGGAATGCCTGGAGCCTGAACAACAGAAAGCCCCAGCCTGAGGATCAGGCTGGGGCTTTCTGTGTTACTGGGCATGCACCCACGGGATTACGCCGTCTCGATCACTCGCCGTGAAGCGTGCGACGTCAATGCGAGGCAAGCTCGGCGGCATCAACTTGCGGCGTTATGCGGCGTACGCCCTTGGCATCCTGCGCGTAGGCACGATGGCGCACATCCCAAAGCTCCACAGCATGCTGGATGTTGAGCCAGAACTCCGGCGTATTGCCTAGCGCAGCCGCCAGCTTGATGGCCATCGGGGCCGTCAAGGTCCCCTTGTCATGTACGATACGGCTCAGGGTATTTCTGTGCACTCCCATCGCCTCGGCCAGTGTGCGGATGTCGATCTCCATCGGCTCCAGAAACTCTGCCGTCAACATCTCGCCTACCGTCAGTGGGCGCCGCTGGGTGTTTCTCATCGCTGCTACCTCCCCTAGCCCTTGTAAGCATGCGGGTCTAGATATGTTTGATGGGCAATCCCTGCCTCCCATCGAAAGATGAGTCGATACTGCTTGTTGACGCGAATCGAGCAATAACCTGCGAGATTGCCCTGCAGATACTCGAAACGATTGCCTGGCGGAATCCTCAAATCAGACTCCTGGCTTGCGGCATCGAGAATCTGCAACTTGCGATAGAGCGAACTTGAGAGCGCCGCAGGTATCTTGCGGTGACCAATATCTTGCTCGTAGAAGCTCTCGAGCCACACATCCCTGAATTCCACCGCCATGGCAGCACCTTTTCCCCTCATTCTATGCACAACCCCGTTGTGCATCAAGTGACTCTCCCCTGAGGTGGCTCTACCCTGACGTTTCTCTCCCCCATGAAAAACGCCCAACGAGTCCAGAACTCGTTGGGCGTGTCGTATTCCTCTGCCCTTCACATCAGGCGATCAGTCACTCATGCCGCCGTCTTGTCGGCCAGTTCGACCTTGGCAAGCTTGATCAGCCCGCCGTAGACGACGAAGGCGACCACGACACCCACGACCGGCGGCATGAAGGGGGAGCTCCAGGCACACAGGCAGGCGATGGCGTAGGCGGCGAGGCCCGGCCAGTGGAAATCCACCTTGGGCATCTCGGCGAGACGCGGATACTGGCCTCTGTGGCCGAGCCAGAAGTTGGCCATGATCACGCCGCCGATCGGTGGAATGAAGGTGCCGAGCAGAATCAGGAACGGAATCAGCCACTCATACATGCCGAGTACCGCCAGCACCGTGCCGATGGCCGCGCCGCCCAGGGTGACACGCTGACGATGCGGCGTGCGCAGCAGATTGCAGCCGGCGATGGCGAAGTTGTAGATGGTGTTGTCCTGGGTGGTCCAGATATTGAGAAACAGCATCAGCACCGCGAGGCTGACCAGCCCCTGGGCAATCATCACATCGACGATATCGGCCTGCTGATAGATCATCGCGCCGAGCGCACCGGTCAGCACCATCAGGCCATTGCCGACGAAGAAGGCCGCCAGGGTGGCGATCACGGCGATCTTCGGCGAGCGTGCGAAGCGACTCCAGTTGGTCGCCTGGGTGCCGCCACTGATGAAGGTACCAATCACCGCCGTGATGGCGGCTGTCCAGCTCATGGAATCCGTGGGCGTCAGTGCCGCGAGACCCGCCATGCCACCGACATCGACCATGCCGGTATAGAGACTGAACAGGATGAACAGCAGCATGGCCGGCACGGCAACCCGCGAGAGCATGTCCAGGCCGCGATAGCCGATCATCGCCGTCAGGCAGAAGGCGAAACCGAAGATGACCATCAGCGGCGTGGTCAGCCATTCCGGCAAGCCGAGTGTCTTGACCAGCACGATGGCGATGGTCGCGGTGCCCCAGGCGTACCAGCCGATCTGGGTGAAGCCGAGCACGAAGTCCGACAGACGGCTGCCCTTCTCGCCAAAGCACAGCCGGCCCATCAACACCGAGTTGAGGCCGCTCTTGCAGGCGATGTAGGCCAGCGCCGCCGCATAGCTCCCCAGCAGCAGATTGCCGATCACGATGATCCACATCAGCTCATTGAGTTCGAAGGCCGCGCCCAGTGACCCACCGGCCCACATGGTGGCGGTGAAGAAGGTGAAGCCGAGCAGCACCATTGAAGTGGAGAGCAGCCCACGTCGTGCCGAAGCGGGGACTTCGCTCAAGGGATAGTCATTGCCTGCGGCCGAAGCCAGCGGTGAGGTCTGTGAAGTTGATGAGCGGTCATCTGCCATGCGGGGTATCCCTCGGACTCGTGCATCGCGCCGAGTCTCTTCGTGTGAGGCCGTGTCAGCCGGAGTAAGGTGCCATGCTCTCTCGCCACCTGGCAGGTCGCTCTCATGGAACGCTGCGCTCGACGGGCAGCGCGTCGGTCGATGAGAGCCTGCCAACCGCTGGCGAAGTGCGGATGAGCGGGACTGGCGGTCGCCACCCTACCACCACGCAAGAAACGCGCCAGTCATTGAGATGCCCGCGTACCTGTCCGCGGACTGCCTGGCGCCATAACTTGTCCCTGGCGTCAGGATCTCGCGCTGGAGGGGGTGTGAGGCAGTCATTGGCGCAGCAATGCCCTCTCTGGCGTATCGCTTGCGTCACTTGGCCGGTGATGGCGCAAGATCCCCGTAAGATGCCCTCAATATGGCAGTGATCCACAAAAACGCCACGCGGCGCACTCTTTCAGTGCAGCGCGTGGCGTTGATCGCATCGTCCTTCCTCCACGCCATAACCTGACGCCAAGTGCAGGATGCAAATTTTTTCAGACATTCCCGGTCAGAGGCGTCCTCAAGCGCTTGCCAGCACTCCTTCACTGGCATTGACCTCTTCGCTGTCCATCAGACGCAATCTGACAGGCACCGATTTCGAGGCCGGCGTATTGCTGCGCGCATCACGGTGATCCAGCGGAATCAGGTCATTGGTTTCCGGGTAATACGCTGCCAGACAGCCGCTCGGGATATCGTAGGCCTTGAGCTTGAAGCCGGCCATGCTGCGCTCGACACCATCCTCACTCACGGTTTCCATACGCACGCGCTGGCCCTCGGACAGGCCGAGCGTTTCCAGATCCTGCGGGCTGATCATCACCACCATGCGCGTCCCGTAGACGTCCCGATAGCGGTCATCATTGGAATAGACGGTGGTGTTGAACTGGTCATGGCCCCGCATGGTGCTGAGCAGGAAGGTACTGTCCATGTCCAGCGTCTCGTGGGTGACCTTGTCGAGGCCCTGTTCATCGGTGCCAAGTCCCTCGGGGAACAGGAAGTTGGCGCGCCCGGAGTCGGTGTGCCAGATGCGCTCACGCGGGGCGATGCGGATGTGGAAGCCACCCTGCGCCAGGCGGGCATTGTAATCCGGGAAGATCTGCGGGAAGACCTGTTCGATACGGTCGCGAATGCGCGCGTAATCCGCCTGCAACCAGTCCCAGTCCAGGGTGGGATGCGCCGGCAGAGTGGCCTTGGCCAGCTGACAGGTGATGGCGATCTCGGAGTGCAGGCTGGCATCCGCCGGCGACATCACGCCGCGCGAGGGCGAGACGTTGCACATGCCGTCCTCGACACTGGTGGTCTGCTCCGCGCCCTCGCCATCGGCGCCGGCCTGCAGGTCCCGCTCGCTGTGACCCAGCGTCGGCAATACCCAGCCGTGCTTGCCGGGATGCAGATGGCTGCGATTGAGCTTGGTGGCGATATGCACCGTCATGTCCAGCTCGTGCACCTTCTCCACGATGCGCTTCTGGTCCGGAATCGCGCGGAAGAAGTTGCCGCCCATGCCGATGAAGGCCCGTGTCTCACCGCGCAGAATCGCTTCACAGCATTCGGCGACATCATGGCCGTTGTCCCGTGGGCACTGGATGTCGAAGACACGGTCGAAGGCATCCAGCATCGCGCCGTTGGGCAGGTTCTCGATACCGACGGTACGATCCCCCTGCACGTTGGAGTGGCCGCGCACCGGACAAGGCCCGGCGCCGGGCTTGCCGATATTGCCGCGCAACAGCAACAGATTGACGATCTGCTGGATGGTATCGCCGCCGCGGGCATGCTGAGTGATGCCCATCCCCCAGCAACAGATCACGCGCTCGGCCTCAAGATAGGTCTGCGCCGCCTGCTCCAGTGACTCCCGTGACAGGCCGGACATCTCGACCAGATCCTGCCAGTCGAGCTTGCGGCAGTGATCGGCGAAGGCCTCGAAGCCGTGGGTGTGCTGGGCGATGAAGTCATGATCCAGCAGCCCCACCGCATGAGGATTGCGCTCACGCAGCGCATCGTCGGCCTCGATCACGTACTTGCACATCGCCTGCACGGCAGCGAGGTCACCGCCGATGCGCAGCTGATGGTACTGGGTGCTGATCTCGACGCCCTTGCCGCTCAGCATGTCCCTGGGCGATTGCGGGTCGGCAAAGCTCACCAGCGCCCGCTCGCGCAGGGGATTGAAGCTCACCACCTCAGCACCACGGCCACGCGCCTCGTGGAGATCGCCCAGCATGCGGGGACTGTTGGTGCCGCTGTTCTGACCGAAGATGAAGATGGCATCGGCCTGCTTGAAGTCCTCGAGATTCACCGTGGCCTTGCCGATGCCGATGGACTCCGGCAAGGCCCGGGAGGTGGTCTCGTGACACATGTTCGAGCAGTCGGGGAAGTTGTTGGTGCCGTACATGCGCCCGAACAGCGAGAACAGGAAGGCCGCCTCGTTGGAGGTGCGCCCCGAGGTATAGAACTCGACCTGGTTCGGGTCGTCATACTGTTTGAGACGCTCACCGATCTCGGCGTAGGCCGCCTCCCAGCTGGTCACCTCGTAACGGTCCTGCTTGGCGTTGTAGCGCAGCGGGTGCGTCAGGCGCCCTTCCTTCTCCAGATGATGATCCGTCCACTCGCGAAGCTGGCTCACGGTGTTCTGAGCGAAGAGTTCATCGCTGACGCGCTCACGCGTCGCCTCCCACGCGAGCGCCTTGGCACCGTTCTCGCAGAAATTGGCCCCCTTGGGCTTGTCACCATTCGGCCAGGCGCAGCTCGGACAGATGAAGCCATCCGGCTTGTTCATCTTCATCAGGCTGACATGCCCGGCGATCGGCAGGTGCTCCTGCCAGAGGAAGGTCTCCACTGCCTTGAGCGATGGCCAGCCGCCGCCCGGCGGACGATCAAGCTGGCTGCCGGAAAGCTCGCGGGAAAGGTCAGGCGCATGGGACCCCTTGTGGCCGAAGGTGCTGGAAGAGGCGGGCCGGGACGTAGGCGCGTCGTGTGACATGTCAGAACTCCTGCGCGGTGCGTGCTCGATCAAGAAAGAGAAAGTAGCAGGCAAGATATGAGCGATACCTCATCTCTTGCTCTCGCGCGGGGGATTTTCAAGGGCAGCCGGCGTTGCGCCCTTGAAGTTCTTTCGATCCGCCACCAGAGTTGTACATACCTGACACAATGAGCTCGAGAAAATGCGCTGACACGGCGAGCCCCTGACAGACGTGAGCCGTCTTCTGGAATGCTGGAACTCCAAAAGCTTGAAGGGAGAAGCTGAGAGTCCGGCAAGAAGAGAGACAGGCCACGCGTCTCGCCCAGCCACTCGACAAGCTGACGCTGATGAGGAGCCCGAACATGACCATCTTTGAAGCCCTGCGCGAGACCCACGACGAACAACGCCGCCTGCTGGACATGCTGCTCAAGACCGAAGGTGACAGCGAGCCTCGCGATGACCTGTTCAAGCGCCTCAAGGAATCGCTCACCAACCATGCGGGAGCTGAGGAGCGCGCGCTCTACATCCCGATGATGGAACACGACATGACGCAGGAAAAGGCGCGTCACAGCGTGGCCGAGCACCATGAAATTGATGAGCTGGTCGAGAAACTCGAGACGACGGACTACAGCTCGCCGGGCTGGCTGGCCGCCGCCAAGCAGCTTGAGCATCTGGTGACTCACCATCTGGACGAGGAAGAGCAGGAAGTCTTCCAGCTGGCCGGTCGCGTCTTCGATGACGCCACCAAGCAGCGACTCGCCGATGAGTACCTGAAGGATATGAAGGCACGCGAAGCGGCCTGATATGTCGCCTGATGCCTGGCGCCTGACGCTCGACAATAGCCAGGCAGGAGATGACACGGGTTGGCCACATGACGTGGCCAGCCCGTTGTCGTTGATGGCGGTCGAGAAGTTGAGCGAAAGAGGCTGACGCCCCGGCCGCACGACATTACCGGCGGCGGCTGCCTTTCGCCCCGGCCCCCTTGAATGAACCGCCAGCACGCTTGCCCTTCTTCTCTCCCTTGCCCGCCCCTGGCCCGGACTCGGAGGTCGCGGAACGTCCGACATGACGTGCGATCCAGATCGTATGCCTGGCTCCGGACGTGCCATGGGCATACACCTGACGTGCCTCGGCCTTGAAACCGGCCCGCGACAGACGCTGAGAGAAGCGCGCATCGGCCGTGGCCGACCACACTGCCAGAATGCCGGCAGGACGCAGTGCCCTGGCGCATACCGCCAGCCCTTCCGCGCTGTAGAGCCAATCATTGTCGTCAGCGGTCAGCCCCTCCGGGCCATTGTCCACATCCAGCATGATGGCATCGAAACCGCCAGGTGCTTCGCGCAGCACCTCGGCCACATCGCGATTCTCGACGGTCGTGCGCGGATTGCGGATCGGATACCCCGCCTTGGCCCCCAGCGGGCCGTCATTCCAGGTGATCACGCCCGGCACCAGCTCGGCGACCACCACCTCGGCATCTGCCTTGAAGTGCGCAAGCGCCGAGGCCAGCGTGAAGCCCATGCCCAGACCGCCGATCAGGACACGCTGCGGCGCCGACGGCGTTCCGCGACTCTTCAGCAGGCCAGCAGGAATCTCTGCCAGCGCGTCTTCCGAGCCATGCATGCGGGTATTCATCAGCTGCCCCCCCTTGCCGCTCTCGATCTTGATGACGAAGTCCTCGCCATACTCGAACAGACAGAGCGAATCCGTGGTACCGGGGATCGGAGCGGTATCGAGCAGCACAAAACGTTTCATGGCATATCCAGGCTAGAAGAGATCACGCGACAATCGATACCTGCAGGCAACTCCAGCCGGGGCGACGCGCATTGACGCAATATCCCGCTGGCAGGCATCTGCATGATCCAGAGGAGCGTTATCCTACCAGCCATGCGCGTCATGGCGATAATGAGCCAGTCACTCCACAGGGATACCTGCCAGAAAGGACAACAGCAGTGGCAACGGTTGAGAGACAACAGAGCCTCTGCAACAGAACTGGCACATTCTCGTGGTATCTCTAATACTGGCTAGGTGGTTACGAAAATCCACAATCGTTAATCAATGGAAGTTGCATAATGCAAAACGCTGGCGCGAAGGTGCCAGACACGCGGCAGCGATGCTCTCTGGCTTGAGCGCCAGCCAGACCACGGCCTGCTCGGGAGATCGTGCCCGCCAAGCACGTCACTCGGATCATTGCCTGACCCCGCCTTGAGGCGACACACTATGGGGAAAGGCGGTCTGCGGGACAGGCGAGAGGGTGATTTCGCACGACGATTCACGCACGCAAACAACGACACCTATAACAGCGACGCCTGACAGAAAGACACTCTCACGTGGCGGCAGACGCCGTCATGACCAGCGAATGACACGCATCATCCGCACTCGGGACACCGAGTGCCATCTAGGGGAACCACCGATGCCACACACCAACCCAGAGCAACTGGCGACCATCAGTGCCGAAAAGGTAGAGGAACGCTTTCGCGGTCTGCATCCCATCGTCGCGCTGGTGTCAGCCACGCGACTGATGCAATACCTGGAGCGTGAGGGCCTGATGCTGCAGGCACACCGCCGCCTGTGTGCCTGCATCATCCGAGAGGCCCTGCCCACGCTGGAAGCCGGTCCGGGGCATGACCCCGAGAACCTGCCAGAGCTCAATGTCCAGGCCTCACCCCTGCAACGGGAGCAGGCGCTTGCCCCCGCCGTGGCCTCCGTCTCGCCCCAGGGGGCCCCCACCCCGGCGACCGTGCACGACAAGCCACAGGGCGTCGTTTCCTGAACCGCTGACACCTGGCCTGAGCCGAAGATGACACCCCCGCCCGTTGCTTTCCCCTGAGCAACGGGCGTTTTCATTGGTGGCATGACCCCGCCCCACATGAACATCAAGTTTTTTGAATGTAGGGGTTTGAATCCGCACGAAGATCCACATGTCATTCAGGTAGGCGTTCGCGTCTGAAGGCGATTGCGTCGTCATCATGATTCACGGACAAGGAGTGACAGCATGAGTCAACTACAACCCCCGCAGCATCAGGATCATCAACCGGGTGATGAACATCGCATGCAGCCTCGCCCCGAATATATCCGGGAAGTCTATCAGGGCAGCGGAAAGCTCAAGGGCAAGGTCGCCGTCATCACCGGAGGCGACAGCGGCATCGGGCGCGCCGCCGCCGTCCACTTCGCGCGCGAAGGGGCCGACTGCATGATCACCCACGTCGGCAGCGAGGAAAAGGACGCCGAGGAAACCCTCCGACTGATCGAGGCCGAAGGTCAGAAGGCCAGCCGCATCGCCGGTGACATCGGTGACCCGGCCTTCTGCCGCAAGGTGATAGAAGGCACGCTGGAGGAATTCGGCAAGCTCAACATCCTGGTCAACAACGCCGCCGAGCAGTACGACTGGAATGACGTGACCGAGATAGATGACGAGCAGCTCGAACGCACCTTCAAGACCAATCTCTTCAGTCACTTCTATCTGATCAAGGCCGCCGTCCCGCATCTTTCCAAGGGCGACTCCATCATCGCCACCTCCTCGGTCAACGCCTTCAAGGGCAATGACAGCCTGATCGATTACAGCGCCACCAAGGGGGCCATCCAGGGACTGGTACGCTCCCTGTCCGGCACGCTGATGGACCGCGGCATCCGCGTCAATGCCGTGGCCCCCGGCCCGGTCTGGACCCCGTTGATCCCCGCCAGCTTCGAGGATGACAAGGTCGCCGAATTCGGCAAGCAGGTGCCGATGGAGCGCCCCGGGCAACCCAGCGAGATGGGCCCGGCCTACGTCTATCTGGCCAGCGACGATTCAAGCTACATGTCGGGACAGACGATCCACCTCAATGGTGGCGTCGTGCTCAACACCTGATCACGATGCGTCCCTGAACGCTTCACTGCGCCAGTGGCTGGTGATCACTGCCCTGCCAGCGACGAGACGATCACCAGGCAGCAACACCAAAGGCCACCCGATCCGGGTGGCCTTTTTCACATTGCCATAGGGGTCTGCTCAAGGAATGCGTACCGCGTCCCAGCGCTTGTGCCGCGTTCGAATCACCTCTTCTTCCTGCCAGTATCAGGCCCTCCTGTCGGTCCGTATCAGGCATTTCACACGGCTGTAAAGCGTTGGCCTCTCTATTCTGGTAGCAGCCCAGGGAATGCCATGGGCAGGAAAGGAACGTCACTCGCGCTGCAGGAGGCCTGCATGTCCAAGCTGATTCTCTCGCTGGATGGTGGCGGCATACGTGGGGCGGCCACCGCCCGGTTTCTGATGCATGTCGATGCGTCACTCAAGCGCGACCACCAGACCACACTGCGCGACTGCGTCGATTTCTACGCAGGCACCTCTACCGGCAGCCTGATCGCGCTGGCGCTGGCTACCACCGACATGAGCCTCGAGGACATCAACGGGCTCTACAGCGCAACCAATGCCAGGAAGATCTTCGTCGACAACCGCGGCTGGTTCGAACTCGATGGCATCAATGCGCCCAGGTACGAGGCCAAGGGCAAGAGCGCGATGCTCAAGAAGCATCTCGGCCAGGCCAAGCTCCGGGATGTCCCTGACGGCAAGCAGGTCCTCGTCGTCACCTACGGGATCGAGAGACGCCGCCCGCATGTGCTGAAGTCCAGCAAGCGCGAGCATCACAAGCTGCTGGCCTGGCAGGTCGCGGATGCCTCGAGCGCCGCGCCGACCTACTTCCCGACCCGCGACATGAAGCTCGGGCCGGACAACGAGCAGACCTGGCTGATCGATGGCGGCGTCATCGCCAACAACCCCACCATGTGCGCCATCGCCGAAGCCTGTCGCCTGTGGCCGCATGAGCCGCGTCGCGTGCTGTCGATCGGCACCGGAACACGCACGCGCAAGATCAATGGCCCGGATTCGCAGCACTGGGGCGCAGTGCAGTGGGTACTGGAAGGCAGCCTGATCGACGTGCTCTCCGATGAGAAGGTGGTCGGCTATCAGGCCATCACCATCTCGCCGCCGGGCAGCTACATCCGCGTCAACGCCGAGATGCGTCCGCAACCGGGATTGCCCAAGGCGCCTGATGACGCGATGGACGACATCAGCGTCACCAATATCCAGCGCCTCAAGGGCATGGGCGACTTCTGGTTCGCGCAGTACGGCGAGGCAGCGGTGGCGCTGATCATGGACCACTATCGTGGCCCGTCGCTGGACCGCATCGACCCCGCCACCGGCAAGCCCGAGGCCTATGAGCCTCACTGAGCACGCCTTGCAAGACGCGAACTCGGAGACGCCTGTCAGCGATTTTGCTACTCTGCGCTGCCATGCTCCACGCCGACCCGAGTGTCCCCGATGCCCCAAGGTAGTTCGCCAGTGTCTCGCCGCCCCGCCACCCGCCTCCTGGCAGCGCTCAGTCTGTCATTGGCGACCCTCGCGCCCACCCTGACGCCGGGTCTCGCCCTGGCAGCCGATGACATGCACTTCGACCAGCCGGAAGCCTTCGCCACCTTGAAGAAGGCGGTCGGCTATTTCGATGAGATGGACACCTTGCCGGAAGAGGCCTGGATCAGCCGCGATCAGGCCTCCGCGCGCAGCGATATGGACGAGATGATCGAGGAAGCCATGCAGGCCCTCGACGTGCCACAACTCTCGACACTGCGCAGCACCTATCGACAGGTCGAGGACAAGATTCGTGAATCGCGCCGTGAGATTTCCGAGTTGAAGGAAAAGCGTATCCTGGCGCCCGACACCGAGGTCTCGACGCTGACGCGTTTCACGCCTACCGATACCCTGCGCGAATTCACCGCCAGCACACGCGGCGATTATGACCTGCTGATCACCGCGCATGAGAAGAACATCACCGCCTATCAAGGCGAGCTGACCACGCTGGAAGGCAAGCTGGCCGCGCGGCTCGAGGAGATCGGCATCATCCTGACGCCGGACCAGGTCCAGGTGTGGCTGTCCTCGGTGGTCGGCGACGACGTGCTGACCATGAGTGTCGTGTTCGCCAGCATCAAGTCAGTGGCCCAGCAGCTCGCGGAGCTGACCCGCGACAGTGGCGAGAATCTGGAGTACGCGCGTCGCTACTACGGCATGGTCGTCATGCTCCACCGCATGATCGTGACCATGCAGCAGGACTTCATCGCCCGCGTGGATGACGAGGTATTGCCGCAACTGCAAGGGTTCGCCGACGAAGCCCAAGCCACCACGCGCGAAGCCCGCACGCTGATCAAGCAAGGCGGCTCACGTGAGAGTCTGGAGAACAACATCCGCGCCAATGCGCTGACGCTCAAGACGATCAACCTGTATCGCTCGCTGGTGAGCGAGCAGCGCGACCGCGTCAAGACATCACTCACCAAGAGCCAACGCGAACTTGCGGTGGCGACCAATACCTATCGCACCGTCAAGCTCAGCGCGCATGTCGCCGACCTGATCCGCCAGGGCGTCAAGACCTTCGACACCCTCGCCGGCCTGCAGGTACCGGTCGCCACCAGCTTCGAGAACAGCGCCATGCGTGAGGAATTCCGCAAGCTGACCGAGCGCATGCAGCAGGCAAAGTAGCACTCGCGTTCAGTGTCGATACCACGCCTTCGCCCTACCGGGCGGAGGCGTTTTCAGTTCTGGCGCTGCTCAGTGCCGCCCTACCGGATGTCGCGCATGGTCAATATGCTCTCCAACGTGCGTCTGAGCCGGGCCACCTCACTGACCAGACTCTCGCCCGCCAGCATGCCGACCCCCAGCACCAGCCCGCGCCGCGAGTCCTCGCTGCTGCAGACCATGCTCAGTGGCCGCACGATCAGATGTTCCTTGACCATCAGTTGCGCGACACGCTTGTCATCGATCTCGGGGGCGAACTGCACGCACAGGCTGATGCCGCGCGAGGGCGGCGAGACGCTGATCACACCCTTCACCTGACACAGCTGGTCATGTACCACCTGCTGTCGGCCCAGATAATCGCGCTGGATGCGCTGATACCAGGCATCGAGATCCCCATCGGCGATGAACTGCGCCAGCACCGCCTGATCCAGCATGCGCCCCTCGCGAAACACCTCGCTGCGCAGCCGATTCATCGGCCCGGCCAGCGCGCGCGGTACCACCAGATAGCCCAGCCGCAGGCCAGGAAACATCAGCTTGGAGAACGAGCCGACCAGCAGGCGATTGTCGGCGTCCGGGTCAAACAGCAGCTGATCATGGTCATCGCCACTGAACTCGTAGTCATCCTCGAGGATATAGGCGGGCTGACAGGCCTCGCAGAGCGCCAGCTTGTCACGCCGTGAGGTAGGAACACTCAAGGGATAGTGATGCGAGCCGGTGAAATAGGCGATCTGCACCGGGCGACGCTCCAGCAGGGCGATCTCGTGGCCCGGGGCATCGGCGGTGTCATCCCGGGGCCGCCAGGGAATCAGCTGGGTCTCGAGTCCGGCGGCCAGAAAGACATTGCGTGCCCCCCAGTAGCAGGGAGACTCCATCACCACCTGCTGGCCGGCGTCCGCCAGCGCCAGCGCACACAGCTCGATGCCGTGGTGGGTGCCCTCGGTGATGATGATCTGCTGGGTATCGCAATCGATGTTGCGCCAGCGGCGCAGAAAATCCCGAATCTCCCGCTTGAGCGGGCCATAGCCACCGCTGGAATACGACAGCAGCAACGCGTTGTGGGGCACCGTGACGCTGGCATACAGCTGACGCCACTTGCGCATCGGAAAGCGCGCGATATCCGGAATGCCCGGCACGAAGGCGCCACTCTGGATCAGGCTGGCCCCCTGCCCGCCCAGCACCCGGCGTGCGCGAGTGGAGAGCGGCAGTGGCGCAGGTGCCTCGGGCGAGGCGCTGCCGGGTCTCGCGGCATGCGGGCGGCGCGTCCAGGTGCCCTGCCCCTGCCCGGTGTGCAGATAGCCTTCCTCGATCAGCGACTTGATGGCCAATGACAGGGTGTTGCGTGCCACGCCCAGCGCCTCGCACAGCTTGCGATGCGCAGGCAGCCGTACCCCCACCGGCCATTGCTCACGAATCATCTCGAGCAATGCCTGCTCCAGCCGCACCTGCTTGCCCAGGGCCTGCGACTGGCGGCGATAGCACTCGATCAATGGCTCAAGCGTGGCCAGTTCCATGCAGGTCTCCCGATATCGTTCATGTAGCACGTAACGTCCATACGCTGCATAGATCACGTGAGCAACCAGCCTGGCTGGCGGGGTACAGCGCCCATTCATCCCTGATTATCCGCAGTCCACCAAGATTGGTCCAGTCAAACGCTCAATTGGTCTATTCGCCTGAACAGTGGCCGCTGATAGCGTGTCCCTCAGGCGCTGCCTACTGACTGATGCTCACAGCCCACGATGGCTGGATCGCTCCTGCGATGTCGACAGGAGCGAATTTTTCCCACAAGCCTCAGCCAGCGACAGGACTAACCTTGCACCTGCCTACCCGCCAGAACGTTCGGCACAGGACAGCAGACGCACACGAAAGACATCAGCAGGTCCGGCACCGCCATATAACAAATTCCAAGATCGACTCGGACGCATCCCCCATGACCCAAACAACTCCCCCTGCAGAACAACTTGTCAGAGTCCTCGCCCGCGGCGACGTTCTGGCCCTCGCCTTCGGTGCCATGGTCGGCTGGGGCTGGATCGTCCTGACCGGCGGCATGATCCAGAATGCCGGCAGCATCGGCGCCATCATCGCCTTCATCATCGGCGGCATCGCCGTCGTGCTGATCGGCCTGACCTATGCCGAACTGGCCGCCGCCATGCCCAAGGTGGGTGGCGAACACGTCTACAGCTACCGTGCCATGGGACATTTCTCGTCCTTCCTGTGCACCTGGACCATCATTCTCGGCTACCTGAGCGTGGTGTCCTTCGAGGCGGTGGCCCTGCCGACCGTCATCGAGAACCTCGCACCCGGCTATGCCGTCGGTCACATGTGGACCATCGCCGGCTGGGACGTCAAGGCCACCTGGGTCGCCGTCGGTGTCGGCGGGTCTCTGGCGATGATGGCCATCAACTACGTCGGCATCACTACGGCAGCGCTGCTGCAGAAAGTCGTGACCGGGGTGATCCTGATCGCCGGTGTCCTGTTCGTGACCGGCGCCCTGTTTGAAGGCGATGTCGCCAACATGACGCCGCTGTTCACCCAATCCGAAGGTGGCGTGACGGCTGGCATCATCGCGGTGCTGGTGCTGGTGCCCTTCCTGTTCGTGGGCTTCGATGTCATCCCCCAGGCCGCCGAGGAGATCAATCTGCCCTACAACGCCATCGGCAAGGTGCTGATGATGTCTGTGGTACTGGCAGTGGTGTGGTATGCCCTGATCATCCTGGCCACCAGCCTGGCACTGGATCACGACTCCCTGCTGGCAAGTTCACTGAGCGTGCCGGATGCCATGCAGGCACTGTTCAACACGCCCTGGGCCAGCAAGCTGATGATCCTTGCAGGTATCGCCGGCATCATCACCAGCTGGAACGCCTTCTACATCGGTGGCTCACGCGCCATCTACGCCCTGGCGCATGCCGGCATGCTGCCGGCCGCCCTCGGCAAGCTGCACCCGAAACACAAGACACCGACCAACGCCGTACTGCTGATCGGCCTGCTGTCCTGCATCGCGCCCTTCTTCGGTCGTCCGGCACTGGTGTGGATCGTGGATGCCGGCGGGCTGGGTATCGTCATCGCCTATCTGTTCGTCGCGATCTCGTTCCTGATCCTGCGCATCCGCGAGCCGGACATGCCGCGCCCGTTCCGCGTACGTCACGGCAAGCTGTGCGGTGTGCTGGCCATCCTGCTGTCCTTCGCCATGGCCTGTCTGTACCTGCCGGGCAGCCCTTCCGCACTGACCGGCACCGAGTGGATGATCTTCGGCGCCTGGATGGCACTGGGCCTGGTGATGTACGCCATCGCCCTCAAGCAATTCGGCCGTGAATACAGCGACCGCATCATGGCACCGGCCTTCACCGCTCACTGAGCAAGGGCCTCGTCATGTGACCGCCGGGCAGGTCCGTCCGCCTGCCCGGCCCCATCGGACTCGACTACCGCGAGCCGATATCAGGACAGTCCGCGCGATTCTCCAGCGCTGTCCACTCAATGAATGCACTGCACGCCAGACCGCCATAGGAGCTCCACATGTCCCGTATTGCACTCCCGACCAGCGACTTCCTGAAGCGCTACGTCAACTCGGAGAACAGCCGCGACGTCTTCGTCCCTGCCTTGATCGGCAGCGAGCGCCGCGAGACCGGTACCACCTTCAACGTGACCAATCCTGCGACTGGCGAGCAACTGGCCCGTGTCGCGGAAGTCAGCGCCGAGGATACCCGTGACGCCGTCGCCGCCGCCGAGATCGCCGGCAACGCCTGGAAGAAGGTGCCGGTGAAGGAGCGTTCTGCGCTGCTGCGCCGCTGGTTCGACCTGGTGCTTGAGCACCGGGAAGACCTCGCCCAGCTGATGACTCTGGAACAGGGCAAGCCGCTGGCGGAATCGCGTGGCGAGGTGACCTATGGCGCCTCCTTCATCGAATTCTTCGCCGAAGAAGCCAAGCGCATGGCCGGTGAGACCCTGCCGTCCCACGGTGCCGACAAGCGCCTGATGGTACTGCGCGAGCCCATCGGTGTGGTGGCAGCCATCACGCCGTGGAACTTCCCGCTGGCGATGATCACCCGCAAGTGCGCGCCGGCGATCGCCGCAGGCTGTGCCGTGGTCATCAAGCCGGCCGAAGCGACGCCGCTGACCGCGCTGGCACTGGCGGATCTGGCACTGGAAGCCGGCCTGCCAGCAGGTCTGATCAGTGTCGTCACCGCCATGAAGCCGATCGCCATCGGCGAAGTGCTGACCACCGACCCGCGCATCCGCAAGGTCTCCTTCACCGGCTCCACCCCGGTGGGCAAGACGCTGATGGCGCAGTGTGCCTCCACCGTCAAGAAGACCGCCATGGAGCTGGGCGGCAACGCGCCGTTCATCGTCTTCGATGATGCCGATGTCGATGCCGCCGTCGACGGTGCCATCGCCTCCAAGTTCCGCAATGCCGGCCAGACCTGCGTATGCACCAACCGCTTCCTCGTCCAGGACGGCGTCTACGATGCCTTCGTCGAGAAGCTCGCGGCGCGGGTCGCCGCCATGCAGGTCGGCGATGGGCTGGTCGATGGCAACACCATCGGTCCGCTGATCAACGGCGCTGCCGTCAGCAAGGTGCAGAGCCACGTCGATGACGCCATCGGCAAGGGCGCGCGCCTGGTCACCGGTGGCAAGCCGCACGCCCTGGGCCACAGCTTCTTCGAGCCCACCGTGCTGGCCGATGTCACCACCGAGATGGTGGTGGCGGATGAGGAGACCTTCGGGCCGCTGGCACCGGTGTTCCGCTTCCACAAGGATGAAGACGCCATCGCGATGGCCAATGACACGCCCTTCGGCCTGGCCGCCTACTTCTACGCCACCGACTACCGTCGCATCTGGCACACGCTGGAAGCGCTGGAATACGGCATGGTCGGGGTCAATGAGGGCATGATCTCCACCGAGCTGGCGCCCTTCGGCGGCATCAAGGAATCCGGTCTGGGTCGTGAAGGCTCCCATCACGGTCTGGAAGAGTTCACCGAGCTGAAGTACGTCTGCATCGGCGGTCTCTGATTTTGTGTGGACGCCTCGCTAGGACGCCTCGCGACAATGCCTCGAGAGGACGTCTCACAACGTTATCCCACCACGTTTACTAGACAACGGTGGCATGGCTCGCGCCATGCCACCGGCAACAAGAAAAGGAACCTGACATGAGCCACTCCCAGCTGAGCAACGAACAACTCGACGTCCTCAAGCACAAGTACGTCGCCAAGGGTGCCGTCACCGCCACGCCGCAGTTCGCCGACACCGCGCTGAACGCCGAGATCTGGGATGCGGACGGCAACCGCTGGATCGACTTCGCCGGCGGCATCGGCGTGCTCAACCTGGGTCACCGTCACCCGAAGGTCGTCGCCGCCGTCAAGGCACAGCTCGACAAGGTCATGCACACCGCCGCGGGCGTCATCTCCTACGCCCCGTACGTGCAACTGAGCCAGAAGCTGGCCGAGCTGACGCCGGTACGTGGCCCGGAACGCAAGACCCTGCTGGTCAACTCCGGCGCGGAAGCGGTCGAGAACGCCATCAAGATCGCACGTGCCGCCACCGGCCGCAGCGGTGTCATCACCTTCGACGGCGCCTTCCACGGCCGCACCATGATGACCCTGGCGATGACCGGCAAGGTGCTGCCGTACAAGAACGACTTCGGCCCGATGCCGGGTGACATCTTCCGTGCGCCCTACCCGAACCCGATTCACGGCATCAGCGAAGAGCAGTCCCTGAACGCCATCCGCACCCTGTTCAAGACTGACATCGCACCGCATCGCACCGCCGCCATCGTCATCGAGCCGGTGCAGGGCGAAGGCGGCTTCTACATCGCCTCGCCGAGCTTCCTCACCGCGCTGCGTGAGCTGTGTGACGAGCACGGCATCCTGCTGATCGCCGATGAAGTGCAGTCCGGCTTCGCGCGTACCGGCAAGCTGTTCGCGATGGAGCACAGCGGCGTCGAAGCCGACATCATGACCATGGCCAAGAGTCTGGCCAACGGCATGCCGCTGTCGGCTGTCGTCGGTACCGCCGAGGTGATGGATTCCTCCGGCCCGGGCTCTCTGGGCGGCACCTACAGCGGCAACCCGCTGTCCTGCGCCGCGGCCCTGGCCGTCATCGACGTCATCCGCGAAGAGAACATCCTGGAGCGCAGCACCCAGATGGGCGAGCAACTCGCCGCGCGTTTCGCCCAGTGGGAAGAACGCTTCGCGCATGTCGCGCACTCACGCAACCAGGGTTCCATGGCGGCCTTCGAGCTGGTGGATGCCGATGGCAAGCCGGACCCCGCCGCGACGGCGGCCGTATGTGCCAAGGCCAAGGAGCTGGGGCTGATCCTGCTGTCCTGTGGCTTCTACTCCAACTCCATCCGCGTGCTGGTGCCGTTGACGGTCGAGCCGGAAGTGCTGGAAGAAGGTCTCGACATCGTCGAGAAGGCGCTGGAAAGCCTCGTCTAATTCACGGCCTGTCATGAGACAGGCAAGCCAACCAACGGCCACCTTCGGGTGGCCGTTGTCGTTACCAGCGCCACTCGCTGCGCTGGAGGGAAACCCTGGGCCGAGAAATGAATCGCAAGCTCATTACCCATCTAACCATATAGCCAATCAACCCAAGCAGCCTTTTGTGGCAACTAATTGATTAAATTATGATATTCGCTGCATTTCTGCGTATTCCCGACCGATTCTCGCCATGCCACACGCCATCGTGAACGACGGCTGCCAGAGAGAGACCTTTCTCATCGGCAGCACCTCGAGTGACCCCTACCATGACTGACAGCAACGCCCACGACTTCAAACGCAGCATGCAGCAGCGCCACCTGGTGATGTTGTCCCTCGGCGGTGTCATCGGCACCGGCCTGTTTCTCAGCTCCGGCTATACCATTCAACAGGCCGGTCCGGCGGGGGCGGTGCTCGCCTATCTGATCGGCGGACTGGTGGTCTATCTGGTGATGATGTGTCTCGGCGAGCTGGCCGTGCACCACCCGGAACCCGGCGCCTTCAGCGCCCATGCCACCCGCTATCTTGGCCCGGCCACCGGCTATACCGTCGCCTGGCTCTACTGGCTGACCTGGGCCGTGGCACTGGGCTCGGAATTCACCGCCTCCGCCGTGTTCATGGGGCGCTGGTTCCCCGGTGTCGAACCCTGGATCTGGTGCGGGCTCTTCTCGCTGATCGTGTTCGGCATGAACATCGTCTCGGCACGCTTCTTCGCCGAATCCGAATTCTGGCTGTCGTTGATCAAGGTCGCCGCGGTGATCGTGTTCATCGCCGTGGGCGCCGCCGCCATGTTCGGCTTCACGTCACTCTCGGGCAACACCGAGGCGCCGGGCGTCACGCGCATCCTGCAGGAGGGGGTGTTCGATCACGGCGTGATGCCGATCCTGATGACACTGCTGGCCGTCAGCTTCGCCTTCTCCGGCACCGAGCTGATCGGCATCGCCGCCGGCGAAAGCGAGAACCCCGATAAGAACGTGCCCCTGGCGATCCGCGCCACCCTGTGGCGGCTGATCATCTTCTTCATCGGCACCATCATCGTCATCGCCGCCCTGCTGCCGCAGGACAGCGCCGGTCTCAAGGAAAGCCCCTTCGTGGCGGTCTTCCAGCTCACCGGCATCCCCTACGCGGCGGACATCATGAACTTCGTGATCATCACCGCGCTGCTGTCGGCGGCCAATTCCGGTCTCTACGCCGCCTCGCGCATGCTGTGGACCCTGGCGGACCAGAAGACGCTGCCCCGCGTGTTCAGTCGCGTCAATCAACGCGGCATTCCAGTGCCCGCACTGCTGATCACCATGCTCGGCGGCCTGCTGTCGCTGCTCTCGAGCGTCTATGCCGAAGACACCCTGTATCTGGCGCTGGTGTCGATTTCCGGGCTTGCCGTGGTACTGGTGTGGATGGCGATCGCCGCCAGTCAGTTCAGCTTTCGCCGCCAGTGGCTGAAGGCCGGCCACAGCGCCAGCGAGCTGACCTACCGCGCGCCGCTGTACCCCATCGTGCCGATTGCCGCCTTCCTGTTCTGCGCGCTGGCCTGCATCGGCATCGCCTTTGACCCCAACCAGCGAATCGCGCTCTACTTCGGCGTGCCCTTCGTGGCGCTGTGCTATCTGGTCCACTCTCTGACCCATCGCTCGTCTACCGACGCCGCCAATTCCCCGACTCCGACCCCGCAGGAGGCCCTCGATGCCCGCTGAAGCCACCCGCAATCCGCTGAGCGCCATCACCGCCCAGCAGCCCTTCCTGATCGTCGATGGCGCCCTGGCCACCGAGCTTGAGCGTGCCGGATTCGATCTCAACGACTCACTGTGGTCGGCCAGGGTGCTGGCCGATGAGCCGCAGGCGATCGTCGATGTGCACCGCGCCTACTTCGAGGCCGGTGCCGATGTCGCCACCACCGCGAGCTACCAGGCCACGCTCGAGGGCCTGATGGCGCGCAGCCTGAGCGAGACCCAGGCCAGCGCGCTGATCCAGCGCTCTGTCACCCTGGCCGCCCAGGCCCGCAGCGAGTACCTGGCCACGCACCCGGAGCGTCTGGACTGCCCGCCGCTGGTCGCGGCCTCCGTCGGCCCCTATGGCGCATATCTCGCCGATGGCAGCGAATACCGTGGTGGCTACGCGCTGGACCGCGCCGGCCTGCGCGACTTCCACCGTGCCCGCCTCGCCACGCTACTCGATGCCAAACCGGACGTGCTCGCCGTCGAGACGCTGCCGTGTGCCGAGGAAGCACTGGCCGTGTGTGACCTCCTGCGCGATGACTTCCCCACAGCGCGTGCCTGGATCGCCTTCAGCGCGCGCAACGCCACCGAATTGAGCGACGGCACGCCGATCCGAGAGGCCGTGCGCGCCATCGCCGACTGCGAGCAGGTGGTCGCCATCGGCGTCAACTGCACCGCGCTTGAGCACATCGAATCGCTGGTGCGCGAGATTCGCGGCGAGACGGACAAGGACATCGTCATCTACCCGAACTCCGGCGAGGTCTATGACCCGGTCACCAAGACCTGGTCTGCCGCCTGCGCCGTCTCGGTTGAGTCTGATGGCGACGGCTCTGACCACGACCATGACCTCGCCGGCTGGACACCGCGCTGGCTGGCCGCAGGCGCCACGGCCATCGGTGGCTGCTGCCGCACCGGCCCGGACGATATCCGCGCGCTGGCGGATCTGCGCAAGGCGCTGAGTTGATTGAGTTGCTGAGTCCGGTGCAGTGAATACGCAGCACTGAACTCCAAGCACTGAGCTCCAAGCGCTGAACTCCAAGTACTGAATTATTAGCGCTGTACACGAACGCCCTGCCCGGTCATGACACATGATCGGACAGGGCGTTTTCGGTAGCGTCCCAGGCCCAAAATCTCTAGGATGGCAGGACACTGATGAGCGATTGCTCAAAATCATTCCGACGTGCTCTCACAGCGGCCTTCAAGCTGCAATGAGGAGCGCGTGAGATATCAGCAGGAGAATCCCCATGTCACAGCTCGATATCCAGGTCGCCTACGACGTGGTCTGCCCCTGGTGCTGGATCGGCAAGCGCCATCTTGATGACGCCATCGCGCAACTCGACTTCAAGGATGAGGTGCGCGTCAGCTACCTGCCCTTCCAGCTCAATCCGTGGGTGCCACGTGAAGGCATGGCGCGCGCCGACTACCGCGCGCAGAAGTTCGGCAGTGTCGAGCGTGGCGCGGAGCTGGATGCCCAGGTGGCCCAGTCTGGCGCGCAGAGCGGCGTCACCTTCCGCCACGCCCTGATGGAGCGCACGCCCAACTCCACCGATGCCCAGCGCATCGTCTGGCGTCAGCAGTCCGCGGGCCTGGTGGAGCGCCCGTTGCTGGAAGCGCTGTTCACCGCCTACTTCCACGATGGCAAGGATGTGGGAGACCGTCAGGTGCTGGCCGAGATCGCAAGCCAGCACGATGACGACCTGAGCATCGAGCAGGCGCTGGACTTCCTTGATTCCGACGCGGGCGAACAGGAAGTCGCCGCCCAGCAGGAGGCGCTGCGCAACGCCGGTATCCAGTCGGTGCCCAGCACCATTGTCGGCCAGTACTACGTGCCCGGCGCCCAGCCGGTGGAAGTGCTGGTGCAGATGCTCAATGAGGCGCGTGCCCAGCAGACGGATTGATCTGCCACGCACTGACGCCACGCACTGACGCCAAGCGCGAATGCCATGAACGGACAGACGACACACCTTTCGCAAGGATGGCGTGTCGTTTTGCGTTCAGGCATAAAGGAAAGGCTGATTGAAGCAAGTCACGACAACAATACGACTCACGACAAGGACTGCTGCATGCCGCGCCCCATCATTCTCGATTGTGATCCCGGCCACGACGATGCCATCTCGCTGATTCTGGCCCTGAGTTCAGACGCGCTCGACGTGCTGGCCGTCACCACCAGCGCCGGCAATCAGACCCCCGACAAGACCCTCAACAACGCGCTGCGGGTACTCACCCTGCTGGGGCGGCATGACATTCCGGTCGCCGGTGGTGCGCCCAAGCCGCTGGCGCGTGAGCTGATCATCGCCGACAACGTGCATGGCGAAAGTGGCCTGGATGGCCCCAAACTGCCGGCCCCCGCCTTCGCCCCCGTCACCCAGAGCGCCATCGAGCTGATGGCCGAGAAGGTCCGTGCCTGTGAGCAGAAGGTCACGCTGGTGCCCTCCGGCCCGCTGACCAATATCGCGCTGTTTCTCTCAGCCCATCCGGAGCTACACCACAAGATCGACAGCATCGTGCTGATGGGGGGCGCGGCAGGTGTCGGCAACTGGACCCCCACCGCCGAGTTCAACATCTTCGTCGACCCCGAAGCCGCCGACATGGTGTTCAAGTCCGGGCTGCCCATCGTGATGTGCGGGCTGGATGTCACCCATCAGGCGCAGATCATGGATGAGGACATCGAGCGCATTCGCGCCATCGACAACCCCGTCGCCCAGTGTGTCGCCGAGCTGCTCGACTTCTTCATGATCTACCACCGTGACCCCAAGTGGGGCTTCAGCGGTGCACCATTGCATGACCCCTGCACCATCGCCTGGCTGCTGAAGCCTGAGCTGTTCACCGCTGTCGAGTGCTGGGTCGGGGTCGAGACACAGGGCGAGCATACCCAGGGCATGACGGTGGTCGATCGTTACCAGCTCACCGGCAAGCCGCACAACGCCAGGGTATTGTTCGATATCGACCGCCAGGGTTTCGTTGACCTGATCGCGCAACAGCTCAAGCACTATCAATGACTACCGATGACTATCGATGACTACCGCTGATCGCCACGCCAGTGCCACTGCGCCACAAGAGCACGGCTATGGCTTCGACTACGACTACGACTACCTGATCGTGGGCTCGGGCTTTGGCGGCTCGGTGTGCGCGCATCGCCTGACCGAGAAAGGCTATCGCGTGGCTGTCATGGAACAGGGCAAGCGCTGGACGCCGGACAACATGCCCCGCTCCAACTGGCGTCTGAGCCGCTGGCTGTGGCGGCCGATGCTGGGACTGCGCGGCTTCTTCACCATGAGCTTCTTCCGTCACGTCATCGTGCTGCATGGCAACGCGGTGGGCGGCGGCTCCATCACCTATGCGCAGACACTGCTGGTGCCGCCTGCCAAGATCTGGGACAACGGCCAGTGGGCGGGGCTCAATGACTGGCATGCGGTGATGCCTGAGCACTACGCCACGGCGCAGAAGATGCTCGGCGTGACGACCAATCGAATCATCGCGCCGGCGGATGACGCCCTGAAACGCATGGCGGAAGTCGCCGGCTGCGAGGACACCTGGTACCCCACCGAGGTCGGCATCTTCTTCGGCCCCGAGGGCGAAAGCGGCACGCCCGACGCCGGTAGCACTCATCCAGACCCCTACTTCGCTGGCGAAGGGCCTGAACGAAAAAGCTGCATCGGCTGTGGCGGCTGCATGATGGGTTGCCGTCATGGCGCCAAGAACACACTCGACAGGAACTATCTGTATCTGGCCGAAAAGCACGGTGCCCAGGTGCACGCCGAGACCAAGGTGATCGACGTCGTGCCGCTCAATGGCAAGACGGATGGTGCCGATGGCTATGCGGTGACGACGGTGCCCTCCACCTTCGCCGGGCTGTATCTTGGCCTGGGCAAGCGCCGCGTCACCTGTCAGTCCATCGTCTTTGCAGGCTCGTCGCTCGGCACCCAGGAGTTGCTGTTCCGCCTCAAGGACAAGGGCTCATTGCCGAACCTCTCGGATGCGCTGGGCAAGCGGGTGCGCACCAATGCGGAGTCCTTGATCAGCTGCCGCATGCCGGGAAGTCGCGATGACATGTCCAAGGGCATCGCCATCGGCTCCGGCATCCATATCGATGAGCACACCCATATCGAAGCCACGCGCTATCCGGCGGGCTCCGATTTCATGGGGCTGCTGTTCACCGCGATGGCCAGGGGCAAGCCCGGCTGGACACGCCCCTTTTCCTGGCTGAGCGCGATGGCGAAGCTCTTCCTCGCCAATCCACTGCGCGCGCTGAGATTCCAGCTGCCGTGGGGCTTCGCGAAGGAGACCATCATCTTCCTGTGCATGCAGACGGCGGAGGGCCACCTGGACATGACGCTCAAACGCCTGTGGTACTGGCCATTTCGCAAGGCGCTGGTCACCGAAGGCAAGCGCATTCCCACCTTCATCCCCGAGGCGAATGACTTTGTCACGCGTGGCGCCAAGGCTATCGGCGCCATCCCCGGCAGCAGTATCCCCGAGATACTCTTCAACATCCCGACCACGGCGCACTGCATGGGCGGTGCCGCCATGGCGGCCTCCCCCGAGGACGGCGTCTGCGATGGGCAGAATCGCGTCTTCCATTACCGCAACATGCTGATCTGTGACAGCTCGATGCTCGCCGCCAATCTGGGCGTCAATCCCAGCCTGACCATCACCGCCCTGGCGGAACATGCAATGAGCCATATCCCGCGCAAGGACTGATCTTCACAACGCCCGGTGTGGAAAGTGCTGGTGCAGGAAGTACTGGTGCAAGAGGTGCTGGCGCAGGAAGTGCTGGTGTAGAGAGAATGCGACGGCTGGTATCATTGCCCGCCAGAATTCTCAGGCTATGTGCCTACAACGCGCGGGATCGATCAACACGGGAGCAACAGCAATGAAACGGGTGTCACTCTTCACCATGGCGAACTGCCCACACTGCAAGACAGCCAAGCAGTATCTCGAGCAGCAGAAGATCGGCTTCCGCCTGGTGGATGTCCGCTCCCCCGCGGGACAGAAGGAATTCGCCAAGACAGGCTTTCGCAGCGTGCCTGTCCTGAAGATTGGTGATCAGTTCTTGAAGGGTTTCAGCGTAAAGGGCTTCAATGAGTTTTATAAGGATTGAATTGGGTGCTCTCTATCTTAACCACCTCGGAAACTCTCAATTATTCTTCTAACAACACTTCAATATACAATAATAAGCAACTAGCAATTCACAACTTTATCTTTCAACACTACAGAACACTTGATTCGATAATTCGGCTCACACCACTTACTGGCTGACAGACTTCTTGACGACATAATATATAACAAAAACTTAGATATACAAAACCACCTTAGACTGCACCATGATATATACCTCTGGCTAAAAATTACGGCCTACTTTCTAGAGAGTAGCCAGAGATATATCATCTACACTCTTACAAATCAAACTTCATGAGTTTGACCTTTGGCTTGGCCTGCTCTCCAATAGACTAAGCTTATGCTTTAAGGACGGGTGAGTTTTAAAATCTTTACTTTGGTTCATGAGCAATCTTAAATTATTATATCTGAAAACCCAGCGACCATGATGCTTTTGTCCGATAATTGAATTTTCAAATAGGAACTTTAAGCTTTTCATCATATCAGCAGCAGATGATTCCGGAAAAGCAACTCTATATTGCTTTTCAAAAGCAGCTTTATCGAAAGTCTCATATTCTATTAGCTGAAGAACTCCAAGCAAGTCTTCAATTTCCGGATAGAGGGCTGACCATTCATCTATCAGCTCATTATAAATACTCGTTGATGCTTCTATTTCTGCCGAATAAAGCTCAGCGGAGCTATATAAACCAGCTCCTTTATTTTCTTCCCGTACGGCTCTCAGCTTATTAAAGTAAACAATAATATCTCGTGGCCTATTAAAAGACCTTTTAATAATATGCTTAAAAGGTGGTGTCTTCTGTCTAGCCATCTTGAAGCTAAAAACACAATTTGACTTCAATGTTTCGTCTAGCCCAGAGCTAGGTGGAGCATATTTTCTGATTCTCTCATAGAACATATCATTTAATGAATCATGATCCCATTCAATAGTTACAGATGGGCCTTGGATCAACTTATTTTTATCATTGAACTTTAAGGTTTGATATATATCAGTTCGCAAGAACACAACCACCTTGAGATTACTATTTAAGTCCGGATCCAACGACAGGGAGCTACATACGTTAAGGAGATTTACGAGCATTCTACTATACTCTTCGATCTCTCCCTCTAGCCAATTTTCATCAAGTTGATCCAATGCAATCAATATTTTATAGTCTCCACTGTTATTCCTAAAAACAGATTCAAAATATTCCAATAAGGTGAAAGCATTCGTCCTAAGTCTAGACTGCAATTCTTCACTAGATGCAATATCATCAATAGTGAATTCTCCTGCCTCTAACGTTAAATCATCCAGGCCTGCACTAGGGCCTCTAACAGACTTTAAACGAATCACTTTCGATAGCAATACTTCTTTTAAAGTTGGATTAGGACTCCCATATATCTTCTCGATATAAGATTTAGCTTTAACGAGCTCTTTGGACAGCTTTTTACCATCTCTACTTTTAAGCTCAATAAGTTTAGAAAGAGCTTTAACTGTAATTAGGTAACTCCAGCTTTTCTGATAAGCTGTATTCAGACTGCCTAATGCTTCTTTATAAATCTGATGTGCCGGCCATGGATAATGTCTAAAGTTAATGCAGAGAGACTCTTGATTGTCAATATTTTCAGATTCAGTAGACTTAAGATATTCATGGATAGCCGTCTTGCCAGAGCCTTTTTTCCCTAATACCAGCCATGCCTTACCAAACACCACTTTGTTGATTTCAGGACGTTGGATAAAATATTTTAAAAGCTCGCCATCCGTTTCAGCAGAAATCTCAAACTCTGGAAGCCAGTCTACGACATTGTGCATTAAATCCCCCTTAAATATAAAATATTACCGCCTCGTACAAATGCAACATACAACCCTCAAGCAATGTTAGAAATCACCATAGATATTGACCTTTAACATCCCTATCCTTTCTGGAGTATTAGATGGATACCCCATTCAAGACTGAGAAAGCCAACATCAGGTATTAAAACTACCTTTGAGAGGCTACTCCACATCACCAAACCCACATTAGTACGACAAGATTCTGTTATTCGCAAGAAAAATGTGGGACTCGGGAAAGGCCGGTAGGCGTACAGACTAAACTTAGTGTGTAGTAATAGTGGAGGGCATTAGATAACAGCCATCGATAGAAATTAAGTAGTTTGTCATTGTCACTGGAGCGCTTCAATAAAACCAGTATGGCTGCAAGCGCTAGCCAGTAATCGGATACTTGAGCCTCAATCTCTCTTCAAAGACACTCCTCCTTGCTAAAACTCACCCTCACCGAATCTCATCTTCAACACAATTCAGCCTCTCAATCAAGAACATCACGTCATATCGGCCGATGTAGAATGCTCATGCAGAATTATGCAACCTCTCAATATTCGCCACTAGATCGGTAAATCTCTCTCCCTGGATATGCACATGATCCTTCAATGCCTGCTCGGCAGCAGCGGCGTCGCCGGCTTCGATGGCGGCGACGATGGCTTCGTGTTCGGCGTAGGAGCTGTGCATGCGGTGGCGGACGTGGAGTTGCAGGCGGCGATAGGGCTTGAGGATGGCGTGCAGGCGCGTGGCTTCTTCGGTGAGGAAGGCGTTGTGGCTGGCGCGGTAGAGACAGTGATGAAAGAGGCCGTTCTCGTAGTAGTAGCCATTGGCGTCGTCGGCTTCCAGGCGTTCTCGGCAGGCGGCGTGGGCGTCCTTGAGTTCCGAAAGCTCCTGCGTGGTGATGCGCCGCGCGGCGAGTCGGCCGCACATGGCTTCCAGTTCCGCCATGACTTCAAAGCGTTCCACCAGCTCCGAGACACCCAGCTGCGTCACGAAGGTGCCACGCTTGGGCACCACCTTCACCATGCCGGAGGCCGCCAGCTGCTGCAGCGCCTCGCGGATCGGCGTGCGGGAACACTGATACTCGCGGCCTAGCGCTTCGGGGTCGAGCTTGGTGCCCGGCGGGAAGCGCCCTTCGACGATGGCATCTTCCAGCAGGTCTCGCAGGCGTTGCGCATGAGACATCTTGATCATCATCGTCGTCCTTGTGCTGTGGCCTGACGGCGCTTCTCTCGAAAGCGGCCCCTTGAATCCCTGTGAGCCTGAGCGCTGGAAAACTGAAGAGCCTGAGAGCTCGAGAGCCTACAAGCTCGAGCGCGACGGTCTCGTCATTGCGATGATGCTTGATGAGCCGTCATTGATTCACCGCAACCCCGCCCAGCACCACGCCGTTCTCGCAGCATTCTGCCCTCGCTCTCCTGCCTTCATTGAACAGGGAAGTGGCCGTGCAGGAAACTGACTTTAGTCTAGTCATGCATGGGATTCCTTGACGCTACCACACGATGCGCCTATCTGTTGTATACAACAAGACGACGCAAATATTTAAGCCTCAGACGCCATACTGAGAGCTTGAGCAGTGAACACGTCGCTTCGTCCCGCGCCTTGAGGAACCGCCATGAACATCAAT
Source organism: Cobetia sp. 14N.309.X.WAT.E.A4 (assembly GCF_030397495.1). Lineage (NCBI taxonomy): Bacteria > Pseudomonadati > Pseudomonadota > Gammaproteobacteria > Oceanospirillales > Halomonadaceae > Cobetia > Cobetia sp. 14N.309.X.WAT.E.A4. Next base: position 266,331 of record NZ_JAPNXT010000003.1, read on the forward strand.
CTGAGTTTTCTGCAGGATCTGCTGACCCATGTCGGCCAGCGTGCCCGTCAGCAGGTTGGCCTCTCGCCCGGCGCCGGCAATGAAGACACCGCCCTCGCCCGCCTGACCGAGAGCTGCCACAGCCTCACCGAGAGCAGCGGTGAAGCCTCGCGCATCATGATGGCCCAGCGGGCGCTGGAGGATTATCAGCAGCTGGATCACGAGCAGCGCCTCGCCTTCTTCCAGCTGCTGGCCGAGCATTACGCCGCCGATGAAGACCGTATCCACGCTGCCTACGCGGCCTATCGCGACTCCCCGGACAACGCTAATCTCAGTGCGCTGTTCGCCGCCAGTGAACCCAGACGCCAATCGTTGCTGCGCCGCCTGAACCTGTGCCCCGGCGGCACCTATGAAATCGTGCGCATGCGTGCCGACCTGCTCAAGCTCATCAAGCAGCATCCGGAATTGAAGCCGCTGGATGCCGACTTCGCGCATCTGTTCGCCTCCTGGTTCAATCGCGGCTTCCTGATGCTGGAGGCCATCGACTGGAACACCCCCGCGGCGGTGCTGGAGAAGATCATCCGCTACGAGGCGGTGCATGCCATCCAGGACTGGAGCGATCTGCGCGGGCGCCTCGACCCCGAGGACCGCCGCTGCTACGCCTTCTTCCACCCGGCCATCGGCGATGAGCCGCTGATCTTCGTCGAGGTGGCGCTGTGCAAGGGCGTGCCCAACAACATCCAGCATCTGCTCGCCAACAGCGGCCAGACCACCGAACGCGAGGCGGACACCGCCGTCTTCTACAGCATCAGCAATTGCCAGAAGGGCCTGAAAGGCATCTCGTTCGGCAACTTCCTGATCAAGCAGGTGGTGCAGGAGCTGCAACGCGAACTGCCCAATCTCAGCCGCTTCGTCACCCTCTCGCCGGTGCCCGGTTTCAGTCAGTGGCTGACACGCGCGCGTGATGAGGAAGGCCTGGAAGTCTCCGACCTGCTGGCCCATCACCTGCAGCACGATGACTGGATGAATGACGAGGAGGCCCAGCAGAAGATGGCACCGGAACTGCGCGCCCTCGCCGCCCACTATCTGGTCAACGTCAAGCACCGCAGCGGCCAGCCGATGGACCCGGTCGCCCGCTTCCACCTCGGCAACGGTGCCAGCCTGCATCGCCTCAACTGGCCGGGTGACACCTCCCCCAATGGCCGCCAGCAGGCCCACGGCCTGATGGTCAACTACCTCTATGAGCCACACCGCATCGAGCAGAACCACGAGGCCTTCAGCCGCAACGACAGCGTGGTATGCAGCAGTGAGGTCAAGAAGGAATCGAAAGCCAACAAGGAGCTGGCCAAGGCACCGAAGCGTGAGGCCAGGAAGGAAAGCGATACCCTGTCCAGTTCGCCCCTGCCATCAAAAACAGCCGAACAGCCACCCACACCGAAATCGGCCTCGGATGCCAGCGACAGCAAGCCAACGCCGTCACTCGAGAAATAAGTCACTCGAGGAAAGAGTCACACAAGGAATGAGCCACTCGGCAGGCACGCCACCTGCCGGAGCACGCCGGATCAGAACGTCGCCTTGCGTCAACGCCTCATGACAAGACAAGGCTCATGACAAGACAACGCCTCACGATAAAAACAACGCCATTGGAGCCAACGATGTCTCACGCCAACCACGACAACCTCTATCTGCAATTCGCGCGCAACTTCGATGAGCGCCCGGATGCCACCTTCCTCGATACCATCGAAGGCCACGGCTACACCTTCGCCGAGGCACGCAGCGCCGCCGGTCAGATGGCCACTGCGCTACGCGAGCTGGGCGTGGCACCGGGCGACCGCGTCGCAGTGCAGATCGACAAGAGCTGCGAGACCGTCATCCTGTATCTGGCCTGCCTGCAGGTCGGCGCGGTCTATCTGCCGCTGAATACCGCCTACACCGGCGAGGAGATCCGCTACTTCCTGGGCGACGCCGGGCCGCACCTGTACGTCTGCCAGCCCAAGGTGCTGGAGACGGCACGCGCGCTGGGCAAGGAATGTGATGTGCCGCGTGTCGAGAGTCTGGGCACCGAGCAGGACGGCACCCTGATGGAGCAGGCCCGCCAGTGCAGCGCAAGCAGTGAAGTCGAGCCACGCGCCGCCGATGATCTCGCCGCTATCCTCTATACCTCCGGCACCACCGGGCGCAGCAAGGGCGCGATGCTGACCCACGCCAATCTGGCCTCCAACTGTCAGGCGCTGGCCGAGACCTGGCGCTTCACCCGTGATGACCATCTGATCCACGCCCTGCCCATCTTCCATACCCACGGCCTGTTCGTGGCCTGCAACATCGTGCTGACGGTGGGCGCCTCGATGACCTTCCTGCCGAAGTTCGATGCCGAGCAGATTCTGGATCTGATGGCGCGCTCCAGCGTGCTGATGGGCGTGCCGACCTTCTACACGCGCCTGCTGGAATCCGAGCGCCTCAATCGCGAGACGACCGCCGGCATGCGGCTGTTCGTCTCCGGCTCCGCGCCGCTGCTCAGCGAGACCCACAGTGAGTTCAGTGCACGTACCGGCCACGCGATTCTCGAACGCTACGGGATGACCGAGACCAACATGAACACCTCCAACCCCTACGACGGCGAGCGTCGTCCCGGCACGGTGGGCATGGCGCTGCCCGGCAGCGAAGTGCGCATCACCGACCGTGAGACAGGTGCCACCTTGCCGCGTGGCGAGACAGGGCTGATCGAGGTGCGCGGTGCCAACGTCTTCAAGGGCTACTGGAAGATGCCGGAGAAGACCGCCAGCGAGTTCCGCGAGGATGGCTTCTTCATCACCGGGGATCTCGGTCATATCGATGCCGATGGCTACCTGTGCATCAGCGGCCGTGACAAGGACCTGATCATCTCCGGCGGCTACAATATCTACCCGAAGGAGGTGGAGCTGCTGATCGATGACATGCCCGGCGTCAATGAATCGGCGGTATTCGGCGTGCCCCACCCGGACTTCGGCGAAGGTGTCTGCGCGGTGGTGGTCATGCAGGCCGGCCACCAGGGCAGTCTCGATGAAGCGGCGGTGCTTGCCGCCCTCAGCGACAAGCTCGCCCGCTACAAGCAGCCCAAGCGCGTGTTCTTCATCGAAAGCCTGCCGCGCAACGTGATGGGCAAGGTGCAGAAGAAACAGCTGCGCGAGGAATATGCACAGCTGTTCGCCCCTGAGCCGGCCCGCTCACACGCCTGAACGACAGCCACCGGAGCGTCTATCTCGTCATTCATCAAGACGCTCATCGAGACAACCGGCTTGAGGTATCAAGCAACATGAACCTGCCGGCAGCCGATCACGCCAATCGTCGCTGCCGGTAGCCCCTCTCACCCTTGAACTGACGAGTGATATTGACCCGCAAGACCCTGACATGTCGGCAGGGGATGGACACTCGCTGTTCGCCCATCTGCCGACAAGGATTCACGCCTGCAACACTCTTGAATTCTCGCGGTACCTGAAACGCCACAACACAAGCAACGCCAAAAAAACGCGACAGACAACAACAAGAAGGTAATACGCCATGGTGATCTACGGAGTTGCCCTGCTGGCAGGGTGCATGATGGCCGGTCTCGTGATCGGTGATCTGCTCGGAGAAATGCTCAATATCGATTCCAATCTCGGCGGTGTCGGCATCGCCATGCTGCTGCTCATCTTCATCACCGGTGTGCTGAAGGACCGCGGCAAGATGGCCGACAGCACCTCCAGCGGCATCAATTTCTGGAACGCGATGTACATCCCCATCGTGGTCGCGATGGCCGCCAGCCAGAACGTGGTCGCGGCCTTCAGCGGCGGCATGGTCGCGCTGGTCGCGGGCGTGCTGGCGGTGGTGCTGGGTCTGGCACTCGTTCCTCTGCTGACCGGCAAGCGGCCGGAAACCGCACTGGAAGAGGCTCCCCTGCCCGACGAGAACCGCCCCAGAACCTCAGTGACGACAGGCGCCCCGGTGCTGGATCGCAGTCGCCATGCCTCCCCCACTCCTGCTCACAAACACTGAGGGCTGACCCATGATCGAGTCACTCGTCCACCTGTTCGACAAGTATCATCTGGTCGCTGCCTTCGCCGTGATCGGACTGGCGATGTATGTCGCCTACTGGATCAGCAACAACCTGACACGCGGCAAGCTGCACGGCTCCGCCATCGCCATCATCCTCGGCCTGGTGCTGGCCTACGTGGGTGGCGCGACCACCGGCGGCAGCAAGGGGCTCTCGGATGTCACGCTGTTCTCGGGACTCGGCCTGATGGGGGGCGGCATGCTGCGTGATCTCGCGATCATCGCCACCGCCTACGGGGTCAATCTCAAGGAAATCCGTCAGACCGGCTTTCGGGGTGTCATCGCACTGTTCGTCGGCGTGCTGATCTCCTTCGTCGCCGGTGGTGGCGTCGCCATCGCCTTCGGCTATACCGATCCTGTCGATATCACCACCATCGGTGCGGGCGCGGTCACCTACATCGTCGGCCCGGTCACCGGTGCCACGCTCGGGGCCAGTTCCGAAGTGGTCGCGCTGTCGATCGCCGCCGGCCTGGTGAAGTCGATCCTGACCATGGTCGCCACGCCGATGACGGCGCGCCTGATCGGGCTCGACAATCCGCGCTCCGCGATGATCTTCGGTGGCCTGATCGGCACCACCAGCGGTGTGGCGGCGGGCCTTGCCGCCACCGACGCCCGCCTGGTGCCCTACGGTGCCATGACCGCCACCTTCTACACTGGCCTAGGCATCCTGCTCGCCCCGACCGTGCTGTTCCTCGCGGTACGTGCGGTGATGTAAGCGCTGCTCTGACACAAGCAGCCCTGAAGCAAAACGACGGCGGCATCAGCCAGGACGAAGAATGTCCCATGCTGATGCCGCCGTTTGCTTTCACTCTCTACTCCATTTCACTGCTTACGTTGTTCAGCTCATGCATCCGCGATCAACGTGGCCTCATCAAGCGTTCCATCACTGCCCGCGCGGCGGGCCACATCACGCTGCCGTGGTCTTCGCCCTCGAACAGTCGCCACTGGACGGCTGCCTGCGGACAGTGCTCGCGCAGCTGGCGTGCATGCTCATGTGCGTTGTCGATCATCGCGCGCTGGACACGCAGCCTGTCACGCTCAGGGTCCTGCCGCCTGGGCTGCGGCGATTGCTCGCGTCCGCCAGCGGCGATGTACACCGGGCCCGCCATCTCGGAGCAGGCAAGACGCAGCGGCCAGTTGGCCGGGTCATTCTCCTGCCGCCACCACAGCGAAGGGCTGATCGCGAAGATGGCCCCGAAGGCCTCGGGCGCCTTCTGCTGGGCATGGAGCGCGAACAGGCCGCCGAGTGAGTGGCCGACCAGCGCAGGCCGCTCGAGATCGAGCGGATAGCGTGAGGCCAGTTCAGGCAGCAGAGACTGGGTCAGGTAGGCGAGAAAATCCTCGCCACCGCCGGTACCCTCTGGCGCCGTGCCGGTGGTGAGCGGTGGCGTGAAATCCTTGAAGCGTGCTTTAGAGATAAAGGCTCTGTCAGGGCCGCGACCGTCACTCCCCGCATAACCGACCGCGACGATGGCGAGATCTGACGGCGCCTTGTCAAATCCACGGCGTCCCAATATGTCGCGCGCTGCCGTGAACAGATCAAGATGACGATTGCCATCCAGCACCAGCAGTACCGGATAGCCGCCCTGGGAAGGTGCGATCTGCGGCAGCGTCACCTGGATCAGGTAGTCATGTCCCGTGGCTGTTGAGTGCTGCGTGAATGCGGTCGTCGTTCCCTGCAGCACCCTGGCGTCTCCCATGTGGCTCATGACGGGGGCGGATGACAGCAGCACGCCTGACGTCACTCCTGCCATCACCCACCGGCGTCCCCAGCCACGCAGTCGGTCGTGCAATCGGTGGTGCCATCGGTCATGAAACGGTGGACGAGCGCGAGAAGGACGTCCCTGTCCTTCTCTCACTGCCGTTGTCGCCTTGATGAGTGTCATGCTCAGAACTCGTACTTGAGGGTCGCGACGGCACTGGCCGGACGTCCCACGAAGTTGAAGACACTGGCCGAACCGGCGCGCACGTAATATTCGCGGTCGAACAGGTTGTAGACGTTCAGCTGGCCGCTGAGGCGTGGCGTGAACTGGTAACCGAGCATGGCATCGAATACCGCATAGCCCGGTGCATGAATGGTGCCCTGGGTGCTGTCGAAGTCACTCAGCGCCGTCATGCCAGCACCGACGGATACGCCGTCCAGCAGGGTGCCTTCGAAGCGATACTGGGTCCACAGATTGACCATGTTGTTGGGCATCAGCATCAGCAAGGTATCGGAGCTGCCGGCTTCCAGCACTTCGGAGTCCATGTAGGTGTAGCCGAAGATGACATCCCACTGCGGCGTGATATTGCCGGCCAGTTCAAGCTCCGCACCGGTGATGCGCATCTTGCCGGAATCCACCGAGTAACTGACGCTACCGTCGGTCGAGGAGGCAGCGCGGTGGCTATCGGTCAGCTGGAAGCCGCTGATGCGCGCATTCAGTGCCCCATCCAGATAGCTGCCCTTGATCCCGATCTCGTATTGCTCGCCTTCGCGCGGGTCGATCAGCTCGCCATCCTCGCCTTCGCGGGTCTGCGGCTCGAAGACTCTGGAGTAGCTGGCATAGAGGGAGTGGTCGGCGTCCAGGTCATAGACGAGTCCGCCGTAGGGCGTGACGGCGGTGTCCTGCATGTCGCTGCTGCCGCCATTGAGCTTGTCTTCGGTCTCGGCCGAGAATTGGCTGACGCGCGCGCCCAGTATCACTGCCAGCGGTGCCACGGGACGCAGCGTCACCTTGCCGTACAGGCCCTGCTCTTCCAGGGTGGTCTCGGTGCGCGACAGGCTGTAACCGCTCACGCCATCCCGGGCATTGCCGAGAATGTCGACATAGGCCAGGTTGTTAAGCTCGCTGATGCTGGCGCTGGAGCCGGTCAGGTTGCCGGTGCGCGCCGCGGTGGTGTCCGAGTCCGATGTCTTGTAATCGACCCCGACCACGAATTCGTTCTGGTTGCCGAAGGCATCGAAGCCCTGGGTGTAGCTGGCATCCACGCTCACCGAGGTCTCATCGGTGACACCGGCATAGCCCGCGACACTGCTCAAGTCGCCAGTATCACTCAGCGCAGAGCCGCTGTAGGCGTATTCGTAATCGGCATTGCGATCACTGTAACGCGCCGCCAGTCGACCATAGCCGCGTGAGCTGAAGCGGTGGGTCAGCTCGGCGATCACATCGGTGGCATCGCTCTCGAAGCTGTTCCAGTCCGCGCCGTAGAATGCCGAACGGCGACCATAGCTGAAGTTGTTGTCACCATCGACCGGCTGCCCCTGATTGACGCTGATGTCCTTGGTGTTGTGGATCACCCCCAGTGACAGCTCGGTATTCTCGTCGAGATCGATATCCAGCGCGCCATAGAAATCATTCAGCGTGTTGTCGTTGTCATCCACCCATTGCGCCTGCTCGGTGGAGCGGATCACCAGGCGCCCGCGGATACGGCCCTGCTCATCGATGGGCCCCGAGAGATCGACACTAACGCTTCGGTCTTCCAGCGTACCGACACTGCCGCTGATGGCGCCCTGGAAGGTATCGGTCGGGCGCTTGCGCACCAGATTGATGACCCCGCCCAGCTCACTGGTGCTGTTGAACAGGCCCGATGGCCCACGCATGACCTCAACCCGGTCGATGGCGGTCAAGGATGGCACCGAGCCCGTCAGACTCGACATCGGCGCGGACAGCCCATCGATGCTGTAGGCATCGTATTCATAGCCGCGCGCGAAGATCGAGGAGCGACCGCTGTCATTGTTCAGCACCCGCACGCCCGGCGTACGTGCCGCCAGCTGATCCAGGGTGATGAAGTTCTGGTCCTCGATGGCGTCATGGGTCACCACGCTCACCGACTGCGGAATGTCGCGCAGCGAGGCCGGCACCTTCGAGCCCACCGTGGCAGCGTCGACGCTGTAGCCGCCGCTCTGCTCACTGGACGCCATGTCATACAAACGCAGGCCCGTCACCCGCTGGGTATCCAGCACCATCGTCGCGTCTTCCGCCTGTGCCGGCAGACTGACCAGCACCACCCCCGCCCCGATCATCAAGCGACGCGTGCCTGCCCCGCACAGACCGCGTCCCCGTACCGTCACCTTCTTCATCGTGTCCCCTTGTCTCACCTGGCCATCCTACTAATGATAATTATTTGCATCTGTGTGACTGACGGGGCATTTTGGCACTCCATGACGACAAAAACCTTTGCGGAACCCTCCCTGATGTTTGCAGGTGCGACAAGATGAGCCTTACTCCCCCTCCCGGCCTCGCCAGCTCTCACACCTCGGCAGGCGCACGCCACCGGATCATCGAGCTCGATCACGTGCACCGCATGGCGCGCGCGCTGACCAGCGACCACCAATGCCAGCCCGCCGAGGGCCAGTCAGCCGATGGCGCGCTGATCGGCAACATGCAGCTGCAGGAAGTGCAGCCAGGCCTGTTCATGCGCCTCAACCGCATCCGCAAGCGGGCGGATCTGATGATTCGCTCCCGCATCGAGCCGTCCCTCAAGATCGCCGTGGTGTGGCGTGGGGAGCCAAAGGTCAGTTTCGGGCCAAAGCACCATGCGCTGAAGCCGGGACGAGCACTGTGCATCGCGCTCGATGAGCCCACCGAATTCCGACTGCAAAGCCCCAAGGGGGCTTATGAGCACAGCGCCATCCTGACGCTGACGCCGGCGTGGCTGACGTGGCATCTGGGGGTCTCAAGCGCCAGCGAGGTGATGCCCGAGGCGCGGCATCTGGCCCATTACCATTGGCAGCCATCTGCGCGTCTGGTCGAGCGCCTGGAGGAATTCAGTCGCCAACGGCCGGGAACGCTGGCGCTTAGACTCGGCATCGAGTCAGTGGCGCTTGAGGTGATCAGCGAGTGTCTGGCGGCCAGACCGCCCCTGGCGGATGACAGCGCACAGAGCCGCCTGCAGGGCACGTCAGAGTGGCAGGCGAGGCTCGAGGACGGGATCTCCAGCGGGGAAGTCGCCTATCTGAGTCAGGCGGAGATCGCCGCCCGGCTGGGCATGAGCGTGCGCCAGTTGCAGCGCCGCTATCGCGACGCCTACGGCCAGACCATGTCGCGGGACCTGAGACGGCGGCAGTTGCTCCGTGCCGCGCACCTGTTGCAGGACCGCAATGTCACGGTGGAGGCCGCCGCCGAGATGGCGGGGTATCGCAGCGCGGCCAATTTCGCCACCGCCTTTCGCCGCCAGTTCGGCGTGCCGCCCAGCCAGCGGCCTGTCGTGACGGCGTGAACGACGCATGGACCTGGAGATGCCCCGTTGCTAATGTTGAGCGGCATCGCGGCCCGCGCCATGCCTGCCGATTGCGGCAGCACCTGAACGGCACACGGCTCGCATGAAAACGGCACGCACGAAAACCGCACCCTACAACAAGATCTTCGCCACGCTCTCGCACAAGGACACTGCCATGTCAGTCGACAACATGAAGCTGGAATCGCTCGCCCTGCATCACGGCTACACCTCGGAAGCCACTACCAAGGCGGCGGCGGTGCCGATTTACCAGACCACCTCCTACACCTTCGACGACACCCAGCACGGCGCGGACCTGTTCGATCTCAAGGTGCCGGGCAACATCTATACCCGCATCATGAACCCGACCAATGACGTGCTGGAGCAGCGCATGGCCGCCGTCGAAGGCGGGATCGCGGCGCTGGCGGTGTCCTCCGGCATGGCGGCGATCACCTATGCCATCCAGGCGCTGGTGGAAGTCGGTGACAACATCGTCAGCACCAGTCAGCTGTATGGCGGCACCTACAACCTGTTCGCCCACAGCCTGCCGCGTCAGGGGGTCGAGGTGCGCATGGCGGCCTCTGATGACTTCGCCGCACTCGAAGCGCTGATCGATGACAAGACCAAAGCGGTGTTCTGCGAGTCCATCGGCAATCCTGCCGGCAACATCGTCGATCTCGAGCGTCTGGCCGAGATCGCCCACAGGCATGGCGTGCCGCTGATCGTCGACAACACCGTGGCCACCCCGGTGCTGTGTCGTGCCTTCGATCACGGCGCCGACATCGTGATCCACTCGCTGACCAAGTACATCGGCGGCCACGGCACCACCGTGGGCGGCATCATCATCGATTCCGGCAAGTTCGACTGGGTCGCCCACAAGGAGCGCTTCCCGATCCTCAACGAGCCAGACCCCTCCTATCACGGCGTCGTCTACACCGAAGCCTTCGGCCCGGCCGCCTATATCGGTCGCTGTCGCGTGGTGCCGCTGCGCAATACCGGCGCCGCGCTCGCCCCGCACAGTGCCTTCCTGCTGCTGCAGGGACTGGAGACACTCGCCCTGCGCATGGAACGCCACTGCAGCAATGCGCTCGCGCTGGCCGACTACCTCCAGCAGCATCCGAGCGTCAGCTGGGTCAACTACGGCGCCCTGCCGGACAGCCCCTATCACGCCACCTGCCAGAAGATCACCGGCGGCAAGGCCTCCGGCATCATCAGTTTCGGTATCAAGACGGACGCGACAGGGGCCGATCAGGCTGAAGCCGGGCGTATCGCCGGCGGCAAGTTCATCGATGCGCTGCAGATGATTCTGCGCCTGGTGAATATCGGTGACGCCAAGTCGCTGGCCTGCCACCCGGCCTCCACCACCCACCGCCAGCTCAACGAGGAAGAACTCGCCATGGCCGGTGTCTCGGCGGACCTGATTCGCATCTCGGTGGGGATCGAGCATATCGACGACATCATCGCCGATGTCAGCCAGGCACTGGACAAGGCAGTGGCCTGACCCGAGCGCGGCTCTTGAACGACAGTCAGGCGACATTCAGACGCCGACCAGGCCGCCTCAACGAACATCAGTGACATATCAGCGCCCGCGAAGACACGCCTCTTCGCGGGCGCCTTGCGTTGCGTGTCCCGATGACTGCTGCTTCTCTCAGGCTTGCCAGAACTGAAATGGGTACCAAAGAAGATAACGGTATATAAAAGAACTGGGCGGTCAGATGGGCGGGGCATCCAGACCCAGCATAAATCTGGTTAATACCAAGAATAAGAATTCGCAACTACCGAAATACACGAGCAGAACACACTCTTGGGTCAAGGCGTACACAGAGACGCCTGTCACGACCATAACAATTCCAAGAGGTGTCCCGATGAAATCCGTCCCGCTGAAGCCTGCCCTGCTGACTGCTGCCATCACGGCGGCCTGTGCCCTGCCGCTGAGCGCCGCCCAGGCCCAGGATATCAAGCTCGGCCACGTGCTGGCGCCGACCCATAGCTGGAACATCGCGGCCGAAGGCTTCGCCAAGGATGTCGCCAAAGCGACCGAGGGCCGCGTCAATTTCCAGGTCTTCCCCAGTGGTCAGCTTGGCAACGAGAAGACCGTCGTTGAAGGCATGCAGATCGGTAGCGTACCGGCCGGCGTGATCGGCTGTGGTTCCTTCCAGCCGCTGGATGCGCGCTTCGGCATCGTCGAACTGCCCTACTCCTGGCCGGACCGCGAACACGCCTACGCCGCCTATGACGGCAAGCTGGGCGATGCGCTCGAGGACATCGCCGACGAGCACAACATGAAGATCCTGTCGTGGTGGGAGAACGGCTTCCGTCACGTCACCAACAATCGCGGCCCCATCACCACCCCGGAAGACCTCGCCGGCCTGAAGATTCGCGTCACGCCGGACAAGATGCGCCTGGATACCTTCACCGCGCTGGGTTCAAGCCCGGCGCCGCTGTCCTTCGGTGAGCTCTACTCCGCATTGCAGCAGGGCGTGTTCGATGCCCAGGAAAACCCGCTGGCCATCATCTATTCCTCTTCCTTCAGCGAAGTGCAGGACTACGTCTCCCTCACCGGTCACGTCTGGGCACCGGCGTGTCTGACCATCTCCAACTTCACCTGGAATCAGCTCTCCGAGCAGGATCAGGCCGCTGTGCAGAAGAGCGCCGACGAATGGCGTGACAAGCAGCGCGCGATGACCCAGAAGGATGACGCCGAGCTGGTCGCCAAGCTGGAAGAAGCCGGCATGCAGGTCAACGAGGTCGATACCGCGCCCTTCAATGCCAAGGTGCAGGGTGTGTGGGCTGATTACGCCGACGTCTTCGGGCCTGAGCTGATGGGCCTGGTCGAGCAATACCGCAAGGGCGAGTGACGATGTCTTCCGCCTCTCCCTCCGTCAAGCCGCTGGCCGCGTTGTGTGCCGTGCGCACCTTGATGATCACTCTCTCACGTTGGTGCTGCCGGGGCTGTCTGGCCCTGGCAGCCAGTGGCGTGGCCGCGCTGTCGGCACTGGTGATCTGGACCGTCTTCATGCGCTGGGTGATGGGTCAGCCGCCGCACTGGGCAGAGGAATTGCCGCAGCTGGTGCTGGTATGGACCACCCTGCTGGCCGCGGTGTCCTGCACCCGCAACCGCACTCACCTGAGTGCGGGCCTGCTGCCGCTGCTGGTGCGCTCGGTGCGTGCCCAGCGCATCACCGGCCGTATTACCGACGCGATGATCCTGATCATGCTGCTGTTGCTGGCCAAGGCAGGCATGGACCTGAGCGCCATCACGATGCGCCAGACCACCACCGCGCTGCAGATTCCCGCCGGCATCGTCTACCTGTCCGTGCCGCTGTGCTGCACCGCGATGGCTCTGATCCAGCTTGAGCATCTGTTGAGCCCTTCGGCCATCGGAGCCGAGGTTCACGAGACGGATGCCACTGCGCCTGACAACGCTTCCTCTCGCCAAGGAGATACCCCATGACACTCGGCGCCCTGGCTCTGCTCGGCGTATTCGCGCTCGGCATCCTCATTGACATCCCCATCGCCTTCGCGCTGTTGATGTCGGCCCTCTTCTACCTGCTGGCCTTCGGTGCCGCGCCGATGATGGTCTCGGCGCAGCAGTTCGTGGCCGGGATGGAAAGCTTCACCCTGCTGGCGATTCCGCTGTTCGTGCTCGCCGCCCAGTTGATGAATCGCGCTGGCCTCACTGAGCGCCTGGTGCGCCTGTGCATGGCGATGGTCGGTGACATCCGCGGCGGCCTGGCGGTGGTCGCGGTGCTGGCCTGCATGATGTTCGGCGCGCTGTCGGGTTCCGGCGTGGCGGACGTGATCGCCATCGGCAGCATGCTGCTGCCCACCATGGCCCGCAACGGCTATGACAAGGGCTTCAGCAGTGCGCTGGTCGGAACCGCCAGCTCCATCGGCACCGTGATTCCGCCCAGCATCGTGATGATCGTCTACGGCACCACCTCCAACACCTCGGTGGGCCAGCTGTTCATGGGCGGCATCATCCCCGGCCTGATGCTGACCGTCGCGCTGGTCGGCGTCGCCCTCTACCTGTCACGCAAGCATGGCTGGTCCGGCGGTGTCGCGGCCCGTGTGCCCGGCGAGCGTCGCCGCGCGCTGCTCAGTGCCATGCCAGCGCTGATGGTGCCGGTGATGATCATCGGCGGTATCCGCTTCGGGGTGTTCACGCCCACCGAGGCCGCCGCCTCCGCGATTCTCTACGCCATCATCATCGGTACCTGTGTCTATCGCAGCCTCACCTGGCAGGGCTTTCTGGACAGTGTCCGCGCCACCGCCGAGACCACCGGCGCCATCCTGCTGATCATCGGCGCGGCCGGCATGTTCGCCTGGGGTCTGACCTACGAGCAGGTACCGCAGGCCATCGCCCAGTTGATCGGCGAATTCACCGACAGCCGCATCAGCGTCCTACTGCTGCTGACCGCCGTGCTGCTGGTGCTGGGCTCCTTCATGGAAAGCGTGGCGATCATCATCATCGTGACGCCCATCGTGATGCCGCTGCTGGCGCAATACGGCATCAGCCCGGTGCACTTCGGGGTGCTGCTGACCGTCAATCTGGCCATCGGCGCCAACACGCCACCGCTGGGGATCGACCTGATGGCCGCGTGTCGCATCGCCGGGATCAACGTCAGCGACTCGCTGCGTCCGCTGGGCCTGATGCTGGGCGCGATGCTGACCGTGCTGATGCTGATCACCTTCATCCCGGAACTCGTGCTGTTCCTGCCCAACCTGATGGAGGGCTGAGCAATGACCTCTCTTGCCACTCAGCCCCTCCCGCAGCGCTGGCTGTTCGTGCCCGGGGATGACGCCGCACGACTGGAAGCCGCGCTCACCAGCGGTGCCGATGCCATCGTGGTCGATCTCGAGGAATTCACCGCCCCCGAAGGCCGTGCACTGGCGATCAGTCGCTTCGCCGAGTTCGCCAGACGTGCCCGTCGCCTGCATCTGTGGCCGGCGGTACGCCTCAACCTGCTGGAGCACGGCGGTCGCGAGGAGCTGGCCGCCCTGCTGCAGACCGCACTGGGCGAACTGGCCGGCACACCTGCTGCGGTCTTTCTACCGGCGGTCGAGCAGCGCAGTCAGCTGGCCGCGCTGGATGAGGCGCTCGCCGAGCAGGAACGCCTGCATGCCCTGCCCGCGGGCTGTCTGAAGAGCATCGCGACCCTGGAAAGCGAGGCCGGCCTGGTGAACGCCGAGGCCTTGCTCGCACCGGGACGTGACACGTCACGCCTGCTGGGCGCACTGATCGGTACCGGGGACCTGGCCACTGACCTGGGCCTGATGCCAGACCAGCCCGCCGCCATCATCACCGAAACCCTGAAACCGTGGCGCCAGCGACTGGCCGTGGCCTGCAGGACACATCAGCGACTGGCCATCGATGGTCCGTGGCGCTGGCAGCACGGACTGGGCACCGACCAGCACTGGGCCAACCAGCAGGGACTGCATGCGCGGTGTGTCATCCACCCCGATCAGCTCGAAGCGCTCTACGACCTGATGCCCGCAGACAGTCACCGCCTGCGCCGCTGACGACATCGCTCCGGCCCACTCTTTCGCTCTGACAGCCTCTTTGCTCTGACAGCCTCTTTCGCTCTGACAGCTTTTATTGCACCGACAGCCTATTCACCTTACGCAACCACAACGAGAACCTTCCCATGACTCAGGCCGCTGACACCTACACTCACGAATCCACTCTGCCGCTGCGCAATGGCGGGCAGATCCTCGTCGACCAGATCCGACTGCACGGCACCAAGCGTGTCTTCCTGGTGCCCGGCGAAAGCTACCTGCCGTGCATCGATGCGCTCAATGAGCACAAGGGCGCCATCGACCCCATCGTCTGCCGCCAGGAAAGTGGCGCGGGCTACATGGCCGAAGCCTACGGCAAGCTGACCAACGAGCCGGGCGTGTGCTTCGTCACGCGTGGCCCGGGCGCCACCAACGCCTCCATCGCCGTGCACACCGCCTATCAGGATTCCACGCCGATGATCCTGTTCATCGGTCAGGTCGGTGGCGACTTCATCGAACGCGAAGCCTTCCAGGAAATCGACTACCGCCGCATGTTCGGCGAGATGACCAAGTGGGTCGCGCAGATCGACGACACCTCGCGCATTCCGGAATACATCGCCCGCGCCTATCAGGTGGCGCGCAGCGGTCGTCCGGGGCCGGTAGTGCTGGCACTGCCCGAAGACACCCTGTGGGGCGAGGCACAGGTCGCGGACGTCAAGCCGCACCCGCGTCTGGCCACCTATCCGGGGCAGCCGCAGCTGGATGAGCTCAAGGGCCTGCTCGCGACTGCCGAGCGTCCCTTCCTGCTGGTCGGTGGCAGCGGCTGGACCCGCGACGCCCAGGTCGCGCTGGAAGGCTTCGCCCAGCGCTTCGACATCCCCACCGGGGTCGCCTGGCGCCGTCTGGAATGTGTCGATGCGGAACTGCCGCAATTCGCCGGTCACGTCGGCATGGGCATGCACGCCGAGCTGCGCCAGCAACTCCTCGAGAGTGACCTGGTGATCGCCGTCGGTACCCGCATCGGCGAAGCCACCAGCGAAGGCTATAGCTGGATGCAGTCACCGGTGCCGACCCAGAAGCTGGTGCACATCTACGCCGACCCGGAGGAGCTGGGCCGTGTCTATCAGCCGACGCTGGCCATCAATACCGACGTCAACGGCTTCGCGCTGGCGCTCTCCACCCTGTCACCGGACAGCGCGCCACGCTGGTCCGGCATCACCCGCGAGGCGCGCGCCGCCTATCTGGCCACGCTGGAAGAACAGCCGTCGCCGGGACCGCTGAGCCTGGACAAGGTCAGCCTGACCGTCGACCGCATTCTCGATGGCAAGGGCTGCATCAGCGTCGGCGCCGGCAACTACGCGCTCTACGCCCACCGCTACGTGCGCTTCCGTGGCCTGGGCAGCTCGCTGGCCCCGACCGTCGGTTCCATGGGTTACGGTCTGCCCGCCGCCATTTCCAGCAAGCTCGAATTCCCGGAACGCCCCGCCGTCTGCTACGCCGGTGATGGCTGCTTCCAGATGAACCTGCAGGAACTGGGCGTGGCGCTGCAGTACCGCCTCGGCATCGTGGTGCTGGTGTTCAACAACGGCATGTGGGGCACCATCCGCGCCCACCAGGAAAACGACTTCCCGGGCCGCGAGATCGCCCTGACCTTCACCAACCCGGACTTCGCCGCACTGGTCACCGCCTACGGCGGCCTCGGTCAGGTGGTGGAGAAGGACGAGGACTTCGAGGCGAGCTTCACGCGCGCGCTGGAATTCGCCGACCGCGAGCGTCTGCCGGCCCTGATCGAGCTGCGCTATGACCCGGACGGCATCGCCCCGGGCAAGCTGCTCAGCGGCATCCGGGAAGACGCCCTGACACGCAACGACAAGGCAGGTATCTGACATGAGCACATCCTCAACTCAAGACGTGCTGGACTCCCTCGCCCTGCGCGTCGATGGCAAGCGTCTGTGGGACGCGCTGATGACACTGGCCGAGATCGGCGCCACGCCCAAGGGCGGCAACTGCCGTCTGGCACTCACCGAAGAAGACCGCGCCGGCCGCGAGCTGGTTACCGGCTGGCTGGAGGCCGCTGGCCTGACGCTGCGCGTCGACGAGATCGGCAACATCTTCGCCCGCCGTCCCGGCCGCGATGACAGCCTGCCGCCGGTCGCCACCGGCAGCCATATCGATACCCAGCCCACCGGCGGCAAGTTCGACGGCTGCTTCGGCGTGCTGGCTGGCCTGGAAGTCATGCGCGTACTGGATGAACACGGCATCGAGACCGAAGCGCCGCTGGAAGTGGTGATCTGGACCAACGAGGAAGGCAGCCGCTTCGTGCCGGTGATGATGGGGTCCGGCGTGCATGCGGGCCTGATTCCGCTGGAGAAGGCGCTGGCCGCCACCGACCGCGACGGCGACAGCGTTGCCGCGTCGCTTGAGCGCACCGGCTATGCCGGCGACGTGGCGGTGGGTAGCCATGATTTCGGCGCCTATTTCGAGGCGCACATCGAGCAGGGCCCGGTACTCGAGCAGGAGGAGATCACCATCGGCGCCGTCACCGGCTCCCTCGGCCTGCACTGGTTCGACGTGGTGGTCAGCGGTCAGGAAGCCCACGCCGGCCCGACGCCGATGCCTTACCGTCGCGATGCGCTCAAGACCGCCTGCGCGCTGGTCAGCGACATCCTGACGCTGGCCGATGACTACCAGCCCAACGGTCGCGTCACCTGTGGCGAATTCAATGTGCATCCCAACTCGCGCAACGTGATTCCGGGCCAGGTGCGCTTCAGTGTCGACCTGCGTCATCTGGAGCCGGCGGTGCTGGCCGAGATGCACGACCAGCTCAAGGCGCTGTGCCTCAAGTATCACGCGGCCAATCAGGCTGACAAGCAGCGCGTCGATGTCGAACTCATCGAAGTGCAGCACATTCCGCCGACGCCCTTCGCGCCGGAACTGATCGAGATGGTGCGCAGTGCAAGTCAGGCGCTGAACCTCAGCTTCCGCGACATGGAAACCGGTGCCGGTCACGACGCCGTGCAGATCGCCGGCATCAATCCGGTGGCGATGATCTTCGTGCCCTGCGAGGACGGCATCAGCCACAACGAGAGCGAGAACGCCGAACCTGCCGATCTCGGAGCCGGTGCCAACGTGCTGCTGCTGGCGATGCTCAAGCGCGCCGGTGTCGTCAGCCGCGGCTCTCTCGCCGACAGCGCCAACACCACGACCGCGGAGAACGCCCAATGAGCACTGCCACTGCTTCGACCACTGCCGCCCCACTGACCCATGCCGACTGGCAGCAGCGCGCGGCAGCGCTGACCTTCGAGACCCGTGCCTTCATTGACGGTGCCTATGTGGAAAGCACCGGCTGCGACACCTTCCCGGCCTGGAATCCGGCCACCGGAGACGTACTGGCGCATGTCACCGCCTGCACCGAGCAGGACATCGACCGCGCCGTGATGGCGGCGCGGCGTGCCTTCGACTCCGGCGTGTGGTCGCGCCAGTCACCCCAGGCGCGCAAGGCCGTTCTGCAGTGCTTTGCCCAGCTGATCCGCGAGCATGCCGAAGAGCTGGCGCTGCTGCAGACACTGGAGATGGGCAAGCCGATCGGCGACAGCCTGGGCTTTGATCTGGCGGAAACCGCGCGCGCGGTGGACTGGTATGCCGAGGCCATCGACAAGCATTACGACGAGATCGCGCCCACCGGCGAGAACGTGCACGCCACCATTACCCGTGAAGCGCTGGGAGTGGTCGCGGCGGTGGTGCCGTGGAACTTCCCGCTGATGATCGCGTCGTGGAAGTTCGCCCCGGCGCTGGCGCTGGGCAACAGCGTGGTACTCAAGCCGGCCGAATCCTCAAGCCTGAGCGCGCTGCGTCTGGCGGCACTCGCCGATGAAGCCGGCCTTCCGGCGGGCGTCTTCAACGTCACGCCGGGGCTGGGCGCGGTGGCGGGCCAGGCGCTTGGCCTGCACATGGAAGTCGATGCGCTGGCCTTCACCGGCTCCACCGCCACCGGCAAGCGCTTCATGCGCTACGCCAGCGACTCCAACTTGAAGCGTGTGTGGCTTGAGTGCGGCGGCAAGTCGCCGCATATCGTGTTCGCCGATTGCCCGGATCTCGACATGGCCGCACGCGCCGCGGCAGACGCCATCTTCATCAATCAGGGCGAAGTCTGCATCGCCGGTTCGCGCCTGTACGTCGATGAGGCCATCTTCGATGACTTCATTCCGCACCTGATCGCCTGCGCCCGCGCCATGCCGGCCGGTGATCCGCTCGATCCGGCCACGCGCATGGGCGCACTGGTCAGCGCGGACCACCACGAGAAGGTGCTCGGCTTCGTCGAGACAGCGCTCTCGGAAGGCATGACACTGCATCAGGGCGGCCGCGCCATCGCCCCCAGCGACGCCACTGCCGGCGGCTGGTATCTGGAGCCGACCATCGTGGAAGGCGGCCAGAACAGCACCGTGATGCGCGAGGAAATCTTCGGCCCTGTGCTGGGCGTGACCCGCTTCAACGGCGAGGAAGAGGCCATCGAACTGGCCAATGATTCCATCTACGGGCTGGGCGCTGGGCTGTGGACGCGGGATCTGGCGCGTGCCCATCGTGTCTCGCGGCGTTTGAAGGCGGGGCTGGTGTGGGTCAACTGCTACGCCGATGGCGATATCAGCGTGCCCTTCGGTGGCGTCAAGCAGTCCGGATTCGGGCGTGACAAGTCACTGCACGCGCTGGACAAGTACTCCGACCTGAAGACCACCTGGATCAATCTGGCCTATTGAGCCGGCGGTCGGCCCTCGAGGGTCGCCCCCGAAGCGCCGCTGCCACCCGGACTCTCTGGTGACAGCGGCGCGGGCCATTCAGGACGCGCTTCAGAACGGGCTTCAGGACGGGCTTGAGGACGGTCTTCACGACAAGGTCTTGATCGAGCGCCAGGGGTGACTCAAGTGGCGGGCGCGCCGTCACTGGCCAGCACGGCATTGGCGTCCGGCAGCTGCATTTCCAGACCGCGATGCAGACGCTCCTCCAGCGGCACCTTGGCCAGCGCGTTGTGCAGGAAGTCGACGAAGGTGGATTCGGCGGCGCTGAAACGCGCCTCACGGTGCCACATCAGGTGCAGGTCGATATCGGCCACGCCACCGTAGGGTGGCAAGGGCCACAGCTGCTGCTCCTCGACCTCACGCCGCACGATGTGCTCCGGCATGCAGCCGATGCCCCAGCCGGCCAGCACCATGCGGCGGATTTCCTGCAGGCTGCTGGATTGACCGATCACCGGGCCCTGCAAGCCCTCGCGGGCGCGGAACATCGCCAGCGGAGACAGCACGCCATCGAGCTGCTCGCTGCCGAAGGAGACATAACGCTCATTGCGCAGCGCCTCCAGCGGCAGATTCTGCTGACCGAAGAGCGGATGCATGCGACCACAGAAGTAGCGGTAATTCTGGCGCGCCAGCACCTGGGACATCAGTGGCTCCGGTGTCTGCTGCGCCAGGCAGATGCCCAGAGCGCCCTGGCGCTGCAACAGGCCCTGCTGCACCTCGTGACTGGACATCTCCTGGATCGAGAAGGTGACCTGGGGGAAACAGCGATGAAAGCGCGCGAACACGCTATCAAGGAATCGGCACTCGATGCCGGTAATGAAAAGGAGCGAGACATGCCCGGAAATCTCCGTATGACTGTTGCCCACCTCAGAGGCGAGACGCGCCACGTTGGCGTAGATCTCCACGGCCTCGCGATAGACCACCTGCCCCGCCCCTGTCACGCGAAAGCTGTGACTGTCTCGTTCAATCAACCGTTGCCCGAGACGCTCTTCCAGACGCTTGAGTGACAGACTCACCGCCGGCTGGGACAGATAGAGACGGGCTGCCGCTCGACTGACACTTTCCTCCTGAACGATGACGATGAAGGTTCTCAGCAGGTTCCAGTCCAGAGTGTCATGGATGGGTCGCATGGCGAGGATTCCTGTCCAGAAAATGACGCACCCGGCGTGGCAATGGCCACGCAACGTCTTCGTGACGAGCCAGGTAGCATGAAAGTCAGCACTGCCTCGCCATTGCCATCCACTTGAGTGATATATTGCCTTTCTCTCAAGCTGGCAATGACGATCAATACAACATCAACAATGCGGAAAAATGACAATGTTCGATAGCCGAGAAACCGAGATTCTCTCGATCATGATCATAGCATGTGGCCTATTTCTGATGGGGCTTTCGCTGTATTTCTTTCGCCGTATCAAGACCTATGATGACTACAATGTCGCCGGCCGTTCCACCGCGACCTTTCCGCTGATCTGCACGCTTGTCGGCACTGCCGTCGGCGGCTCCACCCTGCTGGGCTTCGTCTCCAAGGGCTACACCTTCGGCATGGGGCAGCTGTGGCTGCCGGTGGGCATGACCGTCGCCGGCATCGCGCTGTACTTCTTCATCGGCAAGATTCACGCCGAAGGCCGGCGCCTGGAGATGGTGACACTGGCCGACTTTCTGGTCAGCCGTTTCGGCGAGGGGGTCAGACTCCCCACTCTGCTGAGCATCCTGTGCGCCTACGCGGCCATCACCGGCATGCAGTTCGTGGCGGTGGCCACGGTGCTCAAGCTGGTATTCGGCCTGGCGCTGCCGGTGGGTATCCTGCTGACCTGGGCGCTGCTGACCGCCAAGACGTGGCTGGGCGGCCTGATGGCGGTCATCTGGTCGGATGCGATTCTCGGTACCCTGCAGACACTGGGCATCTTCTTCCTTCTGGTCACCGTCTACTACGCCAGCGGCAGCTGGGAGATCATCAGTGCATCGCCCACACCACAGGGCAGCCCTGACTTCCTGAGCCTGACCGGCATCTCCGGCCATGAACTGGCGGTCTACATGCTGACCATCGGCGCCTATCAGTTCGTGCGCCAGGACCTGTGGCAGCGCTTCTGGGCCGCGCGCAGCCTCAAGGCGGCACGTACCGGCTACGCCGTGGCCATCGTCTTCACGCTGCTGGTCGGTGGTGCCGTGGTGTTGATCGGTGCCTTCGCCAGGCTGGGCCTGGACATCGCGGTGGCCAATCCGGACCTGTCCTTCTACGCCATCATCAAGGCCACCCTGCCACTGCCGCTGATGGTCAGCATGGTCGTGGTGCTGCTGGCGACCATCATCTCGTGTGCGGATTCGTTCTTCATCGCCGGCGCCTCGTCGATTGCCAATGACGTGATCAAGCCGCGCATGAAGGGCCGTGATGATGCCTTCATGCTACGCATGAGCCGTCACTCGGTGATCGCCATGTCCTTGATTTCGCTGGGTCTGGCACTCTACGCCCCGCGCCTGCTGGATATCTGGATTCTTGGCAGCGCGATGCTTGTCTGCGGGGTACTGGTGCCGACGGTGGTGGCCCTGTGTCGCCGCTCGCCAGACCCGCGCGGCGGGGTGATCATGATGTGGGGCGGGCTTGCCACCGCCATTCTCTGGCAGCTGCTGGGTCATCCCTTCGGGCTGCATCCGGTGATGATCGGCCTGCCGGTCTCGCTGGCACTGATGCCGTTGGCGCTGCGCAAGCCGAGTCTGAACCTCGCGACCGACACCGCCACGCGCTGAGCCTGATGAGCGGGACTCGCGCCGCTGTCAGACGCTGGGGCACGCCTCGTCATGCATGAGACCTGCTGCATGAGACCTGATGCATAGGACCTGATGCATGCAACATGAAGCCCCGGTTCCCGATGCTGTCATCACGACATCGAGAACCGGGGCCTTGTTGCGGTCTTCGCTCGAAGCCCTGCGGTTCTTGCCTTTCTTGCAGTGGTGTCTGTTCTTTCCTCTTTTTCTCCCCCCTTCCCTTGCGTTCTCACCTTGTATTCCATCGCTTTCCACCAGATTCATCCCCCTGTATCGGTCAGAAGTACTCTGAGATATCTGCCAGTATCACTCTGGTTTCTCTACCAGGATCATCTCGTGTTGCCTTGTGGTTCGCACCGGGACTTTGCCTTGAATTGCCGAACTATGCCCCTCGAATTGACGCTGGAAGTCACTGGACAAAACACACAGGTTTTCTTACATAAATCTCGCAAATACTGCATATTGAAATTTGAAAGCCCAAAAGGCTGATGATTCGTTGACCGCAGCCAAGGCGGCTCATAGATTGAAGACGTACCATCAACGACAAGTCGCAAGGGACGCCGCTGCACCTCCTGGCCATCTGATCCCACCAGGTACGTGCAGTCAGCATCGCCCGACACAATAACGATAAAGTGGAAACTGCTATGAAAACCCTCAAGCCCGCTCTGTTGCTCCCGCTGCTCGCACTGCTCCCGGCCACCCAGTCAATGGCCACCGAACTGCGCATGCTGTCCAGTTACGACCAGACCACCGCCTATTCCCGTGAAATCGCCCAGCGCTTCATCAAGGAAGTCGAAGCCAATGACGCCGCCGACCTCACCATCCAGCTGACCGGCCCGGACGTCGTGCCGCCCTTCGAGCAGCTGCAGCCCGTCGCTGCCGGTGTCTTCCAGCTGCTCTACACCCACGCCGCCTATCACACCAACACCACTGGCGTCGGCGCGGCGATGGATGGCGTGGCAGTGAATCCGGAACAGACCCGCGAATCCGGCCTGTGGGACATGGTCGATGAGCACTACAACGGCCTGGGCCTCAAGCTGATCGCGATTCCGCCGCTGGGCAGCCATGGTTTCCAGTACGTGCTGAAGGAGCCGATCACCGGCACGCCGGGTCTGGACGGGCGTCGTCTGCGCGGCAGCCCCACCTATACCAATGTCACCAAGGGGCTGGGCGGTACGCCGGTGCTGATGTCCAGTGGCGACGTCTACTCGGCGATGGACCGTGGCGTGATCGACGGCGCGGCCTGGGGCCTGAACGGCGTCAAGGACATGGGCTGGCAGGAAGTCGCCGGCTACTACTCCAAGCCGACCTTCGGTCAGACTTACAACTTCGTGCTGATGAACCTCAACGCCTTCAACAGCCTGACCCCAGAGCAGCAGAAGGTGCTGCTTGACGAGGGCCGTCAGCTGGAGACCGAGATCGTCCCGGTGCTGGATGAACTGGCGATCGAGGAATGGAAGGCGCTGAACGAGGCTGGCATGCAGGCCACCGAATTCGCCCCGGAAGATGCCGAGCGTCTGGATGCCCTGGTCACCGACGGTATCTGGCAGCTGGGCATCGACAAGTCGCCGGAAGCCGTGACCGCCATGCGCGAGCTGGCGATCGAGAAGCACCTGACCACCGTCAGCGAGTAAGGAATCCACCATGCCAACCCTGCTTGCACGTGTGCATGACGGCGTGACGCGAGCAGGCTTCCTTCTGGGCGGTGTCACCCTGTGTGGCATCGTCCTGTGCTTCTGGCTGGAAGTCATCGCGCGCTATTTCTTCAATTCGCCCACCCTGTGGTCCGGCGCGATGGTGGCCTACCTGCTGTGCCTCTCCATCTCGCTGGCCGCGCCGGAACTGGCACGTACCCATGGCCATATCGCCATCACCGTGCTGCCGGAACGCCTCAGCCCTGCCACCCGCGCCCTCTATGACCGCCTGCTGGCGCTGATCACCGGTGGCGTCTGCGCCGTGGCCGGCTGGATCTGCCTGCAGGAAAGCCTGCGTCAGTTCCAGTACCACACCACCACCGCCATGGGGCTCGATATCCCCAAGGTCTGGGTGTCCTCCTTCATCGCCTACGCGTTGATCAATGCGGCCCTCTACTTCCTGCGCCACGCCTTCACGCGCGCCGCGCCCGAGACGACCCCATCGGACGACTCCGACTCCGCCGCCTCCTCGGCGACCACCGACGCCAGAAAAGGACCCTGAGTCATGGAATGGTATTTCTCTCTGGGCCTGGCCATCGCCTTGCTGATGGGCCTGTTCGCCCTCGGCATCCCCGTCTTCGCCGCCTTCCTGACCATCAACGTGCTGGGCACGCTGTGGTTGATGGGCACCGCCGGTTTCGGCATGTTCGCCAACAGTGTCTACGACAGCATGACCTCGGAGACGCTGACCACCATCGCGCTGTTCGTGCTGATGGGGGAGCTGCTGTTCCGCTCCGGCTCCATCGATGTGATCTTCGACTCGCTGGATGCCCTGATGGGCCGCATGAAAGGCCGCCTCTACTTCTTCGTCGTCGCCCTCTCGACCCTGTTCGGCGCCCTGTCCGGCTCGGCACTGGCCGTGACCGCCATGCTCAGTCGCTCGGCGCTGCCGACCATGCAGGAGCGCGGCTATGACGACAAGCTCTCCATCGGCCTGATTCTGGGCGGGGCGAGTCTCGCGCCGATCATCCCGCCGAGCCTGTTGGTGATCATCATCGGCTCGATGGTGGATGTCTCCATCGCGCGGCTGCTGATCGCCGGTATTCTGCCCGGCATCCTGCTGGCTGCGCTGTTCATCCTCTACGTGAAGGTGCGCATCACGCTGGACCCTCGCCGCGCGCCGCCGGTCGATGAAAGCGGTGGCGGCACGACAAAGGAGAAGCGTCGCGCCCTGATCAACATGCTGCCGTTCAGCATCATCATCTTCGCCGTGCTCGGGTTGATCCTGCTCGGTATCGCCACACCGTCCGAGTCCGCCGCCACCGGCGTGCTGGGCTCACTGCTGGTCGCCGCCTACTACCGCAAGTTCTCCTTCAAGATGGCGGGCGAAGCGGTGATGTCGTCGCTGAAGGTCAGCACCATGATCATCCTGATCCTGGCGTGCTCGAAACTGTTCTCGCAGTTGTTGAGCTTCACCGGCGCGACCAGCGGGCTGGTGAGCAGCGTGACCGGGCTGGATCTCGACCCGGTATGGATGCTGCTGATCCTGATGCTGATTCCGCTGATCGCCTGCATGTTCATCGACCAGATCGCCTTCATGATGGTGGTGATTCCCATCTACGCGCCGTTGGTCAAGCTGTATGGCTTTGACCCGGTGTGGTTCTGGACGCTGTTCTTGATCAACATCTCGGTGGGCAGTCTCACCCCGCCCTTCGGCTACAACCTGTTCGCGGTGAAAGGTGCCGCCCCCGCGACCCCGATGCAGACCATCTACGCCGCCGCCTGGCCCATCGTCATCTGCTTCCTGTTCGCGATGCTGATGCTCTACTGGGTACCGGCACTCACCACCTTCCTGCCCAGCCTGATCTGACCGACCACGCCGAGAGACTTCCATGTACCAACTCAATGACATGCCAGACCAGGTCGCGCCGGAGCTGCTGGCACAGCTCACCCAGTGCGAGACGGCCACCATCGGCCACTTCCACACCCACGGCTTCGTCGAACCGGCGATTGCCTGCATGCTGCCCCAGGTACGGATTGCCGGCACCGCCGTCACCGTCTCGCTGCCACCGGAAGATGGCACCCTGCTCAACCACCTGATGCGTCTGGTGCGCCCGGGCGATGTGCTGATCGTGCATCGTCAGGGCGATCGCCACCGCGCCTGCTGGGGCGGCGTGATGACCACGGTCGCCTCACGCCTGGGCGTGGCAGGCGTGGTGATCGACGGCATGGCCACCGATGCGCTGACCATTCGCGACAAGCATTTCCCGGTGTGGAGTCGCGGGGTCGCCTCGCTTACCACCCGCTTCGCCGGAATCGGCGGCGCACTCAACGTGCCGGTCAGCATCGGCGGCGTGGTCGTCAATCCGGGCGATGCCATCCTCGCAGACGAAAGCGGTGTCATCGTCATGGCCCCCTCAGAGGTCTCCGCCATCGCCACCCACGCCATCGAGGTCCAACAGGCCGAGGACGTGCTGCTGGCGAAGATCGCCGATGGTGCCTGCCTGCCCGACCTCACTGGCGCAAGCCAGCTGATCGAGGAAGTGAACGCACGCGGCTGATCATTAGTTTTGAATTATTTGGGGGGGATGCTCCCCCCATTTATGAGATACTTATCCACATGTCATGCAAGCTTTAAACTTAAAACTTACAAACCGATTCAATTTTTTCTAGCTTATCTTTTTGTACCATATTAACTTTTTTCAACCTTTCACACTCAATCTTGATTTTCTGACAACCAGGCTTCGGACAGCAAGGCTCATATCCATCACCTAAATAGCAGGATATAGTTCGCTTTACTGTAATTTCGGCCAGCCCCATAATATCAGCGATTTCATCTTGCGAATAAGCTTGCGTCGACCACATTTTAATCATCGCTAAACTTTCTTGACTTGTTACTTTCTTTCCTCGCATATCCCTATCTCCAGTAATCGATCTATCGATGATCTGACACCAATATTATAATTCATAAAACCTCAGCCACTTCAACTAAAAACTCAAAAATAAAAATCCAAAAAAAGTGTTGACTAAGCACTGCGTCTATTTTAAAAAAGATGCCGAAGCAGCAGCCCCTTTTACAGACCCAGTAAGCGCAAAGCTTATTCGGCGCTTTAACTGTTCTTCGCCTAATCTAATTTCATGCGTTCTAGTTTTGAGCAAAACTTTATTGCACTACTGCACTATTGCACTATTGCACTATTAAATTTCTGCTAGTGGCTTACCTTTTTAAGGTACAAATTGAAGTGTCATAAAGCGCTGAAATCAAAAAAGGCCACCAGATTGCTCTGGTGGCCTTTCGGGTTCTGACACGGTCAGTCCGACACGGTCAGTCTGACGCGGACTGAAGCTGCCCATCACTGATGGGTGATCACTGCCTCGCAGCTGACCGGGAAATTCAGCGAATTGGCGATGAAGCACAGCGCATGCGCCCGGTGGTGCAGCTCAAGGGCGAGCGCGATATCGTCGCCGGCGGCCAGGGTGATCTCAGGTCGCAGCACGATGGCGGTGAAGCGGCCCGCCTCAGCAGCTGGATCGCCTTTGCCGCCACTGGTGCCTTCCCGCATCGTGCCCTCAGCGTGATCGAGATAGGTCATGACACGAATGCCGGCGTCGGCACACAGATGCAGATACCACAGCTTGTGGCAGGCCGAGACGGAAGCCACCAGCAGGTCTTCAGGATTCCAGCGCGCACCGTTACCCCGAAAGGCGGGGTCCGCGGAGCCTTCAAGGCTCGGCTTGCCACTGACACTGGCCACGAAATCGCGCTCATAGGCGGTGTAATGCGTAGTGCCCTCACCGCGATTGCCGATCCACTCGAGATCAACCGAATAATGGTGTTGTCTGGACGTCATTGTCTGGGGGTCTCTTCACAAGGGGAGCGCGGACGCCGGCATGACGTGCCGCCTGATACTTCCGCATGATTAGTCTTCCAATCAAGGAGGGGAAGCAAGAAGTCCCCACACGCCGATGATAGGATTGGCACATTCGCACTCTGACAGGATGTCACGCATGGCGTTTGCAGCTGGACGACGGTTTACCGGGATTCCCGGGCTGGCAATCGCCGCCCTGACAGTCGGGCTCGGCCTGGGCTTATGTTTCATGACTGTCGGTGCCTCGGCACGCGCCGACGCCGCACAGTTCCGCCCCACGCCTCGGGTCATCAATACCCTGAGCAGCACCTACGGCTTCGTCATCGCTCAGGACATCACGCTGGCGCGCATCGCCGAGACCTATCCTGAACTCGCGCATGACGCTGACCTTGCCTCCGCCTACTTCGCGAATGCCTTCCCCGATATCACCACACGTCTCGCGGACAACCTCGAAAGCCTGATGGGGCGCGAGCACGCACGCGAAGTGCTCGACGGGATTCGCCGGCAGATGCAGAAGGAACTGGCCCCGCAACTGACCGCCGACAAGCTGACCACCGACTTCGCCGCCCGCTTCATCAAGGCCATCCGCCTGCGTGCCGAGGGCGAATACCTGCCCTCACCCTTCAAGGAATTCCTGCTGGCGACCAAGTACCAGATAGAGCCGGTGTACGAACTGTACGACGGCTATTTCCAGGAATTCCATTCCAAGGGCCATGCCAAGTCGCTGGGCATCAACCTTGCGCTGCACCTGCCCGCCTCGTGGTCTGCCGCCGAGGGTCGCCTACCGCATATCGTGCAGAAGTGGCAGAGTCAGGCCGGTACCGGCACCGACATGATCATCCTCGAGATCTATGACCTGCATGGCGACACCGTCAGTGACGGGCAGCTCAAGGTGATGGCCTCCACCAATACGCTGGCCCAGTGGGCGCCCATCAACAGTCAGATGCTCGACTCCGGCCTGACCCGGGTGGATCACCGTCAGGCCTACTGGTTCGATATCGCCATGACACAACGACACCAGGGCACACCCATCACCTCGCAGACCCGCGAATACGGCCTCTTCCTCGACGACAAGCTGATCCGCCTGCACTGCACCAGCTATCACCCCGCCGCCGACGGCACCGCCTACGCCAAAGCCAAGACAGACCTCACCGTCGAAGAAGGCTTCAGTGAGATCAAGCCGTTGTGTGAAGGGGTGATGGGGAGTCTGGTGGTGATGAAATGAATATAGTGTACCTTAGAGATACTTATATAGCTTAGATTTAAGAGAAGTTAATGCACCAACTCTCACCTTAATACCTGACTTTTTTGCAATATATATATCGAGCTCTCTTTTTAAATACCCATATAAATCAGATGATTTAGAGTAAGCCTCCAATATATTAAGATCTTCTTGGTGAACGCGTCCATTTATTTTATTATTTTCTTTATAACTAACATCCATAGCTTTAATTAAATTTGCATCTAAAATCGAGCCATATACATCCTTAATAAATTTATGTTTTTTACTATAAACGTAATACACTTCTTCCTTAGGCTTGTTTTCCTCATCTGGAGGCTCCTCATTAAAAATTCTAGCAAGCTCTATCTTAGAGTAATAATCATTTGCCTCGATAACTTCCGAGAGTGCCTCCCTAAAGTCCATAAGCACATGCTTGTTTGCATCCCAAACTCTATCGCGCCTTGATATAACAACAGAGCTCAGATGAATAATCACAGCAATAACAGTAGCAGTAGCGATCACCATATTAATAACTACGCCAATCGTTAGATAATCTTTCAGCTTATCTTGGTAAAACAAAAAAATTAGAGCAGTTAGTAACCCCAAGAAATAGCCGAATATTAACCTAATCATAAAAATCCACCAAGAATCATTTAAGATTTAACATACAAGCAGTAGATAAAAAGTACGCCGTTGACATGAATACTTGCCCGCACTGAATCAATGAATTATGTCATTTTGTGACATTGACTACTCGTGAACAACGAATACATAATCTTTGGGTATAATTAACTTGTCCTTGCTCTCTTCAAATCCAACAACAACATTATCACCAAAGCCACTCATTAATATATCAGCTTTTTCCATCCTCATATATGACTCTCCAAATTCACTAGGAACTAGGTTAATTTGGTGAAGCTTGGCGTAGGTATAGTATGGCTTTTTAATGTGGACAATAACATTCTCTGTACGTATACCTAACATTTTCATAGATCCCATGAGCATTTCACCACCCTTCCCGCCTAAGCCTGCTGTGATTACCATCATTAAAAAGACAACTGCTCCAATAAACATGGAAAAGTTAGTGTTTGAATGATCACTCTTTACACTTTGACTACGATAATCATAAAGTAAACTTCTTTTTTTCGTGACATACACTAGCAAATAAAACATCATGCCATTTAATAAGGGCACCAAAAATGAAACTAACAAAGAAAAAGACAGGAAAGATGATAACATATCATCGAAACTATCTATTTTTTTCCCTGCAGGCCAATTTGACCCGATTATTATTATTATTGCGGAAAGAGACATTAGCACAATAAATAAATTAAAATATCTTACATTATAAATATCTTTATCGACATCATATCTCCACTTGTTCTTGTTCAGCCTAAGCACTACCCTTTTTGACAGGTAGGATATAAAAGACAACATCAACAAACCTAAGCATATATTCGGAATCATAAACAACAAAAATATAATAGAAAAGGATCCGGCGCAAAATATAAATATAAGCCCATCACCTAAAGACACACCTGTAGGAAAATACCCTATCCTCAAACAATATAAGAAAAAAACAAAACCACCAAACATCAATCCAAACTTAAAAAACACTGTTAGTACAGAGGACAGGAGATCAATTGTACTTTTAGGGAACACATTATTTATCATGAACAACTACTCTATCTAGTTAAAAACAACACAGCCAACTAATTAAACCAAGAGTTAACAGTTAATTAAAGACTAGCTTTTTTGTTTAGTTTTCTCACCACCGACGGCTGACTGATCCCTGCCCTCTTGGCTATCGCATAGGTACTGGGCAGCTCGGCAGCCATCTCGCGTAACCAATGTGCTTCTATACGCGCAAGGCCTTCCTTGAGCGTTTCATTGGGGCCGAGTTTGGGGACTGGCATGGCTACCGCCCCCTCAGCGGCAGGCGCTGAGAGGGATTTTTCTCTATGTAATGTATCGGCAGTGGGAAAACTTTCAGTAACGCCTATTCCATTAGATTTGTCATTACTGAAGCCAAATGAATTGCCTAGTCCATTAGCGTTATTCGTGGAACAAGTGTTGAGCAGTGATTTCACTGAGTCGCTGTCAATGACATCACTGGGGGCGCTGAGCCAGGCGCGTTCCAGCCAGTTTTCCAGTTCGCGGATATTGCCGAGCCAGTCCTGACGCATGAGGATGGGCCATAGGGTGGCGTCGAGGAGTTTGCGGCGACCGTGACGTTGATTGAGGCGGGAGAGGTGTTGCTCGATCAGGGCGGGAATGTCTTCGCGGCGTTCGCGCAGCGGCGGCAGGCTGACGGGGAGCACATTGATGCGGTAGTAGAGGTCGAGGCGGAACTGGCCTTGCTCCACGCGGGCGGCGAGGTCTTGATTGGTGGCGACGACCAGTCGGAAGTCGGCGCGGCGGGTGGTGGTGTCGCCCAGGCGGGTGATCATTCCGTCCTGAATCACCTTGAGCAGCTTGGTCTGGGTGGCGAGCGGCAGCTCACCGATTTCATCCAGAAACAGGGTGCCGCCTTCGGCCTGTTCCATCAGGCCCGCCTTGCCGCGATTGCCCGCGCCGGTGAAGGCACCGGCTTGATAGCCGAACATCTCGGACTCGAACAGGCTTTCGGGGATGGCGCCACAGTTCACCTCGATGAAGGGGCCGTCGGCGCGTTGGCTCCAACGATGCAGTTGATGGGCGAAGGCAGTCTTGCCGACCCCGGATTCGCCCAGCATCAGTACCGTGGCGTTGGTGGGCGCGACCCGCTTGAGCAGCAGCGCTATCTCCCGCATCACGGGGCTTTTGACCTGTAGCTCGCCCAGTTCCAGCGCGGCGTCCTCGCACTCCGCCTGCTCACGCGCGGCCTGCTCACACAGGGCACGCCCCTGCTGCTGCGCGTCATGGGTAGTCTGCTCGGCACCTGAGCGCACACTCCCCACCGCCCCCCAATCACTTTCCCCCGCACTCCCCCCGCCCAGCTCACTGCCCCGCGAGTTGCGCCGCAGGTGATCCGTGAAGCGTTGCTGGAGCACCGCATATTCCTGCTGCAATAGCTGGATATCGGTGAGATCCATCGAGCGGCTGACCACGCACTCGAGCTTGCCCGCGACGAATACCGGATGCGCCTGCGCCACCACCCGCCGCCCGGTGGCGGTGAGCTGCATCATCTGCAGCGTTCTCCCTGTGCGCAGCACCTCCAGGCTGATGGAGGGCTTGAGCACCCCGCTGGCTTCCAGGTCATGCACGTTGGCGGCACACAGCGCCTCACGCGTCATGCCATAGACCGCTGCGGCGCCGGGGCTGACATCCAGCACCTGGCCGTCCGCGCTCACCACGAAGTAGTGGTCATGGGCGGTGTCGATGATGGTCTTGAGAATCTGGTGGTCGAGCTCTGACATGGCGGGTACCTCATGGTCGAGCCTGGGAATCGGGACGGGGCTTTCTGCGGGTCTTTCTCGCAGGTCTTTCTTCCTGACAGTGCGCTGCAAGTACTGCGCTAAAAGACACTCTCGATGATGCCTGAATGTGATCCACAAATGAATCGACGATCCATTTTTGAATCGATATTGACGCACGAGTGATCCACAAATGAATCACTCGACAACCATCTCTTTAGAAAATCCAATAAAATCAATCGACTGAAAATTGGCATGGTTACTGCAGTGCTGGGGTATGCGCCAAGGAGAATCGCCGGCTTTCATCACACCGTCCGGCCAGGCGATCAGGCGAACCATCACAATACCCCGCTCGCCGTCAGCGTATCGCGAGCGACTCAAGACCCTGGAGAGACAGATGAGCGAATTCAATCAGCCACTGGGCGGCAACGACATGCCACGTTTCGGCGGCCCGGCCACCATGATGCGCCTGCCGGCTCAGGAAACCGCGGAAGGCCTGGATGCCGCCTTCATCGGCATTCCGCTGGACATCGGTACCTCCAACCGTCCGGGCGCGCGTCTCGGCCCGCGTCAGATCCGTGATGAATCGCGCATGCTGCGCCCCTACAACATGGCCACCCGCGCCGCGCCCTTCGACAGCCTGCAGGTGGCGGACATCGGCGATGTGCCGATCAACACCTTCCACCTGCCCAAGAGCATGGACATCATTGAGAAATTCTACGATGAAGTGCTCAGCCACGATTGCGTGCCGCTCACCCTGGGCGGTGACCACACCGTCACCCTGCCGGTGCTGCGCGCCATCGCCAAGAAGCACGGCCCGGTCGGCCTGATCCACATCGATGCCCACGCCGACGTGAATGACCACATGTTCGGCGAGCCCATCGCCCACGGCACGCCGATTCGTCGTGCCCAGGAAGAAGGCCTGCTCGACAGCCACCGCGTGGTGCAGATCGGCCTGCGTGGCACCGGCTACTCCGCCGATGACTTCGACTGGTGCCGTCAGCAGGGCTTCCGCGTGGAAACCGCCGAGATGTGCTGGTTCAAGTCACTCGCGCCGCTGATGGCCGAAGTGCGCGACATGATGGGCGATCACCCGGTGTACATCACCTTCGACATCGACGGGCTGGACCCCTCCGTCGCCCCCGGCACCGGCACCGTGGAAGCCGGCGGCCTGACCATGCCCCAGGGCATGGAAATCGTGCGCGGCGCACGTGGCCTCAATATCGTCGGCGGTGACCTGATGGAAGTCTCCCCGCCCTACGACACCAGCGGCAATACCGCGCTGATGGGCGCGACCCTGCTCTACGAGATGCTCTGCGTACTGCCGGGCGTGCAGCAGCGCGACTGAGTCGCACCGCGCCTCCACTGCCAGTGAAAGACCCCGCCGGAGGGCGGGTCGCGTGCCAGGGGCCTGTCCCGTCTCTGGCACTTGAAGAATCCCCCGCGAAGACGGCATGTCGCATGCCGAATGACCGATCAGAGCCTGACCATTACAACAAGATCAAGGTGACCCGAATGACAACCAGCATCGACCCGACGGCGGAGCACGCACCGTCCCAGCATGACTCCGCGTCTGACTCCGCCGCGACCCCAGCGGCCCGCCCGAAGAAGGACCTGATCGCCACCCGCCCGGTGCCGCTCACGGCCAGGGGGCTGATGAAATTCCTGGTGCCGTCACTGCTCGGCGTCAGCTTCTTCCTGGTGCCGTTCAGCGTTGGCGACACCATCAACATCGGCATGGGCCTGATGGCCGATTGGCTCAAGGCCACGCTCGGCAGCGCCTTGCCCGCCATCGCCGTCGCGGTGCTGTGTCTGTCGGTGATCCTCACCGGCTTCGTCAAGCTCGCCAAGCCGAACTGGGCACGTCAGGGTGCAGCGCATGAGCTGTTCGATGTCGCGCCGGTGTGGTTTGCCATGCGCGCCCTCGGCGCCATCTTCGCGCTGATGACCTACTTCCAGTGGGGGCCAGCCGCCGTCACGGCGGCCTTCACCGGCGGCGTGATGCTCAATGATCTCGCCCCTGTCCTGCTGACCTTCTTCTTCTTCGCGGCCATTCTGCTGCCGCTGCTAGTGGACTTCGGCTTCATGGAATTCATCGGCAGCCTCGTGCGTCGCCCGTTCCGCGCCATCTTCAATCTGCCGGGACGCAGTGCCATCGATGCCACCGCCTCATGGATGGGCTCCGGCACCGTCGGCGTGCTGATCACCACGCAGCAGTACGAGCAGGGCTTCTACAGCAAGCGCGAAGCGGCGGTGATCGCCACCAACTTCTCGGTGGTCTCGATCGCCTTCGCGTTGCTGGTCACCAGCTTCATGAACATCAATCACCTGTTCGTGCCCTTCTATCTGACCGTCGTCATCGCGGGCCTGATCGCCGCCGTCATCGTGCCGCGTCTGCCGCCGCTGTCGCGCAAGCGTGATGACTACCACGAGCCGGTCGGCTGTCAGATCAGTGAAGAGAACCAAAGCGACTGTGGCGTGCTGCGTTACTCACTCGGCATGGCCGTCGCGCGTGCCGAGCATGCGCCGGGCCCGCTCAAGCTGGTGAAATCGGCCGGTTTCAACGTGGCGGACATCTTCCTCGGTCTGCTGCCGGTGGTGATCGCCATCGGGACCGTGGCGCTGATGCTGGCCGAGTTCACGCCGGTCTTCACCTGGCTCTCCTACCCGATGATTCCGCTGCTGGAACTGCTGCAGATTCCCCACGCGGCAGAGGCAGCCCCGGCGACGCTGGTCGGCTTTGCCGACATGTTCCTGCCGGCGGTGCTGGCCAAGGACATCGACAGCGAACTGACCCGCTTCGTGATCGCCTGCCTGTCCCTGACCCAGTTGATCTACATGTCCGAGATCGGTGCCCTGCTGCTCAAGTCGAAGATTCCGCTCAAGATCTGGGAACTGGTGGCCATCTTCGTGTTGCGCACGCTGATCACCCTGCCGATCATCGCTGGTATCGCCCACGTCTTCGTGTTCTGAGCCGAGGCCAGCACGCCGCAAGAGCGCTGTGCCACCACCAGCCTCCTGTGCCTGGGCTCCTGTTCCTTGGACTCCTTTTCCTCATGACTTCCGGGGGCGCCACGGCGCTCCCGTCTGCCGGATAGCCTGCCATGACCTGTGCTGAACTCCTGATCCGACTGCTGCGTGACACCTACGGCGTCGATACCGTCTTCGGTATTCCCGGCGTACATACCGTCGAACTCTACCGGGGCCTGGAGCCCGACGCTGATCCCGCTGCGCGCAGCATTCGCCACGTCACCCCGCGCCATGAACAGGGCGCCGGCTTCATGGCCGATGGCTATGCCCGCAGCACCGGCAAGCCCGGAGTGTGCTTCATCATCACCGGCCCGGGGATGACCAACATCACCACCGCGATGGGCCAGGCGCTGGCCGACTCCATCCCGATGCTGGTGATCTCCAGCGTCAATCGCTCCGACACCCTCGGGCGGGGCCAGGGGCGTCTGCATGAGCTGCCCAGCCAGCAGCAGCTGGTCTCGGGCGTGGCGCGCTTCAGCCACACCCTGCTCGACCCGTCCGCGCTGCCGGAAGTGCTGGCCCGTGCCTTTGTGCTGTTCGAGGGTGCCCGCCCCGGCCCGGTACATCTCGAGATTCCCATTGACCTGTTCAATGCCGAGATTCCACTGCCTGCCGGTCGTAGCACCCATGACGTCACGCGCTCACGCATCGGGCGTCTCGCGCCGGACCCGACGCTGATCGACGAGGCCGTGGCCCTTCTGACAGGCGCCCAGCGCCCGCTGGTACTGCTGGGCGGTGGCTGTGTCGCCGCGCCCGAGGCCGCGCGTCAACTGGTGGAGGCGCTGGATGCCCCCACCGTTACCACCATCAATGCCAAGGGCCTGCTCGGCGGCGCCCACCCGCTGGATCTCGGCGCCAATGCCGCACTGCCTGCGGTACGCGAGCTGGCGCGCGACGCCGATGTGGTGCTGGCGATCGGCACCGAGCTTGGCGAGACCGATTACGACGTGGTGTTCGATGATGGCTTCGTGATCGGCGGAGAGTTGATCCGCATCGATATCGACCCCGAGCAGCTGGCGCGCAATCATTCGGCCGCGCTGGGTATCGTCGCCGATGCCGGCCTGGCGCTGGAGACGCTCGCCGACCGGCTGACCGACCTCGAGGGCAACCCGCAAGGCACAGGTCGCGGCGCGCAGATCACCGCCGCGACGCTGGAAGCCCTCGCCCTGCCGACCGACCCGGCCTTCGCGCCCTACGTGCCGCTGTTCGACACCCTCCAGCAAGCGCTGCCGGAGGCGATCTGGGTCGGCGATTCCTGCGCCACGGTCTACGCGGCCAACCACCTGCTCAGCCAGCCGGCACCGCGCCGCTACTTCAATGCCTCCACCGGCTACGGCACGCTCGGCTACGGCCTGCCCGCCGCAATGGGCGCGACCCTGGGCCGCCCGGACCTGCCGGTGATCGCGCTGGTCGGCGATGGCGGCATCATGTTCACGCTGTCGGAACTCGCCTGCGCGGTAGAAGAACAGCTGCCGGTCGTCATCGTGCTGTGGCACAACCAGGGCTATGAAGAGATTCGCCGCTTCATGGACAACGCCGGCGTCACGCGCCTGGGCGTCGACATCCAGGCCCCCGACTTCCAGCTGCTGGCCCGCGGCTTCGGCTGCGCCGCCGTCGCCATCGATTCCCCCCAGGCACTGCAGGTCGCCTTGGACGAGCGCGACGCTAGCGCCCCGCTGCTGGTGGAAATCGACGCGGCCGGGTGGCAGCGCTCAATCGCCGGCTGAGTCCGACTCGGCGCATCGTATCTCTTCACAACATTGATCAATGACCGCCAGTCCCCCGTATGTCACTGGCGGCAAGGAACTCCCATGTCAGCTACCTCAATGCACAAGCTCGATCATCAATTCATCAACAACGAGTGGGTCAAATCCCACGGCGAGCGTCGTCTGGCGGTCACCAATCCCTTCGAGGAAACCGTCATCGCCGAGGTGACGGCGGGGGATGCGCGTGATGTACAGGCCGCCGTCACGGCGGCTGCCAATGCCTTCGAGGGCTGGCAGGCACTGAGTGGCGCCGAGCGTGCCGTCTATCTGGAGGCCTTCGCCGAGGGGCTGACATCTCGCCGGGAAGCGCTGGTGGAAATGTCGTGCCGCAACAACGGCAAGATTCGCGCCGAGGCCGAGATCGATCTCGATGACGCCATCGGCTGCTACCGCTACTACGCCGAGCAGGCACGCGCGCTGGATGCCCGTCAGGGCGCGGTGGTCGCGCATGATATCGAGGGCTATGCGGCGCACAGCTATCAGGAGCCGGCCGGCGTGGTGGGGTTGATCACGCCGTGGAACTTCCCGCTGGTCACCAGTGCCTGGAAGGTCGCGCCGGCGCTCGCCGCGGGCTGCACCCTGGTGATCAAGCCGTCTGAAGTGACGCCACTGCCGGAGCAGGTGATGGCCGAGATCGCCCTGGAAGCCGGACTGCCGGCAGGCGTGTTCAACCTGCTGCACGGCGATGGCGAAGGCATCGGCGCGCCGCTGACCCGTCATCCGCGCATCGACAAGATTTCCTTCACCGGCAGCAATGTGGTCGGCGAGAAGGTCATGCAGGCCGCGGCCTGCGGCACGCGCGGCGTCTCCTTGGAGCTTGGCGGCAAGTCGCCGATCATCGTGCTCGACGATGCCGACATCGACGACGCCGCTGACTGGGTGATGGCCGGTATCTACTTCAATGCCGGGCAGATCTGCTCCGCCACCTCGCGCCTGCTGGTGCATGAGGCCATCGCCGATGACCTGCACACCGCGCTTGCCAACCGTATCGATGCACTGGTGCTGGGTGACCCGCTGGACGCCGCGACCCAGATGGGACCGATGACCAGCGCCCGCCAACGTGACACCGTGCTGGGCTATCTCAATGTGGCGCGCGAGGAAGGTCTGACGGCGCTGCGCGATGACACCCATCGCAGCCTGCCGACCAAGGGCTACTTCGTGGCGCCGACGCTTTACACCGATGTCCCGGTGGAGAGCCGTCTGTGGCGTGAGGAGATCTTCGGGCCGGTGCTGTGCTCACGTCGCGTGGCGGATGAGGCCGAGGCGATTCGCCTCGCCAATGACAGCGATTTCGGGCTGGTGGCCACGGTGGTCAGTGGTGATGCCAGGCGCGCCCAGCAGGTCGGCCGCCGTCTGCGTGCAGGCGTAGTGTGGTACAACAGCGAGCAGCTGCCGCTGGTACAGGCCAGCTGGGGTGGCTTCAAGCGTAGCGGCATCGGCCGCGAGCTGGGCCCGTGGGGCCTGGCGGGCTATCTGGAGGTCAAGCACATCATCGGGCCGGTACTTGACTGAACGTATTGACTGAGCGTCTTGCCTGATCAGATGACGAAAACGCCCCGCCTCGGCAATCCCCGAGGCGGGGCGTTTTCATTCACCTTTTTACTTCACCACTTTTCCTTTGCGGCTTCCCTTCACGGCTTTCCCATGAAACCAGCGCCTTCTCCTATCAGCCGGCCGCCGCCGTCTGGCTGACCCCATCCCGTGCGCAGCACTGGCCACAATGGCTGCCGTGGATGCTCAGCGCCTGCCAGGCATCGAAGGTGCTCAGATAGATCTCGCCGCCGAGATTGACCGGCAGTTCAGAGCGCTTGAGGCGGTCCATCACCGGGCCCTTCACTTCGCTCAGATGCAGCGACACCCCGGCTGCCGTCAGGCGTTCATTGATGACCTCCAGGCTTTCCAGCGCGGAGGCATCGATCAGGTTGACCGCCTGGCAAGCCAGCACCAGATGCCTGAGCGACGGCTGCTGTGCCACCAGCGCCAGCACGGTGTCTTCCAGATAGCGCGCATTGGCGAAATACAGGCTCTCATCGATGCGCAGTATCGCCAGCTCCGGGTCGGTCTCGACCTCATGTCGCTCGACATTGCGAAAGTGCTCACTGCCCGGCACGCGTCCGACCAGCGCACTGTGCGGCTGGCTGGTGCGCTTGAGATAGAGCCCCAGTGACACGAGGATGCCGACGATGATGCCGCTCTCCACCCCCTGCACGAGGGTGATGATCAGCGTGATCATCAGGGCCGCCCCATCGCCCTTCGAGTAGCGGAAGGTGCGCCTGATCGCCGCGAGGTCGATCAGACTGCTGGTGGCGACGATGATGATGGCCGCCAGCGTCGCGCGTGGCAGCCACGCCAGCCAGTCCGTCAACCACAGACTGGCGAGCAGAATGCCGATGGCCGTGAAGGCCCCCGCCAGTGGCGTGGCCGCCCCGGCATCGAAGTTGACCACCGAGCGCGACAGCCCGCCCGAGATGGGCATGCCGCCGCTGACCCCAGCACCCATGTTGGAGAGCCCCAGCGCGATCAGCTCCTTGTCGGGGTCGATGCGCTGACGCCGACGCGCGGCGAGGGTCTGGGCCAGTGCCAGCGACTCGACGAAGCCGACCACGCTGATCAGCAGCGCCGACACCAGCAGTCCCGACCAGTCATTGCTGACAAGGGACGGCAGGCTCAGGGTGGGCAAGCCGCCGGGCACGCTGCCGACCAGTGCCATGCCCTGCTCGCCAAGCCGCAAGCCCCAGGCCAGCAGACTGGACAGGATGACGGCGAGGATCGGCGTGGTCTTGCACAGCATGCCCGCCGCGCTCTCGCGCATCCCGAGGGCCATCAGGCCCTGCTTGAGATGACGACGCGCCAGCGTCAGGGCGGCCCAGCAGCCCAGCCCAAGGGCCAGTGTCGGCCAATGCACGCCGGCCCCTTGCGGCAATGACAGCCACGACTCCCCCATCTCGAGCAGATTGCCGCCACTCAGGCGCAGGCCGCTCATGGGCCCGAGCTGGCTGGCGATGATCAGGACACCGGAGGCCGTCATGAACCCGGAGATCACCGGGTGGCTGATGAAATTCACCAGCGCCCCCAACCGCAACAGCCCCATCGCCACCAGCATGGCACCGGAGATGAGCGCCAGCAGCAGCGCAGCGGCGAGCATCTCGGGCGTCGAGAGCGCGGCACCATCGGCACCGCTCATGCCTGCGATGGCAGACGCCGTCATCAACGAGATGATCGCCACCGGCCCGACGGCCAGCGTGCTGCTGGTGCCGAACAGCGCATACAGCACCAGCGGCAACATGCTGGCATACAGGCCGACCTGCGCCGGCAGCCCCGCCAGCAGCGCATAGGCGAGTGCCTGCGGCACCAGCATGACACTGACGATCACCGCCGCCAGCAGATCTCGCCCGAGACTCTGGCGATCATACTGGGCAAGCCAACCCGCCAGCGGCAGC
This sequence comes from Cobetia sp. 14N.309.X.WAT.E.A4, assembly GCF_030397495.1. Classification (NCBI taxonomy): domain Bacteria; kingdom Pseudomonadati; phylum Pseudomonadota; class Gammaproteobacteria; order Oceanospirillales; family Halomonadaceae; genus Cobetia; species Cobetia sp. 14N.309.X.WAT.E.A4. The sequence goes on from NZ_JAPNXT010000003.1 coordinate 306,982, forward strand.
CAGCGGGCCAGCGCGCCGCGCGAGCGTGCGTTGGTCAGCTCGGACGGCTCAGACATCGCGTGACGCCGGACGCGCCAGCCACTCATGGCCCTTGAGCATCAGGTTCCAGTAGATGAACGGCAGGCCCCGTGCCTTGAGCTGCCAGGCCAGGCGCGTCGGGCGGGTACCGTCATTGAGCCACTTGGGGAAGGTCGGCTGCAGCTCACCGCCGTAGCCGAATTCCGCCAGCACGATGCGTCCGTTCTCCACCGTCAGCGGGCAGGAGCCATAGCCACGATAGCCCGCCGCCAGCGAGTCGCCGGCCAGGGTCGCGAGCAGATTCTCCACCACCACCGGCGCCTGCTTGCGCACGGCCGCGGCGGTCTTGGCGTTCGAGGTGCCGCTGATATCTCCCAGACCGAAGATGTCGGGATGGGTGATGTGCTGCAGGGTCTCGGGTTCAAGCTCCAGCCAGCCAGCGGCGTTGGCAAGCCTCGAGTCCTTGATCAAGGCCGGCGCCTTCTGGGGCGGTACCACATGCAGCATGTCGAAGGACTGCTCGACGATCTGCGGCTCACCGCCTTCCTCGGCCGCCGCCACCTCGAAGCGCGCCGTCTGCGCTTCCCCATCCACGGCGATCAGACGCTGATGGAACTGCACCTCGATGCCATAGCCCTTCACAGCCTCTTCCAGCGCAGGCACATAGGCCGGCACGCCGAACATCACGCCCCCGGCGTTGTGGAAGGTGACCTCCAGCTGACCGAGCACATCTTCACGCTGCCAGTGATCGCAGGACAGATACATCGCCTTCTGGGGGGCGCCCGCACACTTGATCGGCATCGGTGGCTGGGTGAACAGCGCACGACCGCTGCGCAGGGACTGCACCAGCTGCCAGGTATAAGGCGCGAGATCATAGCGGTAATTGGAGGTGACGCCATTCTTGCCCAGGGTCTCTTCGAGGCCTTCGATGGCCGCCCAGTCCAGCTCAAGCCCGATGGCCACCACCAGACGCTCATAGCGAAGCTTGCGCCCATCCCCCAGCGTGACCTCATGCGCGTCCGCGTCGATGCCCACCACGGACTCGCGATACCAGTGCACGCCCTTGGGCATCACCGTGGACATCGACCGGCGAGTGGACTCCGGGGTGAAGATCCCGCCGCCGACCATCGTCCAGCCCGGCTGGTAGCTGTGCTGCTCCGATGGCTCGACGATGGCGATATCCATGCCGGCCTGACGCTTGAGCAGGCTGGCTGCCACGGCAATCCCGCCGGCCCCTCCTCCCAGAATCACCACCTTGTGGGCATTGGGGGGCACCGTGACGGTCGTCTCGCCCCTGGTTGCTGGTGACGGTGATGAGGCTGAATCGCTGGCGGGATTGTTCATCCGTGACTCCTTGAAAAGAAAATGGGCATAGACACGTAAGAAGTCTACGTCATTTATTTACCTGTGCAGGCGGTGAGGGTCAGAAACGATTGAGCGGAATCTTGAGATAGGCCTGATCATTGGCGTCCTCAGGCGGCATCTGGCCGGCCCGCATGTTGACCTGGACCGCCGGCAGCATCAGGCGCGGCATGCCAAGCCCGGCATCACGCTTCGAACGCATGGCCACGAAGGCCGCTTCATCAATCCCGGTGTGCACGTGGATATTATGCTTACGCTGCTCCCCGACCGTGGTCTCACAACAGAAGCCCTCGCGCCCTTCGGCGGAATAGTCGTGACACAGATACAGGCGGGTGCTGTCAGGCAGCGCCAGCACCTTGTGGATCGAGCGGTACAGGGTGCGCGCATCACCGCCGGGGAAGTCACAGCGCGCGGTGCCGTAATCGGGCATGAACAGCGTATCGCCGACGAAGACGGCGTCACCGATCACATAGCTCACGCAGGCCGGCGTATGGCCCGGAGTATGCAGCACACGGCATTCAAGCCCGCCGATGGCCAGGCTGCCGCCCTCTTCCAGCAAGCGGTCGAACTGACGTCCGTCACGCGCGAAACCCGCCTCGGCCGCGAAGATGTCCGCAAAGATGTCCTGCACCTCACGGATACGTGCCCCGATCGCCAGCTGGCAATCAAGCTTGTCTTTCAGGTAGGCGGCGGCCGACAGGTGGTCGGCATGGACGTGGGTCTCGAGAATCCATTCCACCTCCAGCGACTCGTCCGCGATGTGGGCCAGCAGGGCATCCGCCGACTGCGTGGTGGTGCGGGCTGCGGGGTAATCGAAATCCAGTACCGGATCAATGATCGCGCAACGCCGGGAGTGCGGGTCACGCACCAGATGCGTGAAGGTATTGCTGTCTTCGTCGAAGAAGCTCTCGACATGGGGCTGCAGTGTCGGGGTTGTCATCCTTCGGCCTCCTGAGTCAATCAAGGGTGAATGGACCTCAGCCTACGCCTGTCCGAGCGCGAACGCAAAAATAGAATAACGATACAACCATTTGGAATAACGGTAGCACCTAATTGATAACCTATTGATATCAGCCATCAAAAAAGGCACGTGACGGTGCCTCGGATATCGCCAGGCGCGCCTCTCACCCTAAGGTATAGCGGATAAACGATATCGCTCACGTTAGGCTATTATTGTCAGGTGACACGATTCACCTATACACTCTTGAACGATTAACCTCCGCGAATCGCTGTCTTTCCTTCACGCCTCATTGGATGAGCTACGCCATGCCACGCATTCTTCAATGGTCGATCACGGTCGCTCTCGCCGGCTTCCTGTTCGGCTTCGATACCGCTGTCATCTCAGGTGCGGACACCTCTCTGCAGAGCCAGTGGGGTCTCAGCGACCTCATGCACGGCCTGGTCATCATGTCGATGGCACTGTGGGGCACGGTCATCGGCGCCATCTTCGGCAACTGGCCGACAGATCACTTCGGCCGCCGCGCGACCCTGATCGGGATCGGGATCCTCTATCTGGTCTCGGCGCTGGGCTCGGCGCTGGCCACCGACCCTTACGTGTTCTCGTTCTTCCGCCTGCTGGGGGGGCTCGGTGTTGGCGCGTCCTCCGTGGCAGCGCCCATCTACATTTCCGAGATCGCCCCCCGCGAGCGCCGTGGCGCGTTGGTCGGGCTCTACCAGTTCAACGTGGTGTTCGGGATCGTGATCGCCTTCGTCTCCAACTACTTCATCGGCTTCATGGACGGCGAGAACTGGCGCTGGATGCTGGGGGTGGAAGCCGTGCCGGCCGCGCTCTACCTGCTGATGATCTGCAAGGTACCGCGCAGCCCGCGCTGGTTGATCCTCAAGCGCAATGACGAGGCGGCCGCCGCCGAGATCATCCGACTGATCAACCCCAAGGCCGACATCGCCGAGGAAATCGCCATCATCCGTGGCACGGAAAGCGAAGAAAGTGCCAAGCAGCACACCCGCCTGTTCGCCTGGCGCTACCGCCTGCCGATCCTGTTCGCCTTCCTGATCGCGGCCTTCAATCAGCTCTCCGGCATCAACTTCATCATCTATTACGCGCCGCGCATTCTGGCCGAGGCGCAGCTGGAATCGAGCGCCGCCCTGCTCTCGACGGCCGGAATCGGGGTCATCAATCTGGTCTTCACCATGCTGGGGATGTCACTGATCGACAAGCTGGGCCGCCGCACCTTGATCCTGATCGGCTCGGCCGGCTATCTGCTGTCGCTGTGCCTGATCGCCTGGGCCTTCCATCTCGAGGACTTCTCCGCCATGGGCGGCTATGGCGTGCCGATCCTGCTGGGCGTGTTCATCGCGGCGCATGCCATGAGTCAGGGCACGGTGATCTGGGTGTTCATCTCCGAGATCTTCCCCAACAAGGTCCGTGCCATGGGGCAGTCCTTCGGCAGCTCCGTACACTGGATCTTCGCGGCCCTGATCGCGCTGCTGATGCCCACCATCCTCAGCCAGTTCAGCGGTGGGCCGGTGTTCGCCTTCTTCGCCTTCATGATGCTGCTGCAGCTGATCTTCGTGCTGTTCTTCATGCCCGAGACCAAGGGTGTCTCGCTTGAGGAACTGCAGGGCCGCCTGGTTCGTCCCACCCGACGCGAACAGGCCGCAGCGCTCGAACCACAGAGCCGCTGACCCCGCGACGGCCCGCCTCTCGGCTGACACATGCCATCCCCACGACGCCCCGCTCTGCGGGGCGTTCTCGTTGCTGCCGTCTTGATTGCCCTCTTCAGCTCCCTCGTCAGTATCTTCTTCAGTACCCTCTTCAGCCCCCTTGAGTGCCCTCTTCACTGCCCGGTTCACGATGTCGTGAAACGTTCAATCAGCGTGTCATCAGCGCCAACGCAACAGGAAGGCGCAACGTCTGAAAATTACGAATCATTACTGACATATCCTTTGGTATCGAAAGCATTGCGGGGGCGCCAAATTTAGTGAAATGATCCATCCGAAACGTTTCGGAAGATGCTTTCCAGCGATTTCACGCCCAGACACCTTGCCAGAGGCCTGCACCATGCCACCGAAGATCACGCTGAAATATCTCGCCACTGAACTGGGGCTCTCGGTGACCACCGTCTCTCGCGCCCTGGGGGGGTTCGAGGATGTCAGCGTAGCGACGCGTGAACGAGTCCAGGCCTTCGCCAACGACGTGGGCTATCAACCCAACCAGAGCGCACGCCGTCTGAAGACCGGCCGCACCTCCTCGGTGGGCTACATCATGAACGGCGCCCAGGGCGACTTTCGTGACCAGTTCAACACCCGCCTGCTGGTGGCGCTGGGGCAGGCACTGCACGATGCCGCACCGGAGCACGACCTCATCGTCACCACGGTGCCGGAAGACCGCGACGAGCTGGAGACCTACAAGCGTTTCATCGATGGCGGCAAGGTGGACTCCTTCGTGGTGGCGCGTACTTGCATCCAGGACCCGCGCGTCGATTTCCTGCTCGACAGCGGTGTCCCCTTCGTCACCCACGGTCGCACCGGCCGCGCCGACGAACACGACTGGGTCGACATCAATGCCGCCGATGGTTTCCTGCGCGCCACTCGCCATCTGATCCAGCAGGGACATCACAACATCCTGTTCCTCAACTTCTTCAGCGATCTCTATACCGCGGTGGAGCGTGAGACCGGCTATCTGCAGGCCATGCGCGAGGCCAGTCTCGCCCCCAGCTCGCGCCACTGCCCCCACGGTTACGCCAGCGCCTATCAGGTCGCCAGAGAGGTGCTGGCGAGTGCCGATGCCCCCACCGCCTTCGTGTGTGCCAGCGACATCTTCGCCTACGGGGTGATGGAAGCCGTCAGCGAGAGCGGGCGGGCGCCCGGCCGGGATATCGCCATCATCGGGGCGGACAACCTGCCACCGCTGATGTATCAGCAGCCCAGCCTGAGCACGCTGGACATCTCCTTCGAGACCGTCAGCCAAGCGCTGATCGAGCTGGTACTGGCCCCGCGAGAGGGTGTGCCACGCCACCGCTGTTTCGATTACGAGCTTCTGCTGCGCGATACCACTGCCTGACGCGCCGCCCGTGAACGCTGCCTCTTCATCTCACTACCCGCCCCGGGAGACACCCATGCGCAAGATGCCGACCGCCCTCGCCGTGATGGCACTGTTGGGTAGCACCTCCGCCCTCGCTGACCTCACCTTCTTCAGCACCCAGGCAAGGCCGCTGGAAGAAGCCCAGCAGATGCGCGAGATCGCCCTGGCCCCCTACGCCGAGTCCATCGATTACATGCCGCAGGAAACCGGTACCTTCCTGTCACGACTGGAGGCGGAGAAGTCGAGTCCCGAAGGCGCGCTGGACCTGCTCGGCGGCCTGCATGGCGAGCTGGGCTCGCTGACGCCCGGCATTCTCGCGCCACTGGATACGCTGGCAAGCACGCTCAAGGACAAGGGCATCAGCGAGCAATACCTGACGCTGGGCAAGCTGGGCGGCGAGCAGCAGCGCTACATCCCCTGGATGCAGGCCACCTACATCATGGCGGCCAATCGCAAGGCGCTGCCCTACCTGCCCGAAGGCGCGGATCTCGATGCACTGAGCTATGACGAGCTGCTGGCCTGGGGGCGCAATCTCGAGACCGCCACCGGCCAGCCCAAGCTGGGCTTCCCGGCCGGTCGCAAGGGGCTGATCCACCGCTTCCTGGAAGGCTATCTCTACCCGTCCTTCACCCATTCGGTGGTGCGCGAGTTCCGTAGCGCCGATGCCGTGGCCATGTGGCAGAAGTTCCGCGAGATCTGGGCGGTGACCAATCCACGCTCCACCGCCTACGGCTTCATGCAGGAACCGCTGCTCAATGGTGAGGTATGGGTGGCGTTCGATCACACCGCGCGCCTCAAGGATGCCTTCAACAAGCGTCCCGATGACTTCGTGGCCTTCCCGGCGCCGGCAGGCCCCAGCGGTCGCGGCTACATGCCGGTGGTGGCAGGGCTGGCGATGCCGGCCAATGCCTCCGATCCCGCAGCCAGTCGCAAGCTGATCCGCTATCTGATGACGCCCGAGGCCCAGATTCGCACTCTGCGCGCCACCAACTTCTTCCCCGTGGTCACCGCTGAATTGCCCGATGATCTGCCCGCCAGCATTCGCATGTCTGGCAAGGCGGTGGCGACACAGTCTTCCGCCGAGGATGCCGTGCTGTCCCTGCTGCCCAGCGGCCTGGGGCAACAGGCGGGCCTATTCAACAAGATCTACCGCGATGCCTTCGTGCAGATCGTGCTGCGCGACGCCGACATCGAGGAGACGCTGGATATTCTCGCCCCACGCCTGCAGACGCTGATCGACACCGCAGGGGCCAGCTGCTGGCTGCCGGACACGCCCAGCGACGGCCCCTGCCCGGTCAAGTAATTCGCTCACTCGAGCCGTCGCTCGACAGCACCGACAGAACGCATCACTCGCATCACTTGCATCACTTGCAACACAAGCAGCAGCAACGGCACCCCTCGACGGGTCGCCATGACGGTACGCCAACCCCTGTCATGCCGACCCGGTGCCACGAAACCCTTCCGACACGCCATCACAACAACGTCAAAGGTGAGCAAAGATGAAGCACGATCGCTGGCTACCTTATTACCTGATCGCCCCCAGCCTGCTGTTCATGGGCGCCTTCTTCCTCTACCCCTTTCTGGAGATCTTCGCCCAGGCCTTCACCCAGCCTGACGGCGGCGTGAGCCTCGCCAACTTCACGCGCATCTATCAGGACTTCAATTTCTGGCCCTCGCTCAAGAACACCCTGCTGCTCACCGGTGTCGTGGTGCCGGTCCAGCTGGTGCTGGCCATCGGCATGGCGCTGATGGTCACAAAGATGAACAAGGGGCGCGACAGCATCCTCTACATCTGGACCATCCCGCTGGGCATCTCCGATCTGGCCGCCGGCATCATCTGGCTGGCGATCCTGGAGCAGTTCGGGTTTCTCAACAGCTTCTTGAGCGCGGTCAGCGTGATCGACGCGCCAACCTCGTGGCTCAACTATCGGAACGCCTTCGCGCTGTTCCTGGCGGTGGTGGTCGCGGAAATCTGGCGCGGCACCGCCATCGTGCTGGTGATCCTGGTGTCGGGCATGGGGCTGATCCCCAAGGAATATGACGAGGCCGGTCAGGTGTTCGGCGCCAGCTACTGGCAGCGCCTGTGGAAGATCACCCTGCCGATGCTGCGCCCGAGCATCCAGTCGGCACTGATCCTGCGCACCCTGCTGGCACTGGAAGTCTTCGCGGTGGTGATGATGCTGGGCGGCAGCGACATGCCGGTACTGATGAGCGAGACCTTCGACTGGCAGTTCCTCTATCAGCAGACCGGCGCCGCCTCCGCCTACGCGGTGTTGATCATGCTGATCTCGGTGGTCATCACCGGCTGTTACCTCAAGTTCCTGAACGTTCCGAAGGAGGCACGCTGATGAAATCCACGACATCCGAGGCCATCATGCCGGCTCCCGTGTCTTCTCGTTCCGATTCCCAGGCCCCGGCGCAGGCGCAGAGCGCACACAAGCCACGCCGTCATGACATGGCCTGGAAATGGCTGTTCCGTGCCGGTGTCGCGATTCTGGTGCTGTGGGTGCTGGTGCCCATCGCCCTGCTGATGCTCAACAGTGTCAGCACCCCGGAACAGATCAGCGGCTGGCCCAAGACCCTGACCCCGGCGCTGAGCTTCGAGACCCTCGACTTCTTCTGGCACTACCAGGGCGTGATCAGTGCGCTGGGCAACTCGCTGCTGGCCGCCGCCTTCACGATGGTGATCGCCATCGTGCTCGGCGCTCCCGCCGGGTATGCGCTGGCCCGCTTCGTGTTCCCGGGCATGAACGCCTTTCGTCTGATCATCATCCTGTCGCGGGCCTTCCCGATGCCGCTGCTGGCGCTGCCGCTGGCCGTCATCTTCATCCAGGTGGGCATCGATGACTCCATCCTGGGGCTGGCGATGGTCCACGCCACCCTGGCACTGCCCTTCGCGGTGCTGATCACCTCGAGCCTGTTCATGGGCATCCCGGTGGAACTCGAGGAAGCCGCCTGGCTGATGGGCTGCAACCGCTGGCAGGCCTTCCGCCGTGTGGTGCTGCCGCTGGCCGCGCCGGGCATCACCGCCTCTGCGGTATTCGCCTTCGTGATCTCGTGGAACGAGGTGTTCGCCTCGGCGATTCTCACCGTCGAGAACCGCACCCTGACGGCCTTTCTGGTCCAGAGCCTTTCCGAGTCGCCCGCCGAGATCAAATACGCCGGCGGCCTGATCCTGGTCGTCCCGGCGCTGCTGTTCCTGTTCGCGATCCGCAAGTACCTGTTCAGCATGTGGGGCATTTCCAACCGCTAGCGTACGGCCCTTCATCCGGCCAATGCATGACGACGGCGGTCACCTGTCCATCCAGCGCCGTCGCTCACGATTACAAGGAGTCCGACCATGTCAGCCATCCAGATCAGTGCCGTACGCAAGCAGTTCGGCAAGCAGGAAATCCTCAAGTCCATCGATCTCGAGATCCGTGACAAGGAATTCACCGTGCTGCTCGGCCCGTCCGGCTGCGGCAAGTCCACCCTGCTGCGCATCATCGCGGGGCTGGAGTACGAGAGCAGCGGCTCGATCCGCATCGGCGAGCGTGAGATCACCTCACTGGCACCGCGGGATCGCCGCATCGCGATGGTGTTCCAGAACTACGCCGTCTTCCCGCACATGACGGTGGCGGAGAACATCGCCTTCGGCCTGCGCGTGCGCAAGGACAGCGAGGCGCACATCCAGCGCAAGGTGAAGGAAACCGCCGAGCTGATGCACATCGAGGACCGTCTGGATCACTACTCCGGCCAGCTCTCCGGCGGTCAGCGTCAGCGGGTCGCGGTCGCGCGTGCTCTGGCGATGGAACCGGAAGTGCTGCTGATGGATGAGCCGCTCTCGAATCTGGATGCGCTGCTGCGCCTGGAGATGCGCGCCGAGCTCAAGACCATCCTCGCCGCCTCCGACACCACCACCATCTACGTGACCCATGATCAGGTCGAGGCCATGAGCCTGGCCGACCGCATCGCGGTCATGAAGGGGGGCCAGATCGAGCAATACGCGCCGCCCTCCGAGATCTACCACTATCCGGCGACCGAATTCGTCGGCAGTTTCATTGGCAATCCACCGATGAACTTCATCGCCCCGGATGCACGCTGGCACCAGGCCGCCCCGGCCGCCAGCCAGATCCACAGGTGCGGTATCCGCCCCGAGGACTTCGAGGTGCGTTTCGAGCCCACCGAGGACTTCGCGCCGGTCCGTGTGCTGGTCACGGAGCTGCTGGGCTCCCACAAGCAGCTGACTGCCCGCTTCGGGGACGAGATGCTGCGCGTCAACGTACCGAGTGACCTGGAGATCGCCAATGGCAGTGACATCCACATCCGGCCGCTGGCCGAGAAGATGCGCTTCTATGACCACAGCGGCCAGCTGATGTCGGCGTGAGGCGTGTTGATCCCTTTCGACCCGAGCCTTTGATTGCGAGCCTTTGATTGCGAACCTTTGATCCAGAACCTTTGATCCAGAACCTTTGATTTCGAACCTGTCATCCCGAACGGAGCCGACTTACATGAATGCCAAGCTCGACGCGCTCAGCGCTCACGACGTTCTCAAGCTCAACGACCTGGGCGGCTACACCGTCCCCACGCGTGGCCTCTACCCCTTCCAGTGGAACTGGGACGCCGCCATCACCGCGCTGGGCTGGCTGGCCGCCGGTGACGAGGCACGTGCCTGGCGTGAGATCGAGCGTCTGCTGGAAGGCCAGTGGGACAACGGCATGGTGCCGCACATCGTCTTCCACGGGGATGCGGAAACCTACTTCCCGGGGCCGGAAGTCTGGGGCGTTAAGCGCAGCCCGGCGACCAGCGCCATCTCCCAGCCACCGGTGCTGGCCAGCGTCATGAAGCTGCTGTTCGAGGAAGGCCGTGACCGCCGGCTTGCCGAGGAGAAACTGGCCGCCACCCTGCCTGGCGTCATCCGCTATCACCTGTGGTTCTACCGCGACCGTGATCCGGAACACACCGGTCGCGTGTGCAGCTATCACCCCTGGGAGTCCGGCATGGACAACAGCCCCCAGTGGGATGGCCCGCTGGCTGGCGTACCGCCGGTCGATGCCGAATACGTGCGCCGCGATACGGGGCTGGTCGATCCGTCCGAGCGCCCGCACAAGTACGAATATGATCGTTACATCTATCTGGTGAAGTTCTTCCAGCAGAACGAGCACGACGCCGAGGTGCTGTATCGCGACTGCCCGTACCGCGTCGAGGACATCAGCCTGATCTCCATCCTGCACCGTGGCACGCGCGACCTGATCGCGCTGTGCGAAGAGGATGCCGCCGGGCTTGGCCTGGTCAACACCCACGGCGAGGCGCTTTACAGCCTCAAGCAGTCGCTGGCGCGCACCGAGGAAGGCGTGCAGGCGCTGTGGAGCGATGAGCTGGGCTGCTTCCTGAGCCGCGATGCGCGCGCCAACGTGCTGCTGGAGCACGTCACCACCGCCGGTATCCTGCCGCTGTTCGCCGGGGTCGCCAGCGGTGCCCAGGCGCAGCGCATGGGCGGCTTGCTCGAGGACTGGCTGGAACAGGCGCCCTTCGGTGTCGCCTCCACCCACCCGGCCAGCACCCGCTTCGAACCCAAGCGCTACTGGCGCGGGCCGAGCTGGCTGCACATCAACTGGATGCTGGCCATCGGCTGTGAGGAATATGGCATGTCCCGCGAGGCCGACCGGATCAAGCAGGCCAGCCAGCAGTGCATCGCGGCGGCAGGCTACTATGAATACTTCAATTCGGTGACCGGCGAAGGCTGTGGCGGTCGCGACTTCTCCTGGACGGCAGCGATGGACCTCTACTGGCTCAACCCGCTGGAAAGCTTCACCGCCAGCAAGGCGGCGTCCGGCGTCGAGGAGGTCTCCTGATGACTCAGCACGCCTCTCAACAGATGCAGGCGCCGCAGAAGGCACCGCTGACCCGGCAGGCTGTGCCGCCCATGCCGGCAACGTTCGCCAGCCGCGGCTTTCTGGACACGCATATCCGCTCGATCATGGACTTCTATCTGCCGCGCGCGGTGGATCAGGAACGCGGCGGCTACTTCCAGGCGTATCGTGATGACGGCAGTGTGTATGCACCCGCAGCGCGTCATCTGGTCAGCAGCACGCGGATGATCTTCAACTTCGCGATGGAATATCTGCGCACCGGTGACCAGGCGTGTCTGGCCGCGACCCGTCATGGCATCGATTATCTGCGCGAGGTGCATCTCGATCCGCAGACCGGTGGTTACCTGTGGTCGCTGAGCGAGCAAGGCGAGGCGGATCATACCAACCAGTGCTACGGACTGGCCTTCGTGATGCTGGCCTACGCGACGGCCTGGCGCGCCGGTATCGAGGAGGCCCGCGGCTGGCTGCACGAGACCCACGCCCTGATGGAGCAGCATTTCTGGTCGGAGCATCACGGTCTGTACGCCGATGAAGCCAGTGCCGACTGGCAGACACTGTCTGACTACCGTGGCCAGAACGCCAACATGCACGCCTGTGAAGCCATGCTGGCCGCCTTTGAAGCCACGGATGACGAACGCTATCTGGAGCGGGCCATGACCCTGGCCCGCAATATCTGCCAGCGTCAGGCCGCCAAGGCCGATGGCCTGATCTGGGAGCATTACGATCGCGACTGGAACGTCGACTGGGACTACAACCGCGACGACCCCAAGAACCTCTATCGTCCTTGGGGCTTCCAACCGGGCCACCTGACCGAATGGGCCAAGCTGCTGCTGATGCTCAAGCGTCACCGCGATGACGACTGGCTGCTGCCGACCGCGAAGCGTCTGTTCGATACCGCGATGGATCTGGCCTGGGACGGCGAACGTGGTGGGCTCTACTACGGCTTCGCGCCGGATGGCACCATCTGCGACGATGAGAAGTACTTCTGGGTGCAGGCCGAAAGTCTGGTGGCCGCAGCGCTGCTGAACGAGGCCACCGGCGAGTCGCACTACGGCGAGTGGTATGAACGCCTGTGGGCCTACGCCTGGCAGCACTTCATCGACCATCGCTACGGCGCCTGGTATCGCCTGCTGAATGCCGACAACCAGCGCTTCGATGATCTCAAGAGCTCGCCCGGCGCCAAGTGTGACTATCACAGCCTCGGCGCCTGCCATGAGCTGCTGCGCGTGATCACAAACGACTGAGCCCTGTCGCGCTGCGACTGCACCACCCGACACCCCGCCCTGTGCGGGGTGTCCTCGTATGAGGAGAGCCTTCTCTGTCCATCGCCGTCCGCCAGCATGCTCTATTTATTCGCACACCTATCATGTTTCTTTAGCGCGCCGCTCGTGACAATACTGAAACCCGCTGATCGCTCCACCAGAGGGCGACAGGCTCGGGGTCTCCCCGAGGCGGTGCCCGTGTCTGAGACGTCGTCACGACACAAGCGCGCACTGGACAGGAAGGCGCCTCACAAGTCGTTGCTATTCAAGCAGTTCTTACACAAGAAGCTACTACACAAGCAGTCACTACAATAACAAGCGGAGTCCCACATGCCCCTCGCTCAACTCCTGGACTGGCGGTTGCATCTGCTGGTCGTGGTGCTATCTCTCGGCGCCGAACTGATCGGTATCCTCAAGTTCCCCCTCGGCCCCGGCACCCTGCTGCTGTTGCCCCTGTTCTATGCCTTCATTGCGGCCGTGCTGTGCAATCCGCACCTGTTCAGCGGCACGAAACGCGTCATCCCGCCGGTGATCAGCGCGGCGGCAGGACCGGTCATCCTGCTGTCGATCATGCCGTTCATCGCCCGCTTCGGCTCCACCATCGGCCCGGCCATCGAGCAACTGATCTCGGCAGGTCCGGCGCTGATCCTGCAGGAGCTGGGCAATCTGGGCACCATGCTGATCGCGATGCCGATCGCGGTCGTGGTGCTCAAGATGGGCCGTGAGGCGATCGGCGCGACCTACTCCATCGCGCGGGAACCCAATATCGCGATCATCTCCGACAAATATGGCCTCAAGGGGCCGGAAGGTGTCGGCGTGATGGGCGTCTATGTCGTGGGTACCATGTTCGGCACCCTGTGGTTCGCGCTGATGGCGGGCTACCTGACCTCGCTGGACATCTTCGACCCGCGTGCGCTGGCCATGGCGTGTGGTGTCGGCAGCGGCAGCATGGTGGCGGCATGTTCCGGCGCCATCGCCGGTGCCCTGCCGGAGATGGGCGAGGAGCTGCTGGCCTTTGCCGGCGCCAGCAACCTGCTGACCTACGCCACCGGCCTCTACGTGTCCCTGTTCATCGCCCTGCCGGTCGCCGAGCGTCTGTTCACCTTCTTCAGCCGCAAGCGAGCCGGCGACAATGGCGCCATGAATGACGAGGAAGCCACGCTGGCCTCCGAGGCGCTGGTTGAAGATCGCCCGGAGAACCAGCTGGGCAAGACGGCACTGGTGGTCGCGGCGGTCTGTGTGGTCGGCTGGGTGGTCAACACCATCAACGGTGCCAGCCTGATCGACGCCGCCCCCGGCATGCTGATCCTCTACGTGATGACCATGCTCGGCCTTGGCGTCGCTCGCCTGATGCCCTTCTATCTGCCGGCCATCGCCTGGGTGTCGCTGGTCAGTATCCTGATGACGCTGCCATGGTTCCCGGGCAGCGGCTGGATCACCGAGCAGCTGAGCTTCGTCAACTTCCTTGCCATCGTCACGCCGGTACTCGGCTACGCGGGTCTGGCGCTGAGCAAGCGCGAGTTCAGCATGTTCCGCCAGGCAGGCTGGAAGCTGGTGATCATCTCGCTGCTGGTCTTCACTGGCACCTATATCGGCTCGGCGGTCGTGGCGCAGGCACTGCTCTGATCACACGGGCTTCGCACGTTGCTTCCCCCCCTCTCAACACATTCAAGCCGGCACTCCAGGGTGCCGGTTTCCACAGGAATTCAGCATGCAACTACCCGAGAACATCGACGAGGCACTGCTGCGCAGCTGGCGTCATGAGTTTCATCAGCATCCCGAGACGGCCTTCGAGGAGCACCGCACCTCGGCGCGCGTCGCCGAGATCCTGCGTGCGGCGGGTCTCGAGGTCACCACCGGACTTGCCGAGACCGGCGTGGTGGCGGTGCTGGATGGCAATCTGGGGCCGGGACGTACCATCGGTCTGCGTGCCGACATGGACGCGCTGGATGTCACCGAGGCCAACGCCGTCTCACATTGCTCGCACACACCCGGCAAGATGCATGCCTGTGGCCACGATGGCCATACCACCATGCTGCTGGGCGCGGCCTGCATGCTGGCGCGTGATCCGGACTTCGCCGGGCGCGTGGTGTTCGTGTTCCAGCCCGCCGAGGAAAACGAAGGCGGCGGACGCCGCATGGTCGAGGATGGCCTGTTCGAGCAGTTCCCGATGGAGGCCATCTACGGCCTGCACAACTGGCCGGGACTGGCGCTGGGCGAAGCCGCCGTGCATGACGAGGCGGTGATGGCGGCCTTCGATGTCTTCACCCTGACCTTGAGCGGTCATGGCTGTCATGCGGCCATGCCGCATCTGGGCAAGGACACCATCCTGGCGGCCTGCCAGCTGGTGACCCAGCTTCAGGGGCTGATCAGCCGCGAGACGCCGGCCCACAAGACCGCGATTCTCAGCATCACCCAGTTCCATGCCGGCGATGCCTTCAACGTGATGCCGGAAGTGGTCGAGCTGCGTGGCACGCTGCGCTGTTTCGACCCGGCACTGCGGGCGCACCTGCAGCAGCGCTTCCATGATGCCGTCGATGCCATGGCGACCTTCCATGGCCTCAAGGTCGAGTTCGACTATCAGCCACGCTACCCGGCGACCCTCAATACTCCGGGACACGCCGAACGCTGTGCCAATGTCCTGGCGCAACTGCCCGGCATCCAGAAGGTCCATCGCGATCTGCCGCCCTCCATGGCCTCGGAAGACTTCGCCTATCTGCTGCAGGAGTGCCCCGGCGCCTATATCTGGCTGGGCAACGGCGAGGACAGCGCCTCACTGCACAACCCCAACTACGACTTCAACGACGCTGCCACCCCCATCGGGGTCAGCTATTGGACGTCACTGGTGCGCGAGTTGCTGACGCGCGATTGATGGCCACATGCCCTTGGCGGCAAGCGCGATGCGGATGACGTCGCCAGGCGCGGCGTTGAACTTGATCAAGGACCATCGCAATCTACACAGTGTCATGACTCTGGTGAGGAAGGAGCGACATGAAAATCAGCGTGATCGGCAGGGAAGCCATTGGCGCACGGAGCCGTACGGCGCTCTCAAGGGCAGGGTTTGAGGTGGCGGGCCAAGTGGCAGACAAGCTGACGGACCAGGTGACGGCCGAGACGGCGGGCGCTGCGACCGCCACGGTGGAGCAACGCTGCCACGCGCCTCATGAGCAGAGCGAGGCCGAGCGTTGGTTCGATACGCATGCACGGCCGCGTGAGCGATTCACCAGCGAGGTCTACCTGCTGGCGCTGGCAACCTCCCAACAGGTGCAGAAGGTACTGACCGGCAAGGAAGGACTGCTGCGACTGGCACCGCCGGGCAGTGTCATCGTCGATCTCTGCCGGGGCGATGTGAACATCAGCCGTGAGTTGGCCGTGCAGACCCGGCTGGCTGGCCATCACTGGCTGGAAGCGGCTTCCAGTCGCGACCCTCGCGATGAGAGCGAAGGCCACCTCACGCTGCTGGTCGGCGGTGATGACGCCACCGTGCAACGCATGACGCCCCTGCTCGAGGCCATCGCTACCCGCCACCTGCACGTCGGGGATGCCGGCTGTGGGCATGCGGCCGTGCTGGCCAATGACTATCTCCACGCCGCCCATCTCATCACCACGGCAGAGGCGATCGCGATGGCCTATCGCGCCGGGGTGCGGCCTCACGCCTGCATCGATGCCATCAATCTGGGGGCCGGCCGCAGCGCCGTCAGCGAGGTGAATTTCCCGCGCTGGGTGCTGCCGGGAGATTATGATTCCGGTATCTCCACCGGCGCCCTGCGCCGCGACCTGCGCCTGGCGCGCAGCTACGTGACCACCCTCAAGCTGCCTTCCGGGTTGATGAAGGCGGTCTTCGATCGCTGGCAACCACCCGAACTGTGCCCGGCGGATGAAGATGACATCCATCATCTGTGTGATCGCTGGCTCAGTGATATTCCCGCTCAACTGCGTCACACCTCATCACCTGCCACCGATGCCCCGAGCACGCCGACCGACGACGCCGGGGCGCCTCGCTCATCAGGTCGCGATGCCTCGGCGCCGGGCAGGGTGACGGATGGCTCACGGCCGCCTGCCGAGAAAGCCTGAGCCCACCCCCATCGCGGGCTGACGCGTCTTGTCTTCGCCCCCGACAGGCCTACTCCTGACGGGGGCCACTGAAGGCCGTGATCCAGCGCTCCAGGTGGCGCAGAAGTTGCAGACTGGCCCGTGGCATGCGCCGTCCGATCCGCGTGATGATGTGGGCGCGTGCCTGGCGAAAGGCATTGCATTCCACATCACGAGCGATCAATACGCCCTCCTCC
The DNA here is from genome assembly GCF_030397495.1 of Cobetia sp. 14N.309.X.WAT.E.A4. Classification (NCBI taxonomy): domain Bacteria; kingdom Pseudomonadati; phylum Pseudomonadota; class Gammaproteobacteria; order Oceanospirillales; family Halomonadaceae; genus Cobetia; species Cobetia sp. 14N.309.X.WAT.E.A4. Next base: position 323,810 of record NZ_JAPNXT010000003.1, read on the forward strand.
AGCTCTCGCGCAGCCGCGAAGGCCGGCAGCAGCGTGATGCACAACTCCGAGCGTGCGGCCTGCTTGAGCACCTCCATGGAATTGGTCTGCATCACCATGTGGGGACGTACGCCCGCATCACGAAAGCCGTCATCCATCAGCTGACGCACTCCATGGGTGGGGCCCCACAACGCCATGGGATGCGCTGCCACCTCTTCCAGGGTCAGCGCATGCTTCACCGCCGCCAGCGGATGCTCCGGGGACATCATCGCCACCAGCGGTTGTGGGCTTGAATGCCAGAAGCGCAATTGAGGGTGCACGCGTTCGTGGTACATCAGGCCGATATCCGCCTCATCCTCGACCACACGGTCGATGATGCTCTGCATGCTGCCGGTATTGACCTTGAGGGTGATCCCCGGGTACTGGGACCGGAAGGCGCGCAGGGGGATGTTGACGAGATCGCCCACGAAGCCTTCGCCGATGATCAGGCGAATCTCGCCGGTTTCCAGCCGCTGGTAGGCATCCAGACGCTCACCGAAGCTTTGATCCAACTGTTCGCGCTGCTGAATGTAGTCCAGCAGCATCTCGCCCACTCGTGTCGGCTGTACGCCATCACGGGTTCGCTCGATGAGCGTGGCGGCCATCGCCTCTTCCAGCAATCCGATCTGGCGACTGACCGCTGACGGCGCGATATCCAGACGAGCGGCGGCCTGCCGGATCGACCCCGCTTCAATGGTGACCTGAAAATAGACGAGGCGTTGATGCGGAATATCCATGAGTGAACGCTGCGCAAGAGATTGAACTGAGGCCAGACATCCCGCATGTCCATGACCCTACGGAGGAACGTCTCGAGGGCCACGGCCCGATGCCTTGACGTCGCGGGGACTGGGAAGCACGCTCGAGAAGAGCGCTTGACACGAGAAAGACTCACGTGGATGCAGAGGCCGGCTATCAGCCGCCCGGCGGTCAGCGACTCCTGCCTCACTACGCAACAGCGTACCAGATACATGCCCGAGAAGGCGGAGTGAGTGTCGCCTGCCGTGATATCTTCGCAACCAGATTGTGCCAGACGAGGATATTCCCCTCTCGGCTGACTCTGCCGGCCGACTCTCGGGCGATTCTGAAGCCCGACGTTGATTGCGGTAACATGACCCCACGACCGCGACAGATTCGATGCGGCTCCCCACGACAAGGAGATATGCCATGTTGACCATCTCCAGTTCGGTGACACTGGCGGATTGGGAAATCGACCTCACCCAGATTCGTGCTCAGGGCAATGGCGGCCAGAACGTCAACAAGGTGGCGTCAGCCGTCCACCTGCGGTTTGACGTGCAACGCTCCACCCTGCCCTCGTTCTACAAGGAACGCCTGATGCAGTTGTCGGATCAACGCATCAGCAAGGACGGCATCATCATCATCAAGGCCCAGAGCCACCGTACCCTTGAACTCAACAACGAAGATGCTCTGGCACGCCTCAAGGCGCTGATCCTCGATGCCGTCAAGGTACAGAAGGCACGCCGCGCCACTCGCCCCAGCAAGGGCGCCAAACGGCGGCGGGTCGACAGCAAGACTCGCAAGGGCAAGATCAAGGCGATGCGCGGCAAGGTCCAGGACTGATCCGGCGCCCACGGCGGATCGACACACTCAGCGCTGATCGGCAGGCCCGGGGCTTGATCAGACAGGCTCGGCAACGGGCCTTCCACCTCTCAAGGAAGATGTGACATGCGCACTCTCGCAAGCTCACTGGTATTGGGCGGCCTGCTGGCCGTGGGGATGGTCTGGAGTGGCAGCTATCTCAAGGAAGCGGCACAGGTCTGGGAGGCGTCCAACCGGGTGGTGACGGTCAAGGGCCTGGCGGAGCGCGACGTCAAGGCAGACCTGGCTCTCTGGCCACTGCATTTCAGCGTCAATGCCAACCACCTGTCCGACCTGCACGAGGCGCTGGCTGATGATGAACGCAAGATTCGCGACTTTCTCACCGCTCGCGGCTTCCCGTCCGAGCAGATCAGCATGACGTCACCGCAGGTAACCGACCTGCATGCCAACAGCTACAACGCCCAGCGCCCTGACGAGCGCTACCGCGCCGAGGCCACGGTACTGGTGCGCTCGCCCGAGGTGGACCTCGTCAAGCAGAGCGCCTCCCGTACCGGCGAGCTGGTGCGTGACGGCATTCTGCTGTCGGCGGACTATGCCTACCGCACCGAATTCCTGTTCACGGGGCTTGCCGCTCTCAAGCCGGAGATGATCGCGGCCGCCACCGCGGATGCACGACGTGCCGCGCAACAGTTCGCCGAGGATTCCGGCAGTCAGGTGGGGCATATCAAGCATGCAAGCCAGGGCTACTTCTCGATCTCGGATCTCGACAGCTATACCCCCGATATCAAGCAGGTCAGGGTCGTCACCACCATCGACTACACGCTCAGTCACTGACCTCCCGGCGGGCGGGCGATCGCCCCCGCCGCTCCTTATCGCCTTTCATGATTTCCTCGCCAGCGGAGCCTGCATGTCCGACACCGTTCTCAGCAAGACCCAGACCAGCTTCTATCGTCGCCTGTTCGTGGCGCATCTCATCGCCCACGAGATCGCCAGCGTGCCGGACATCATCGAGGCCACCGGCATGCCGAGGCGCACCGCCCAGGACACCATCTCGGCACTTGCCGAACTCGAGATTGTCTGTGAATTCCAGCATGCGGAAGGTCAACGTCACAACATCGGTCACTACGTGATTCGGGACTGGGGGCCAATCAATGCCCAATGGGTCGCCGACAACGCCGCACGACTGCAACGAGTGCTGGGCTACGCGTGATTGATCGCCACGCGCGATTCGATGCACTGCTGACGCTGGGCGTCTGCACGATATGGCAGGGTCATTCTGGAGGGAGTTGAGACATGTTGACGGCGGACATCTGGACAAGCGCTCTCGAGCACGCCGTCATCGCCGTGATCATCCAGCTGATGCTCTGGCCAGTCTTCACGCTGTGGTCGTCTGGCGCCATTGCGGTCGCCATCTTTCTGGGCCGGGAAATTGCCCAGCACGAGTACAAGGGGGGTGGCCCCAAGGCAGTGGCCTGGGATCATGGCCTGCTGTACCACTGGAACTGGGACTCCAGCCTGGACGTGGCCCTGCCGCTGGTGTCATGCGTGATCTGCGCGACACTGGTGCAGACTGCAAGACATTGGCGCAGGCGCTCTGCCTGAGCCGGAACGGCTGTGTCAGCCCCGCCTCGATACCGCTGCCCCGGCATCGAGTCATCCTGCCTGTACCGCAATTCCCATGTACACGTCTGAGGCACGCACTCTCAGCCAGAGTACGCCACTGGGGATACCTCGACCTGACGCTTCCTGCGTCGGATCGGGTGCTGCGCACGACTCTTGAGATACTCCGCCAGCGTCTTCGGCTCGATGCTGGGATGCTGATAGACGTAATCCTCCGTGATGATCGACAGGAATTCGGCACTGCGTGCCCCCGCGACCTCTATCCCCAGCACGAAGTCCTGTCCCTGATGCACCTCGAACAGGAAGTTGGGGGCTTGCGCCGCACAGGTCCTTGCCACGTAGCCATCCCCCAGACTTTCCTTGAGGATGGAACGCTCCGGGTTGAACCGACTCTCCATGTAAATGTTAACCGTTTTCATTCTCACCTCCCTTGAAGGCAAGCCAGTATATACTAGAAATCTAATACTCACAGCATCAAGAAAGCCATGCGAGCATGACCAGGCCTCGCAGATCGAGCCTTTCTTGATCTTGATCAATAAGCGCAATAACTCAGCAATATCAATATGTTGAAATGATATAACACGACCGTATGCAAGCCCTGACTCACTCTCGCTCACCGTATCAGATGCTCATGTCCTTTCATCCCGCGACAAAAGAAGAGGCCAACCGAACTCTCGGCTGGCCTCTATCTGGACTCTGGTCGGGACACTGGCGGACGAGGACGTCAAACCGGCTCATGTCTCTCTTATGTCTCTCTTATGAAAACGATCAAAGACTTCCATCGACAGCCAATTCACCTCTCGCCTCGCTCAGCGCTTTCTGGGCTTCCGTCAATTTCTTCTCTTTCTTCTCTATCTTGTCCTTGTCACCATCCGACAAGGCGTCTTCCAGCTCCTGTCGACGCTCCCCGACCTCCTCCTCCCTTTCGCGGATCTTCTGCTCTCTTTCCTTGTGCAAGGTGGATTCATCACAGCCATTTTCCACAGCCGCGAGCGCTTTCTTCAAGCCTTCCACCTTATGGGCATTTCCCTGCGCATTGGCATCCTCGAGCTCCTGCTTGATCGAATCTGCCTTGTCCTGACAACCAGTCACGAGTTCTGGAGAGGCCGCGGACACGGAAGATGCCAAGGCACTCAGCCCCATGGCAATCAATGGCAATGCGATAGCTCGGCCGAGGGTAGCGTCTCTGGACATGATCTTTTCCTGGGTGGGGGGGGTCTCGACCCACCAGTACCGTAATCGCTAATAGAAGACAAGCGAGAAGCACTGTCACGAGTTCACTGACAGCCAGCCATTGCACCTGGAAACCAGAGAACCTGGAAACCACAGAACCTGGAAACCACAGAACCTGGAAACCGGCATCCATGCCCGCGAACCGATAGCCCCTTGAACCAGCAGAGGGTCGAGCGAAAGATCGTCAGCAAGTGAGCAAGGACGAAATCATGACGATAAAGTAGAACGGCAGGACGAGAGGACGAGAGGACGAGAGGACGAGAGGACGAGAGGACGAGAGGACGAGAGGACGAGAGGACGAGAGGACGAGAGGACGAGAGCAGAAGGATAGCGCTCGAGAAAGGACAACAGACCATGAGCGCTGCCAGCGCTCTGAAAGAACGCAAAGAAGCCAGCTCAATGAGCTGGCTTCTTTGCAACGATGACCGAATGAACTGGGATCATATAGGGATCATCGTTCGGAATTCAGAGGCTTTCAAGCGAATGAAAGTCTTCTGAACCCCTTCAATTCTGGTCGGGACGACAGGATTCGAACCTGCGACCTCTGCAACCCCATTGCAGCGCGCTACCAAGCTGCGCCACGTCCCGACTTCGTCCTTGAAAGGCTTCCCCCTCAAGACGAGACGTAATGTACCGCATTGATCTCAAAAAGAAAAGCCCGATATGAACATTTCTTGCCATTCGTCGCGCAAGCGCGTGACTCGCAACCCGTGGCGCTCCGGAAAAGATTGAATTCTCCCATGGGACGAACCATGTTCTAGTCATGACCCCATCAGTACCACTTGATAGGAAGGATGACATGGCGAACGTTCATTTCACTCTCACGACGCACCTGAAGAACGGGCAAACCGTCAGCGGCGACCCGATCAAGGTCAGTGCCAGTAGCACGCCGCAAACGGGCAACACGATACAGAAAGGGGACTGGCCGGCACTGGACGCCCTGTCACCCAACTTCCCCGTCACTGTCACGAAAGTGGAAGAAGATGATGACGGCAACACCCTCGTGGCACTCACCGAATCGGACAAGCCTGACCCCTCGGACCCGGACAGCTATCGCTACACGCCGTGGAAATAGCCTCGGACAGGCAGCCACACGAGAAAAGATGCATCGGCCCCCCATTGGCAGTATCGTCCAGACAGCATGAGGACTATCTCATGAAAGCCGAGCCTGTCGCCGGGCCACTGCTGCCCTGCCGCCTGTCATCGAGGACAGGCGGCCCCTGAGGCGATGGTGAGTCACGCCCGCCCGCACAGGCGAGAAACGTTGGGGCACAGTGAAACCGGAAACGGCTTTCCTCGAGTAGGCTGACACTGAACAACGACCAACGTCACATGAGCCTTCATCATCAGCCGATGCCTGAAGCATCCGACTGGCCCAATGACCGTCGAGGTACCATGACTCGTCTTGCAAAAATGGTAGGCACCAGCTGGCGCTGGTTGGTTGGCGAGAATGGCTCCGCACGACAGATTCTGCACCACGGGTTTCTGGTATCCGCTGTCCTGATCGGCCTGTTTTCCGCTGTCTTCAACTATCTGATGGAGCTGACGGTCCCCGCGTACAGCGTGGCGCTTGCCGTCATCAGTCTGATGGTCATGGTGATGTGGTATCGCTCACGTTTCCACGGGGAGTTCAGCCGCATGTCCTGGCTGTTCTGCACCCTGGTGACCTTCGTGATGCTGCCGGGCAACTGGGTCTTTAATCACGGCGCCTCGGGCCCGACGCTGCTGTTCTATCTCATGGCCGCCGCTTACGTGCTGGGGGTTCTCCCGCCGGACCGTCTGCGTCGTGGCGTCATCATCAGCGGCCTGATGCTGATGCCCTGGATTCTGCTGTGGGGGGAGATGGCCAACCCGCAACTGGTCTCCTCCTACGCGAGTACCGCGATGCGCAGCCTGGACATGGGGGTCAGCTATACCCTGGCGTTCGGACTACTGAGCCTCGTGATCGCCGGTTACGCCAAGCGCATTCGAGAGGAGCGTGATCTGGCTCGCGCCTATGCAAAGAAGCTTGAACGCCTGAGCCGACTGGACAGTCTGACCGGACTCTACAATCACCGCACCATCCATGAACACGCCGAACACCACCTCAGCGGACGCGACATCAGCTGTCTGCTGATCTGTGATCTGGACCACTTCAAGCAGATCAATGATGCCCACGGCCACCCCTACGGCGACCAGGTCCTGGCGCACTTCTCGATGCACATCCAGACGTTGAGCCGAGAATACTCAGGCAAGGCCGGGCGTTATGGGGGAGAGGAATTCATGATCCTGCTGCCGGGCAATCTTGCCGTGGCCCGAGAATTCGATCGCCAGTTGCGTGAAAGCTGTGAGGCGTCTCCCCTGGCCCACGGCGTGATCCGCTTCAGTACCGGGGTCAGTGAACGGCGCCATCCGGATACCCTCAGCAGCTGGGTGCAACGCAGCGACGAGGCGCTCTACCACGCCAAGGCCAGCGGCCGTGATCAACTCATCGTCGATCACGACATCAGCATGGTGTGAGGCCAGGCCTATCCGGCAATCAGACTTGCCTGCGTTGCGAGCCGTCCGCCACGATTCACCCCCTACGATTCGCCCCCTACGATCCGCCCTCTACGATCCGCCCTCTACGAGGCGGCCCCCGCAAATCAAGATTTGCGGGGGCCGCCTCGTGGTATCTGACCTGAAGGTTCAGGGGCAGTCAGCCAGTGCCGCGAACGGCATGTCGCTCAGCGCTCCCCTTTCAGCCACTCCAGATTGATCTCGTGCTGACCATTGTCATCGGTGATGAAGATGGTGCCCTCGGAGATCATCATGATCCACTTGATGTTGCGTGGCAGGGATTCGGTGATGGCGTCCAGTGCGCCCTCAGGAACCGCGGCAATGCTCAGATTGGACAGTCCAGCCACTGCCGGCACCACCTTGGTTTTCCAGACGCGCAGGCTACCGTAGGCGAGCAGCGAGGTGCGCTCGGTGCGCCGCGAACACCAGGTCAGGCGCTCGGCATCCGGCTGGCCCACCTCGATCCAGTGCAGCACGCGGCCATCCAGACTCTTCTCCCACAGCGCCGGTTCATCGACGTCCGACAGACCACGCCCGAATGCGATGTTCTCGCTGTACCACAGCGCATGGCCCAACAGGCGAACACACAGACGCAGCTCGGTTTCAGAGGGGTGACGGGCAACGGTAAAACGCAGGGTCTCGTAGACACCACGATCAAGGTCGGTCAGCGAGAGATCAACCTTGTAAGGCGTGGAAGACAGGGCCATGAAAGTCTCTTATTGAAAAGCGGATGCTCGGCAGGACATCTCCCGCCAGCGACCCACGCAGCCAGGACAAGCCTGACTGCGTGGCGATGAAAGCGCAGAGTCTACCCTAGCCGGCGCCGCAACGCTTGCGACGAGCGTCAAAGCCCTGACGCCGCATGCCTCACCCCAGCAGACGCGCGACCACGCCATCCGCCGCCGCGAGGTCTTCCAGCGACTCACGCGCAAGGATGAGCTCACGCCCGAGTGCCAGGGCACGGCGCTCGGCACGCGCCCGCACGGCACCATCGTTGATCGACTCAAGCTCCAGCACGTGCGCAAGCCCGATGGAGCGGCGAATCAACTCACAGCCCGCATAACCCAACGCATCACGCAGGATACGGCTCAGCAATCGTTCCGCCACCCCGGGTGCCGCAAAGCTGGCATCCGGCGTGTGGGCGGCCTGCTCACGATACTCACGAGCGAAGCTTTCCCAGCTGGCGACCGCCTGGGCGCGCAGCTGCGCCACGTAGTCACGCCTGTCGCCCTCCTCACCCTCGAGTTCGGTATGCGCGCAGGCTGCCAGCCACAGCGCCGCCAGCCAGCTGCCGATATCGAAGCCCGCCGGACCGAAGAAGCCGAATTCCGGGTCGATGACCTTGGTGCTGTCTTCACGCACGAAGATCGATCCCGCATGCAGGTCGCCATGCAGCAGCGCCTCGGGTGTGGACAGGAAGCGATGCTTGAGCTCCGCCACTTCCACTTTGAGTGCCGCGTCCTGCCACAGGGCTTCGGCATCGCTGCGCAGCGCCGGATTGATGCTGTTGCGCTCGTGATCGCAGAAAGGGTCCACGAAGAACAGGTCTTCGGTGATCTTGCATTGATCGGGATTGGTGAAGCGTGCGACGCGCGCCTTCTTGTCGTGGGCATCGAGTGCCAGATCACTGCTGCGATAGAGCGTCGTGGCCAGAAAATGTCCCATCTGCTGACCCAGCTGCGGCAGTGACGCACGCTCCAGGAAGGCGTGTCGCAGATTGCGGTGATCGCCGATATCTTCCATCACGATCGCCGAGCGGGCTTCCTCGAAGTGATAGAGCGCCGGCACCAGTTCAGGCGCGCAATCGGCCTCGAACTGCAGCGTCTCGGCCTCGATGCGCACCCGCACCAGCGACAGCGGCCAGCTTTCGCCGATGATGCGCACCCAGGGCAGTCCCTGCTTGACGATCACCGAGGTTGAGCGGTCCGGCGTGCAGACGCGATAGACATAGTTGATGTTGCCATCGCCGATCTCCTCGACCTGAAGCTCACTGGCCATAGTGAAGGCAGGCAACTGATCGCCGACATGCTGGCGTGCGAAGGCAATGACATCGGCGTCATCCCGGAATTGATACTCGATGGAAGGTGCCTGGCTGGCGTGAGGGTCTTGAACGGTCATGGCAGGTCTCAGCGCGGAATCATGAAGCCGCCGTCCTGAATGCCCTCTCCAATGCATGGCGAGAGGAGCATCCAGGCTCTCAGTTTATTCCAAAAAGAAATAAACAGGCGATCAGTTATAGCGAGAAGATGCCTGCAATGGCCACGAATGACAAGACCTGCCGAGTGAGTTTCGTTCAACTCGGCAGGCGGCAGGTTCATGCAGTGCGCGGGGTCACTGGATCGGGGCCAGCAGATAGGCCGCCCGCGACACCAGCTTGCGCCACATGGGCCGCGCCTCCAGCTCCTCGCAGCTGATCTCGCGACAATGACGGAAGTCCTCTTCGAGCATGGCCTCCACCTCTGCCGCGAACTGGTGATCCGGCACGAAGGCGGTGACCTCGAAGTTCAGACGGAAGGAACGATTGTCGAGGTTGACCGTCCCGATGGTCGCCGTGTGGCTATCCATCAACATCACCTTCTGATGCAGAAAGCCCGGCTGATAGCGGAAGACGCGCACGCCCGAGCGAATCATGTCGGAGAGGAACGAGAAGGCCGACAGGAACACCAACAGATGATCGGGACGTTCGGGGATCATCACCCGCACATCCACGCCTCTCAGCGCTGCCAGCTTCAAGGCATCCTGCACGCCCTGGTCCGGCACGAAATAGGGGCTGGTGATCCAGATGCGGCTGACCGAGGAGTGGATGGCCTGCTGAACCAGCAGACTGGCCGTCTCGCGACGGTCCGCCGGGCCGGAAGGCACGATCACCACGTGCTGACATTCTTCACAGCTGATGCGCGGCTCCCACTCCAGCGACAGCACCTCGCCAGTCGCCCAGTGCCAGTCCTCCCAGAAGGCCTCCTGCAGCCCCATCACGCTGGGTCCTTCCAGCTTGAGGTGAGTATCGCGCCAGGCGCCGTAGCGTTCGGAATGGCCCAGATACTCATTGCCCACATTCAGCCCGCCGACAAAGCCCACTCGGCCGTCGATGACGGTGATCTTGCGGTGATTGCGGAAGTTGATCTGGAAGCGGTGCCGCCAGCCCCGCGAAGAGTTGAAGGCACTCACCTCGCAGCCGGATTCCAGCAGATCATTGAGGTACCCATCCGGCAGCTTGCGCGAGCCGATCTCGTCATACAGGAAACAGACCCGCACGCCACGTTCGGCACGCTTCATCAGAGCCTGCTTGAGCCGTACACCGAGCTCATCATTCCGCACGATGAAGAACTGGATGAGGATGTAATCCTCGGCCGCCTTGATGGCCGCGAACAGGGCATCGAACGTCTCCTCGCCATTGATCAACAGCTTGGCGCGATTGCCGGTGGTCACCGGCATCATCGCCAGACGTTCGATGGCATCCAGGTGCGTGGGGTTGCCGCCCAGCGGACGCGAGAGCCAGGGGGAGAGCTTGGGACGAAAACGCATCAAGACGCGTCGCATCGTCGAGTCACGCTCCTCGCGAGCACTGACATAGCCATAGAAACGGGGACGCCCGAATACCCAGTAAAGCGGCAGGGCGACGTAGGGGAAGGTCAGCAGACACAGAATCCAGGCAATCGCACCCTGTGAGGTACGACTGGACATCAGGGCCATGACGGCGGTCATCGCACCCAGAATGTGACTGCTCAACAGCAGAAAGCCAAGTAACCAGGCGGTCATTGCAGCTCCATTGCAGGCGTCAGGGTCGCCAGATTATGCCACAGCTGCGCTGGCAACGATGCCTCGGCGTAGCAGAGTCCAGATGCGCAGAACCCCGCCGATGTCATGACACGGGCGGGGTTCCTGGCTCATGTTCTCACGGACATGACGTGCACATCACGCAGACGGCCTTCAGGCGCGGCTGGCGATGATTTCCTTCCACTTGGCCGGGCCGGTCTGGTGCACGGAGACACCTGCACTATCGACCGCCACGGTGACCGGCATGTCCTCGACCTCGAATTCGTAGATCGCTTCCATCCCCAGGTCTTCAAACGCCAGCACGCGGGACTTCTTGATCGCCTGGGCGACCAGGTAGGCGGCGCCGCCGACCGCCATCAGGTAGCTGGACTTGTTGTCACGGATGGCGTCGATCGCGGTCGGGCCACGCTCGGCCTTGCCGACCATGCCCAACAGGCCGGTCTCTTCCAGCAGCGTACGCGTGAACTTGTCCATGCGGGTCGCGGTGGTCGGGCCAGCCGGACCGACGACTTCGTCACGGATCGGATCGACCGGGCCGACGTAGTAGATGAAGCGACCTTTCAGATCCACCGGCAGCTGCTCACCACGTGCCAGCATCTCGGTCATGCGCTTGTGGGCCGCATCACGGCCGGTCAGCAGCTTGCCGTTGAGCAGCAGGGTGTCGCCCGGCTGCCAGCTCTGCACTTCCTCGGGCGTCACGGTGTCGAGGTTGACGCGCTTGACGCTGTCGCCCGCTTCACGGGTGATTTCCGGCCAGTCCTCGAGCTTCGGTGCCGGCAGCTCTGCCGCGCCGCTGCCATCCAGGGTGAAGTGCACGTGACGGGTCGCCGCGCAGTTCGGGATGATCGCCACCGGCTTATTGGCCGCGTGGGTCGGGTAATCCATGACCTTGATGTCGAGCACGGTGGTCAGACCGCCGAGGCCCTGTGCGCCGACACCCGTCGCGTTGACCTTCTCGAACAGCTCGAGACGGATCTCTTCGGCGCGGTTGGAGGCACCACGCTTCTGCAGTTCCTGGATATCGATCGGCTCGAGCAGGGATTCCTTGGCCAGCTGCATCGCCTTCTCGGCGGTACCGCCGATGCCGATGCCCAGCATGCCGGGCGGACACCAGCCAGCGCCCATCTTCGGAATCTGTTCCAGCACCCAGTCGACCACGGAGTCGGAGGGGTTGAGCATCGCGAACTTGGACTTGGCTTCGCTGCCGCCGCCCTTGGCCGCGACGTGGATCTCGACGGTATCCCCCGGCACCAGCTTGTGGTGGATGATGGCCGGCGTGTTGTCCTTGGTGTTGGCACGCTTGCCGTCCGGGTCTGCCAGCACGGAGGCGCGCAGCACGTTGTCCGGCAGCAGATAGGCGCGGCGGACGCCTTCGTTGACCATGTCATCCAGGCTCATCTCGGCCTCGAAACGCACGTTCATGCCGACATGGACGAAAACGGTGACGATACCGGTGTCCTGACAGATGGGACGATGACCCAGGGCACACATCCGGGAGTTGATCAGAATCTGCGCGATGGCATCCTTGGCGGCCGGATTCTCTTCACGCTCGTACGCCGCGTTCATGGCGTCGATGAAGTCCTTCGGATGGTAGTAGGAGATGTACTGCAGCGCGTCGGCGACGCTCTGGATCAGGTCATCCTGGCGGATCACGGTCATCAGGATCGGCTCCTCAAGGGCAAGCGATGGAAAAGGCAGGCACACTGGCGCCCAGGGCGTCAGGCCGATTACTGTTGTCAGGGACAGAAATCGCGCCACCATGGGGCGGGCGCCGGGTCAGGTGGCCGGGATTATACCTCAAGCGAGCACGCGGCGGCAGAGCGAATCCTGCAACCCGCATGTCAGGACATCCCAGCTCATCCAGCAGAAATGTCGGGCGTGGAGACTGCCATCATGCCCCGCGCGATGACCCCCGATTCACTGCCACCTCTTCACTGCCACTTCCCCTCGCGAGCGACTCATGACATCAGGCTTCAACGCGTTTCGCCCTCTCACCTACTTGACGATAGCCTCGCTGACGCTGCTGTCGGGCTGCATGCAGCATTCCCGGTCGGACACTGACGAGGCCTCGGGGAGCTATCAGCGGATGGAGGCCAGCACCGAGAGTCAAAGCAATTCTCGCGTGCGCCATCTGGTACTGCATTACACCGATGATGATCTCACAGGCTCTCTGATCAGCCTCACCGGCGCTGACGTCAGCGCGCATTACCTGCTCTCGGCACCTGCAGATGGCGAAGCGCTTCCCCGTGTCTACCCGCTGGTGTCAGAGAACCGCCGCGCCTGGCACGCCGGCATCAGCCAGTGGGGTGAACGCGGCCACCTCAACGACACCTCCATCGGCATCGAGATGGTCAATGCCGGGCCCGAGGCGCTCACGCCCCTGGCACCCGGGCAGACGGAGACCCGAGCTTCCGGCGTGGCAAGGCGCTGGTCCCCTGATCGCCACTTCGCGGCCTGGAACGAGCAGCAGATCGCGGCCTTGATCGCGCTGGCCTCCCCCATTGTGCACCGCCATGACATCAAGGCAGTGGATGTCGTCGGACACTCCGACATCGCCCCGGACCGTAAGACCGACCCCGGCCCGCGCTTCCCCTGGCGCCGTCTGCATGAAGCCGGCATCGGGGCCTGGCCACGGGATGCCGACGTCAGCTGCTTTCGACAACAGATGGCCAGCGATGGACTGCCCGCGGAGAAGACCTTGATCGCGGCGCTCGCCCACTATGGCTATCCAGTGGAGGCCGAGCGGCCCTGGATGGCGATCGCCGCGTTCCAGGCGCACTTTCGCCCCGGGGCCATCAGTGGCCAGTTTGATGCGGAAAGCGCCGCGATCCTGCTGGCCCTCAACATGCGCTATCGCCAATCGACGCCCTGTCAGGCTCGGTGAACTCGTGAATTTCCGTCATCCAATCGTCATTCATCTGTCACATTGCTGCCGCAGCATCGACACTTCCCTGACACCTGGAGCGGTGTTGCATGGCACTTTGCCAACGGCCGTCTACTCTGGGTACAGACATGACCAGAGAGGGTCATGGATCCACACGCTTGCGACTGGCGAGGAGACGCCGGAACCCCCATCACGATGAGGTTCATCATGGCCGATAACATTCTCAGTGCAGTACCCGATACGGCAGACGACATGCCCACCACCCCTCTCCCCGGAGCGCTCGGGTTCGTCGTCTGTGATGACAAGCGCATCTATGGGGCAGGCATGAGCGAGGAAGACTGTCTCGACAATGCCCTTGAATGCCTGTGCGGCTTCTGTGAGCGCAGCGCGCTCAAGAAGATGCTGGAACTGTGTCAATCCGGCGTGCGCTATCCGTTGCGCCAGCTTCCGGCCAGCCAGGCCTGCGTCAGCAATTGCCAGGTCTCCGGCCCTACCGATCATTATCGTATCCATGACGGCGTCGCCTATGCTCCGGAAGAATTCGTGACACCTCTCTCGGCGTAAGCCATTCACGCCACTTTTACCCGCCCCCTGGCTCGCACCCTGCATCGCGTCCTCAAGAAAGCGCCCCTGCCACCGAGGGTTCAGTGACAGGGGCGCGTTCTGTTGCATTGCCTTCCTCCGGTGAGACGCGACAGCGAATCACGTGCCAGACCTCTCAGCCGCCAAGATAGGCGCGGCGGACCTCGTCATTGGCCAGCAGCGCCTTGCCGCTGTCCGCCAGCACGACACGTCCGTGTTCCAGCACATAGCCGCGATCGGCGATCGACAGGGCGCGATGCGCATTCTGCTCCACCAGGAAGATGGTGGTGCCCTGCTCACGCAGCTGCTCGACGATCTCGAAGATCTGCCCGATCACGATGGGTGCCAGCCCCAGCGAAGGCTCATCCAGCAACAACAGCCGCGGCCGACTCATCAGGGCACGCCCGATGGCCAGCATCTGCTGCTCGCCACCGGACATGGTGCCGCCGCGCTGATGGAAGCGCTCCTTGAGGCGCGGGAAGAGCCCCAGCACATGCTCGATGCTGCGTTCGTTCTCCTCCTTGCTCTGGTAATAGCCGCCCATGGCGAGATTCTCCTCCACCGTCATGCCGGTGAAGATGCGGCGACCTTCCGGCACCACCGACAGCCCACCGCGCATCACGCGCGCCGTGGGTGTGCCGGTGATCTCCTCGCCCTCGAACCACACCCGCCCGCTGGTCGGACGCGGATCGCCACAGATCGACATCAAAAGCGTCGTCTTGCCGGCGCCGTTGGCACCGATCAACGTCACGATCTCGCCCTGCCCCACGGCCAGCGAGACATCATTGAGTGCCTGCACCGGCCCGTAATGTGTCGTCAGATGCTCGAGCGCCAGCATGGCATCCCGCGGCGCAAGTGCCTCGCTGGCAGGCACGGTCTCTGGCATGACTGCATCAACATGCTCACTCATGCTCATTCCTCCCCCAGATAGGCCTTGATCACGGCATCGTTGCGTCGAATGTCATCCGGGCAGCCATCCGCCAGCGGCTGACCCTGATTGACCACGTAGATGTGATCCGAGATGCCCATCACCAGACTCATGTCGTGTTCGATCAACAGCACCGAGATGCCCTCATCGCGGGTCAGGCTGACGATCAGGTCATCGAGATCCCGGGTCTCGTTGGGGTTGAGGCCAGCCGCCGGCTCATCCAGCATCAGCAGCCGTGGCCTGGCCACCATGCATCGCGCGATCTCGAGTCGCCGCTGCTGCCCATAGGCCAGATTGCCGGCCTCGCGATTGGCGAATTCGAGCAGACCGACACGCTCCAGCCAGTCACCGGCATGCTGCATCAGCGCCTTTTCACTGCGACGATAGCCCGGCGTCTTGAACAGGCCCTTGAGGAGATTGCGTTCGGCGTGCATGTGCTGCGCCACCAGCAGGTTCTCGATGACCGTCATCTCCTTGAACAGCCGCACGTTCTGGAAGGTGCGTACCATGCCAGCCTGGGCGATCCGGTACCCCGGCAGGCGATGCATGGCGCGATTCTGGAAATACACCTCGCCGCCGGTGGGCTGATAGAAGCCGGAAATGCAGTTGAAGACGGTGGTCTTGCCCGCGCCATTCGGCCCGATGACCGATACCACCTCGCCCGGATGTACCTGAAGCGTCACGCCGTCCACGGCCTTGAGGCCACCGAACTGCATGGTGAGATCACGTACGTCCAGCAGCGGTGCCCCGCCCTCGGCGCGTGCTTGGCGGTGTGAGGAAGCGGCTGGCGCCTCATTGTCGAATGCTTGCTTGTCATGTGCGTCAGCCACGGTCGAGCTCCATCTGCGGTCGTTTGAGCGGCACCAGGCCTTGAGGACGCCACACCATCATCAGCACCATCATCAGCCCGAACAGCAACATGCGATATTCATTGAACTCACGGGCCAGCTCCGGCAACAGCGTCATGGCGATCGCCGCCAGGATGACGCCCAGCTGGGAGCCCATTCCGCCCAGCACCACGATGGCGAGAATGATCGCCGACTCGATGAAGGTGAAGGACTCGGGACTGATGAAGCCCTGACGCGCGGCGAAGAAGGCACCGGCGAAGCCCGCGAAACTCGCCCCGATCGTGAAGGCCGAGAGCTTGATGCCGGTGGGATTCATGCCCAGTGAACGGCAGGCGATGTCATCCTCGCGCAGCGCCTCCCACGCCCGCCCGATGGGCATGCGCAGCAGCCGATAGATCACGAACAGCGTGATCAGCACCAGGATCAAGGCCAGCAGGTACAGATAGATCACCTTGAAGGCCGGGTCGTAGTCGATGCCGAAGAACTCATGGAAGGCGATGTTGCCCTCATCGGCTCGCCGCGAGAACTCGAGATTGAACAAGGTCGGCTTGGGAATGCGCGCGATGCCATTCGGGCCGCCGGTCAGCTCCGTCCAGTTGTTGAGCAGGATACGGATGATCTCGCCGAAGCCCAGCGTCACGATGGCCAGGTAGTCACCCCGCAGCCGCAGCACGGGGAAGCCGAGCAGATAGCCGAACAGCGCTGTCATCAACCCCGCGATGGGCAGCGCTTCCCAGAAACTGAAGCCCAGATAGCTGTTGAGCAGTGCGTAGGTGTAGGCGCCGACGGCATAGAAGCCCACGTAACCGAGATCCAGCAGTCCCGCGAGACCCACCACCACGTTGAGCCCCAGGCCCAGCATGATGTAGATCAGCGTCAGGGTCGCGAGATCCACCGCCGAGCGGTTGGACAGAAACGGGAAGATCAGCAGCGCACCGATGGCCAGCATGATCCACAGCTGACGCTTCTGACCGCTCATCACGTCGGGGACGCGGAAACGTGATGGCTTGCGGGTACGCGCACGCCATTCCTCGATCTGTGGCCGCACCAGCTGGTGCAGGAAGACGGCCAGTGACGCGGCCAGCAACCAGCCCCAGGTGTCCATGCCCATCAAGCGTACCGTGGTGGTGATACCGGTGGACTCGAGCTGAACCCCCAGTACCGAGCCACCCAGCACGAGAGTCAACACGGCGGCCGCAAGTGCCGACCACCAGGGACGACGATAGGAGGGCTGTGGCGGAATCGTCTCGGCGGGCGAGGTGCCCGCTGTCTTCAGAGTCTGTTTCGCAAGCTTGGGCATCAGATCTTCTCCACTTCGGGCTTGCCGAGAATCCCGGAGGGACGGAACAGCAGAATCAGGATCAGCAGTCCGAAGGCCACCACGTCCTTGTATTCCGTGGACAGATAGCCGCCGGTCAGCGCCTCCGCGACGCCCAGCAGCAGGCCACCCAGCATCGCGCCGGGGATACTGCCGATACCGCCCAGCACCGCCGCCGTGAACGCCTTGAGCCCGGCCAGGAAGCCGATGTAGGGATTGACCACGCCGTAGTACATGCCGAGCAGCAGTCCCGCCACGGCGGCAAGCGCCGCCCCGATCACGAAGGTCATCGAGATGATCATGTCGGTATTGATGCCCAGCAGACGCGCCATGCCGGCATCCTGGGAGCAGGCACGACAGGCACGCCCCAGGCGCGAGCGCGAGATGAACGATGACAGCAGCAGCATGCACACCAGCGTGACGCTGAAGATGATCACCTGCATGTAGGACAGATTGACCGCGAAGCTTTCCAGCCCGAACTCCCAGCCGCCCGGGATCAGGCTGGAGATCGCCATGTCCCGCGAGCCCTGGGCCAGACGCATGTAGTTCTGCAGGAAGATCGACATGCCGATCGCCGAGATCAGCGCGATCAGACGCTTGGAGCCTCGCACCGGGCGATAGGCCACCCGCTCCACGGCGAAACCGTAGGCACAGGACACCAGCACCGCCACCAGCAAGGCGGCCGCCATCAGAAAGAAGGGGTTGGCGATGCCCAGCATGCCCAGCGCCGCGATGACGATGAAGGTCACGTAGGTGCCGATCATGTAGATCTCGCCGTGGGCGAAATTGATCATGCCGATGATGCCGTAGACCATCGTGTAGCCGATGGCGATCAAGGCATAGGTACTGCCGATGGTCAGGCCATTGATGACCTGCTGCAGGAAGTAGAGGATGTCTTCCATTGAAACGACCCTTGGCCGCGACAGTGTTCGGCTTGTGGCCGGAGACTGTCAGGGAAATGCCGCATGCGCGACGACGACGGGAAGGCACGGCGATGTTGCATCGCCATGAACTCGACCGAACGGAGAGGCCCGCCATGCCACGCGGCATGACGGGACAGCGTGTCGGCATTGATCCGCCGAGCCTCATGACAGGTCACGAGACCGCAGCGAGTGCTGATATCAGCCGCTGATCAATGTGCCGCTTCGCTCTTGGTACCGTCGGCGTGCCAGTTGTAGACGACGAAGTTGAAGTCCTTCAGATCGCCCTTCTCATCGTATTCGACCTTGCCGATGGGCGTGTCGAAGCTGTTGGCCTTGAGATATTCGGCGACATCATAGGGGTCGGTGGAATCGGCGCCCTTGATGCCATCGGCGATCAGCTCCACTGCGGTGTAGGCGGGCATGACGAACGGACCGGAAGGGTCCTGCTCCTTGTCCTTGAAGGCCGCGACCAGATCCGCGTTCTTCGGGTCATTCTCGAAGGCCGGCGGCAGTGTCACGTACAGACCTTCCGAGGCCTGGCCGGCAATCTTGGAAATGTCCGGATTCCCGACCCCTTCCGGCCCCATGAAGGGCGCGTCGAAGCCCAGTTCACGCGACTGACGCAGCAAGAGGCCCAGTTCCGGGTGATAGCCGCCGTAGTAGACGAAGTCGACGTTCTCCTTCTTGAGCTTGGAGATCAGCGCCGAGAAATCCTTGTCACCCGCCGTGATGCCCTCGAACAGCACCACATCGATACCCGCTTCCTTGACGGTATCGCGCACGCCGGTGGCGATACCCTCCCCGTACTGCTGCTTGTCGTGGATCACGGCCATGTGCTTGGGCTTGATCGTCTCGGCGATATAGCGCCCCGCAACCGGCCCCTGCAGCGAGTCCAGGCCGATGGTGCGGAAGACCAGCTCATAGCCCTGCTCGGTGATGGTCGGACTGGTGGACGCCGCCGTGATCATCATCACGCCTTCCTCGGCGTAGATGTCCGAGGCCGGTTGCGTCGCGCTGGAGCACAGGTGGCCGATCACGTACTGGAGGCCGTCATTGACGATCTGGTTGGCCACCGCCACCGCCTGCTTGGGATCACAGGCGTCGTCGTATTTGACGCCCTTGAGCATCTCGCCGTCGACGCCGCCGGCGGCATTGATCCGCTCGATGGCCATCTCGGCACCGATGAACTGCATGTCACCGTACTGGGCGACCGGCCCCGTGACCGGGCCTGCCATGGCGATGGTGATATCTGCCTGAGCCTGGGTGGACATCGCCGCGGCGATACCGAGAGCGAGAAGAGACCTGCGCATCATGATGAGAATTCCTGTTCCCGATTATTGTTGTACTACGGCCGGGCAGACCTGACGGGTGCCTTGCGGCAGCATTGCGCCGCCCGAAAAGGACTGGCGACAATCGCTGTCATTCGCTGACCTTGTCCGCCGCCGCCAGCCATCAGGCAGGCGACTCGCGACGCCAGGAATGCCTTGAAAGCATTATTGGCAGCAGCGAATACGCATGTAAAGCGACCGTTTGAGCGCTCATGAATGCAGGCCAAGGCCCTACCAATAGCGAAAAAGACTGCGCTTTCCATTCTGGCCAGACAATCGTTGGCATTGACGATGAAAGCCAGTCATTGGCGTATGTGAAGACGCAGTTGACAGGAATTCCCTCTTCACTTGCACCATCAGGTCGCATTGCTGCACCCACCCCGGCTACGCCCAAGGTTGTAGGAAAAGCAATCCTGCCGCCCTCCCGAGGCAACCGGTTGCCCCTGAGCCATGCACTGAGCTGCAATATGATGATCTGCGACGCAATAGACAAGATAACGGGATAACCTGTTGATGGCACCTCCCCGTCAGATACCCGCCAGCCCTGAACGCCACGCGCCCGACGATGGGTGACATCGTCGGGCGCGCAGGGTCATGCCTTTAGCAACGCGAATGCTGGGGGATGGAGAGTAGCGTCAGCCCAGCGCGAGCAGGCGGTTGCGCACGTCATTGATCTGATCGCGCAGTCGACCGGCTTCCTCGAATTCGAGATTCTTGGCCGCCGCGAACATGGCATCTTCCAGTCGGCTGATTTCCTTCTCGAGTGCCTGAGGGCCTTGAGCCGCCAGAGCCGCATAGTCCGGCGTCTCTTCCGCCACCTGTCGCTCGTTGCCCTTGCGACGACTGCTCTTGCGTCCCGGTGCCTGGGCACCTTCCATGATATCCGCCACCGATTTGGTGATGGTACGCGGCGTGATGCCGTGCTCTTCATTGAAGGCCATCTGCTTCTCACGGCGGCGCTCCGTCTCGGCTATCGCACGCTGCATGGAATCGGTGATGCGATCGCCATACAGAATGGCCTTGCCGTTGGCGTTGCGTGCCGCACGGCCGATGGTCTGGATCAGGGAGCGCTCGGAGCGCAAAAAGCCCTCCTTGTCGGAATCCAGAATCGCCACCAGCGAGACTTCCGGGATATCAAGGCCCTCACGCAGCAGGTTGATGCCGACCAGCACATCAAACTTGCCAAGACGCAGATCCCGGATGATCTCGACGCGCTCGACGGTGTCGATATCCGAGTGCAGATAGCGCACCCGAACATCGTGCTCTCCCAGGTACTCGGTCAGGTCTTCCGCCATGCGCTTGGTCAGCGTGGTGATCAGAACGCGCTCACCGACCTCGGTGCGCGCCTTGATCTCGGAAAGCACGTCATCGACCTGGGTCGAGGCAGAGCGCACCTCGATGACCGGATCAAGCAGCCCCGTGGGACGGACGACCTGCTCCACCACCTGCCCGGCATGCTCTTCTTCATAGGTACCGGGCGTCGCCGAGACGAAGACGGTCTGCGGCAGGATGCTCTCCCACTCCTCGAATTTCATCGGGCGATTGTCCAGCGCCGACGGCAGACGGAAGCCGTATTCGACCAGCGTCTCCTTGCGTGAACGGTCTCCGCGATACATCCCGCCGACCTGAGGCACGCTGACGTGGGACTCGTCGATGAAGACCAGCGCGTCCTTGGGCAGGTAATCGAAGAAGGTCGGCGGCGCATTGCCGGGATCACGCCCGGACAGATAGCGCGAGTAGTTCTCGATGCCGTTGCAGTAGCCCAGTTCCATCATCATCTCGATGTCGTAGAGGGTACGCTGCTCCAGACGCTGCGCCTCGACCAGCTTGTCGTGCTTGCGCAGGTAATCGAGGCGCTCGACCAGCTCTTCCTTGATGTGATCGACCGCGGCGACGATGGTCTCGCGCGGCGTCACGTAGTGGCTCTTGGGGTAGATGGTCATGCGCGGCACCGACTCGGCCACTTCGCCAGTCAGCGGATCGAACAGGCGGATGGAGTCGATCTCGTCATCGAACAGCTCGACACGCACGGCCTGCTCCTCGGAGTCCGCCGGGAAGATGTCGATCACGTCGCCGCGCACGCGATAGGTACCGCGCCGGAAATCCATGTCGTTGCGGGTGTACTGCAGCTCCGCCAGGCGCCTGAGGAAACCGCGTTGGTCGATCTGCTCACCACGATTGAAGTGCAGACGCATCTTCAGGTACTGATCCGGGTCACCCAGGCCGTAGATCGCCGAGACGGAGACCACGATGATCGCATCGCGCCGCTCCAGCAGCGCCTTGGTCGCTGACAGGCGCATCTGCTCGATGTGGTCGTTGATCGAGGCGTCCTTCTCGATGAAGGTATCCGAGGACGCGACATAGGCTTCGGGCTGGTAATAATCGTAATAGGAGACGAAGTACTCGACGGCGTTGTCAGGGAAGAACGACTTGAACTCGCCATAGAGCTGGGCTGCCAACGTCTTGTTGGGCGCCATCACGATCGCGGGGCGCTGCAGACGCTCCACGATGTTGGCGACGGTGAACGTCTTGCCCGAGCCGGTCACACCGAGAAGCGTCTGATGCGCAAGACCCGCTTTCAGGCCAGTGATCAGCTTCTCGATGGCAGCCGGTTGATCACCGGCTGGCTTGAACTTGGAATTGATGCGAAATGGTTTGCTCATGCGCTCTCAATGGTGGCGGTCATGCCGCTCTTCAACTGACGGTGGCGGCCAGACTTGCGAAAGGACACCGCGCCCTACTCGGGTGATATCTCGCGACTCGTCACACTGACCCGGGTGCTGGTCATCAGTCGATGGATGGGGCAACGCTCGGAAATCTCGAGCAGGCGCTGACGCGTCGCCTCATCGAGTTCCGCACCATCCTCGGCCTGGAAGTGCATGCTGACGCTCAGACGATACTCCGCGTTCTCACCTGCGCGACGCTCATCACTGTCATCACGGTCCACCGTGGTCACGATGGACGCGAGTGGCAGCCCCTTGCGCCGCGCATACATCAACACGGTGATCGACTTGCAGGCACCCAGCGAGAGATCAAAGTAGTCGTGCGGGTCCGGCGCACTGTCCTCGCCACCCACCACGGTGGGCACATCCACCAGCAGTTCCTCGAAGCTCGCGACCTGAACCCGATGGACGAAGCTGCCAGCCTTGCGGGTAATCACCTCGATGCTCATGCACTACCTCCTTGTCGTGGACTCTCGCGAGACGCATCCAAGCCTGCTGGCGAGCAGAGCGCTCACTTCACCTTGTAACCCGCCTTCTCGACGGTCTTGACCACGGCGTCATACCGCACCTGCCCTTCGACCTCGGCAAAGCCACGCCCGACCTCGGCCTCCTTGACCCCGTCCATCATCATCAAGGCAGTGGTGACCTTGTTGACATCCTTGACGCTCTCGACACCGATCAATGTAAGGGAAAAGCTGGCCATCTCGTGATTCCTGTCTCGCTGGATAAAAAGGATCGCAGGCGCGATCAAACCGCCAAGAATACCACGTTTGACGAGGGCTCCCCCATGCATGCCAGCGAGTCGCCTCAGGCTCTCATGCCAGTGGATCGCCCCGAAAGATGCCGTGTTGCCCTGCCGGGGGCTGACAGCTGACCACTGCCGCGTGACAATGTCTGCATCGAATGTACCGCTGGCAATTCTCAGGCATTGAACCGCCTGCGGCGGACCCCTCCTTTGCGACAGGATAGCGCGACATGACTGACTTCAAGACCCTGATGCAAGCCCACGGCTTTCACGCGACACAGGAGGGCAAGCTTGCCCCCGAGTCGCCGCTTGCCCCCGAGACCGATGGCGCCGGGAGTCTCACGCCCCTCTCCTGCTTCGAGGTACTCGCGGTCAATGGCGCGGATGGTGAGCGCTTTCTCCAGGGCCAGACCTCGCAGCAGCTTGCGCTGGTGGATGGCTCACTCGCTCCGCTGACCGCCTTCTGCACTCCCAAGGGGCGGATTCTGGCGATGGCCCAGCTGATGCGTCTCAGCGAGGATTGCCTATGGCTGCTGATGCCGACGGGTACGGCGGAGCCCCTGCGCGCGCACCTTGCCAAGTTCGCGCCCTTCTACAAGGTGAGTCTCGAGGTCCGGGAGGATAGCGTGGTCGTGGGGCTCACGGGAGAGCCCGCCCTGACCCGGGCGGCCGAGCAACTGGCCGATGCTGCCTCCTCACAGCACACCGCGCTTGGCCCGCATGATTTTGCCATGCTGGCAACCTCGGATGCCGTGCTTGCCCGCCAGCCGGGGGCAGAGACGGTACGAGGCGTACTGGTCGGCTCTGATGCGCAGGTGACCCGACTCAGCCGTACACTGCTCGATGGCGGCATCAATACCGGTGACGAGAATCACTGGGCGCGCGAGGACATTCGTGCCGGCCTGCAGTGGGTGGACTCGGAGCAGACGGATGCCTGGCTGCCGCAGATGCTCAATCTGGAAGCGCTGGCGGCCATCAGCTTCAAGAAGGGGTGCTATACCGGTCAGGAAGTCGTGGCCCGCGCCCACTTCCGTGGTCAGGTCAAGAAGCGCCTGCAGCGCCTGACGGCGGAGCCGGTCACTCCTCTGCCGCAGCCGGGCGGCAAGGTGGTCTCGCCAGAAGGCAAGGCCATGGGTGAGATCCTGCGGGTCGCCAACAATGCCGATGGCAGCCTGGAAGTGCTGGCGGTGGTGAGCCTGCGCGATGAGGAAGTCCCCCTGACCCTCGAGACTGGGGAGCCCTTGCACCGCGCCCCGCTGCCCTACCCGCTGGAGCGGCGTGACCCGGAACAGCTCAAGGCATGAACTTGAAGGCATGAACTTGAAGACATGAGCTTGAAGACATGAGCACCAGGCAGCGCTGCCAGCCGTGACACGGATGCCACGGCTGGCCTGGTTAGCCACCTGCGGCGTCATGACAGACAGGCCCCGGCGAAGCGATTCGCCGGGGCCTGTCTGTATCAATGCCTGGCTGTATCAGAGGCTGACCTTGGCAGCATCCGGCTGAGTCAAGGCCTGGGCATCTCGAAGCGCGAGAGCCGGGACCCTAGCCCATTTCGCCAGTGACGCTGGCCGGCAACCAGTGCTTGCCGGCCTTGAGATGCTGGATCAGCTGCTCGGACGGCAGAGGACGCGAGTAGAGGTAGCCCTGATGAAGATGACAGCCGCGTGCCAGAAGCGCCGTGCGTTGCTCAGGGGTCTCGATACCCTCCGCCACCACGGCCAGATGGAAGGCCTCCCCCAGTCCCAGCATCGCATCAATCATCGCCCGCCCCTTGTCGGTATCCATCGCGACCACGAATTGCCGATCGATCTTCACCTTGTCGAACGGCAGTTGCTGCAATTGCGACAGGGACGAGTACCCGGTCCCGAAGTCATCCAGTGCCAGGGCGACACCCTGTGAGCGAATGCGCTGGAAGAGGATGGCCAGACTCTGGATATCTTCCGGCAGCTGACTCTCCACCAGCTCGATGGTCAGTTGGCGACACAGCTCAGGCCGCTGGAACAGCCTCTTGAGATCCGCCAGAAATCGCTCGTCCATCATGTGTCTGACCGTGACATTGACGCTGAGATGCAGCGCATGACCGGCGTCATGCACACGGATCAGGGTGGCAATGCTCTCCTTGATGACCCAGCGCCCCAGGGCCACATCGAGGTTGGCGGATTCGATGATCGGCATGAAGTCGCCGGAGCCCAGCAGACCATGCTCCGGATGCTGCCAACGCACCAGCGCCTCGGAAAGCACGAGGGATCCATCCCGTCCATCGACGATCGGCTGCAGATGAAGCCGCAGCTGGTCCTGCTGCAATCCCTCGACGAATTCCGCTTCGAGCTGCTTGAGACGCCTGACTTCTCGTTCGGCCTCTTCATCGAAGAAGTGCCACTCGCGATTGAGCTGAAGCGTGTCGTGCAATGCGCGCTCACAGCGGTAGACCAGCGCATCCATCTGCTCACCATCCTCGGGAAAGCGACTGATGCCGAGGCTGGGCAGCAGATAGATATCCTCGCCGTTGAGCGACACCTTGTGACGTACCGCCACCAGCAGCATATCCAGCCAGCCGCAGATGCCGCCCCGCGCGGCCTCGAGCAGCCGTCGTGGCACCATGATCAAGAGACGATCCGTCTCCAGACGTGCGACATGGCCTGATGTGCCCAGCAAGGGGTCCAGTCGACGTTGCAGCAACTCCAGCTGGCGATTGCCCGCCTCCGGCCCCGCATGCTCATAGAGCTCCTGCAGCCCGCCGATACGCAATGCCATCAGCACGAAACCATCAAGCCCCGAGACACGACCCAACTGATCGATACGCAGCTTGATCAAGCGCAGCATGCCTTCACGACTCAATAGCCCGGTGTCGGTATCCGTCTCGCGCTCCTGCAGCACCTGCTGCTGGAGCAGCAAGCGCTCCTGCTCCAGTCCACGAATGATCAAGGCATTCAGGGTTCTGTCCAGCACCGGCATCATCAGGCTTTCCTCCAGCGCCTGACCACGACTGGCGACCAGCAGCAGCTCGCTGCGACCGGGATGCGGCGAAACGGAATAGCCCAGCAACTGGGTCGCCCCGAGACGCTGACACAGCAGCTGGGCACTCTCCTCGGTGGACGCGTCCACATT
Source organism: Cobetia sp. 14N.309.X.WAT.E.A4 (assembly GCF_030397495.1). Classification (NCBI taxonomy): domain Bacteria; kingdom Pseudomonadati; phylum Pseudomonadota; class Gammaproteobacteria; order Oceanospirillales; family Halomonadaceae; genus Cobetia; species Cobetia sp. 14N.309.X.WAT.E.A4. The sequence goes on from NZ_JAPNXT010000003.1 coordinate 349,943, forward strand.
CGTGGCACGATTGGCCACGATCCGCCCGGCCGGCAATCGCCACAGAGGGTCACGCCGCAACGAGACACTGCTCAACCATTCCCGCTCATCACGACTCTCGACGATCAGATAGCCTGCGTTGGGGTTGCCCACCTCGCGTCGATAGATGATGACTTCTGCTCCCGTCATCTCTCGTACCCGACGCAGATAGCCGGACAAGGTAGCCAAGGCGTGCTGGGGATTGTGCGCTTCATGCGGCAATGCCAGAAACCGCTCGTTCAGGGCAAGATGCTGCTCAAGCTGAGCTTCACGCTGCAGGCCCTGCGCGGCCCAATCTCGACGACGGCGCTGATCGCGCCACAGCATGCCGCCTGTCGCGATACTCGCCAACACGATGACCAGACTCAAGGCGCCCAAGGGCGCTCCCAATTGCCTGAGCATCGCGGTGACGTCATCTGCATCCTGCCAGCAGGCCATGGCAGCATGCTCATCGAAGCGCTTCATGGCCGGCAGGTCGCTACAGACGAGAGCGGCTTCCCCGCTCATCTGGCGTGACTGACTGACGACTTCCAGCCTTTCCACTCCCAGGGAAGCGGATGATTCGCTGAGCAACTCCGGGCGCATGGGCACCCCGAACACCAGCATGCCCTGCTCTTCCCGTGAAGGAAGCGCGTCTTCATCCGCATAGAGCCCGTGCACGCCCACCAGCCAGGCCCGCCCGTTCAGCACCATCCAGGCGATGACGGATCGCGTCGGGGTCTGGCGAGCCTTCTCGATCAAGGGGGCCATGGCGCGGCGCCACGCAAGCGGCTGAGCCCCCTGCCAATCATCGGACTCAAGCCCCGGACGTCGCTCCTGCCAGACAGCGGCCTTGCCATTTCCTCTGATGGCCCCGACGAGATGGATCCCCGTATTGATCGAGAACTCGGGCCCGTACATGTAGTCCAGCCACTCAGGGTTCGGGGCAGGCAAACGCAGGAACTCCTCGGTGGCCTCTTGCCAATCACCATGCTCGCGCAACTGACCTTCCAGGGCTCGCTGGCTGGCCTGGGCCCACATGGTGACGCGCTGACGCGCCGCATCCTGCTCTCCTGCTCGCAGTTGCTGTATTTGACTGATACCCAGCCAGGCGGTGGCAAGAACAGAGGCAATCAGCAGAAGCGGTATCAGCCACAGACGATGGCGGGGCTCCCGGGGCGGGCCTTGCCTCAAGGAGGCGCGCACGGACTTGTCAGAATCCGGTCGCGGATGAGCAGACGTTCTACGAGGCATTGAGTTACCGATGATGACGCGATCTCCTGAATCCCGTGGCACAGTGCTGCCGAGGTGCTGAGTTCAGTCTAGATCAGGCGCTCAGTTGAAGAATACGCTGCACGGTGCGGCTGGTCGTCTCGCTGATGGCCTCCAGAGTGGACTCACGCAGCGATGCCACACTCCTTGCCACCTCCGCCACCCTGGCCGGTTCATTGCGTTGCCCCTGAAAGCCCTGCAACGGCATGTCGGGGCTGTCGGTCTCCAGCACGAAGCCATCCTTTGGCAGCGACGCCACGACTCCCCGCAGTTTGCGGGCACGCGGGTAGGTCACGCTGCCGCCCAGCCCCAGCACGAAACCGAGCTCGAGAAAGCGCTCAGCCTGAACCTGACTGCCCGCAAAGGCATGAATGATGCCCCCCCGGGTGAGGCGCGCGTTCTTGAGCCGCTTGGCCACTTCGTCATTGGCACGCACGCAATGCACGATGACAGGCAGGGAGAATTCGCGTGCCATGCTCAGCTGGGCCTCGAACAGCTGCCATTGGGCGTCATGATCGGCCAGTCGCGCATCGAAGCCGCATTCGCCCAACGCGACGATCTCGCCAGCATGCTGACCGAGGGCCTGATGAAGCGCCGCCAGCGCGCTCTCGCCATGCTCGGACAGAAAATAGGGATGCAGCCCCAGGGCACCGAAGATACGCGGGGATGACTGCACGAGTTCCAGCACGTCCGCGAAGCTGGCCACCGTGGTGGATGGCACCACGAACCTCGACACACTCTCATTCACGGCACGCGAGATGACCGCGTCACGATCCTGATCGAAGACGGGAAAATCCAGATGGCAATGGCTGTCGATCAACATGCAATATCCCGGTGATGGTCGTACTGCCATCGTGCTATATCAGCCAGTGACAGACAAACGAAGGGACCGGCCTGGTGGCCGGTCCCTTCGTTTGTCGATGTCGCTCTGTCAGCCATCGTGACTGGCAAAGCTGGCCTAGGCCGCCTCCACCGGCGCTACCGGCGCCAGCTCGGAGGTGCAATGGCCACAACGGGTCGCCGCCAGCGGCACCTTGGAAAGACAGTACGGGCAGTCCTTGTCGGTGATCTCTTCCGGCGCTTCTTCGGCTTCCTTCTTGAGCTTGTTGATCTGACGGATCAACACGAAGACGGCCAGCGCCACCAGCGCGAAACTGATGATGGCATTGATGAACAGTCCATAGTTCAGTGTCACGGCCCCCGCATCCCTCGCAGCCTCCAGACTGACATAGGGAGCCGCCTGAGCCCCTTCCTTGAGCACGAAGAAGAAGTTGGAGAAATCGACGCCCCCGATCAAGAGTCCGATCAAGGGATTGAGCATGTCACCCACCAGGCTCTTCACGATCAGCGTGAACGCCCCCCCGATGATGATGCCCACCGCCATGTCGACGACATTGCCCTTGACCGCGAAATCGCGGAATTCCTTCATGAAACCGGCCATAGCCCCACCTCCTGATGATTGTTGTTGTCCTGTCGCGACCGACATGTCCCTTAGGGGCATGCGTCTGTCAGGCCAAGGCATGCGCCCTGTGACTGCCTGAGTCGCTGGCCATCCCCATGTCTTTCGCAAGGGAGTATGCGGCCAAAGTCATCGATCTTGAGTTGGTGTGGCTAACGCTTGAGGACACGTTCAGCCCGAAAGCACGAACGCCGCCCCAAGGGGCGGCGTTCGCATCAATCCTGAATCGATCAGGGGGCCTCGGAGATGGCCTCGTCAGGCCGAAGGGCACTCGGGTGCGAGCCACTCGGATGCGAGCCACTCGGGCATCCCCCCCCCCTGAACCGTATCAGTGCTCGCGGGTGGCGCGGAAGGTGATGTCCGGCCAACGTTCCTGCGTCAACTGCAGATTGACGCGAGTCGGCGCGATGTAGGTCAGGAAGCCGCCGCCATCGTAGGCGAGATTGGCGCTGGCCTTGCGCTTGAAGTCCTCAAGCATCTTGGTGTCATCGCAATAGATCCAGCGCGCCGTCTGCACGTTCACCGCTTCATACATGCACTCGACCTTGTACTCTTCCTTCAGACGGTGAGCGACCACATCGAACTGCAGGGTGCCCACGGCGCCCACGATCAGGTCATTGTTGTCGAACGGCTGGAAGACCTGGGTCGCGCCCTCTTCGGAGAGCTGCTGCAGGCCTTTCTGCAGCGCCTTCATCTTCAGCGGGTCCTTCAGGCGTACCCGCTTGAACAGTTCCGGCGCGAAGTGAGGGATGCCGGTGAAGCGCATGTCTTCCCCCATGGTGAAGGTATCGCCGATCTGGATGGTGCCGTGGTTGTGCAGACCGATGATGTCACCCGGCCAGGCCTCTTCCACGTGGGAGCGGTCCGCCGCCATGAAGGTCAGGGCGTCAGGAATCTTGACGTCCTTGTTGATGCGCACGTGACGCATCTTCATGTTCTTCTCGTACTTGCCGGAACAGACGCGCAGGAAGGCCACGCGGTCACGGTGCTTCGGGTCCATGTTGGCCTGGATCTTGAACACGAAGCCGGTGAAGCGTTCGTCATGGGCCGTGACTTCACGGGTATCGGTATCACGCGACTGGGGCGGCGGCGCGTATTCGACGAAGCCATCCAGCATCTCGCGTACGCCGAAGTTGCCCATGGCGGTCCCGAAGTAGACCGGTGTCAGATCACCGCGACGATAGGCCTCGAGATCGAATTCGTGAGAGGCGCCGCGCACCAGCTCGACTTCCATGCTCAGTTCTTCGATGAGATCTTCGCCCAGCACTTCAATGGCTTCGGGGCTGTCGAGGCCCTTGATGCGCACGTCATCGGGGATGCGGTTGCCCTGGCCCTGCTTGTAGAGATGGATCTCGTCATTGAGCAGGTGATAGACCCCCTTGAAACCCTTGCCGACGCCGATCGGCCAGGTCATCGGGGCACACTGGATGTTGAGGACCGTCTCGACTTCATCCATCACCTCGATGGGATCACGCGTCTCGCGGTCCATCTTGTTGACGAAGGTCAGGATCGGCGTGGTGCGCAGGCGGCAGACTTCCATCAGCTTGATGGTACGGTCCTCGACACCCTTGGCACCGTCAATGACCATCAGTGCCGAGTCGACGGCCGTCAGCGTCCGGTAGGTATCTTCCGAGAAGTCCTCGTGCCCGGGGGTATCCAGCAGATTGACCATGCGGTCCTTGTAGGGGAACTGCATCACGGAGGTGGTCACGGAGATGCCACGCTCCTGCTCCATCTTCATCCAGTCGGAGGTCGCGTGGCGATCGGCCCGCTTGCTCTTGACCGAGCCGGCCATCTGGATGGCATTCCCGAACAGCAGCAGCTTCTCGGTGATGGTGGTCTTGCCCGCATCCGGGTGAGAGATGATGGCGAATGTACGGCGAACATCCGCCGCCTTGGCAATCTGGGAATCTGACATGGGCTGAAAGGCATCCGGCTCGACGTGAGGCACGCCGCGCGCACTGTTAGGTGAATAGCAGAACGAAACGAATGGCGCGCATTGTAGCGGCTGGCGAGGCTCGGCAACAGAGGCGGGCGCGATCAGCGGCCTTCAGTCATCCTTGCGTGCGCGAAAATGCCAGGGTCCCTCGCCCACCGGCGCCTGGTCATTGAGGATCTCGTTGCGGATGGCATCCTCGATCTCGTCGCTGTCCAGGGGATAGAGACCGCATTGCTTCAGCGCGCAGCGAACCCGGATGTCACGCCCGAGATATTCGAGCAGCACGCGAGTACTGGCCGGCGTGCGATCACCGCTTGCCGATACCCCGATTCGCAGCCCCTTGAGGCGTGACACACGGCTGGTAAAGGTCGGGTAGAGAATGGTCTGGGTGATCTCATTGCCGGTCATCGACTCGTAGTCGGTCATGAAGATGCGATCGCTCAGATAGAACGCCATCCCCTGATACTTGCAATGTGACACGCCGACACCGGACGACTCGCGCTCGACCAGGCGCTCAAGACGCTGGTAATAGACACCATCCTCGCGCTGGATGATGGACACCAGCCCCCGCAGTATCCGCCCCGGCGACGACATCGACAGATAGTACTCATAGTAATGGCCTACATAGCGGCCCAACTCGGAGGCGCCCGAGCGTCTCAGCTGCGCCAGCGGCTCGCTCTCCACACGTGTGGCCTCACTCTCGCGCGGCTTGGGGCGCACCTGCACCAGACGCTGGAACTGACGATTGGGCAGCAGGATCTCGTGCTCCTCCACCCCGAAGAACTCACAGATCCGCCGCAGTGTATGTGCAGCGGGCCGGTATTGGCCGCTCAGGTATCGATTGAACTGTGGCCGACTGATCTCGAGCCGCCGACTCACCTCGGCGATGGATCGGTAGTAGCTGCACAGCAGCCGCAGATTGAGGGCCAGGTCTTCGTTCATGGGTCTGTCTCGCGCGGGATAGAGCCTCAGTCTACGCCGCCCACCCGCCATGACCCAGAGTGCGACAGGCGCAGCCTGCACCAGATAGTGCGTCTGAGTGCGCCACCTTGAGACAGGTCGTCAAATTCCGCGGCTGACCAGCGAATGATGCAATGCAGAAGTCCCTCACACGCAGATAGTAATAACCATAAAAGAGGCTATCGCATGACTCCTGCATCCAAACTCACGTTCCACGGCGGGCCCTGGGTCTCGTTCCTGCCCATCCTGTGCTTCATCACCACAGCCATTTATGTAGCCACCAGCCTGGAGGAGCCGACCATCCAGGGCATGTGGGTCGGCATTCTCGCCGGCCTGCTGGTCACCTTCCTGTTTGCCCGTGACAAGTCTGTCTACAGCGACACCATCATGAAGGGCATGGCCAGCAAGGTGGCCATCGCCCCGGTGGCGGCGTGGATCTTTGCCGGCATCTTCGCCACGGTGCTGCGCTCCTCAGGACTGGTGGATGGCATTCTGTGGGCGGCCTATCACACCGGCGCCACCGGCACGGCCTTCCTCGTCGTGACCTTCCTCGCCTGCGCCCTGTTCGCTACTGCGGCAGGCACCGGCTTCGGCACCATCGCCGCGGGCATGGGCGTGCTCTATCCCGCGGGCGTCATGCTGGGAGCCGACCCGCTGTTGCTGGCAGGGGCCATCGTGGGCGGCGGTGCCTTCGGCGACAACCTGGCACCCATCTCCGACACCACCATCTCCTCGGCGGCGAGTCAGGGCGCTGATATCGGTGGCGTGGTTCGTTCCCGACTGCCCTTCACGCTGGTGGCCGGCAGCATCACGCTGGTGGTGATGGTGCTGATCAGTCTGACGCAGCAAACAACGCCGCTGATCATCGCGCATGAACAGCTGGCCGAACACATGGACCCCAAGGGCCTGGTGATGTTGCTGCCCGCCCTGGCCGCCATCTACGTGGCCATGAAGAAAGGCGATGTGATCTTCGCCACCAGCGTGGGAATTCTGTCCGGCATGCTGGTGGCGATACTTACCGGCCTCAACACCCTGAGCGGTTTCGTGTCGGTCGAGAATGGTGCGCTGATCAATGGCGTGGCCGGCTGGATGGCAGACCTGTCGATTCTGGTGATCCTGCTGTCGGCGGGCATTCGTCTGATGCTCGATGGCGGTGGCAGTGAGAGGCTGATCAATGCGCTCAAAGGTGTCGTGCGCACACCGCGTGGCGCGGAAGCCTCCTCCGCCGGGCTCTCGCTGCTGATGTCTTCGCTGATGAGCATCAATGCCCCGGCGATCCTCGCGGTCGGCCTGTCCTACGCCAAACCGGTCGGTGAACGCTTCGGCCTGAGTCCTTACCGTCGCGCCAACATCATCGACAGCATGTCCTGCACCCTGGTCTATTCGCTGCCCTGGTCCGCCGCGCTGCTGTTCGCCTCCGGGCTGTCCGTGAAAGCCGCCGAAACCTTCCCCGGCGTGCCGGCCCTGATGCCGCTCGACCTGACGCCCTGGGTGCTCTACGCCTGGGTCCTGCTGGCCGTGATGAGTGTCTCCATCGCCACCGGCTGGGGTCGTCGTTTCAGCCCGGCAGACCAGGCGAGCGCTCAGGACGAGGCTGCAACCGAGGTGCCCGCTGGGCGGTCCTCACTGTCAGCGTCAGCCTCAAACTCAGTCTCAAGTTAAATCTCAAGCTCAGCCAGCTGATCTGCCCCTGACTGAGCTGCTCTTGACTGAGCTGCCCTCGACTGAACCTTCACTGCCTGCCCCGCAACAAGACGACGGACACCGCCATGCAAGATACTGAGCTGCGCCAACGCAACGTGATCGGCATCCTCACCGGCTCCGGCCCGGATGCCGGACTGGATCTCTGGAACAAGCTGCTGATCGCCAACAAGGCCCGCATCGGGCCTGACTATCGGGGAGATCTGGATGCCCCACACGTCCACCTGATCTCCCAGCCGGCGCTCGGGCTGTCCATGGAACTAGAGACTCATGACCAACAGGTGTGGGAGGCGCTGGCCGACAGCGCCCTCAAGCTCGCCGAGCATGTCGACTACTACGCCATCGCCTGCAATACGCTGAACTACTATCAGCCCCAGCTGGAGGCTCTGGCGCTGAATGTCCGGCTGGTGTCGTTCAGTGATGTCGTCATCGACAGGGTGCGGCGCGACGGCTTGAGCAAGGTGGCGCTGCTGGGCGCGAAGTCCGTGACGGACATGGGGGACTGGTCACCCTATCGGGCACTGACAGAGGTGGTGGAAGTCGAGGTACCCGCCGACCCACACCTGCTGCACCAGATCATCTATGACGTGAAGGCGCATGGCGGCGATGACCCGAGCGTGGTCCAGCGCTTTCATGCTCTGCTGGAGAGCCTGTCGGCAGACACCGTGCTGCTGGCCTGTACCGAGCTGCCACTGATTCCCGTCAACACCGTCAGCTCGTCAGACAACGACGCAGCCCCCGCCAGGACACTGATCGATGTCACGGAACTGGTCGCGGAGGAACTCGCTCGCAAGTCCTGCGGCGTCTGATCCTCCTTGCCCCCGCCTGAACCCGCCTGATCTCCAACCCGTGACCCAGCCCAGGCGATAGATGAACTGTCTGTCAGGGCCTTACTCCTCGACCTCGGACAGTGTCTCGACGATATGGCACTGTGCCATCACCCCGCCGGCACAGCAGTGCGTCAGGCGCTGCAACTCTTCTTCCATGATGGCGAGGTCACGCTGGCGCTTGCGCACCTCGGCCAGCTGCGCCTCGATGCGCGCGTCTATCTGATCGCAAGGCAAGGACTGCTGGTCCGCCAGGCCCAGCAAGGCGCGGATGTCATCCAGCGAAAACCCCAGCCGCCGACAACGGCGGATGAAGGTCAAACGCCTGAGCTGTGCATTGCCATACTCACGATAGCCATTGGGCGCACGCCGCTGCGGGGCTAACAGCCCCTGCTTCTCGTAGTAGCGGATCGTCACCGCCTGGACATCAGACGCCTTGGCCAGTTGGCCGATGCCCATCGTCACCTCGCCGTGCGATGACGTGGGCGATTCCCCTTTCCGTGTGAAATCTCTTGCGGTCATCGATGACTTCTCCTCTCGCCATGTGTTGCATGTCGATGCATCAATCGTTTCATCAGCCGACTTGACCTTATAGTGACTATAACCTCCATGCTGTCAGCAACACGACAGGAGGCCAAGACCCATGAAAAGCTGTTGCGAAAGCAAATCCGGCGAGCTGGCAGAGCTCAGAGCCTCACAGGGCAAGGTCCTGAAGATTCTGCTGGCGCTGAATGCCAGCATGTTCTTCGTCGAATTCACCGCGGCCTGGTGGCTGGGTTCCACCGCGCTGCTGGGGGATTCCCTCGACATGTTCGGCGATGCCAGCGTCTACGCCCTGACCCTCTACGTCCTGCACCGCAGTGTGCGTGAACGCGCAATGAGCGCGCTGATCAAGGGCATCGTGATGCTGGCGCTGGGCCTGATCGTCCTTGGCGAGGCAGGGCATCAGGCACTGCACGGCGTGGCACCGGCCGCCCACGGCATGGGCGCCTTCGCCCTGCTGGCACTGGTCGTCAATCTCATCTGCTTCGGCCTGCTGTGGCGCTTCAAGTCGGATGATCTCAACATGCGCTCCACCTGGCTGTGTTCACGCAATGACATCATCGCCAATGTCTCAGTGTTCGGCGCTGCGATACTGGTGGGCTGGACGGGCTCTCGCTGGCCGGACGTGCTGCTGGGCGCTGCGATCGCCGCACTCTTCCTGCAATCCGCCTGGCAGGTGATTCGCGATGCGCGAGTTGAGCTGCGCGAGGCGAAACAGGCCACAAACGCGCAGGCATCAGATGAGCAGGCAGCCAGCGATCAGGCATCGTCCTGCGCCACCAGCAGCTGTTGTGCACCGCCCACGGCTGCCACCGTGGTCGAACAGTCCCCCGCCAGCGGCTGCTGTTCCGGCAAGGGCGGTGGTGGAAACACCTCTATCTGACACGACTCAGGTGTCATTCCCGCCGCTCTGCCCAGCCACTGGCATGCCGTCGAATGCCATCATCCGCGTGCAGTCCGCCTGAAACGACAGCGCCCCGTCGAGCTCGACGGGGCGCTTTAGTGTCTGGATATCGCCAGGGTCAGGGGGCCGGACAATCTGGTTGACGCTCAGGATGCGCCTGCTGGAAAGCGTCCAGTGACTGGCAGGCCGCCTCGATGGCCAGAATCCTCGGGTAATCCTCGAGTTCACACTCGAAGCGGCGCGCATTGTAGAGCTGGGGCATCAGGCAGGCATCTGCCATGCCCGGGCTATCGCCATGGCAGAAGCGCCCTGCACTTTCCGCCAGCAACACTTCCAGACGCGCTAAACCTTCGGCGACCCAGTGGCGGTACCACTCAAGGCGCTGCGCCTGGGTGACATCTAGCCGATCGGTCAGATAATTGAGCACGCGCGGATTGTTGAGCGGATGCATCTCGCAGGCCATGAACTGGCACAGTGAGCGCACCTTCGCACGCGCCTCCGGCGTTGAGGGCAGCAGCGCCGGCGCGGGCCAGCGCTCCTCCAGATATTCCATGATCGCGAGCGACTGGGTCAGGGCCGCAGATGTTTCCGTATCTCCCACCATCAGGGTCGGTACCAGACCCTGGGGATTGATGGCCAGATACTCCTCGCTGCGCTGTTCGCCCTTGAGAAGGTTGACCGGCACCTGAGCGACCTCAATCCCCTTGAGCGCCAGCGCGATTCTTACTCGATAGCTGGTAGATGAACGGTAATAGCCATACAGACTCATTGAACTCATGCTGTACTCCCCTGTGACGCGGTTGGAAGCCGGCCGCTCATTCGCACTGCCTCGCACCCAGTTGGCTTGAGGCTTACCGGCACACGACGTCTTCCCGAGACGTGTCTGCGAGAAACTCTGCCTGATGAGGCCGCCTTCAGGCGTCCAACGGCGTCACCTGCTGATCAATGGCGCCGAAGATGCTCTGGCCATCGCGATCGAGCATCTCGATGCGGATACGATCACCGAAACGCATGAAGGGCGTGCGAATCTCATCGAACAGGATCTTCTCGACCATGCGCACCTCCGCCAGACAGCTGTAGCCCACGCCCCCTTCGCTGATCGGCTTGCCGGGCCCGCCATCCTTGCCGGGATTGGATACGGTGCCGGAACCGATGATCGCGCCGGCCCCCAGCGGGCGAGTCTTGGCGGCATGCGCCACCAGCTGCGGGAAACTGAAGATCATGTCTGGCCCGGACTCTGGCTCACCGAACGTCTCACCATTGAGATGCACGCTCAGCGGCAGATGCACGCGCCCCTGCTGCCAGGCATCCCCCAGCTCATCCGGCGTCACGGCGATGGGCGAGAAGCTAGACGACGGCTTGGCCTGAAAGAAGCCGAAGCCCTTGGCCAGCTCACCGGGGATCAACCCACGCAGACTGACGTCATTGACCAGCATCACAAGGCGGATGTGGCTCTCGGCCTGCTCCGGACTGACCTGCATCGGCACATCGTCAGTGATGACGGCGATCTCGCCTTCGAAATCGATGCCATGCTCCTCACTGACACACACGATATCGGCGTTGGGGGCCAGGAAGCTGTCGCTGCCGCCCTGATACATCAGCGGGTCGTGCCAGAAGGTCTCGGGCATCTCGGCGCCGCGTGCCTGACGCACCAGCTGGACATGGTTCAGATACGCCGAGCCGTCTGCCCATTGATAAGCGCGTGGCAGCGGCGAATGCAGAGTCTTCATGTCCAGATCGAACGTATCAGCCAAGGTGCCATCATTGAGCGCTGCGTAACGCTTCTCGAGCGCTGGTGTCAGCGAAGCCCAGTCCTCCAGCAGCGCCTGCAGCGTCGTGGCGACATCCGCGACCTTCACGGCGCGGGTCAGATCACGGGAGACCAGCAGCAGTGTTCCATCGCGGGAACCATCCTGGTGAGTGGCGAATTTCATGACTGCCTCCTTGAGAAGCTTGAGGGATGAAAGGACGTGGGTAGACCAGAGCGGGATGACAGGCACATGCCAATCTCAGCGCTTTCGGGGAGTGAAATGAGACGCCAACCCCTGCCAGACCGAGCCGTAGTCGCGCTGACGAGCGCTCGACGACAGGGCCTGTGGGGTGGGCTGGAACAGATAGCGACTCTCGAACATGAAGGCGAGCGTATTGCCCTGATAGCGGGGGGCGAGTTCCGCCTGAGTGGCGGCCTCGAAGGTGGCAGCGTCAGGGCCATGCGGGGTCATGGCGTTGTGCAGACTCGCGCCTCCCGGGCGGAAGCCTTCGCGCTTGGCATCATATTCACCATGGATCAGTCCCATCAGCTCGCTCATCAGATTGCGATGGAAATATGGGGGACGGAAGGTGTTCTCGGCGACCATCCAGCGCGGCGGGAAGATCACGAAGTCGAGATTGGCGACCCCGGCGGTGTCCGATGGTGATGTCAGCACGGTGAAGATCGAGGGGTCCGGATGATCGAAGCTGACCGTGTTGAGGGTATTGAAGGTCGCCAGATCATATTTGTAGGGCGCGTAGTTGCCATGCCAGGCCACGACATCTAGTGGCGAATGATCCAGACTCGCGCGCCAGAAACTCCCCCCGAACTTGGCCACCAGCGTGAAATCACCAGCTTCGTCCTCGAAACGCGCCGATGGTGCGAGAAAATCACGCGGGTTGGCCAGTCCATTGCTGCCGATGGGCCCCAGAGAGGGCAATTCGAGAGGCGCGCCATAGTTCTCGGCCACATAGCCTCGACAGCCCTCCACGTGCCCCGCCAGCGGATTGAGCTGGAACTTGATACCGCGCGGAATCACCACGATTTCGCCGCTGGCGACTTCCAGCAGGCCCAGCTCGCTGCGCACCTCGATGGCGCCCTGTTGCGGCACGATCAGCAATTCGCCGTCGGCATTGTAGAAAAAGCGCTGCTGCATGCCGCGAGAGAAGGCATAGAGGTGCGTGGCACAGCCCTGCTGCGCCTGGGCGTCCCCATTGACCGCCAGCGTGATCAGGCCGTCCAGAAAGTCCCCTGTCGAGCATGTGATGGGGTCCCAGCGCATCGGATTGGGGTCCGGCACTCTCTCGGCCAACGGTGCAGTGGCGACCTGCGGCATCTCCATGGGCTGGTAGGCGCCCTGCACGACCGAGGGCCGAATGCGGTAAAGCCAGCTGCGTAGGTTGTGACTGCGCGGTGCCGTGAAGGCCGAGCCGCTCAACTGCTCCGCATACAGGCCATAAGGGCAACGCTGGGGAGAGTTCTGGCCCTGCGGCAAGGCGCCAGGCAACGCCTCGGTGGAGACATGATTACGAAAACCGGCGTGATAATGGCACTCAGCGTTGCGCTCGCGCATGACGATTCATCTCCTTGTGGGCTCGCGGCTCCTGAAGATCTGGGGCATCCACGGCACGACATACCGCCAACGCCCTAACTGGTTACATATGAAACCATATAGGCATACCCACACCCTGACAATCGCCCAATTGCTAGACTTTTGTCTTGCTCGCTCTCGAAGGTGGTAACATTGGTAACCTGATCCACCTGAAACGTTTCAATGCGACTCAGTATGCCAACCCTCTCACCGAGTCAGGTAACTTTCGATGCAACACACTGATGACACTCCCGAAGCTCGCGATGCCCTTGACGGGGAACCCCCACAGGACACACCCCGCTGCGAGCTGGATCTTGACCAGTTCCTGCCCTATCGCCTCAACCGTCTGGCCGAGCGAACCAGTGAGGCGCTGTTCGTCCGTTATGGTGAGCGCTTCGCCATCAATGTCGCCGAGTGGCGTCTGCTGGCCTGGTTGAGTCGTGGCTCGTCATTGACGGCCCGGGAAATCAGTCAGCGGACTCATATGGACAAGGTGCGCGTCTCTCGGGCCGTCAAGTCACTGGAAGCCCGTGAACTGATCCTGCGCCGGCCGAGCGAGCAGGATCAGCGTGCGCAGTTGCTCGCCCTCACCGCCGAGGGTGAGGCCATGCTCGCTGAGCTGATCCCCGAGGCCCGCCGCTTCGAGGATGAGTTGCTGAGCGCCGTCAATGCACGCCAATACCGGGATCTGCTGCTCACCATGCAGACCCTGGAGCGTCAATTGGATCAGCTGCCAGGCAACGACTGAGACTCGCGGGAGGCAGCAGGTGCGCCACCTTGTGCCCCATGAGATTCTCGACAGGACACTCGCACTTCGTATAAGTATGGTATAAATCACGTACTGGTTTTATGGAGTCGTCCCCGCATGCATCGCAAACCGCACCTGCCAAGCAAGTTGTGTCAGACCTGTCAGCGCCCCTTCACATGGCGCAAGAAGTGGCAGGACTGCTGGGAAGAGGTACGTCACTGCAGTCAACGCTGCCGACGCAATGCGCGTCAGGCAGCCCGGGAGACACACCATGACCAGCACTGATACCTGGCTTGTCTGGCTGGACGATGACCTGCGTCTCGATGACAACCCCCTGTGGCAGGCCGCGCTCGAGGAACACCCGGCGCACCTGCTGGTGGTATACATCCTGCCGGAGACGACCTTCCAGCCCGTTGGCAGTGTCAGCCCTGATGCTGCCAGGCTGCAGCCACTCAGCGTTGCACGTCAGCGCTTCCTGCTGGAGAGCCTCGAATCCCTGCAGGCAGGGCTTCAAACCCTGGGCAGTGATCTGCTGATCCTCCAGGGTGACGCTGCACATCTGATACCCGAACTCGCCAGGCAGCATGCGTGCCGAGGCGTCATCGCGCGACGCGCCACAGGTCTGGTGGAGCGACGCCAGCAGCAGGCAGTGGCCGCCAGCTGTCGCCTGCGGCAGGTCAATAGCGGCTTACTCCTGGACGAGGACGACTTGCCCTTCACGCTCAGTGAGCTTCCTGAAACCTTCAGCGCCTTTCGTCGCAAGCTGGAAAAGGCCTATCCGGATATCCAAGCCATGCCCGCTCCGATGGCGGCGCCTTGCGCGCTGCCGAGCTGGCCGGCACAGGCGCCGCGTGGCATGCAGGGCAGCGCCAGACGACTCCATGCAGCCAGGGACTGGCAGAGCGACCCGCGGGGAGAGCATGCCTTCCTTGGGGGTGAGCCCGCAGCGCTGCAGAGACTCGAGCATTATCTGAGTCCTGAACATGCCGGCCAGTACAAGACCACCCGCAATCGCCTCAGTGGGGCAGATTTCTCGACCCGTTTCTCTGCCTGGCTGGCACTGGGGTGTCTCTCACCACGACGCATACTCGACAGGTTGCACACCTTCCAGAAGACACTGCCTGAGCTCTGCGAGACCCCACAGGCGGCGTTCAAGGACAGCGACTGGATTCGCGTCGAGCTCTTGTGGCGGGAGTACTTTCATTGGGATACCCGCCAGCTGGGGAGACAGGTCTTTCTGGCAGGCAGGCCCGGTACAGACTCGCTGCGGCACGAGGCGTGCGCTGCGATACCGGATGCGCTTGCACGCTGGCAGGCCGGAATGACCGGCGTGCCCTGGGTGGATGCCGGCATGCGCGAGCTGGCCGCCACCGGCTGGCTGAGCAACCGCATGCGCCAGAACGTGGCGAGCTATCTGATCAAGGATCTTGGCGTGGACTGGCGGCTGGGTGCCGCCTGGTTCGAGCATCAGCTGCTGGATCATGATGTCGCGTCCAACTGGGGCAACTGGCGCTACCTGGCAGGCGTGGGACGCGATCCACGTGCGGACCGTCATTTCAACATGATGAAGCAGGCTCGCCAGCACGACCCGCTCGGCCATCACGTCACCCGCTGGATACCCGAACTGGAAACGCTGCCGGCCGGCATGCAACGCCATGCTCCCTGGATTGCCTGGTCATTTCGCGTGACGCCCGGGGCGTCGGGAGGCATCAACGGGACGACGCAGTCCGGCTACCCGCGCCAGCCCTTGCATCTTGTCGATGCCTGGCAGCCCCATCTCAGCGACGTCACACCGACACGTGTGAAGCCATGGCTGAGTGGTTCCTTCGAACGGGGCTGAGAGGAGACTGACAGCGGACACAAGCCGTCGGGCCACTGACGCTAACTGGCCGTCAGGACTGCACTTTACCGGCCTTATTCACTATCATGGCCGCATTCCTTGCAGGAGTCGTCATGAATCAGCCGCTACCGCCGCCACTGTCCACACCGCACCGCAATCTCATTCGTCTGACCATCGCGCGCGGCATCACCTGGACAGGCTTCCTGATCCTGATCATCTTCGGGATCGAGATCATCGGCTTTCAGCTCAATGTCCTCCCCGTCATCTCGATCATCATCGCGATGGGCCTGGTCAATGTCGCCAGCTGGTGGCGTCTGGGTCAGACGCATCCGGTCACTGACACCGAGAACCTGCTGCATCTGCTGGTGGATATCGCCGGTCTGACGATGCTGTTCTTCAATACCGGCGGCTCCACCAACCCCTTCGTGCCCTACTATCTGGTGCCGGTGACCATGGCGGCCGCCACCTTGCCCTGGCGCTATGCCTGGATCATCGCGGCCGTCGGCATGGGCTGTTACAGCTTCCTGATGGTGTTCTACGAACCCGTCCCGCAGCTGGCCACCTACGAACTCGGCGGGCGCATCAGTCTGCACGTCATCGGCATGTGGCTGAACTTCGGCCTGTCGGCATCGCTGGTGACCTATTTCATCTTCAAGATGGCTCATGCCCTGCGCACGCGAGACCAGGCGTTGTCCACCACACGAGAAGCGGCTCTGCGCAGCGAACAGGTACTGGCAGTCGCCAGCCAGGCCGCCGGCACCGCGCACGAACTGGGCACCCCGCTCTCGACCATGGCGGTGCTGTTGAGCGAGATGCGCGAGGATGCCAAGGACAAGAACGACCCGCAGCTGGAGGAGGATCTCGCACTGCTGCGCAGCCAGGTCGACACCTGCAAGCAGCGCCTGCAAGCGATGGTGGCCGCGGCCGACCGTCGTCGCATGGAGCAGCCCCAGGCGCTCAACGCCGCGCGCTGGCTGGAGGAAATCGTGCAGCGCTGGCTGGTGGTACGCCCGGATGTGCAACATAGCGTCGAAGTGGATGCCTCCGCCCGCAAGGCTCAGATCCTGGTCGATACCACGCTTGAGCAGGCGCTGATGAACCTGCTCAACAATGCCGCGGATGCCTGCCCCGATGACATCGAGATCACCCTGGAACGGCGGGATGACGAGGTCACCATCGACATTCGTGACCATGGTGCAGGCGTTCCCATGGCGGTCGCGGACCAGCTCGGTGAGACCTTCATCTCCACCAAATCCAAGGGGATGGGCATCGGCCTGTTCCTGACCCACGCCACCATCAATCGTTTCGGTGGTGGCGTCAGCCTGTACAACCACGAAGACGGCGGCACCTTGACGGAAGTGCGCCTCCCTCTTTATCTGAACTGATGGCGGCAAAGACCGCCCAAGTGAGCCCCTGATGAGCGAAGAAACCCGACTGCTGATCATCGACGATGACGAATTCTTCTGCCAGGTGACGGCACGTGCCATGACACGCCGCGGCTATGCCGTGGAGGTTGCCCGGGACGAGGCACAGGCGCTGAGTATCGCGCGCAGCCATCGCCCCGAGCTGATCACGCTGGATCTGAAGCTCGAACAGAGCTCCGGCCTCAAGCTGTTGCCCGAGCTGATCGCCTTGTTGCCGGAAGCACGCATCGTGGTGCTGACGGGCTACTCCAGCATTGCCACGGCAGTGGAAGCCATCAAGCTGGGTGCCGTGAACTACCTGTGCAAGCCCGCCGATGCCGACGAGATACTTCACGCCTTCAAGCGCGAGGGAGGTGATCCGGAAGCCGAGATCTCCGACAACCCGCCCTCGGTCAATCGCCTGACCTGGGAACACATCCAGAAGGTGCTCAACGAGCACGACGGCAACATCTCTTCCACGGCTCGCGCCCTGGGGATGCACCGCCGCACGCTGCAGCGCAAACTGCAGAAGCGACCGGTAAAGCGCTAGCGCTTCATTCGGGCCAGCAGGGCCGCCACGGCAGCATGATGCTCCGGGTCCTGATGGCATTGGCCCTGAAAACTGGCACACAGATCCAGGAAGTCGTCCAACCGCATCTCGGGGGCACGACGCATCAGACGCTTGGTCAGCCGTGTCGCCTGACGCGGCTGACTCGCCATCTGACGTGCCATCTCCAGGGCACGTGTCATCAGGTCCTCCTCTGCACAGACTTCCAGCACGATCCCCAGTGCCAGCGCTTCCTGCGCCGAGACGATACGCCCGCTGAAGGTCAGCTCACAGGCACGCTGATAGCCGATCAGACGTTGCAGCAGCCAGGCGCCCCCATCACCGGGGATCAACCCCAGCGACAGGAACGTCTCGCCGAAACGTGCCTGGTCACTGGCCAGGCGAATGTCACACATGTTGGCGAGATCAAAGCCGGCCCCGATGGCCGGACCATTGACCGCCGCGATCACGGGCACCTCGATGCCCAGCACCGCAGGTGTCATTCGCTGGATACCGCGGCGATAGCGCGCCGCGACCTCGGCGGCATCTCCAGCAAAATCCCCCTTTCGCTGCGCCATGTCCTGCACATTGCCTCCGGCAGAGAAGGCGCTGCCCTCGCCGGTGATCACCAGGGCACCCACGCTGTCACAGCCATTGACCCATTCGGCCACTGCCAGCAGATCCTCCACCAGCGCAGTCCCCGTCAGGGCATTGCGCACGTCGTGACGGGCGAAGGTCATGACGGCGACACCGTGCTCGAGACTGAGGTGACTGTCGACAAGGGGCACGGGTGCAGCCGCTGACCTCAGCCGGGCGCAGCAGGCGTCAGTGGAATCGCGTGGGGATGAGGTAGCGTCGTGAGCAGCGGCGTGAGTCGTGTCATGTGGCGAAGCGGTCATGGCGGATTCCTGGCGTCATCGATGGCCGTCACGAGCGAGGGCCCTCAAGGGGCCTGTCAACTCGCACATACGAGAAGACCCTTGCCCTCCGTGCAGCGTCATGCGGCGGGAGAGACAAGGGCCTGTCGGTCTTGCCGGTGGTTCACGCAGCGGGCAGGCGGGCTGCCGACCCCACGCGAGGCGTCACGCGACTTAATGTGCCGTCCAGCCGAGATCCATGTTGAAACTAGAGCCCGTCACCGAGCCTGCCTTGTCGGAGGCCAGCCACACCGCCATGTCAGCGACTTCGGCGGGGTCGATCATGCGCTTGATGGCGGCCCCCTTGAGCATGATCTTCTCGATCACCTCATCCTCGGGCATGTCATTGAGCCTGGCCTGCTCGGCGATCTGCTTGTCGACCAGCGGAGTGCGCACATACGCCGGGCAGATGGCATTGGCCGTGATACCACTCTCGCCGCCTTCCAGTGCCGCCGTCCTGGTCAGCCCCATCAGACCATGCTTGGCGCTGACATAGGCCGCCTTGCCGGGCGAGGCGACATGCGCGTGAATGGAGGCCATGTTGACGATGCGGCCATATCCATTCTTCTCCATGTGCGGCCAGGCAGCCTGAATCAGCGTGAAAGGTGCCGTCAGCATCAGCGCGATGATCTGATCCCACTTGGCCTGCGGGAACTCCTTGATGCGCTCGACGTGCTGGATACCGGCATTGTTGACCAGGATATCCAGGCGACCGAAGCGTGACACCGCTTCCTCGACAGCGGCCCGACATTGCTCGCCATCCGTCAGGTCTGCCTTGAAGAATGCAGCGCCTGCCTTGTCGGCGACCTCTGCCCCATCGTCACTGAAATCCACGGCAAGGACCTGATGACCGGCCTGGCACATCGCTTCCATGATGGCGGCGCCGATACCACTGGCAGTCCCCGTGACAAGGGCGACGCGGGTCGGGGCTGACTGTTGTTCACTCATGAAGGTCTCCTTCGGGCTGATGTCATGCCGCAGGAATGCCCAGCCCCAGACAGGGACCGGGTGGCATCGGATGCTGCTCTGCAACATATAGTGAAGATAGCGCTAATAAAGCCACCTTCGCCACCCGACCATCGCCTTGTTGGCCTGCCGGCGACAGCATGCATGGCGTTGAACCGCCTGGAGCCTGCATGCCAGAGCCGTGATGCAACTTGCGCAACCGCCAGGGCGCAGCATGCAACGCGAGCTCAGCCGAAGTGCAATCGAGCTGACAGACCGGGCGACGCCGCACTCCCCAGCGGACTGTCATCCAGGGTCAGTTCCGCTCCCAGACGCTCGGCCAGTTCATCGACGATCGAAAGGCCCAGCCCTGACCCCGAGGTGTTCTGCCCCGCCAGACGCACGAAGCGCTCCCGGACCCGCTGACGCTCAAGGGGCGGGATGCCGGGGCCGGTATCCATGACTTCCATGATCAGACCATCGCCGAGAGAGGTCTCGCGGCGCCGAATGCTCAAACGCACTTCCCCCCCCTCGGGCGTATAGCGCAGCGCGTTGTCGAGAAGATTGCGCAGCAGCACATAGAGGCCGTTCTCGTGGCTGATCAACTGCGCGTCGGGCGTGACGTCGACAGACATCCCGACGCCACGCTGGCGCGCCATGGGGCCGAGATCCCGCGCAAGTTCATGCGCCAGATGCCCGAGATCGACGTGACTGCGCGGCACCTCGGCACCACTCTCCAGCCGCGACAGCGTCAGCAGTTGCTCCACGACACGCGTCATGCGATTGACACCATCGACGATCATGCGCGCCGAACGCCGCGAGTTCTCATCGGTGGCATCCGCCTCGACATTCTGGGCGTGCACCTTGATGCCGGCCAGGGGCGTTCTCAACTCGTGTGCCGCATTGGCAGTGAAGCGACGCTCCTTGTCGAGCGTGTCGGCCAAGCGTCTCAGCAAGCCGTTGAGCGCATCCACCATCCCGCGAATCTCGTCCGGCGCCTCACTGGCATCAAGTGGCTCTAGATAGCCGGGCTGACGGGCAGTGATCTGTCGGCTGATGCGCAGCACGGGACGGAATCCCCGAGAGACGGCGACACCGATCAGCAAGGCGATCACGAGCAGCCCGACCACCAGCGCCAGCACGTTGTGCAGTGCGATCTGCCCCGTCAATTCATCTCGTACGTCTTCCCGCTGAGCGGCCGTGACCCAGATGCCGCTGTCAGGGAAATACAGCGTGAAGGTGAACCAGTCGTGATGATCCGTGTGCTGCTTGGCATAGCCGGGCAACGGCAGATAGTCGAGCATGACCGAGGGAGTGGAGAGCCCCAGCAAGGGCTGACCGAGTGCATCCCACATCTGGAAGACCAGCTTGTCTTCATAGACATGACCGAGGGGCGACTTCTCGTGCCCATCCGCGAAGCTCAGGGATGGCGGTCGCAGACTGAACTGCCCCGAGGTCATCTCCTGAAGTCTTTGCTGACGCGCCACCGGCGACAGCGAGGCCAGCTCGGATTGATAGAGGCGGCCCAGCATGCGGGCATTCTGGGCCAGCTGTGCATCGAACAGCTCATCGATCTGCTCACGGGCATCGAAGTAGCTCCAGGTGGCAGCTGCCCCCAGCACGATGATCACCCCCCCGATGAGGCTGCGCCGCAGAAAACTGCGTATCGACTTCACGCGGACTCCCCCAGTCGGTAGCCGACCCCGCGTACGGTCTTCACCACGCCGGCCCCGAATTTGCGGCGAAGATGATGCACATGCACCTCGATGACATTGCTTTCCACATCCCCATCCCAACCATATAACTGCTCGACGAGCTGGTCCCGACTGAAGACACGACTGGGATGGAGGAGAAGAAACTCCAGCAGATCGAATTCGCGCCGCCCCAGCGTCACCTCGGCGCCGGCCAGGGTGACGGAACGACCGGCCTGATCAATGCTCAGGGCCCCCAGTTGCAGGCATCCGTTGGCCTGACCCGCATGACGCCTGACCAGCGCGCGCAATCGGGCCACCAGCTCGGCAATGTCAAAGGGCTTGACCAGATAATCATCCGCTCCGTTGTCCAGGCCACGCACTCGGTCACTGATATCATCTCGTGCCGTCAGAATCAGCACCGGCAGAGTGTGGCCCCGACGGCGCAGGGCGGTCAGCACCTCGAGACCGTCCATATCCGGCAAGCCAAGATCCAGCACCAGGACATCAAAGGAGGAATGCTTGAGAGTGGCCACGACATCGCCCCCCACCCGCAACCATTCACTGCTCATGCCTTCACGACTCAAGGCATGACCTATACCTTCACCCAACAGTGGATCATCTTCCACGAGCAGCACGCGCATGGGGTCTCCTGATGACAAGCGATACGTGAGAGGGAACAGGGGATATCCCATGCCCCCGCTGATGACAGATGACGAGAGCGGGATGGCAGCATCAACGACTAGGCGCGATTCCCGGCTCTCTCCGCCCATGGCCTTTGCAAGCCCCATCCCCTGCCCCGTCGTCTTGCGCCGAGGACAGCGCGGCGCTCCTGGCGGCGAAACACGATGCGTTGAAGCGCTTCGCGAATGGCCTCCAGGCCCGAGTCCAGCATGCGTTCCGGTTGGCCGAGAATGCGGCGCAATGCCCAGCCACCTCGAAGTCTCATGCGAGCCAACGCCCCCGGTGCTCGCAACAGGCAAAGCGGATACATCATCTGCTCGACCTGACACTCGATGCTGATGGGGTGGCATCCTTGATGCCGCGCCAGTTGCATCAGTAGCGGAGACTCTTCCCCGGTGATCAGAGGGGGAACGTGAAGCCTGACATGCTGGTGGGCACAGGCGGAGACCGGGGCGAACAAGTGGCCATCCGGCTGCAGTATGAACTCGACCAATTCCTCCCGCCCCGCCGTGACAAGAGAGGCCGAGAGACATTCCAGTACCCGCTGGCGCACGCCAGGCTGCCAGCCAGAGCCATGCAGAACATGCATGGCACGCCCGGCCTCCAGCTGCCACTCACCATCACCCGGCAAGCTCACCAGGGTGTGAGGACGCGACGCGGGCGTGATGCCGAGCAGCTGCTCACACAGCGACTCGCCGGTGACGTCCGAGACGGCGAGGGTCAGACAGCGATGCCGTTGCCCCAGAGGAGTCGGCAGCAGCTGGCACAGAAGCGCGAGATCATCTCCCGGGCGCTCCACCAGTGTCAGCGTGGCGCCATGGCCCGCCAGCTGCCAGCATATCTCCCGGCAACTCGAGGCCATGGGCGCTTCGACGAGCAAGCGATGACCGGCCAGCCGAGAACTTTCGACAGAACCACCACGGGAGCGAAACGGACGGTACATGGCAACATCCTTGGTCGGGGCATCGTCGATTCGACCATGCCAGGCTGAATGACCTACACGATGCCGACCAACGCTTAACGAAAGATTAAGCAGCGACTCTTTCCTTGCCCTCTGACGGAAGACTTGATGTCCCTTGCCGGCGCCAGACGCCGATGCCCGAAGTTTACAACCCGAACAGATGGACCAGCGGCGGCAGAATGAAGGCCGTCAGGAGTCCCGTCAGTCCCATGGACATGCCCGCGAAGGCACCGGCTAGGGTGCTGAGTGAAGAGAAGCAGTAAGCCGTGCCGATCCCATGGGCAGACAGGCCCATGGTAAAGCCCTTGACGGTATCATCACGCGCACCTGACAGCCGCAGCATCAGCGGACCGATCACACAGCCAAGCGTCCCGGTCAACAACACCAGTCCTGCCGTGAGTGAGGGAATGCCGCCGAGCTTTTCCGCGATCCCCATGGCGATCGGCGAGGTCACCGACTTGGGGGCCAGGCTCAGCGCCACCGGTGTATGCGCCCCCAGGACCAGGGCCAGACCGAGCGTGGTGGTCACTGCAGTGGTGATACCGACGCAACAGGCCGTCAGCAGAGGCCAGAGCATCTGCTTGACGCGGTCAAGATGATCGAACAGCGGCACCGCCAGTGCCACCGTCGCCGGCCCCAACAGGAAGTGAATGAACTGGGCGCCTTCGAAATAGGTCGCGTAGTCGGTATCCGTCAGCCAGAGAAAGCCGATGATCAAGGCAATCGACACCAGCACCGGATGGGCAAGAGACGCGCCACGAGCCAGGCGGTTGATCACGGTCGCCAGCAGAAAGGCCGCCAGCGTCAGCAACAGGTGCAGCAGCGGAGAGGCACTGAGATAGACCCAGAGAGCATCCAGAGGGGCGAGATTCACTGTTCCCCTCCCTTGCCGGCCACCGGACCTTGCAAAGATGAACGACGATCTATCAGCCGCTGCAACAGCCATGCTGTCACGAACTGCGTCACGGCGATGGACACCACCAGCGTCACCGCGATGGCGAGCAGGTCCTGAGCGATGAGGTCCAGATGCACCATGACCCCGACCCCTGCCGGGACGAACAACAGCGAGAGATGTGCCAGCAGGCCATTGCTGGCAAGCCTGAGACTGCCGGGCACTCGTTCACGCAACATGGCGCGGAGCAGCTGACGTTGACCAGCATCGTTGTCCGAGATGCGTACGGCGTCACCTTCCCTGTCCGGCGACGGTATCAATCGCTTGCGCAGACGGCCACGCACCATCAGCGCCAGCAGCAGGATCAGCATGCCCAGTACCGGTCCAGGCACCGGCAATACGAGGGCACGTCCCAGCACCTCGCCCACGAACTGACATGTCAGCAGAATGCAGAACCCCTTGATCAACTCCATCTCCGGCTAGTCTCCCCCATCAAGGCACTCATCTGACGTGCGGTAAAAGGCCGAATTGTGCCATAGATGCCCAATCACGGCACGGTGATACCGGGCCGTACCCGCCATGGGCGCGACGTGGGCTGCATGGCGCAGCCCTGGATGCACGTCGAAAGCCCGGCAGTGGCGGCAACGCTGGCTTATGGTAGTGTTCTGACTCGACTGAACCGCTACCTTCTCCGGCAAGGACACGCCTACGCGATGCCAGAATCCTTGATGCTTGATACTTCCATCACTTCGGAATGGGTCGAGACACTTCGACGCGAAGAGGACCATCAGGCCCGCATGCTGCTGGAGTTGGCAGCGGATCTCGCCGGGACTCCCCTCGCCTTGATCAGCTTGCGCAACGCGCGTCATCTCAAGCGTTGGGTAAGCCTGGACGACAGCATTCCCGATACCCTTCCGCTGCACGATAGCCTGTGTGGTCTGGCCGTCATCAAGGGAAGGCCTCTGGTGACGCGCGATGCCTATCAGCATGCTGAACTGCGCGATACCTGTTCGGTGAAGGGGGATGGCATACGCTTCTATATCGGACTGCCACTGCATGATGCCACTGGCGCTGTGGTCGGATGCATGAGCATGTTCGACACCTCTCCACGCCAGTCGCTGCCCGACGATGACACCTTGGCGCGGCTTGATCAGCTCGCTGGAATGATCAGCGAGGCGCTGAAGCGCCTCATGCAGAGTGCCCAGCTCAGTGCAGCCTTGCGCGACAGCTATACCCGCGCCAACTGGATACTGCGCAGCATTTCCGATGGCATCATCGAATGGCAGCTAGGCAATGAACGCCTGACGATATCGCCACGCCTGGAAATGCAGCTGGGCTACAGCGCCGGAACCCTGGACAGCCGACTCGAGGCGCTGCATGAAAGAGTCGCCCCCGAGATGCGCGAAGAGTTCCAGGCGCTTCTCGCGATACAGCGCCTGCAGGAAACCCCGTTCAGCATTGAACTGCGCATCCGCACCCGCCAGGGAGACTACCGCTGGTTCAAGTTGCGTGCGCAGTTCCAGGTGCGTGATGACGCGCCCTATCGTTTCATCGGCTCTCTGCTCGACATCCATCAGCAGCACATGGCCGCCGTGGCACAGGCCGACAAGCTATGTCGCTACGAACGTCAGCAGGCCGTGCTGATACGACTCGGCAACGCCCACCATGCCGAGGGCGCTCGGCTCGAAGATCTGATGCCATGGATCTGCCAGCAGGTGGCGGATGCCCTGCAGGTACGCAAGGTCAGTTTCTGGAAGATGAATCCCGAGGGAACCCGGCTGTCACTGAGTCATGTACACGACGGTGAACTGCCTGCCCCGCACGATGCGACCTCTCGGGCGCACCCCCGAGAGCTGTGTGACAGCCAGCTGGGAGAGTATTTCACCGCCCTGAAATCCGAGCGCATCCTGGCGATCAGCGATACCCAGCAGGCCAGCAGCGGGCTGTTGTTCAATGGCTATTTCAGCACGGACCTCCAGGCAATTCTCGATAGCCCCGTGCGCATCTCCGGCAAGATTCGCGGGGTGATCTGTTGCACGGAGTGTGGCGGTCCACGCGAATGGGCGGAGGATGAGCTCGCCTTCCTGAGCTCGGCCTGTGATCACGTCTCACAGCTTGCCACCGAGCTTGAACGTCACGCGACCCAGGAGCGACTGCGTGCCAGCGAGCGTCGCTATCGCGCCACCTTCGAGCACTCCGCCGTCGGGATGGCACACATGTCCAAGGCGGGCCAGTTGTTGAGGGTCAACCAGCGACTCGAGGACATCCTCGGCTACCCGAGCACCACGCTCGAGGGCTGCTATATCCGCGAACTGATCGAGCCGGAAGACCTGGCATCGCTGCAACGACGCCACCTTGCCTTGATCGAGGGCGGTATCAGTCACTTCACCCAACGCTGCCGCTTCCTTCATGCACGGGGCAACACGGTGCATGCCGACGTCAGCGTCTCCTCCGTCGATACCACCCCGGTGCAGGACGGCTATACGCTGGTCGCTCTGGTCGACAAGACCCATAGTCACACCATGTCCCAGCGACTGATCCATGAAGCCAACCATGACAGCCTGACAGGACTTCTGAACCGCGCCGCCTTCCGTCGCAGATTGACGCAGTTCTGTGACGTCGTGCGCGAGGACCACTCGCAACATTGCCTCGCCTATATCGATCTTGATCAATTCAAGGTCGTCAATGATACCTGCGGACATTCCGCGGGCGATGCCCTGTTGATCCAGCTGGTTGACGTCATCGGCAATGATCTGCGCCCACAGGATCTTCTGGCCCGTCTCGGGGGCGACGAATTCGGTCTGTTGATGCCCGGCATGACACTGGACGAAGCGGAACCGCTGCTGGAGCGACTGCGCCAGAGCGTGGCCAATTTCCGATTCATGTGGGACGACAAGCTGTTCAGCGTCAGCGCCAGCATCGGCCTGGTCAGCATCAGCAACGGCCAGAGTGATCCGCATCATCTGCTCAGCGCTGCCGATGCCGCCTGTTATGAAGCGAAGGACGCTGGGCGCAACCGCGTGCATCGCCATAGCGTGAGCGGAGACGAAGTCACTCAGCGGATGGAGGAAATGCACTGGGTCGCCGAAATCACCGCCGCGGTGGAAGCGCAACGTCTCGTGCTCTATCACCAGCCCATCGCCAGCACACGCACCAGGCCGGGCACCCCTGATGAGCAGCACTATGAAGTGCTGGTGCGCATGCTGGGGCGTGACGGCAGCATCATCGCCCCCGGGGCCTTCCTGCCCGCGGCAGAGCGTTATGGGCTGGCTGCCACCATCGATGAATACGTCATCCGGCATTATCTGGCCTGGCTGCAGTCGCAACCTGCCCATCTGGCCAGCCTGACACGGGTGTCGCTCAACCTCTCGGGTCACTCCATCAGCAGTCCCAATTTCCGCGACATGCTGGTCAGCCTGGTACGTGACAGCGGGATTCCCGGCCACAAGCTGTGTTTCGAGATTACGGAAAGCGTGGCCATCACTCGCCTGGGCGATGCTCGCACCTTCTTCGATACTCTGGGAGAGTTGGGGTGCTACTTCGCACTGGATGATTTTGGCAGCGGCGTATCGTCCTTCGGGTATCTCAAGAGCCTGCCGGTGAATTACCTCAAGATCGATGGTGCCTTCATTCGCGACATGGACACCAATCGTGTCTCCTACGCCATCGCGCGCGCCATCGCCGAGGTGGCCCGCGAAATGGGCATGCAGACCATCGCGGAATTCGTTGGCAGCCAGGAGGTACTGGCATGCGTGACGTCCATCGGGGTCGACCACGTCCAGGGCTATGCCATCGGCAAGCCTTCACCGCTGGTGGCAGATCACTCGACGCTGGCTCACAAGGCTTGCGTGATGACGTCGCAAGGCATCGCCAACAACCGCCCGGGGACGCAGCTCACGTCTTGAGCGACGATACCGATCACGCTGTGGTCCTTTCGATAGCATGTGGCAGCCCTCGGCACAGCCCCTCGACACGGCCCCTCTCGCATAAAGGCAGAGTCCGGACGCGCCTCTGAAACGAGACACGCACTGACAGCGATGCCGTCAGTGCGTGTCTCGTTGAAGCCGACCCCGGGGCGTCAGCCCCTCCTGCCTCAGAAGCCTGATTCGCGGCGCCAGACCCCCACCACCTCACGCCAGGTCCGACTCAACAGACTGCGGGCCTGAGTCTTGACCTTGACGACACCGCGGCGTCCGGGAATCGACTGGGCAAGTGCCTTCGCGGCATCCACCGGCGCCAGTGTCACTCGATACAGACTGCGAACCAGCGCCAGCTGACCTTCCTTTCCCTCACGTACCTTCAACTCCCCACCGTAGGGCACCGCCATCTCGGGCTGCTCCAGAATCGCGGCCGACTGGGGGTCCACGCCGACGACACGCATCTCGATCGGCGCCCCCACTGGCGCGAGGGGGTAGAACCAGGCGCTGGCATTCGGTGCAATGCGCAACACCTCCTCTTCCTCTACCCAGGCCGTGAGCGTCACCTTTTCAGGGTTGCGCAACGTCATCACCCATTCCCCCTCTCCAACCCAGCCGTCCTCCCTCAAGGCGGGATTGAGCGAATGGACCTTGCCGGTGAATGAGGCCACCAGCTGCCCTGTCGCCTGCTCGGCCTCCAGAGCACTGACACGCTGGCGCTGAACGTCAAGATCGGCCTGGATGACCGGACTCTCCTGCAACAACCTGCGATCCAGCCCGCTGGCAGAGCGCCGCCAGTCGAGCTGTTGCACGCGACGCCTGGCAGTGGCAAGCCGTTGGGCGACTTCCGGCGCACTGACCACCGCCAGAGCCTCACCGACGGTCACATCATCTCCCTGAGCGACCTCCAGGCTGATTCGACCACCAAAGGGCGCTTCGAGGCGTGTCGAGGGCTGCTCCAGCCAGCCCGGGAGACCCAATTCACCTTGCCACGGCCACACCAGCAGTCCGCCGAGCGCCATCAAGATCACACAGGTCCTCAACAACGCCAGATTGGCACGTGGCTTGCGACCTTCACTGAACCAGCGCCGAATTTCATTCACGATTGGCCGCATGATGAAGTACCAGATCTCGACGACGAACAATACGATGCCGAGAAGCTTGAAGAAGAAGTGATAGACCGCCAACGCGATCCCGAGAAACAGCAGCAGGCGATATACCCAGACTCCCATGGCAAAGCCGACCAACGCACGTTGCGGACGTTCCGGAGGCACTTCCTTGAACCCGAACAGCCACTCACGCAGCTGCCAACGTGCCAGCGCCTGTGAGCGGGGTTCAAGATTGGGCTGACGCCAGGCATCGGAGAGCAGGTAATAGCCATCAAATCGCATCAGGGGATTGAAGTTGACCAGTGCCGACATGATCCAGGTCGTCGTCGCCAGCCAGAAACACAGAGTGCGCATCATCCCCTCGGGCAACAGATGCCAGCTGAGCAGGGCCAGCACCGCGATGGATAGCTCTACCGCCACGCCCGCGACGTCCACCTTGACGCGATCCTTGGCATCGGTGAGGCGCCAGGCATCGCTGGTGTCGGTATACAGCACCGGCCAGCCGACGATGAAGGCCACCCCGATGGTGGGAACGCGCACTCCCTTGGCCTTGGCCACGAAGGCATGCCCCAGTTCATGCAACACCTTGACGAAGACCAATGCCGCCCCGAGCGTCAGCCATCCTCCGACAGCGCCCAGCGCGGAGAAGCTCGCGATGAACGTATCCAGCTGCCGAATCGTCAACCACACGCCGAGAAGCCACAGCACGCATAGACTCCAGAAGAAGCCCTTGCTGCCCAGCCAACGTACCTTGTTGACGTGGCGACTCAACCAGCGATCAGGATTTGCCAGCGGAATACGCACGAACAGGTAGTGATGCATCAACCACTTGAGGCCCTTGGGGCGAGATTCGAGACGCCGTTGGTATCGCTCCTGCTGCCCTGGATCGCCCCGCACCAGATCGTGCTGCCGCAGAAAATCCGACAGGGCACGCAGCTGCTCTCCGGGAACGTCACGCCCCAGACTCTCGCTGGCCTGCTTCGCGGCGACCGATTCCTGGCCGCCGCGTATGAACGGCAACAATTCGATGGCCGCTTCTCCCAACCGGTAGAAGCGCTGTGCTACCGGGTCATGCAGCAACCAGCGACGCTTTCCATCCCGATCCTGCTCGACGGGATGAAGCTTGAGGTCCTCACGCAATACCGCCAGGGGGGGAGTCTGAGAGATCATGATCTACCACCCGATCCAGCTACGCAGCGTGGCCCAGGGGCGACGGAAGAGGTAATAGCCAAGCGTGACCTGCTCGCCTTCCACCTTGGCTGTCCCGCGCCAACCGACGCGTGGCAGGTTCTCGGCATCGTTCAACAGGGCTCGCGCGCGGTAGGCAAGCTCACCGTCCGGTGCGAGCTCTGCGCGATAATTGACATGCGTCAGACTGGCATCGCGGACCTGGGAGGGGTCGACATTGAGGAACAAGGACACCTTCGCGCCTTCCGGCAGCGGGATGTTGTCGGCACTCGGCAGCCAGATTTCCACCTCAGCCCCGCGAGTGTCGGCGACCTCCAGCAGACGCTCGCCCAACTGGACAGGCCGCCCTGCCCAATCGCTGGCATCCCCGATGATCGCCACACCGGCTCGAGGCGCCTCTACACGGACTCGCGTCAATTGCTGCTCAAGAAAGTCGACATCGGCACGCGTCTGCTCCACTCGTGCCAGCAACAGTGGGACTTCCGCGCTGGCATCCCGATCAGTGAAGGCGCGCTGACGGGCACGGGCATATTCCGCCTGCGCCACGGCCAGTGCCTGCCGGGCTTCCGCAAGCCGTCCCTTGAGTTCGGCATCGTCCAGCCTGGCCAGCAGCTGGCCCTTCTCCACCGGATCATTGGGCGCCACGGCCAATTCCTTCAGCACGCCATCCAGCGGTGAACGAATGAGACTGCTGACCTGAGGAACGATCTCGGCCTGCCCCAGTACCGAAAGACGCACCGGAATCAACATCAGCAAGCCCAGCATCACCACGATAGCTCCCGTCAGCAGGCGCTTGCCCACCGGAGAGCGCTTGCGCCCGGCATGACGCGCAAGCACATGCTCAGCCCCCTGCACCCAGTGGGTCAGCAGTCGCTGCTCCGCCTCGTTCCACGGCTTTTCCCGCAACAGCAACAAACCGCCCTCGAGCCGGCCTCGCCAGACCATGGGAATCCAGATACCTTCGCGCGGCCAGTATTCACTCCAGTCGGTCCCCAATGCAGCATCCCGCTCGGCGAGACGCTCGGGCGTCAGCAACATCAGCTGATCCGGCGAGGAAGCAGAGGCGTCATCGACGCGTTTGGAGACATCACGTCGATCAAGCTCGAACGTCTTGAGGACTCGCCTCACCCAATGCAGATAGGGGCTCTGCTGCTCGACATCCGTCGCGCCTGAGTGAGCGGAAAGCTTGCCATTGGCAACCAGCAATATCTGGCGCGCCGGAAACAGATAACCGGTGTCGTTGACCAGTACATACTCGGCCTCCTTGCGCCCCTTGGCGCTCATCAGACGCTTTTGCAGCGTGATGAGGCCGGCCAGGCGATCCGTGGTGACACTGCCTGGCATCTCGACCCGCCGATTCATCGTGATGCCTCTCCACTCTCTTCGGCATCAAGGCCTGATGGATTCAGAGAGGGAAAGCGCACCTCACCACTCATGCCGGGCTTGATACCCACTCCCGGCTTGGCATCCGGCCTCGCGATCACCTTGAGGGTCTGGCTGACAGGGTCGATGCTGTCCACGACCCGGACGATCTTGCCGGAGAGCTCGGCGCCCGTCGCATCTGCAGTAAACGTCATGGGCGTGTCGCTTCCTACCTGCCCCAGCCACATCGCAGGTATCACGGCTTCGATCTCCAGCTCGTCGGAGCTGACCAGTTCCAGCATCGGCTCTCCATTGGAGACGAATTGATAGGGGTTGACGACGCGCGAGATGACTTCGGCATCAAAGGGTGCAGTGATGGTGCAGTCGCTCAAGTAGACATCAGAGAGCTTGACGGAAGAACTCGCCTCATTGACTGCCGCTCGTGAGAGATCGACATCCAGCTGGCTGACATTGTCATAACGCGCCAACTGCTTGTTGACCTTGTACTGTGAGCTGGCCCCCGACAGGCGCGCACTCGCGACCGCTCGCTCGGCCTTCAGGGAGCGGCAATCAAAACGCACCAGGACCTCGCCCTGCTTCACTTCTTCCCCAACGCGTCGATTGACCTCCAGCAAGCGCCCCGACAGCGGCGCTGCCAGCATGGTGGAGTTGACGGCACTGACCTGCCCGCGAACGGTCGGTTGCTCCGCGGCGTGAGCCTGACCCATCAGGCTCGTCCCCGCGAGCAGCAGAGATCCACTGAAGATCTGCAGGTAACGGGTAACTTGGTGTCCAACGGTCATCATCAGCATCCCTGTTGAAACAAGATGGGAGGCTAGTTCAGAGACTGGCCTGACCGTCCTGTGCATTGGTTGTCTCGGACTGGACTTCCAGCCAGAGGGCCGGATCCTGCAACGGCAGACTGCCACCGGACCATTGCTGGAAGGAGGCATCCAGATTGCTGGCCAGGGTATCCACGTCATAACGCTGATAATCCTCGGGCACCGGATTGAAGCCCAGACTGAACAGGAAACCTCCATAGGCATCCTGCGCATCGGCATAGGCCAATGAATTGCTCAACACCGAGTTCAATGCCTTGGCCTGGTTGAGCAGGGATTGCGTCCCCGAGATCGCACGGCTTGCCCGCGCCTGCTTGCTGAAGTCCGCGATCTGCTCATCCAGTGCCTGGAATCGCTGGGCGATACTGAGACTTTCCAGCGAATTATGGTATTGCTGCCAGCCAAGATTGACGCGGGCCAACGTCGCCATGTTGCTGGCCAGACGACGAGCCTCCACCATCTGATCACGCGCCTCGTTCTGAGCCTTGATCTCATCGATGGCAAACAGACGGAAGATATTCCAGCTGATCCTCACCCCTGCCTGTGCCCAGGTATCGTTGTACAGATAGCTGTTGCTGTCGTAATTGGCGCTGTAGGAGAACTCCAGCCCCGGCAACAGTCGCACCATGCTCTTGCGCGCTTCACGTTGCGCGATACGGGCATTGTAGAGCTGACCGACATATTCCCCACTGTTGGCCAGCGCGACACGCTCCAGCACATCCAGGTCATTGGAAGGCAACGGAGGAAGTGCCGGCAACTGGCTCGGCGCCTGCAAGGGGATCTCGACATTGGGGGCCTGATTGATCAGGCTGGCCAGTTCGATCTGCGAAGTCTCGACGGAACGCTGCAAGCTCTTGAGATTGCGCATGATGGAGAGCAGCTGGCGCTGCTCCTGCAGGACATCCAACGGCGCCCGGAGTCGTTCGCGCTGGATCTGATCCAGCTGGGCGAGCGCCTTTTCGGTGTCTATCAGCAAGGCATCGATGCGCGGCTTCAACTTCTGCGTCACCGCGGCCTTCCAATAGGCGCTGCGCGTCTGCTGAAGCAGCTTGGCCATGATGTCACGCCGGGCATTCTTGACGATCAGGAAGCGGTCCGCCTCCTGCTTGGCCTTCAGGTAGCTGACACCGAAATCCAGCACGTTCCAGGAAAGACGTAGATCGGCATCGGTACGGTCCTTGTCGACAGAGGTCGACTGGGCAAGGCTCTGCACGCCGGTACGCACGTTCTGGCTCGAGGAGGCATCTTCATTGTTGCGGCTGGTGAAACCGGCATTTGCCGCCAATACCGGGAGCATGTCCATCTTGGCCAGATTGAAGCTCTGCTCGGCCAACGCCTGTTCCATCAGCTTGACGCGATTGTCGAGGTTGTACTTCAGCGCGCGCGCCATCGCGTGATTGAGATCAAGTGGCTCGGTGATGGCCGGTGTCATCTGCTCGAAGAGCATCTCATCACTCTGGATGGCGGTCGCGATATCCTGACGATCCAGAGGCTCAGGCTGTACGGTGCCGCAGGCTGACAGAACTGCACCGGCAGTGGTGACAGCAATCACAGTGACCAAGGTCTTCAGTCGTCCAGCGCTCTTTGACTGACCCGGCGACGATGTCCGGGGTGTATTTACAATTGATGATTCAGTCATGTTGAAGCCCCTGTCCCTTACTCTTGTAGACCCGCCTGCCATATCAGGCGGGTATGATTCTTTTCACTGAATCAGGTAGGCAATCTCAAGCAATCTCAGCCTAGCCGAAAGTGTCTCATTCAAGAAATCCTGGAATCCCCTTCCAGTAACCTCATCAAATCGGCCAATACCTCGGCGTGATCATTACTGAATCCATCGCGCCCAGCAACCTTGAGCATATCGGAGAGAGGCACTGCACCAAGTACCGCAGTCTCTTCTGTGTCAGCCTGCTCTTGATCAGAAGATTCGTCTTGTTCATTACCTTCACTATCCCCCTGCCCCTCAGGAAGCTGATCATTCTCCGATGCCTGTCCATCATTACCGAAGGAGTCGTCACTTGCCTGTTCATCTTCCTGTTCAGGAGTCAGATAGATGATAAAGCTGGTGCTAGCTTCATTACCGGATTCGTCACGACCGATCACCTTGACATCGATGCGCTCCACACCCAGTGAAAGTGCCAGCTCACGATTCACGCGATAGGTAAGCGAGTCACTGTCGAAGACCACATAATCAGGTAGCGGGCTGCCATCTGTTCGAGTGGACTCGACCGTAATCTCTTCATTGTTGGTGCTTTCGAAAGCACCCGCCGGCAGAGAGAACTCGTAAATAGCTTCATTTGCAACGACATCACGCAAGATGATGGTCAGCTGAACCGGTTGGATACTCGGGATATCAAACTGAGAGGATTCGCTGAGCGGTCGGAATAGCTCCTCCTCATCTACCGTCAGCGGACCAAACTCATCCCCATCAGAACCGTCATTCGCTCCAGGCACCGTTGGAGAAATCACTGAAGTGCCGTCTACAGGTGCGACAGGGACCACTGGCTCCGGAGCCACATTATCACTGAGGCCTGCGATATTGATCGTCAACTCACCGACAGCCGTACCACCCTGTCCATCACTGACGACAAAGCTGAAATCATCCGTGACCTGCTGACCATCTTCCAGTGATTGAACTGCCTCACTTTCATTGTCCAGCACATAGCTCCAAGTGCCATCGGGGGCAATGATCAACTGCCCATAGGTACCCTGAATCACGGTGGCGGTATCAGCGACTTCCTTACCATTGACGCTCGCAATGAGCAGTGAATCGCCATCGCCATCGACAGTCACCGGCTCGCCATCAGCATCGACCAGCAGGCTGCCCTCAGCAGTGGTCTCTCGGTCCTCGGAGACGTCAGCGCTCTGATCCAATGCCTGCGGCGCAGGATTCCCTATCTCGAAGGTGAAGGTCGTGGTGACAACCAAGCCATTCTCGTCAGTGCCAGTCAGCGTGACGGTGTAAATGCCGTCGTTGTTGACACCGCCGGTGGAAGCATCCGCTGACAGCGTGCCGCTGATCTCGCCGGTGATCGGGTCGATCACCAGACCGTCCGGCAGGTTGTCGACGCTGTAGGTCAGCTCCGCACCCTCGTCGACGTCGGTGAAGGCGCCGGCAATGGTGAACGGTGTGATCGTATCGCCGTCATTGGCACTCTGATCGGCCGGCTGCGCCCCATCGACCAACACCGGCGCATCATTGGTGCCGTTGATGGTGACGGTGAGCAGCGCCGTGTCGGTGCCGCCCTGACCATCGGAGATCGCGTAGGTGAAGGTCTCGGTAATCACCTCGCCTTCCGTCAGCGCCTGCACCGCTGCATTGCCGTTATCCAGTGCGTAGGTGTAGCTGCCGTCTTCGGCGATGGTGACGCTGCCGTAGATGCCGGTGACCGGCGTACCTGCGACGGTGTCAGTGTCGGCATTGGCGCCAGCACCGATACCGCTGACGACCAGCGCATCCGTGTCGTTACCGCCATCGACATCGACGTCACCATTGGTGTCGCCATCGCTGAGTACATTGCCGGTGGTGGTGCTGGTGTCGCTGGTCGCAACGCCCTCATCCAGCTCGGCGGTGTTGTCGAAGGCTTCCGGCGCGACGTTGACCACGGTCCAGGTGAAGGTCGTGGTGACATCCAAACCATTCTCGTCGGTGCCGGTCAGCGTGACGGTATAGATGCCGTCAGCGTTGTCACCGCCAATGGAGGCATCCGGGGACAACGTGCCACTGATCTCGCCGGTAGTCGGGTCGATCACCAGGCCGTCCGGCAGGTTGTCAGCAGAGAAGCTGAGCTCTGCTCCGTTATCGATATCAGTGTAGGCATCCGCGACAGAGAACGGTGTGATGCGGTCACCATCGTTACCGCTTTGATCTGCCGGCTGCGCACCCTCCACAAACACCGGGGCATCATTGCTGCCGTTGATGGTGATGCTGACAACCTGCTCGGCAGTCACACCCTGGCTGTCGGTGACGACCACGGTGTAATCCAGCACCAGACTCTCGCCGACGGCGAGGTGATCGAACGCCTCGCCTTCGACGCTGGAACTATCGAAGGTCCAGTTCAGCGTGCCGTCGTTACTGACGCCATCGATGATCGCGTCGGCATCGACGGAGAGCATGCTCAGCAGCTGATCGTTGCTCAAGCCATCAGTGTCACCGGTGGCGGTCACGGCGGTGACGCTCGGCGTGACGTCGTCAGTGGTATCCAAATCGCTGACGGAGAGCGTGCCGGCGGTGGTCAGGGTGTCGTCCGTCTCGGTCAGCGACTCGACCGCGCTGTCGTCGCCTTCGATGGCGATGACTGGCGCATCGTTGCTGCCATTGATGGTGATGCTGACGACCTGCTCAGCCGTTACGCCCTGGCTGTCGGTGACGACCACGGTGTAGTCCAGTACCAGGCTCTCGCCCACCGCGAGGTGATCGAAGGCTTCGCCAGCGACACTGCTGCTGTCGAAGGTCCAGTTCAGGGTGCCGTCGTTGCTGACACCATCGATGATCGCATCGGCGTCGACACTGAGCATGCCCAGCAGCTGATCGTTGCTCAAGCCATCGGTGTCACCGGTGGCGGTCACCGCGGTGACGCTCGGCGTGACGTCGTCA
>NZ_JAPNXT010000030.1:0-743 GCF_030397495.1 Cobetia sp. 14N.309.X.WAT.E.A4
CCGGCGCTGACCTCCGACACCACGCCGACCATCGTCGGTACCACCGATGCCGAAGATGGCAGCACCGTCACGCTGCTCATCACCGACAGTGACGGCAACGAGCAGACCGTTACCGCGACCGTCGAGAACGGCACCTATACGGTTGACGCCGAGACGCCGCTGAGCGAAGGCGAGTACAGCGTCGAAGCCACCGTCACCGACCCGGCCGGCAACACCGCGACCAGCAATGACGTGGGCGAGATCGACGCAAGCGCGCCGAGCCTGACCGTCGATGCGCCGGCGCTGACCTCCGACACCACGCCGACCATCGTCGGCACCACCGATGCCGAAGACGGCAGCACCGTCACCCTGGTCATCACCGATAGTGACGGCAACGAGCAGACCGTTACCGCGACCGTCGAGAATGGCACCTACAGCGTCGACGCCGAGACCCCGCTGAGCGAAGGCGAGTACAGCGTCGAGGCCACTGTCACCGACCCGGCCGGCAACACCGCGACCAGCAATGACGTGGGCGAGATCGACGCGAGCGCGCCGAACCTGACCGTCGATGCCCCGGCGCTGACCTCCGACACCACGCCGACCATCGTCGGTACCACCGATGCCGAAGACGGCAGCACCGTGACTCTGGTCATCACTGACAGTGAAGGCAACGAGCAGACCGTTACCGCGACCGTCGAGAACGGCACCTACAGCGTCGATGCCGAGACGCCGCTGAGCGAAGGCGAGTACAGCGTCGAGGCCAC
>NZ_JAPNXT010000031.1:0-662 GCF_030397495.1 Cobetia sp. 14N.309.X.WAT.E.A4
CCGATCCGGCCGGCAACACCGCGACCAGCAATGACGTGGGCGAGATCGACGCAAGTGCGCCGGCGTTGACCGTCGACGCACCAGCACTGACCTCCGACACCACACCGACTATCGTCGGGACCACCGACGCCGAAGACGGCAGCACCGTCACGCTGGTCATCACTGACAGTGACGGCAACGAGCAGACCGTTACCGCGACCGTCGAAGATGGCACCTATTCCGTCGATGCCGATACGCCGCTGAGCGAAGGTGAATACAGCGTCGAAGCCACCGTCACTGACCCTGCTGGCAACACCGCGACCAGCAATGACGTGGGCGCCCTGATTGGCGGCGATTCTGGAGAGGTAACGGAGGATGGCGTTACCGAAGCTTCAGGCGCGCTTGTCGATGTCGAAAGTACTGATGTTGTCGCTGGCACCCAAAGTGATGATTACGGCACTTTCAGCGTCAACGAGGCAGGGGAGTGGACCTATACCCTCGATAACGAAGCCGCTGTCGTTCAGGGGTTGAATGACGGTGACACTGTCAGCCAGTCGTTCGTGGTCGAGCTCAGCGATGGCTCGACCACCACGGTCGACATCGTCATCACCGGCGTGGATGACTCGGCGCCGACCATCACCTCGCTGGATGACCAGTCGGTCACTGAGGCGACCGGCGGCACC
>NZ_JAPNXT010000032.1:0-632 GCF_030397495.1 Cobetia sp. 14N.309.X.WAT.E.A4
TGACGACCACGGTGTAATCCAACACCAGGCTCTCGCCCACTGCGAGGTGATCGAAGGCTTCGCCAGCGACACTGCTGCTGTCGAAAGTCCAGTTCAGCGTGCCGTCATTCTCGGTGTTGGCGATAATCGCGTCAGCGTCGACGGAGAGCATGCTCAGCAGCTCAGCATTGCTCAGGCCATCGGTGTCACCGGTGGCGGTCACGGCGGTGACGCTCGGCGTGACTTCGTCAGTGGTATCCAGATCGCTCACGGAGAGCGTACCGGCGGTGGTCAGGGTGTCATCCGTCTCGGTCAGCGACTCGCTCGCACTGTCGTCGCCTTCAATGGCAATGACCGGCGCATCGTTGCTGCCATTGATGGTGATGCTGACGACCTGCTCCGCGGTCACACCCTGGCTGTCGGTGACGACCACGGTGTAATCCAACACCAGGCTCTCGCCCACTGCGAGGTGATCGAAGGCTTCGCCAGCGACACTGCTGCTGTCGAAAGTCCAGTTCAGCGTGCCGTCATTCTCGGTGTTGGCGATGATCGCATCGGCATCGACGGAGAGCATGCTCAGCAGCTCGACATTGCTCAGGCCATCGGTGTCACCGGTGGCGGTCACCGCGGTGACGCTCGGCGTGACGTCGTCA
>NZ_JAPNXT010000033.1:0-624 GCF_030397495.1 Cobetia sp. 14N.309.X.WAT.E.A4
CTTCACCACCGACGCCCGCGAGGCCGTCGCGCACGGCGTGCTGCAGTTCATCGCCGTGGGCACGCCGCCGGATGAAGATGGCAGTGCTGACCTCAAGTACGTGCTGGCGGTGGCCGAGAGCATCGGTGAGTACATGGATGACTACAAGGTCATCATCGACAAGTCCACCGTGCCGGTGGGCACGGCAGACCGCGTGCACGCCCGCGTGGCTGAAGTGCTCAAGCACCGCGGCGTGAGCGTGGATTTCGATGTCTGCTCCAACCCGGAATTCCTCAAGGAGGGCGCGGCGCTGGAGGACTTCACGCGTGGGGCCCGCATCGTGGTCGGCACCGATTCCGAGAAGGTGCGCGAGCGCATGCGCGAATGCTACGCCCCCTACAACCGCAACCATGAAAAGCTGATGTTCATGGATGTGCGCGCCGCCGAGCTGACCAAGTACGCCGCCAACGCGATGCTGGCCACCAAGATCAGCTTCATGAACGAGATCTCCAACCTGGCCGAGCGTCTCGGGGCGGATATCGAGGAAGTGCGTCGCGGGATCGGCAGTGATCCGCGCATCGGCTACCACTTCATCTACCCGGGCTGTGGCTACGGTGGCTCCTGCTTCCCGAAGGATGTCCAGGC
>NZ_JAPNXT010000034.1:0-597 GCF_030397495.1 Cobetia sp. 14N.309.X.WAT.E.A4
GATAATGCCCGATGACTTTGTCATGCAGCTCCACCGATTTTGAGAACGACAGCGACTTCCGTCCCAGCCGTGCCAGGTGCTGCCTCAGATTCAGGTTATGCCGCTCAATTCGCTGCGTATATCGCTTGCTGATTACGTGCAGCTTTCCCTTCAGGCGGGATTCATACAGCGGCCAGCCATCCGTCATCCATATCACCACGTCAAAGGGTGACAGCAGGCTCATAAGACGCCCCAGCGTCGCCATAGTGCGCTCACCGAATACGTGCGCAACAACCGTCTTCCGGAGACTGTCATACGCGTAAAACAGCCAGCGCTGGCGCGATTTAGCCCCGACATAGCCCCACTCTTCGTCCATTTCCGCGCAGACGATGACGTCACTGCCCGGCTGTATGCGCGAGGTTACCGACTGCGGCCTGAGTTTTTTAAGTGACGTAAAATCGTGTTGAGGCCAACGCCCATAATGCGGGCAGTTGCCCGGCATCCAACGCCATTCATGGCCATATCAATGATTTTCTGGTGCGTACCGGGTTGAGAAGCGGTGTAAGTGAACTGCAGTTGCCATGTTTTACGGCAGTGAGAGCAGAGATAGCGCTGATG
>NZ_JAPNXT010000035.1:0-553 GCF_030397495.1 Cobetia sp. 14N.309.X.WAT.E.A4
TCTTTTACCGCTGGTAACGCCATGCGTCCCCGGCAGCGGATGCGTACTTTACGCATTCACCTCTGCAAGTGCAAGCGCTTTCTTCAAAAAGCATCCAGCCATGCAGTGTTCGGCGCTTTCGGCCGTCACGATTCAGGACGACATCATGGTAAAGAAGCGGGCCTGATCGATCGCTCTGATGATTCCCGAGAGTCACACCTGAAAGAAAGGGGTGTGGATAACCTGGCATGAGCCGCTCAATGAGAGTTTTCCACACCCTATTACCGACCTGAAACGAGACAATATCTTCACCCATGCGGTGTGAGCATCACCAGGGCCGTGCGCCCTCCCCACTCGAAGCGTATGAAGACTTGTACATTTACCTGGCACGTCGAAGATCACCAAGATTCTGGTATCACATTCCAGTGCGCCATTTTTCTGTGCACCACCTCTCCAAGCACCACTTTTTCCTACGCACAAAGAGAACCGCCCCTGCAGCAAGGCTGCAGGGGCGGTTCGGTATAAGTGCCTGACGATGACCTACTCTCACATGGAGAAACTCCACACTACCATC
>NZ_JAPNXT010000036.1:0-529 GCF_030397495.1 Cobetia sp. 14N.309.X.WAT.E.A4
ATCATCGATGGCGTCAGTAACGACGGCACGCTGAACTGGACCTTCGATAGTTCCAGCGTCGAAGGCGAGGCGTTCGATCACCTCGCAGTGGGCGAGAGCCTGGTGTTGGATTACACCGTGGTCGTCACCGACAGCCAGGGTGTGACCGCGGAGCAGGTCGTCAGCATCACCATCAATGGCAGCAACGATGCGCCGGTCATTGCCATTGAAGGCGACGACAGTGCGAGCGAGTCGCTGACCGAGACGGATGACACCCTGACCACCGCCGGTACGCTCTCCGTCAGCGATTTGGATACCACTGACGACGTCACGCCGAGCGTCACCGCCGTGACCGCCACCGGTGACACTGATGGCTTGAGCAACGATCAGCTGCTGAGCATGCTCTCCGTCGATGCCGACGCGATCATCGATGGCGTCAGTAACGACGGCACGCTGAACTGGGCCTTCGATAGTTCCAGCGTCGAAGGCGAGGCGTTCGATCACCTCGCAGTGGGCGAGAGCCTGGTGTTGGATTACACCGTGGTCGTCA
>NZ_JAPNXT010000004.1:0-344199 GCF_030397495.1 Cobetia sp. 14N.309.X.WAT.E.A4
TCTTTCACCGCTGGTAACGCCATGCGTCCCCGGCAGCGGATGCGTACTTTACGCACGATCCGGGCTGAGGGCAAGGGCTTTTTCCATCGATTGTCATTTCGAGGACATGCGGGCGACACCTATTCTCTCATCACCTCTTCTTGCTCCTTTGACCTCGTCTCGCCGTCGCTTGCTGACACCTTTCTTCCCTGGCCAGAAACACATTCGGCCCCGCCAGAAATGGCGGGGCCGAATGGTCGGTCAGACATCTCGCGTCGGATCAGCGAGTCACCGTCACACGTGCGTAGCGCTTCTTGCCAGCCTGGATGACGATGGCCGTATCGAAAGGCGCCATGTAGGAAGGCTCGATCACGTCTCCATCGACTTTCACGCGACCATTCTTGAGCATGTCCTTGGCCTGGGCGCTGTTGTTGGCCAGACCTGAACGATTGAGCACGGCGGCGATCGGCGCGACCTCTGCCCCTTCAAGGCTCACGGTGACATCCGGCATGTCCGCGGGCAGCTCACCTTCTGCCAGCTGGTTGCCACTGGAGAGGTGAGCCGTGGCAGCCGCCTCTTCATCGTGGAAACGCGCCACCAGCTCGCGAGCCAGCTCCATCTTGATGTCGCGCGGATTGGCGCCATTCTCGATGCTGGCCATCAGCGCCTTCACTTCCTCCATGGGGCGCAGCGAGAGCAGCTCGAAGTAACGCCACATCAGCGAGTCCGGCATGGAGACGATCTTGTTGAACATCTCGCCCGGACGGTCATTGATACCGATGTAGTTGCCCAGCGACTTGGACATCTTCTGCACGCCATCCAGACCTTCGAGGATCGGCATGGTGATCACGACCTGCGGCTCCTGGCCACGCTGGCGTTGCAGCTCACGGCCCATCAGCAGGTTGAACTTCTGATCGGTACCGCCGAGTTCGATATCCGCCTCCAGCGCCACGGAGTCATAGCCCTGGATCAGGGGATAGAGGAACTCGTGAATGGAGATCGGCTGGTTGCCGGTGTAACGCTTGTCGAAATCATCGCGCTCGAGCAT
Organism: Cobetia sp. 14N.309.X.WAT.E.A4; assembly: GCF_030397495.1. Taxonomy (NCBI): domain Bacteria; kingdom Pseudomonadati; phylum Pseudomonadota; class Gammaproteobacteria; order Oceanospirillales; family Halomonadaceae; genus Cobetia; species Cobetia sp. 14N.309.X.WAT.E.A4. The sequence continues at coordinate 1,028 of NZ_JAPNXT010000004.1, forward strand.
GCGAGCCACCGTGCTGGAAGCCGCCAGTTCGATCATGTCGCTGGCAGAGAGCTTGCTGATCCATTCGGAGTTGAAGGCGATTCGCGTGCGATCCTTGTCGAGAATCTTGAAGACCTGCTCCTGATACGTCAGGGCATTGGCCTTCACGTCCTCTTCGGTCAGCGGCTTGCGCGTCACGCTCTTGCCGGTCGGATCACCGATGCGTCCGGTGAAGTCCCCGATCAGGAAGATGACCTCGTGGCCAAGATCCTGCAGCTGACGCAGCTTGTTGATCAGCACGGTATGCCCGAGGTGCAGGTCCGGCGCCGTCGGATCGAAACCCGCCTTGACCCTGAGCTTGCGTCCGGACTCGAGCTTCTTGATCAGCTCTTCCTCGACCAGCACCTCATCGGTACCGCGCTTGATGATCTCCAGCGCTTCCACTACTGACTTGTCGCTCATCCTGCCCTCTCTGACCGTTGCTGCTCCCCTCGTAACGGGGCATGTTGGCCGAGAATGTTAGCATGACACGCAGACCATGCACCCCTGCTCTGCCTCTGGCCATGAGGATGCCAACCAGACTTCCGCGACTCGGGGGCGCACGGCAGACTCGCTGACCCACGTTTCACTGCCCGGGAGATCTCCATGGCGCTTTACCTCGGCCTGATGACAGGCACCAGCCTCGACGGCCTCGATGTCGCCCTGCTCGATATCGAACCCCATCAGGACTGCACTGCGCTGCGCGAGCACATCCGCTTCATCGACGGTCTGGATCTGCCGCTTCCGGAACCCCTGCGCACTCGCCTCTGGCGCCTGATGCACGAGGACCATGCGCATTTTCGTGATCTTGCCGCAGCCGAGCAGGCGCTGGCCGAACTGGCCGCCGACGCGATCCGCCAGCTGCTGTCTCGCCAGCGACTGGCACCGAAAGACATTCGCGCCATCGGCAGTCATGGACAGACCATCGAGCACCGCCCGCATGGCTTCAGCGATCAGCCCTGTCAGACGCCTTACACCCTGCAGCTCGACAACCCCAGCCTGCTGGCCGAGCTGACCGGCATCCCCGTGGTGGCAGACTTCCGCCGCAGGGATCTGGCGGCCGGTGGGCAGGCAGCGCCTCTGGCGCCGGCATTTCACTCAGCGCTGTTCGCTCAGCCAGACCAGTGGCGGGGACTGCTGAACCTTGGGGGGATCGCGAACCTGACATTGCTCCCGCCGCTGGACTCGCAGGCGTCAGTGATCGGCTTTGATACCGGCCCGGCCAACTGCCTGCTGGATGCCTGGCATGCACGCCATCAGGGGGCCGCGATTGATCCTCAGGGCAGCTGGGCCGCCAGCGGCCATGTCATCGAGGAGCTGCTGGATCGTCTGCTCAGCGCGGATTACTTCACTCGACCGCTGCCGAAGAGTACCGGACGCGAGGACTTCCATCTCGACTGGCTGGAGCAGCACCTGACAGGCAGCGAGGCCCCTGCCGATGTGCAGGCCACCTTGCTGAGCCTGACGGTAGAGAGCATCGCGCGTGCACTTGAGCATACCGGCGTATCACTGGCGGGACTGACACCCTGTGGTGGCGGAGCGCGCAACACCGCCCTGATGGCCGCGCTCGAACAGCGCCTTGCGCATGCAAGCCACCCCACCGGCCTGACCACCTGCGCCTCGCTTGGCTGGAATGCCGATCTCCTCGAAGCCAGCGCCTTCGCGTGGCTGGCCGCCCGCAGAGTGCTGGAGCGCCCCGGCAATCTCGTCAGCGTGACGGGAGCACGCGGCCCCAGAGTCCTGGGGGGCCTCTACGCACGCTGACCCATCGCGCGCAGACATGAAAAAGCCGCGCTCCTGGCAAAACAGAAGCGCGGCTTCGTCGAGTACCTGAGACATCTACCGTCGCAGGCCAGATTCTCCACGGACTTCAGCCATCGTCGTCCTGCAGCGAGAAGCGACTGGCGGCATTCATCACATCCAGTTGCGCTTCCTGAGCACTGTCGGAATCGCCGAACTTGATCATCAGACGCAGGTCATTGGCGGAATCGGCATGCGCCAATGCCACCTCCTCGGTGATCAGGTCCTGCTGATGCAACGCATAGAGCGATTGATCGAAGGTCATCATGCCCTGTTGCTGGGAGCGTTTCATCACGTCCTTTATCTCCACCACCGCCCCCTTGCGGATCAGATCGACGATCAGCGGCGAGCGCAGCATCACCTCGATGGCCGGCACTCGCTGTGCGCCATTGCCACTCTTGTGAGGCAGCAGCTGCTGGGCCACGATGCCCTTGAGATTCAGTGACAGGTCCATCCATACCTGTTCGTGACGCTCTTCCGGGAAGAAGTGGATGATGCGATCCAGCGCCTGGTTGGCGTTGTTGGCGTGCAAGGTCGCCAGACACAGGTGACCGGTTTCCGCAAAGGTCAGCGCATGCTCCATGGTCTCACGCGAACGGATCTCGCCGATCATGATCACGTCCGGCGCCTGGCGCAGCGTGTTGCGCAGCGCCACCTCGAAGGAATCGGTGTCGATCCCCACTTCGCGCTGGGTCACGATGGAGCGCTGATGGGGATGGATGTACTCGATCGGATCCTCGATGCAGATGATATGGCCACTCGAGGTCTGGTTGCGGTGCTGGATCATCGAGGCCAGCGAGGTCGACTTGCCGGCACCCGTGCCCCCGACGAAGATCACCAGACCACGCTTGGTCTCCGAGAGACTCTTGATGATTTCCGGCAGGCGCAGTTCTTCCAGGCTGGGAATCGACAGCTGGATGCGACGGATGACCATGCCCATCTGGCTACGCTGATAGAAGGCGCTGATCCGGAAACGCCCCACCCCCGGCAAACTATGGGCAAAATTGGCCTCACGCTCCTGTTCGAAGCGCTCTCGCTGCATGTCGCTCATCGGCGCAAGCACCAGTTCTCGCACCTGATCGACACCGAGCTTCTTGTCACCCAGCGCCGCCATTCGCCCATTGACCTTCATCTGCGGCGGAGTCCCCGTCGAGATGAAAAGATCCGAGCTGCCCTTGCTGACCATCAACTGCAGGAGTTCCTGCAGCCATTCATGAGGAGTCATGAGCCGTGTCCCGATCCACTCTGTGAAGTCACATTCAAACTACGGTTTTATTATCGTTTATCGCAACGACCATCCGTCCCGACGAAGACAACGCCCGTGATGGTCTTCAGGCGTGCCGTCTCGCCTGTCTCGACCTGGATTCGGCCATGGGCATTGCCCTGTCACTGATGTCGTCTGGCAACACCACTGCACGGCCGTCGCGCACTATCCCAGCAGCCCCTTGGCCTTCGCTTGCGCGTCTTCGCTGGTCACCAGCCCCTCGGCCAACAGTCGCGTCAGCGCCGAATCCAGCGTCTGCATCCCCAACGCACCACCTGTCTGGATGGAGGAATACATCTGCGCCACCTTGTCCTCACGGATCAGGTTGCGGATGGCAGGAGTGGCAAGCATGATCTCGTGCGCTGCCACGCGCCCGCCGCCCACCTTCTTGAGCAGCGTCTGCGCGATGACCCCTTGCAGGGATTCGGACAGCATCGAACGCACCATCGCCTTCTCTTCGCCCGGGAAGACGTCGATGATGCGGTCGACGGTCTTGGTCGCCGAGGTGGTGTGAAGGGTGCCGAAGACCAGGTGCCCGGTCTCGGCGGCCGTCAGTGCCAGACGGATGGTCTCGAGATCTCGCAGCTCGCCGACCAGAATGACGTCCGGGTCCTCACGCAGTGCCGAACGCAGAGCCGGCGCGAAGCCGTGGGTATCACGATGCACTTCACGCTGGTTGACCAGGCAACGCTTGGACTGGTGGACGAACTCGACCGGGTCCTCGATGGTGAGAATGTGGTCGTACTTGTTCTCGTTGATGTAATCGATCATTGCCGCCAGCGTGGTCGACTTGCCCGACCCCGTCGGACCGGTGACCAGAATCAGGCCACGCGGCAGCATGCACATCTTGCGAAACGCCTCGCCGAGACCCAGATCTTCCATCGTCAGCACTTCCGACGGGATGGTACGGAAGACGGCACCCGCCCCCCGCCCCTGATGGAAAGCATTGACACGGAAGCGCGAGACGCCCGGAACCTCGAAGGAGAAATCCGTCTCGAGGAACTCCTCGAAGTCGCGACGCTGCTTGTCGTTCATGATCTCGTAGATCAGCGCACGCACCTGCTTGTCATCCATCGAAGGGACGTTGATGCGTCGTACGTCACCATCGACGCGAATCATCGGTGGCAGGCCGGCGGACAGGTGCAGATCCGATGCGTTCTGTTTTGCCGAAAAAGCCAGCAGTTCGGTAATATCCATGCAGATCCCTCGCGAAGACCGAAGCTCTTGTACCAACGAGTCCCGTGGACTCGGGTGTAAGTGTGATGTGGCTCTTCAGCAGATGGTGCGGTGGATATCATGACGAACGCCCTATCCAGCCCATACTACCGGTGGCGCCCACGACGCCGAGCCATCAACCGTGAAGATATTTCGCAAATTCTGGAGCCGAGCCGCATGACTGCAGTCCCCGACGACGAAGCTTGTGTTACTCAGTGTATCCTAGAGGCCCGTGCGCGGCTGGGAAAGGCACTGCTGGCAAGTAAACGCAACGTAGAGGCAGCCCGGATACTGGCGGTGAGCAAGACCAAGCCCGACCGGATGATTCGTGCTGCCTGGCGCAATGGCCAGCGGGCCTTCGGCGAGAACTATCTGCAGGAAGCGCTGGACAAGCAGCAGGCGCTGTCGGACCTCACCGATATCGAATGGCACTTCATCGGCCCCATCCAGTCCAACAAGACCCGCGCGATTGCCGAACACTTCTCTTGGGTACATGCCGTCGAGCGTGAGAAGGTGGCTCGCAGATTGAGCGAGCAACGCCCCGAGACCCTGCCGCCACTCGACATCTGTCTGCAGGTGAACGTCTCCGGCGAGGCCACCAAGGCAGGCGTCACACCCGAGGAATTGATTGCCCTGGCCGAGACGGTGCTGGCACTGCCCAACCTGCGACTGCGAGGCCTGATGGCGATTCCCGCCCCCGCCTCATCCGAGGCTGACCTGCAGGAAAGGCAGGCGCCCTTCAGGACACTGCGCGTATTGCTGGAGCAGCTGCAGGCTCGCTTCCCCGCGGCCCGCTACCCTCAGGCCAAGCTCGACACCCTGTCCATGGGCATGAGTGGTGATCTCGAGGCCGCCGTCGCCGAAGGCGCGACGCTGGTCCGTCTCGGCACGGCCCTCTTCGGAGCGCGTGACTATTCCAGCGCCCACTGAGACCACTCACTGACGCCGCCCGCACACGATTCACGCACGCCACTGACGCATGCGCAGCCCGCGGACGAGTCACCTCCGGCAGCCTCGGACGCACGGTTCACTGCCACGAACGTCACTCTCGCGAAGCAGCCGCGGTAAAGTGCACAGACTCACCGCTCGCCGGCCCATCCCATCCGAACGATCAGGAGCACCGCATGACGCACCAGACCTCCGCCACTCCCCGCACCATCGCCTTCATCGGTGCCGGCAACATGGCCAGCGCCATCTTCGGCGGCATGATCGAGGCCGGCTATCCGGCAGACCGCATCATCGCGACGGCCCGTTCACGCGATACCCTCGAGGCGCTCGAGCAACGCTACGGCGTGACCACGACCCAGGACAACGCTGACGCCGTCGCACGTGCCGATGTCATCGTGCTGGGCGTCAAGCCCCAGATGATGCATGACGTCTGCCAGGCCCTGGCGCCTGCCGTACAGGAGCGCAAGCCGCTGGTCATCTCGGTCGCGGCCGGCATCACCTGCGACAGTCTCGAGCGCTGGCTGGGGGGAGAGCTTGCCATCATCCGCTGCATGCCCAATACCCCCTCGCTGGTGGGCGTCGGTGCCAGCGGCCTCTACGCCACCTCGCGCGTGACCGATGAGCAACGTGCGCTGATGGACGAGATGCTGACCGCGGTCGGTATCGTCGAATGGGTCGAGGAAGAAGGTCTGCTGGAAGCGGTCACCGGGATTTCCGGTTCCGGCCCGGCCTACTTCTTCCTGTTCATCGAAGCGCTTGAAGCCGCCGGTATCGAACTGGGACTGGATGCCGAGACGGCGCGCCGACTGGCGATCCAGACCGGACGCGGCGCCGCGCAGATGGCCTTCACCAGCGAGCACGAGCCGGCAGAGCTGCGTCGCCGTGTCTGCTCGCCGAATGGCACCACCGAACGCGCCATCAACAGCTTCGAGGGAGATGGCCTGCGCGAGATCGTCAGCCGTGCAGCCAAGGCGTCCAGCGCAAGGGCTGCAGAGCTGGCGCGTGAGCTGGACCAGTAACCCCAGTGGCGGGATTGCCACGCCACGAGTGGCAGCGTGCAGAGCGCCTGACTGGCAGCCCACTCGGGAAACCGCCATCATGCTGCGTTCATCTCGGATTGGCATGCTGATGGCATGACACGCCGACACCAGATTCGCGTCCTCAACTCACCGTCTTAAGGAAGGCCCCATGGGTGCTATGGGTAACATCGGACTTCAGCTGGTCACCATCCTGCTGCAACTGTTCGTCTATATACTGATGCTGCGTTTCCTGCTGCAGTTGTCTCGTGCAGATTTCTACAATCCGGTCACCCAGTCGGTGGTCAAGGCGACCAATCCGCTGGTGGCACCGCTGCAGGGCATCCTGCGCCCGCTGGGGCGCTTCGACATCGCCACACTGGCGGCCGCCTTCATCGTCGTCAGCCTGGCGCTGGTCGCCATCGGCGCGCTGTTCGGCGGCATGCTGCCGATCGGCTTCATCGCGCTGACGGCACTGGGCACCATGCTCGACAGCATCATCAACATCTACTTCTTCGCCTTGATCGCGATGATCATCCTGTCGTGGGTCGCCCCCCAGGCCAACCACCCGGGCGCCATCCTGGTCCATCAGCTGGTGGACCCGATCATGAAGCCGGTGCGCAAGGTGATCCCGTCGATCGGCATGCTCGATCTGTCGCCGATCTTCGTGTTCATCGCCCTCAACCTGATCGGCAGTCTGGTCAGTCAGACGCTGCCGACCATCGGCATGCTGCGTAGCGTCTTCGGCTGATACGCACGCTCCTCCCTGCCAGACGTGACATCGCCGCTTCGCGGTGTCCCTCCAGGCGCCCGCAACGGAACCTCCGCTGCGGGCGCCTGTGCTTCCTGCCTGTGCCACTGGCTCACGCGCGCCCGACGCTGTGCTAGAGTGATCCCTCGGCCGAAGCCAGAACCACGGTGCACGAGACGCCCACAAGGCGCATCACCGCGGCTTCGCGCCCCGGACACGGGCTCTGCCCGAACACTCTGCTGGACATGATGCTGGAAACCTTCACCACGATGCCTGATTCCCTTCCCCCGGATTCGGTCGGTCTCGTCACGCCCCGGACTGCCCACTTCGATACACCGCTGGAGCTGGCCTGCGGCAGACGCCTCGAACAGTACTCGCTGGTCTACGAGACCTATGGCGAGCTGAACGCTGATGCCAGCAACGCCCTCCTGATCTGCCACGCCCTGACCGGACACCATCACGCCGCCGGCTACCACGCGATGAGTGATCGCAAGCCCGGCTGGTGGGACGACTACATCGGCCCCGGCAAGCCCATCGATACCTCACGCTTCTTCGTCATCGCGCTGAACAATATCGGCGGCTGTCACGGCAGTACCGGCCCGACCTCGATCAACCCGGAAACGGGCGAACAATGGGGCCCCGATTTCCCGCTGGTGACCGTGCCGGACTGGGTCGAGAGTCAGAAGCGCCTCGCCGAACGTCTCGGCATCACGCGCTTCGCCGCGGTGGTCGGTGGCTCACTGGGCGGCATGCAGGCACTGCAGTGGGCGATGGATCATCCCGAGCGCGTCGGGCACGTCGCCATCATCGCCTGTACCCCCAAGCTCTCGGCGCAGAACATCGCCTTCAACGAAGTCGCGCGCCAGGCCATCCGCTCGGACCCGGAATTCCATGACGGCTGGTACTCACGCGTCGATGCCGTGCCCAAGCGCGGTCTCAAGCTGGCCCGCATGGTCGGTCACATCACCTATCTTTCCGAGCACTCGATGGGGACCAAGTTCGGGCGTGACCTGCGCCAGGACCGCCTCAACTTCGGTTACGACGTCGACTTCCAGGTCGAGAGCTATCTGCGCCATCAGGGCGACACCTTCTCCACCGCCTTCGACGCCAACACCTACCTGCTGATGACCAAGGCACTCGATTACTTCGACCCCGCCGCCACGGCCGGCGATGATCTGGCCGCGGCCATGGCACCGATCAGCTGCCCGGTACTCGTCGTCAGCTTCACCACCGACTGGCGCTTCGCTCCGTCACGCTCGCGCGAGCTGGTCAACGCCATGATCCATGCCGGCAAGAACGTCAGTTATGCCAACATCGATTCTCCTCACGGCCATGACGCCTTCCTGCTGCCGGGAGAGCGCTATCAGGCAGTGCTGGGCAACTTCCTGACCCGCGCATACGACAAGGCCTGCAACGCAGCCTCTCCCCTGCACACCGCTCCCCAGGAGGCCAGCCATGCGTAACGACCTCGCCCAGATCCACGACTGGATTCCCGAAGGTGGCCGCGTGCTGGATCTCGCCTGTGGGGATGGCACCCTGCTGGCCTCGCTCAAGGAGACCAAGGGGGTATTCGGCTACGGACTGGAGATCGATCCCGACAACATCAGCGCCTGCGTGGCGCGCGGCGTGAACGTCATCGAGCAGAACGTCGATGATGGTCTGGCCAATTTCGCCGATGACACCTTTGATCGCGTGGTGATGTCCCAGGCCCTGCAGGTACTGCGCCGCCCGGACCGTGCGCTGGAAGAGATGATGCGCGTCTCACGTGAAGCCATCATCACCTTCCCCAATTTCGCCTACTGGCGTCACCGCCTGCACCTGGGGCTCAAGGGGCGCATGCCGGTCTCCAAGTCACTGCCGCACGCCTGGTACGATACCCCCAACATCCACCTCTCGACCTTTGCGGACTTCGAGCGGCTGTGTCGTGCCCAGGGCCTCAAGATCATCGACCGCGCAGTCGGCAATGGCGATCACGAGCCACATCCGGCGGCGACCTGGTGGCCGAATCTGTTCGGAGAGGTGGCCATCTTCCGCGTCTGCCGCGACAACTGTCCGCCCGACAAGCGCTGATCACACTCGCCACACCGCCTTTGGAAAGACGGCCGACAGGGAGTCCCTGCCGGCCGTTTCGCGTCATGACGCCGCCAATTCTCCCCGCGCTCTCCCCGCGCCGCGATAGCGTTGCGCTATCCGGGCCATGCACAGACAGTCGCAACTAAAGTCTATATACTTTCGGGGTAAACGCAGCTGAGGATCACGGCTCGCACTTCCGGTGAGGTGCGCCGGCATCCCGAGGAGAGAGTGCATGAACTTCCATACCCGCAAATGGGTCAAGCCCGAAGACCTCAACCCCAACGGCACCCTGTTCGGTGGACGTCTGCTGGCCTGGATCGACGAAGAAGCGGCCATCTACGCCATCGTCCAGCTGGGGACTTCCCGCGTGGTGACGAAGTTCATGTCGGAGATCAACTTCGTCTCCAGTGCGCGCCAGGGCGATATCATCGAGCTGGGCATCACCGCCAGCGCCTTTGGCCGCACGTCCATCTCGCTGTGCGTCGAGATCCGCAACAAGATCACGCGTGAACGCATCCTGACCATCGACCGCATCGTGCTGGTCAGTGTCGATGCCGACTTCAAGCCGGTGCCCCACGGACGCACTCGTATCACGTATATCGAGGATCGCTTCCGCGAGCAGGCCGGCAGCAACGACAGCCAGGCCAATGACGCCGACGGGGATGCCACGCCGCAGAAAGCGGCCCGTCGTCGTGCGGAAGGCCAGGTCGACGTCAAGAGCGGCTGAGCGCAGCCCGGCTGAGCGCAGCCCGACTGATCGCAGCCCGACTGAGCGACGCGATGCAAGAACGCAAAAGGCACCTCACAGGAGGTGCCTTTTTTCATGCCAGCGTTGCTCGCCCGGCCCGCTTTCTCAGCCCGGCAGATCCGGCGTGGCGATATCCGCCGCCTCACGCAGTCCCGCACAGGCATCCTCCGTCTGAGCGACGGCCGGGGTGAACCACACCAGGTCATACGCCGGGGCCGCCCCCGCACTTTCCGGAAGATAGTCATCGAGCTGGGTCAGCGGCTGACCTTCCTCCCCCCAGGCCACCGGCATCAGCGCGATGGAGAGCGAATCCCGGGTCAGCCAGCGCGGCACGCCGATATCGCGACGCGCATGGCCACTGCCGGCCACCAGCAACGCCGTGGCATCGCGATTGGCCAGCGCCTCGAGACGCTCCGCCATCTGCTGATCACGCGCCAGCTGGGCACGCAGCAGACCATCCAGGCGCTCTGCCCCCAGCAGACCACAGTGGCCTTCATCCAGCGCCTCGCGCTGCAGCCTCAGCACGGCCTCCGGCAGTGCTGGCGCCGTCTGGTCCTGGGCCATCACCGCGCGCACCTGCTCTCTGGTCAGACTGGCGGACGACAGGGGGGCGCCGCTGTCCAGCACACCACGCAACACGCTCGAGTAATCGGTGAATTTCCAGCGTGCATCCCATGCCAGCAGGCGCATCAGCTCCTCATCCGGCAGGCCCGCCACGGCCAGCGAGGTGCGATTGACCAGTGACAGCGCCGCATCCTGACGGGAATCCAGCATTTCCATTGCCACGCCACCCAACTGACGACGTGCCGCCAGTGCATCGATCAGCCAGCGCTCCAGCAGATGATGATCCGGGTTGTCATGATGCTCTCCCAGCAGCACCAGCGGATGCGCCTGCGCCCAGTCCACCAGTGCCGCCGGTGACAGGCGTCGATTGCCCTGCGCCACGAGAATGCTGCCCAGCAACGGATGTGAGGCGTCGGGATCATGCCAGGCAGGCAAGGGCGGAAGCGGCCCCGGCGGCGCCTGAGCCGCCTGCAGCGCCCCGCTCCCCAGCAACGAGAGACCGCCGGCGCCGGCGACCAGGCCAGCCAGCAACTGGCGACGCGTGAGGCCTGCCTGCCCAGCTGGGGCAGGACGGAGGAAGGCGGGACGATGAAATAGCGACATGAAGATAACCAGGCGTGAAGAAAGGCGATAATGGCCAACGGCGACACAGTCCATCGCGCACGGAAGGTCGAGCACTGCCAGCGGCAGCCGAGCATTCCCTGCTGGCCGTCATTGCCCCATGATACCCGATGCGAGCCCCCTGATGCCCGAACGCACCGCGTTCTTCACCAACGCCTCTCGCCCACTCAGAGGAGAACCGCATGACACGCCGCCTGCTCCGCCTGCCGCTGCCGGAGCTGCGCATCGGCTGCAGCCTGCCGATCAGGCTCGAGGATGGCCGCCCGGCCATGCTGATCCGGCTGGCCGATGGACTGCACGCCTATCTCGACGCCTGTCCCCACCGCGGCAGCCGCCTGATCGCTGACCCCGCCCATGACAAGCGCGAACACCGCGACCCCTATCTGGACGCCACCGGCGGACTGATCCTGTGTCATCGTCACCAGGCCTGCTTCGAGCCGCAGCAGGGCCTGTGCCTCAGTGGCCCCTGCACGGGGCAGCGACTGACCGCGCTGGACGTGACGATCGAGCGGCCTGACGGCTCGCCGGCGCAGCTGGTGCTGAAGAGTCGGCACTGAAGTGCCCCGCGATGATCAGAGTGAGCTCAGGCGTTACCCGTAGAAGCGCGCTTCGTGCAGCGGCAGCACCTCCTTGAGGGTCAACGACGCCTGCCAGAGCGGCTGCCTCGCGTCATCGTGACAGGGCGCCAGTGCGACCTGCATCCTCAGCGCCAGCACCTCGACACCGGCGGCCTGGGCCGCGGCGAAGGCCTCGGCATAGGCCGGGTCCAGGTGAGCCGCCGGCGCGACATCCTCGATGGCATCGTGCGCGACGCAGAACACCAGCACACAGCGATGACCGGCCGCGACCAGCGCGGCAAGACTGGCAAGGTGACGGCGCGCGCGCGTACTGACCGAGTCCGGAAAATACCCATGCCCATCCGGCTCACGCAGGGTGAGCTGCTTGACCTCGACATAGATCGAGGCGGCCTGCTCATCGCGCGGCCATAGCTGGAAATCGAGCCGCGAGCGCTCCGCGACCTCACTGCCTGCTGGCATGACCTCGACTCGCGCCTCCCGCTCGATTCGCGCCAGATTCGTCAGCCCTCTCTCACGCAGCGCAGCATGCAGTGCAGGCGGGCACTCTGACGAGTCACCCTCCCGCAGGACCGCCTCGACATGCGCATTGGCACGTCCGGTATGCACCGCCACCAAGGCCTCACGCCGACCGCCAGCCCCGGGAGGGTCCAGGGGCAGGCGAATCAGCTCCCAGGTCCAGGCAAGCTTGCGCTTCGGGTTGTTGGACGGTGACAGCCATACCTCACAGCCTTCCACGCACACGGCACGCATCGAGCCGGTATTCGGACAATGCGCCGTCACCACCTCGCCTGCCCGTTCACCCTCGAGCAGCTCCACTTCAGCGAAGAAGCGCTTGTAGCGCCGGATCAGCCGACCACGATACAACCCTGTCAACTGCATCAGGCAGATGCTCCCGCCGGGGCAGCACGCCGCTCCAGGAAGCGCTCAAGTCTCGTCAGGGCTTCGCGCAGACGCGCCTCATCGGCCGTGAAGGCGATCCGCACATGGCGACGTCCATCTGCCAGCGCGAAATCGGTCCCCGGCGTGATGGCAACGTTCTCTTCCTCCAGCAAGGCACGGCAGAAGGCCTCGCTGTCATGACTCAAGTGCGAGATATCCAGCCAGACGTAGAAGGCGCCCTGCGGGGGAACCGACGGTGCCAGCCCGAGACGTTCGAGTCCGGCCAGCAGCACGCCGCGCCGCGCCTCCAGCACCTGGCGGCGGCGTTCGAGCTCGGCCTCGCACTCCGGCGTGAAGGCCGCCAGCGCCGCATGCTGCGCGGGGGTGGAGGCGGCCAGGAAGACATTCTGGGCCAGGCGCGACAACGGCTCGACCGCCGCTTCCGGCGCCACCAGCCAGCCCAGTCGCCAGCCGGTCATGCCGAAATATTTCGAGAAGCTGTTGATCACGAAGGCATCCGGACATTCCGCCAGCGCCGTATGTGCAGGCACGCCATAGGTCAGGCCCTGATAGATCTCATCGACCAGCAGGTGAGCGTCTCGGGCTCTGCACAGCTCCCCCAGCGCCTGCAGCTCCTGTGGCGACAACACGTGCCCGGTGGGATTGGAAGGAGATGCCACCATCACCGCACGGGTGTTCTCGCGCCAGACCTCATCGGCAAGCTCCGCGGTCAGCTGCCAGCCGCTCTCGGCGCTGACAGGCACCACGTCGAGCTGGGCATCGACCAGCCCCATGAAATGGCGATTGCACGGGTAGGTCGGATCCGCCATCAGCACGCTGTCACCGCGCTCGGCACACAGCAGGGTGGCCAGCAGCAGAGCGCCAGAGGCGCCGGGCGTGACGATGATGCGCGAGGGCGAGACCGTGACACCGTGACGGCGCTGGTAGTCTGCCGCGATGGCGTCGCGCAGCGCGGGCAGGCCACAGGCGGGCGTGTAGCGAGTCTGGCCGGCGGCCAATGCCGCCTGGCCGGCCGCGATCACCGGCGCAGGGGTCGGGAAGTCGGGTTCGCCCACTTCCAGATGGATGACATCATGCCCGGCAGCCTCTCGCGCCTGGGCGGCTTCCAGCAGCGTCATCACGCGAAAGGCGGCAACGGATTCAAGACGGCGGGCAAACTGCATGATGGCACTCCTCGTGACGGAAGCTTCATTCTAGGCACCTGCCAAGGCCCATTCCCACCCCCTTTTCACAGGAAAATGCATGTTTGCGTGAACAGGCCTGTTCATGAGCCGGCACAAACTATCGTCGGAGTTCGGTTGCAAACTTGTCATTTTTACGCTAAATAAGCTGATCTTCTCGCGAGGGCAGCAGTCAGGACAGCCCCCTCGCCGTGGCCAAGGAGGCAGTGCAACAGACTGTCGACGGCCCAAGTCACCTTGCGGAATGAGGCGGTCCCATGCCAGTAGCTGAAACCAAGCCGGAAGCGCTTAAGAAATTCACCCCGTACGAGCCGGCAGCGGGTGAAGAGTACATGAACGAGAAGCAGCTAGCGCACTTCCGTCAAATCCTGCTGGACTGGAAACAGGAGCTGATGGAAGAGGTTGATCGCACCGTGCGTCACCTGCAGGAAGATGCCAACAACTACGCGGACCCTGCAGACCGTGCCACTCAGGAAGAGGGCTTCAGTCTCGAACTGAGAACGCGTGACCGCGAGCGCAAGCTGTTGAAGAAGATCAACGAGACCATCGAGAACATCGATGAGGACGATTACGGCTTCTGCGAAGCCTGTGGCGTCGAGATCGGTATCCGCCGACTGGAAGCACGCCCGACCGCGACCCAGTGTGTCGACTGCAAGACGCTGGCCGAGCTGAAGGAAAAGCAGCTGGGCCGCTAAGCCCCGCTGTCGGTGAACCGACGGCCCGCCGTCGACCTCATCCCCCATACGGGCACCCTCCTTGGAGCGGTGCCCGTATGCGTTGGGGTCCGGACAGCCAGACATTCCCCCAATCACGGACGCCGGAGCCCTGCCGATGCCCACCGCCTACCGTGGCCGTTTTGCCCCGACCCCCTCTGGCCCACTGCACGCCGGTTCACTGCTGGCGGCCGTGGCCAGCTACCTGGATGCCCGGCATCACGCTGGCCAATGGCTGGTGCGCATCGAGGACATCGACCCGCCACGCTGCCCCGCAGGCAGCGCCGACACCATCCTGCGTCAACTGGAGGCCTTCGGGCTGCACTGGGACGGCGCGGTGCGCTATCAGAGTGATCGCCATGCCGCCTACGACGAGGCGCTCGCGAAGCTCAAGGCCACGGGTATCGCCTATCCCTGTGATTGCTCCCGCAAGCAGTGGCGGGACTTCGCGGTCTATCCGGGCTGGTGTCGCGATCGCGATGAGCCACCCGCTGGCGAGCACGCCTGGCGTCTGGACGTGCGAGCGGCAGAGCGCTTCGGTGGAGCCGGTGCCATCGCCGGCTGGCACGATCGCCTGCAAGGTCCGATCCAGCAGGAACTGACGACACTCGGCGACGTGGTGCTCAAGCGTCGCGATGGCCTGTGGGCCTATCAGCTGGCCGTGGTGGTGGATGATGCCGAACAGGGAATCACCGACGTCGTACGCGGCCTGGACCTGCTCGACAACACGCCCTGGCAACGCCTCCTGCAGGCGTCCCTTGGTCTCCCCACACCGCGCCTGACGCACCTGCCACTGATCACCGCCGACAATGGGCAGAAGCTCTCCAAGCAGAACCTGGCCCCGGCCCTGCCGGTCGATGAAGTCGCCATTCGCCAACTGCTGCATCACACGCTGACGCTGCTCGGACAGGCACCGCCAGCCGAGCTGGCCACTGCCAGCCCCGCGGAACAACTGGCGCACGCCACGCCACGCTGGTCGCTCGCGAACGTTGGCGCGGCCCAGTCACTGCGCATGGCCATGCCATTTCCATGACGACCAGGCCAGCCACGATTGTCGGATTGCCAGCCCACGGGGAACAGGGGAGACTTTGTACGAGATAGCCAAGGCATCAGCGCCATCTCATTTCTTCACGCACTCCATCAGGCGAGCGATAGCATTCCATGGCCCGGATTCTGATCATCGAAAAGGAAGGTGCCACACGCACTGCCCTTCAGCATCTGCTGGAGCGCGACGGGCACGGCGTGGTGCATGCCAATGGACTTGAAGACGCCTGTCGTCAGAAACCCGGCGAGTTTGCACTGGTCATCTGCGATGTCGCGCTCGCCGGAGAACATGCCAAGCCCGTTCTCGAGGCCAGTCACCCTGCCCCGGTGATCCTGCTGGCGGATCCCCCCAGCCTGCATGGCGCCATCGCCTGCCTGAAAGCCGGCGCCGCGGATTATCTGCCCAGACCCTTCGATCAGGAGGCCTTCGCGCGCAGCGTACGTGAGGCGCTGGCCTTGCCGCGCAATGACGATGCGCCGTCCCCCTCATCGCGCCCCTCCTCTCATTCCGGAGCCACCGGCTCGCAGGTCGAGATGATCGGCCACTGCCGTGCGATGCAGCAGGTCTACACCCGCATCCGCAAGGTGGCCCCCGCGGATGTCACCGTACTGGTACTTGGCGAATCCGGTACCGGCAAGGAGCTGGTCGCACGTGCGATTCATCGCCAGAGCGGACGGCATCAGGCACCGCTGATCTGCGTCAACTGTGCCGCCATCCCGGAAACCCTGATCGAATCCGAGCTGTTCGGGCATGAAAAGGGCGCCTTCACCGGCGCGACGAATTCACGCACCGGCCTGATCGAAGCCGCGGATGGCGGCACCCTGTTCCTGGATGAGATCGGGGAACTGCCGCTGGATGCTCAGGCTCGCCTGCTGCGTGTCCTTCAGGAGGGTGAGATACGTCGCGTCGGTGCCATCGAGACGCGCCATGTGGATGTCCGCCTGATCGCGGCCACTCACCGTGACCTGCACCGCCTCTCCGCGACCGGCGAATTCCGCCTGGATCTCTATTATCGCCTCAACGTCATGGAAATTGACCTGCCTGCGCTGCGTGAGCGGGGAGATGACGTGCTGGAACTGGCCGAACACCTGCTGAAGGGCATCGCGCGCCGGCATGCCCGGGAGGGGATGCGGCTGTCACAGCGTGCGCGCCAGGAAATCCATCAGTACGGCTGGCCCGGCAATGTGCGCGAGCTCGAGAATGCCCTGGAGCGCGGCGTGATCCTGGCAGACCGTCGGATCATCGCCCCGGAAGACCTGGGCCTGCGCGCCGAGCATGTCCTGCGAAGCGATACTGCTGGCGGCCGTCCACAGGAGCCCCTCGCCCACCAGCCGCCTCCCGTCACCTCAGCACCGCGTCCGCAGGCCGAAGGTGCCTCTCCGGCACGGGAGACCGCCCCCCCTCGACCCGCACCTCCACTCGCCAACCCGACACCGGAAGAGGAGGACCTGTCTCTCGAGGACTACTTCCAGCATTTCGTTCTCGAACATCAGGACCACATGAGCGAAACGGAGCTAGCCCGTCGTCTCGGCATCAGCCGCAAGAATCTGTGGGAGCGCCGTCAGCGGCTGGGTATCCCGCGCAAGAAGGCACGCCGTGGCAGCGCGACGTCCTGAGGCATCATCAGCACATGTCTCCCTCAAGCAGGCGCATGGGCAGGCTGACGATCACCAGCCGACCTGCGGGCTCCCCATCCGCATTGCACCAAGCGGGTGCTCGCCCCCACGACTCACCTGGCCGTCTTCGAGACATCAACACTCAAACCCTTCAGGACTCGGCAGGCAGCCTGCCGGCCTCGCTAGACTTTAGTGCCGAATCCATGCCGGAAAACACTTCCCAATCATTAGCTTGCGAGTCACTCCGTTAGACCTTCGCACCAATTGTTACCATCGACCCCAAACAGTGCCCCCATCCAGCGCGGTAATGGCCACGTCAGGTAACACCTCAGCCTCACCTACGCCTCACGTCTCAGCGACCTATGTCTAAATGACTGAATTACGTGTTTTTTTTAAGCTGTGGCACATCCGATGCAATAACACGGTCAAGAAAAAGAACAACCGGAAATACGAAGCGCGCCCAACAACAACAAGATTGCGCAAGGCTTCGAAAACCCTCGACACCAACAACAACAAGATTCGTCGAGCGAGTGACATTGATGATGACAGGCAAGCACGGCCGAGATTCATGGCCGGATGCTGGAGCCACAACAAGAACAAGCGGCCGCACGTCATCATCCGCCGAACCAACAACAACAAGATATCGGCAGTCCGGAATCTACTGACCAGGACGCGACGAATCCGGCCTCGAGTGCCAACAACAACAAGATACTCGACCCCGGATCACCCCCGACCCAACAACAACTCGCGGGGGGAGGCTATTCAGCCGTCGGTGAATGGAAGATTGTTTTGAATACGAGATGGTCACTGAACAGACGGTCAGATAACAACAATAGCTTCATCTGTCTGCGTGATTGGCGACTGTGGTGCGTATTCAAGGCGATGCGCCTTCACGAAAAAGAACATCTGCTCAAGGATGCGTGTACTCTACCTGAAAGGGAGACCGAGAAATCGGTCTCCCTTTTTCCTTGCCCGAGAGGCATTTCTTCCCTCATCAGGCACCTTGAAGTGCAGTCTCGGCCCATCAGTGGCAGACCGGCGCTTTGCCAAGGTATCTGCCCTCCGCTACACTGGGCGGCCTGCTACGCACGAGTCGAATCGCTGCATGTTCAAAGGATTTACCCGCTTTCTCCAACGCCCCGGTGACCGCTTGAAGACGCTTTTCAATGCAACTGACGCGCCCGAGGCCACCCTGCCCAGCCTGCGTGTGATACCGCGGGATGAGCATCCCGTGTCCCGCCGCCAGCTCAGCGAAAACGCGCTGAAGGTGCTCTATCGCCTGCAGAGCGGCGGCTATCAGGCCTATCTGGTCGGTGGCTGCATCCGCGATGCCCTGCTCGGCGAGCGCCCGAAGGACTTCGACGTGGCGACCAACGCCACGCCGGAACAGGTCCGCGAGCTGTTCCGCAACGCACGCATCATTGGCCGACGCTTCCGCATCGTGCATGTACGCTTCGGCCGTGAGGTGATCGAGGTCACCACCTTCCGTGGCAAGCCTGCCGACAGCACGCCGAGCCAGCATACCCAGCAGTCGGAAGATGGCATGCTGCTGCGCGACAACGTCTGGGGCTCCATCGAGGAGGACGCGCTGCGCCGCGACTTCACGATCAACGCCCTCTACTACGACGTGTCCGACTTCACGATCCACGACTGGGCGCATGGCGTGCGTGACATCGAAGCGCGCATGATCCGCCTGATCGGTGACCCGGAAACGCGCTATCGCGAAGATCCGGTCCGCATGCTGCGGGCGGTCCGCTTCGCCGGCAAGCTGGACTTCGACATCGAGGAAGCCACCGCCGAACCGATGTACGAGCTGGCACCGCTGCTGCTGCAGATTCCGCCGGCACGCATGTTCGAGGAAGTGCTGAAGCTGTTCATGTCCGGCTACGCTCTGGAAACGTTCCACCTGTTGCGTGAGTTCGGCCTGTTCCAGATGCTGTTCCCGGAAACGGAAGAGAGCTTCGCGCACTATCACTGGTCCATGCCGCTGATCGAGAAGGCGCTGGCGAGCACGGATGATCGTATCCGTGACGACAAACCGGTCACGCCGGCCTTCCTCTACGCTGCGCTGTTGTGGCCTGGCGTCAAGGCACGCACCGACCAGCTGGTCGCCAGTGGCATGCCGGACATCCCGGCCGCCCACCAGGCGGCTCAGCAGGCGATCGCCCGTCAGCTCAACCACACCTCGATTCCGAAGCGCTTCAGCATCCCGATGCGCGAGATCTGGGACATGCAGGCCAAGCTGCCGCGTCGCCGTGGCAAGCGCGCCTTCCAGACCCGCGAGCATCCACGCTTCCGCGCCGCCTATGACTTCCTGCTGCTGCGGGAATTCGCCGGCGAAGTGAAGCCGGGACTGGGCAAGTGGTGGACCGACTTCCAGGAAGTCGATTCCCGTGCTCAGGTCGCCATGATCGAAGGCGTGTCCGATGAGGGGCCGGCAGGCAGCAAGCCCGCGGGCACCAAACGTCGCGGCAAGCGCCGTCGCAATGGTCGTGGACAAGGCTGAGCACTGACGTGCCGACGCAGGAACCTCGCATGACTTCGACAGCCTTGATCGGCCTCGGTGCCAATCTTGACGATCCGCGCGCTCAACTCGAGCGCGCACTTGAGGCGCTGGACCGCCTGCCGCTGACCCGCTGCACGCGCCACTCGCACCTGTATGCCAGCAAGCCGGTCGGGCCTCAGGATCAACCTGACTTCGTCAATGCCGTCGCCGAGCTCACCACACGCCTCTCCCCCCTGGCGCTGCTGGATCAACTGCAGGCACTCGAACAGCAGCACCGTCGCGTACGATTGCGCCACTGGGGGCCTCGCACCCTGGATCTGGATCTTCTACTGTTCGATGATCGCTCCATCACTACCCCGCGCCTGTCAGTGCCGCACCCCGAGATGCTCACACGAGGTTTCGTGCTGCGTCCACTGGCGGACCTGCTGGGCCCCGTGCGCGTTTCCTCCCTGAGCGAAGATGACCTGGAGACGCTGGCACAGCGGGTTGAAGGAGATGACTTGCTCCCCCTCGGGCCTCGGGAGTAGAGTTTCGCCACATTGTTACCGATGCGCCCACTGATCGTGGCTCGGTAACACTTTCTGGTAACACCGGCTCGTCCTGTCAGGTCGCGCACATGGCTCCCCGCCTGCGACGATCCTGGCCACGTCGTCCGTCCGACGCCACGGACACGACAAGGCACACGCGCCGCAACGAGTACGCTTCCTGATGAAAAACGTCACCCTGAGCACCCTGCGCCGCCTCAAGGCCGACGGTGAGACGTTCAGTTGCCTCACTGCCTACGACGCGACCTTCGCCCACCTCGCTGGAGAAGCCGGCATTGAAGTACTGCTGGTCGGCGATTCCCTCGGCATGGTCCTGCAAGGCCACACCAGCACCCTGCCTGTCACCATCGATGACATCTGTTACCACACCGCGGCCGTCGCGCGTGGCAAACAGGGCAGCCTGGTCATGGCTGATCTTCCCTTCATGAGCAATGCCAGCACCGAGACACTTCTCGACCATGCCGCACGTCTGATGCGTGCCGGTGCCGAGATGGTGAAGGTGGAAGGCGAAGCCTGGCTCGCCGAGGCCGTCACGGCCCTCGTCCAGCGTGGCGTGCCGGTCTGCGTGCACATGGGCCTGACGCCGCAGCATGTCCATGCCTTCGGAGGCTACAAGGTGCAGGGCCGCGAGGAAGCGCGCGCCACGCAGATGATCGCCGACGCCCGCACGCTTGAAGCCGCCGGTGCCGCGATCATTCTGCTCGAGTGCGTGCCTGCCGAGCTCGCCGCACGCATTCGTGATGCGGTCGAGGTGCCGGTGATCGGTATCGGCGCAGGCGTCGAGGTGGACGGCCAGATTCTGGTCATGCATGACATGCTCGACCTGACACCGGGCCGCAAGCCGCGCTTCGTCAAGAACTTCATGGCTGAGGCCAGCAGCGTGCAGGACGCCTTCGCTGCCTATCATCGGGCCGTCAAGGAACGCAGCTTCCCGGCAACGGAGCACACCTTCTGATGGAGACCCTCACTCACATCAGCGCCCTGCGCGAGCGCCTGGCCGAGGTGCGCCGCAAGGGCCTGCGCATCGCGCTGGTGCCCACCATGGGCAATCTGCATGCAGGCCATCTGTCCCTGGTGCGCGCGGCACGCCGACAGGCGGACTTCGTCGTCGCCAGCATCTTCGTCAACCCGCTGCAGTTCGGGCCGGGCGAAGACCTCGACAGCTACCCGCGCACGCTTGTCGATGACCAGAACGCATTGACCACAGAGGGCTGTGATCTGCTGTTCGCCCCGTCGACAGCGGAGCTGTACCCCGAAGGGCGCACCGGACTGTGCAACGTGCAGGTCCCGGGGGTCTCCGAAGGCCTGTGCGGTGGCAACCGACCGGGACACTTCGATGGCGTGGCCACCGTCGTCAGCATCCTGTTCCATCTGGTGCGTCCCGATGTCGCCTGTTTCGGCGAGAAGGATTTCCAGCAGCTGGCGGTGATCCGCAAGCTCAATAGTGATCTGCACTTCGGGATCGAGATCCTCGGCGTGCCCATCGTGCGTGCCGAGGATGGTCTGGCACTCTCCTCGCGCAACGGCTACCTGAGCGCCGAAGAACGTGCCATCGCCCCTCGCCTTGCGCAATGCCTGAATGCGCTCAAGGACAGCCTCGAAAGTGGCACCGCGCCTGCCGAGGCCCTGCGCGTCGCGCTGGCCGCCATCAGCGAGTGCGGCTTCAAGCCGGACTATCTCGAACTGCGCCGCGCCGAGGACCTGGGCCCGGTGCAGGACGACACCCGTGATGCCGTGATTCTGGTCGCGGCACACCTGGGACGTACCCGTCTGCTCGATAACCTGAAGGTCGCCTTGCCGGTGGCCTGATGCCTGAATAGACTGCGCCGCCCTGCCTTCACGACCGTGTCCCGCGTTCCGGTCATCAAGGCCTCCTGCGCCCGGCGGCGCTCAACCGGAGATATCCCGATGCAAGCCATCATGCTCAAGGCCAAGCTGCACATGGCCCGCGTGACCCATGCCGTTCTCAATTACGAAGGCTCCTGCGCCATCGATGGTGACCTGCTCGACATGGCAGGCATCCGTGAGTACGAACAGATCCAGATCTACAACGTGGACAATGGCAAGCGTTTCACCACCTATGCCATCCGCGGTGAAGAAGGTTCGAAGATCATCTCGGTGAATGGTGCCGCGGCCCACCAGGCCGACGTCGGTGACCGCGTGATCATCTGCGCCTTCGCCAACTATGCAGAGAGCGAGCTGGAGGCCCACAAGCCCTCCATGGTCTATCTGATGGAAGGCAATGAGGTCAGCCACACGGCCAACGCCATTCCGGTGCAGATGGCCTGATCGCCGTCCTCCCACGGCAATGAAACACGCAACGACGACGCCAGCCCCGCGAAAGCGGAGCTGGCGTCGTCGTTGATGGCCACGCAAAGGGGCGCCCCCCCGGAGCACGTATGGCAAATGGCTGACAGACCCACGACGCTTTGACGATTGCCGCATTGCACAACACTGCCTTATGCTGGAATCTCGCATCAGCAAGGCTGCAAGCCCTCTACCCGATTCGACAGTGCAGGGCGCAGCGTCTTTGACTCAGACAGTCTCGCGAGAGAACAGGAGCGTTCAGATGCAAGATGTGGTGATCGTAGCAGCTCGTCGTACCGCCGTAGGTGCCTTCGGTGGCAGCCTCGCCGGCATTTCCGCCGCTGACCTCGGGGCACATGTCATCAAGGATATCCTCGCCAGCACAGGGGTGAGCGGTGATCAGGTCGACGAAGTTCTGCTCGGCCAGGTGCTGACGGCAGGCTGCGGCCAGAATCCGGCTCGTCAGACCGTCATCAAGGCAGGCTTGCCGGAAGGCGTGCCGGCGATGACCATCAACAAGGTCTGTGGCTCTGGCCTGAAGGCACTGCATCTGGCCACCCAGGCCATCCGCTGTGGCGATGCCCAGCTGATTCTGGCCGGCGGTCAGGAGAACATGTCACTGTCTCCTCATGTGCTGCCCAACTCCCGCAATGGCAAGCGCATGGGCGACTGGAAGGCGATCGACACCATGGTCCACGACGGACTTTGGGATGCCTTCAATGATATCCACATGGGCATCACCGCCGAGAACCTGGCAGAGAAGTACGAGATCACCCGCGAAGCGCAGGATGCCTTCGCTGCCGCATCCCAGCAGAAGGCCTGCGAGGCCATCGAGGCGGGCCGCTTCAAGAGCCAGATCGTTCCGGTCGAGATTCCGCAGCGCAAGGGCGACCCAATCGTCTTCGACACCGACGAGAACCCGCGTGCCGGCACCACTGCCGAGAAACTCGCCGGCATGCGTCCAGCCTTCAAGAAGGAGGGTACCGTCACCGCAGGCAACGCCTCGGCGCTCAATGATGGTGCCGCCGTGGTCATGCTGTGTTCCGTCGACAAGGCCCGCGAACTTGGCCTGACGCCGCTGGCGACCATCAAGGCGTACTCCAACGCCGGTGTCGACCCGAAGATCATGGGCATCGGGCCGGCTCCCGCCACCCGCCTGTGCCTCAAGAAGGCCGGCTGGAGCCTGGAAGATCTCGATCTCGTCGAAGCCAACGAAGCCTTCGCCGCCCAGGCGCTCTCCGTCAACAAGGAGCTGGGCTGGGATGTCGACAAGGTCAACGTCAATGGCGGTGCCATCGCGCTGGGCCACCCGATCGGGGCATCCGGCTGCCGTGTACTGGTCACGCTGGTACACGAGATGATCGCCCGCGATGCCAAGAAGGGTCTGGCGACCCTGTGCATCGGCGGCGGCCAGGGTGTCGCACTGGCCATCGAGCGCAGCTGATCGCTCACGGATGATCTCCCGCTGCCCCCGCGATCACGGGCACCAGGAGACAAGAAAGCCCCCGCCAGTCCTGCTGGCGGGGGCTTTTCATTGGGCTGAGGGGATGGTGGCCTTACTGGCCGTCTGCCGCCTCAGCAAGCTTCTCGGCTGCCTGACGTGCCACGAAAGCCGCCTTCTCTTCCTCGCTGATCTCCTTCAGCGACAGCTTGACGCGATTGCGGTTGTCGATGTCGAGCACCTTGACCACGACCTCATCGCCTTCATTGAGATAATCGCGCACGTCATTGACGCGCTCCTCGACGATCTGGGAGATATGCAGCAGGCCATCGGTGCCCGGCATGAAGGTGATGAAGGCCCCGAAATCGGCGATGCGAGCGACCTTGCCGGCGTACAGCTTGCCGATCTCCGCCTCGGCGATGATGCCCTCGACATAGTGAGCGGCCGCCTGGGCCTGGGCCTTGTGCTCGGCATAGATACGCACGCTGCCGTCATCGTCGAGATCGACATTGGCACCGGTCTCTTCACAGATCTTGCGAATGGTCGAGCCACCCTTGCCGATCACGTCACGGACCTTGTTCGGCGCGATCTTCAGCGACAGCATCGCCGGGGCGTTGTCGGACACCTCTTCGCGGCTACCCTTCAAGACAGCGTTCATCTGCTCGAGAATGGTCAGGCGCGCCTCAAGGGCCTGCTCCAGCGCCTGCTCCATGATGGCCTCATCGATCCCCTCGATCTTGATGTCCATCTGCAATGCCGTGACGCCCTCTGCCGTCCCCGCGACCTTGAAGTCCATATCCCCCAGGTGGTCTTCATCCCCGAGAATATCGGTCAGCACGGCCACGCCGTCGGCGTCCTTGACCAGCCCCATGGCAATCCCCGCCACCGGCGCCTTGAGCGGTACCCCGGCATCCATCAATGCCAGCGACGCACCACACACGGACGCCATGGAGCTTGAACCATTGGACTCGGTGATCTCGGAGACGACACGGATCGCGTAGGGGAAGTCCTCGACGGTAGGCAACATCGACTCGATCCCGCGTCGCGCCAGACGCCCATGACCGATCTCACGACGCTTGGGAGAACCGATGAAGCCCGTCTCGCCGACACAGTAAGGCGGGAAGTTGTAGTGCAGCATGAAGCGATCATGCTTCTCACCTGACAGTCCCTCCACCAGCTGGGCGTCACGTGTGGTGCCCAACGTTGCCGTCACCATGGCCTGTGTCTCGCCGCGAGTGAACAGCGCAGAGCCGTGGGCCTTGGGCAGAACGCCAACGGCAATGTCCAGCGGACGCACGGTGCGTGCATCACGACCATCGATGCGCGGCTCACCGGCAATCACGCGCTGACGGACGATGCGCTTCTCCAGTGCAGCGAAGGCACTGGCCACCGCACTCGCCTCGAAGCGTGCATCCCCTTGCGTCTCCAGCGCCTGAATCGCCCGAGCCTTGAGTGATGCCAGCGCATCCTGACGCTCCATCTTGTCATGCAGACGGTAGGCCTCACCGATCTCCTCGCCCACCTCACGCTCCAGCGCCTCCATCAACACGCTATCGTGCGTCTGGGCGACCCAGGACCACTGGGGACGATTGACCTTGGCGGCAAACATCTCGATCGCCGTGATCACCTTCTGCATCTCATGATGGCCGTAGAGCACCGCGCCCAGCATCTCGTCTTCCAGGAGTTCCTGCGCCTGGGACTCGACCATCAGCACTGCCTGCTCGGTACCTGCCACCACCATGTCCAGCTCGGAGTGGGCAAGCTCGCTGTAGCCGGGATTCAGGAAGTAGCCCCGCTGCTCACTGAAGCCGACACGCGCCGCTCCCACGGGGCCGGCAAAGGGCACACCCGAGATGCTGAGCGCCGCCGAGGTACCGATGAGCGCCGCGATATCCGGATCGACATTGCGCTCTGCCGACATCACCGTGCAGACCACCTGCACCTCATTCATGAAGCCTTTCGGGAACAGCGGACGGATCGGGCGATCAATCAGCCGCGAGGTCAGCGTTTCCTTTTCCGTCGGGCGCCCTTCACGCTTGAAGAAACTGCCGGGGATGCGGCCGACCGCGTAGGAGCGCTCCTGATAATGCACCGACAACGGGAAGAAGGACTGTCCAGGCTTGGCGGACTTGCTGGCCACTACCGTGCACAACACCGAGGTATTGCCCATGGTCACCATCACGCTGCCGGTGGCCTGACGCGCGATGCGACCGGTCTCGAGCGTGATGGTGTCATTACCGTACTGGAAGCTGTGCGTAACCGGGTTCACGGCGCATGTCCTTTAGTCTGATGTCGTCGATGTCCGGCGCTCATGGTAATGCGCGGCGCAGACAATGAAAAGCGAGTGAGTCTCACGCAGCATGCGGGCTGCAGCCGGATCGGGAGGCGATTGCCCGCCCGCTTCTCCCCACGGTATCAGGCACAAAAAAACCGACACCGCCCGCAGGCAGTGTCGGTTTTCCTGTGCCCACCGGGGGCCCGCCATGCACCGGAATGCATGGCGGCAACATCGCTGATTAGCGACGCAGACCCAGACGCTGGATCAGAGCGGTGTAACGCTCGAAATCCTTGCGCTTGAGGTAGTCAAGCAGCTTGCGGCGCTGGTTGACCATGCGGATCAGACCACGACGGGAGTGGTGATCCTGCTTGTTGGCCTTGAAGTGGCCCTGCAGGCCATCAATGTTGGCGCTCAGCAGTGCAACCTGAACTTCCGGGGAACCGGTGTCGTTCTCGCCACGGCCGAATTCGCTAACGATCTCAGCCTTCTTCTCAGCGGTAAGTGCCATCTGTCTCTCCAGTAAGCAATATGCTTGGTAGATAAGAAATGTCGAAGACCACGCATATTTGCAGTCTTCATGCGGCTTGCGGCCAGGCCGCAATCAGCTCACCCAGCCGCCGCCTCGACAGCGGAGCTGAGCAGTCGGCGAGGAGCGATGATGCCCTCCGCCGCAATCCGGACCAGCCCGAGCAACTGCTGGTCCTGATACACACGAGCCAGGGAGTCCACTTCCAGCGACCCTGTCGTCGTTTCAGCCTGTTGACCACGCAATATCTTCCGAGCCATCTCGGCAGTGATGTCGAGACGTGGAAGATGATCGAGCAGGATGTCGACAGGCAACAGAACGCCTTCACGTGCCTGCTGATCTGCCAGCGCCTCGAGGCGCTCGAAATCCAGCATGGCATCACCCGTGAACGGGCCTGTCTTGAGACGACGCAGTGCCGTGAGGTGGGCTCCACAGCCCAGCGCCTCGCCGATATCCTCGGCCAGACTGCGTATGTAGGTGCCCTTGCTGACCGCCACTTCGATCTCGATACCATCGGAGTGCCGTGCAAGAAGCGCCATATTGTAGATGGTAACGCGACGGACTGCACGCTCGATTTCAATTCCCTGGCGCGCCAGCTCATAGAGCGGACGTCCCTGGTGCTTGAGCGCGGAGTACATCGGCGGCACCTGATCTATCTCGCCACGGAACCGGTCCAGCACCGCTTCCAGCTCGGACTCCGCAAGCTCGGGAATCTCCCGCTCACGCAGTATCTCGCCTTCCGCATCACCGGTGTCGGTGACCTGGCCAAACTTGATCCGTGCCCGATAGACCTTGTCCGCCTCGAGCAGATGCGAGGAGAACTTGGTGGCCTCACCGAAGCAGACCGGCAGCAAGCCGGTTGCCATCGGATCGAGCGTGCCGGTATGCCCTGCCTTCTGTGCCTGGTAGAGGCGGCGTGCCTTCTGAAGCGCGTAGTTGCTGGACATGCCCTTGGGCTTGTCCAGCAACAGTACGCCGTCAATCGGCAGGCCGCGACGACGACGGCCCATCAGGCGTCCGGCGTGGTGCCCGGGGCACCGTCTTCGCTGTCATCATCACCACGTTCTGCACTGCGCTTGCGGTCATCAGCGACCGCCGTATTGATCAGTGAAGACAGGTGATGGCCACGAACGACGCTCTCATCGTAATGAAAGCGCAGTTCCGGCACGTGACGCAGCTGAATGGTGCGCGCCAGCTGGGAGCGCAGGAAACCTGCCGCGCGCTTGAGCACGGCAAGATTTTCCTTGATGCGTTCCGGACTGTCGTCACCCAGCAGGGTCACGTAGACATCGGAGTAGGACAGGTCGCGGCTGACCTTGGCGGCGCTGACCGTCAGCATGCCAAGGCGCGGGTCCTTGACCTCGCGCTGAATCAACAGCGCGAGCTCCTGCTGGATCTGGTCCGCCACGCGGTCAGTACGGCTGTATTCACGCATCCGTGATCTCTCCTCGCAGGGGCGCTATCAGAGGCTACGCTCGACCTGAATCTGGTCGAACACCTCGATCTTGTCGCCCACCTGCACGTCGTTGTAGTTCTTGACGCCGATACCACATTCCATGCCGTTGCGGACTTCGTTGACGTCATCCTTGAAGCGACGCAGGGATTCCAGCTCGCCTTCGTAGATGACCACGTTGTCACGCAGCACGCGGATGCGCTTGGAGCGGTACATGGTGCCTTCGACGACCATGCAACCGGCGATGGCGCCGATCTTCGGTGCCTTGAAGACATCGCGCACTTCGGCCACACCCACGATCTGCTCGCGGAATTCCGGTGCCAGCATGCCGCTCATGGCCAGCTTGACCTCGTCGATCAGCTGGTAGATGACGCTGTAGTAGCGCAGATCCAGGCCTTCACGCTCGACGATCTCACGGGCGGAAGCGTCAGCACGGACGTTGAAGCCGACCAGGATCGCTTCGGAAGCGAGTGCCAGGTTGGCATCGGTGCCGGTGATGCCGCCGACGCCGGAAGAGACCACGGCCACCTTGACTTCGTCGGTGGAGAGCTCTTCCAGAGCGCCACGGATGGCTTCCAGAGACCCCTGCACGTCGGCCTTGAGGACGACGTTGACCTTGGCGACTTCTTCCTGACCCATCTGGGAGAACATGTTCTCCAGCTTGGCCTTCTGCTGACGCGCCAGACGCACCTCGCGGTACTTGCCCTGGCGGAAGTTGGCGACTTCACGCGCCTTCTTCTCGTCCGGGACCACGGTGAACTCTTCACCGGCTTCCGGCGTGCCACCTAGGCCCTGGATCTCGACCGGCATGGCCGGACCCGCGGAATCGACCTGCTTGCCGACTTCGTTGATCAGCGCACGCACGCGGCCGTAGTGCAGGCCAGCGAGGACGATGTCGCCCTTCTTCAGGGTACCGTTCTGGACCAGCACGGTCGCGACCGGGCCACGGCCCTTGTCGAGACGCGACTCGACCACGACGCCTTTACCCGGCGCGGACGGCACGGCCTGAAGCTCGAGCACTTCGGAGACCAGCAGGACGGCTTCCAGCAGCGCGTCGATGTTTTCGCCAGTCTTGGCGGAAACGTGGACGAACTGGGTATCACCACCCCATTCCTCGGAGATGACGCCGTGCTGGGACAGCTCATTCTTCACGCGGTCCGGATCAGCGCCTTCCTTGTCGATCTTGTTCACTGCCACGACCAGCGGGACACCCGCGGCCTTGGAGTGCTCGACAGCCTCGATGGTCTGCGGCATCACGCCGTCATCGGCAGCCACCACCAGGATGACCACGTCAGTCGCCTTGGCACCACGAGCACGCATGGCGGTGAACGCCGCGTGGCCCGGAGTATCCAGGAAGGTCACATCGCCGTTGTCGTGCTCGACGTGATAGGCACCGATGTGCTGGGTGATACCACCCGCTTCACCTGTGGCCACCTTGGTACGGCGGATGTAATCCAGCAGCGAGGTCTTGCCGTGGTCAACGTGACCCATGACAGTGACGACCGGCGCGCGAGTGATCTGCTCACCCTCGTAGGAGATACCCTCGAGAACGGCTGTCTCGAGCGCGTCATCCTTGATCAGCTTGGGCGTGTGACCCATTTCCTCGACCACGATGGTCGCGGTTTCCTGATCGATCGTCTGGTTGATGGTGACCGCAGCGCCCATGTTGAACATGGCCTTGATCACTTCAGACGCCTTGACGGCCATCTTGTCGGCGAGGTCTGCCACCGAGATGGACTCGGGGATGGAGACTTCACGCACGAAGGTCTGGACCGGCTTCGGCGGCTGGCGATTGGTATCGCGACCACCACGACGACCGCCGCGACGCTCTGCGCGCTTGACCTTCTTGGCCCCGCCACGCTTGCGCTCGCTGCGATCTTCACGGGCCTCACGGCGATCACGTGATTCATCACGCGGCGCAGCCTTGGCGCGACGCGGTGCATCACCACGCGGCTCCTTCGGCGGCGCATTGACTTCCGGCGCAGCATCCGCGACCGGTGCAGCGGCAGCGGCCGGAGCACTCTGACGCGGACGCTCTTCGCGACGGTTGTCGTTGCCACGACGCTCATCACGCTGCGGGGCAGCAGCCGGCTTCTCGGCGGCAGGCGCCTTGGCAGCCTGTGCCTCAGTCGCCGGCGCATCTGCAGCCTGCTCTTCACCATCCTTGACGTAGGTACGCTTCTTGCGGACCTGCACCTCGATGGACTTGCCGCGACCGCCGCCAGTGTTGATGCGTGACTTGGTCTTGCGGGTCAGGGTAATGCGGTTCTTCGGCGCTGCCGGGGCAGCACCACCGCCGTGGCTCTTGGTGAGGTGGTCAAGCAGCTTCTGCTTGTCGACCTCGGACACGGCGTCGTTCTCTGACTTGTGCTTCAAACCAGCTTCGTGCATCTGTTCCAGTAGGCGGGCTGACTCGCGGCCCACCTTCTTGGCGAATTCTTTGACTGTCATTTCTGACATGTACGACCCTCCTGAGCCCGTGACCTAGTTACTGTTCGCTTGCGAACCAGGGCGCGCGGGCGGTCATGATCAACGCCGCTGCTCGCTCTTCGTCGACGCCTTCGATGTCTTTCAGATCATCGATGGCCTGCTCGGCAAGGTCTTCCATGGTGACGATACCCTTGCTGGCCAGGATGTATGCCAGATGACTCTCCATGCCTTCCATGTTGAGCAGATCTTCGGCCGGCTGTGCGCCGTCCAGCTGCTCTTCAGTGGCGATGGCGAGATTCAGCAGTTCATCCTTGGCCCGAGCGCGCAGCTCCTCGACCAGATCCTGGTCAAAGCCCTCGACCTCGAGCATTTCCTCGAGCGGGACATAGGCGATTTCCTCGAGTGAGGTGAAGCCCTCGTCCACCAGGACACGGGCTAGATCCTCTTCAATCTCGAGATGAGTGATGAAATATTCGACAAAGCTGTCGATTTCCTGCTCGCGCTTGCCCTCGGCTTCCGCCTCGGTCATGACATTGAGCGACCAACCTGTCAGCTCACTGGCCAGGCGCACGTTCTGACCGCTACGACCAATGGCCTGTGCCAGATTGTCCGCGGCGACAGCGACATCCATGGAATGGGTGTCTTCGTCGACCAGAATGGAGCCGACATCGGCCGGTGCCATGGCGTTGATGACCAACTGGGCAGGATTGTCATCCCACAGGATGATATCCACGCGTTCATTACGCAGTTCGTTTGACACGGCCTGCACACGCGAGCCGCGCATGCCGACACAGGCACCGATCGGGTCGATGCGCTTGTCATTGCTCTTGACCGCAATCTTGGCCCGCGAGCCCGGATCGCGAGCCGCGCCCTTGATCTCGATCAGCTGCTCGGCGATTTCCGGCACCTCGATCTTGAACAGTTCGATGATCAGCTCCGGACGCGTCCGCGAGAGTATCAACTGGGATCCACGCGCCTCGGTATCAACCTTCCAGAGCAATGCGCGTACTCGCTCGTTCAAGCGGTAACGCTCGCCATGGATCATCTCGCCGCGCGGCAGGAAGCCTTCGGCGTTGTCGCCCAGGTCGATGATCAGGCCGTCACGTGTCGTTTTCTTGACGATCCCCGCGACCAGCTCGCCTTCACGCTCCGCGTACAGGCGAACGACTTCGGCACGCTCGGCTTCGCGCACCTTCTGTACGATGACCTGCTTGGCCGTCTGGGCAGCGATACGACCGAAGGCTTCGGACTCGATCTGCTGCTCGACCACGGCGCCCAGCGCCAGCGGCTCTTCGCGCTGTTCGGCGATACTGGCCTTGATCTCGTAGTCCGGCGTCTCGAACTCGTCGTCTTCCACGACGGCCCAGCGACGGAAGGTCGCATAATCACCGGTGACACGATCGATCTTGACGCGGATATCCGCCTCTTCCTGATCGAAACGCTTGCGTGAAGCCGAAGCCAGTGCCGCCTCGACGGCCTCGAAAATCACATCCCGCGGCACGCCCTTCTCATTGGAGATGGCGTCAACGACCAGCAGAATCTCTTTGCTCATGACTTTGCCTCGCCAGAAACCTGTCCTTGCGCATCGACTCGAGCTCGCCAAGCGAGCAATGTGCCGACAACGTCAGTTATTTGAACTGCGGCACAATGCGTGCCTGGTCGATGCTTTCGATCGGAAAGCAGTATTCTTCTTCGTCGACCCGGATCACGACATCACCGTCTTCGGTGCCAGTCACCAGCCCCTGGTACTTGCGCTGGCCATCGAAGGCCTGACGCAGTCGCAGTGCCACCACATGACCGATGTAGCGCTCGTACTGATCAAGCGTGAACAGCGGACGATCCATGCCTGGGGATGAAACTTCAAGCTGGAACTGGCCCGTGATGGGGTCCTCGACATCCAGCACGGCTCCGACCTGACGACTGACGCTTGCGCAGTCATCCACGGAAATGCCATCGGAATGGTCGATATAGATCACCAGACGGGACTGCTTGCCTTGGGAGAGATAGTCGATACCCCAGAGCTCGAAGCCCAGAGCAGAAACGACGGGATCGATAAGCGCTTTAAGCGTAGCGTCCTTGGTTGACACAGACGAGGCTCCTACAGCAGTTGCATCAGGCACCTGACCGGGAGTAGAGAGGAGAGCTAGGTGGCTGATTGGCACTGGTGCTAACAAAAAGCCCCTTCATAGGAAGGGGCCTTTCAAGAAACTTGGTAGCGGGGACCGGATTTGAACCGATGACCTTCGGGTTATGAGCCCGACGAGCTACCAGACTGCTCCACCCCGCAACAATAGTCGGACGATGGTAATGTCACCGTAAAAGGAGGTCAAGGAATGACGTCTTTCAAAGGTGGCAGAGTTGCGTCCAGACTGCCAATCGATCTAACAGGATGGTGCCGAAGGGGGGACTTGAACCCCCACGACCATAAGGTCACTACCCCCTCAAGATAGCGTGTCTACCAATTCCACCACTTCGGCACGGGGGCGGGTATCGCCTGAGACGTTACCCGGAAGAATTCAAACGATAATGCCTTGAATTCCTTAGAGTACTGGTTGGTCTGCGTTGCCGCTTTCCTCGAGCACTGGCGACGTATTCTCCACACTTTCACTGGAGTCGTCAAGTGATGGCAGTGAATTTTTCTGCTGCTCGATCACGGTGGCATTCGGGATGCCCGCTTCCACGGAGGTCTGGTTGGCATTGGAGGCGAACCAGGCCAGGGTCAGGGACGTCGCGAAGAAGCCTGCTGCCAGCACGCCGGTGAAGCGCGCGAGGAAGTTGCCACTACCGCTGGACCCGAAAACGGTCTGGGAAGCACCACCACCACCGAAGGCAGCGCCAGCTTCGGCACCCTTGCCCTGCTGGAGAAGGACGAGCACGATCAGTGCGACCGCGAGTACCACATGGACCATCAGAACGGCTACTTGCATGAGATTCAACCTGCAGACTGGCAAATGGCTAGGAATTCGTCGACCTGGAGAGAAGCACCTCCCACCAGGCCGCCGTCGATATCCGGCTGCGCGAGCAGCTCGGCGGCATTGGCAGCTTTCATGCTACCGCCGTACAGCAATTGCATGGCATCCGCGAGAGACGCGGACCACTCGCCCAGGCGTGCACGGATAGCGGCGTGCATGGCTTGCGCCTGCTCAGGCGATGCCGTGCGGCCGGTACCGATCGCCCAGACCGGCTCATAGGCCACGACAAGACGGGCACGCGCCTCAGCGGACAGCTCGGAGAACACGGCCTCCAGCTGACCCAGCACGACACGCTCCGACTCACCGGCTTCACGCTCTTCCAGTGTCTCACCGATGCACAGTACCGGCGTGAGGCCTGACGCGAGAGCCGCATTGACTCGTGCAAGCACGGCAGCATCGTCCTCGCCATACAGGCTGCGACGCTCGGAGTGCCCGACCAGCACCAGCGTCATGCCCACATCCTTGAGCATGCTGCCTGCCACCTCACCGGTGAAGGCGCCTGATTCCGCCGGGTTCAACGTCTGGGCGCCCAGCAGGACCGTCGCCGGCAGCCGCTCGCGCGCAGCGCTCAGATAAGGGAAAGGCAATGCCAACGCCACCTGAACACCCTGGGGCAGCGCTGCGGCCCCCAGTGCGTCGGCGAACCCGTCGATCAGGGCAAGATCGCCATTCATCTTCCAGTTACCGGCAATCAGCGGTGTACGCATGTGCTTCTCCCTTATGAGCAGTGCGAGGATGGTAATGGAGCGGCCCCTGACTGACAACCTCATCGCGAACTGTCAAGCCCTGCAGGCACGCTCGATCGGGCCTTTCATTACGCTCAGAATCGACGACAGGCGCACTGGGCGCCTGTCGTCGATTCTGATGACCGCGGGTGATATCAGCGGGCCTGCATGCTGGCCTCGACCGCCGAGGCGATCTGACGGGCCAGTGCCTGCACATCAAAGTGCGGCCGCCCCTCGACCATGACACGGATCAGTGGCTCGGTACCACTGGGACGCAACAGTACGCGACCTTCGCTGCTCAGCGTCTCTTCCACTTCCGCTACCGCGGCCTGGACGGCATCCGCCGCCATCAGCGCCTGGTTGTCACAGCCCGGAGTCAGACGCACGTTGATCAACGCCTGCGGCGCCTTCTCGAAACCGACCAGCAACTCACTGAGAGAACATTCCTCACGCGCCATGATCGCCAGCACCTGCAGCGCGGAGACGATGCCATCGCCGGTGCTCTGGATATGGCTGCAGACGATGTGACCGGAGGATTCCCCCCCCAACTGCCAGCCATTGGCTTCCAGACGCTCGATGACGTAGCGGTCACCGACCTTGGCACGCTCGAAGGGAATTCCCAGACCTTCCAGCGCTGCCGCCAGACCGAAGTTGGACATCAGCGTGCCGACGACACCGCCCCCCAGCACCCCACGCTCGTGACGATCCCGCGCGATCATGTAGAGGATGTCATCGCCATCGATGACCCGGCCATCGGCATCGACCAGGATCAGACGGTCCCCGTCGCCATCGAAGGCCACGCCAAGATCGGCGCCCTGCTCGATCACGGCCGCACGCAGTGCCTGCGGGTTGGTGGAGCCGACATCCTGGTTGATGTTCAGACCATCTGGTTCGCCACCGATGACGCTGACCTTGGCGCCCAGCTCACGGAAGACATTCGGCGCGATGTGGTAGGTCGCGCCATGCGCGCAATCCAGCACCACTTTCATGCCATGCAGGCCCAGACGGCCCGGCAGGGTGGACTTGCAGAATTCAATGTAACGGCCGGCGGCATCCTGGATGCGCGAGGCCTTGCCGAGGCTATCCGGCCCGACGATCTCGATATCGCGATCCAGCTCGGCCTCGATCTCGGCTTCCAGCGCATCATCCAGCTTGGTGCCGGCCGCGGAGAAGAACTTGATGCCATTGTCCGGATAGGCATTGTGCGAGGCCGAGATCACGATACCGGCATCCGCGCGGAAGGTCCGCGTCAGATAGGCGATGCCCGGTGTCGGCATCGGCCCCAGCAGGGAGACATCCACGCCTGCGGCAGAAAGACCGGACTCGAGCGCCGACTCGAACATGTACCCCGAGATGCGCGTGTCCTTGCCGATCAGTACCTTGCCGCGGCCATGGCGTGCAAAGACACGCCCGGCCGCCCAGCCCAGCTTGAGCATGAAGTCTGGCGTGATCGGGAATTCACCGACCGTGCCGCGAATACCATCCGTACCAAAATAACGTCGACTCATCGTATCGTGCCTTCCTGTAGCACGGCCCACGTCATGTCGACAGCATCGACAGTCGGGGCCACGTCGTGAACGCGTAGCAATCGGGCACCTTCACGGACGGCAAGTGCCGTCAGCGCCAGATTGCCAGCCAGTCTATCCTCTACCGCGCGCCCGAGCGCATTGCCGATCATGCTCTTGCGAGAGGTGCCGATCAGCAGCGGGAGGGTGAATTCGTGCAGCTGCGCCATGCGGTGATACAGACGCAGATTGTCTTGCAGGGACTTGCCGAAGCCGAAGCCGGGGTCCAGCAACAGACGCGAACGCTCGATCCCTGCGGCCTCACAGACGGTGATGCGCTCGGCTAGAAAGTCACTGACCTCATCCTCGATCGACTGCGCATAGGCGGTATCCTGCTGCATGGTGTCCGGCTCGCCACGCATGTGCATCAGGCACACCGGCAGGCCGCTGCGTGCGGCCGCCTCAAGGGCGCCCTCACGACGCAATGCACGCACGTCATTGATCATGCCAGCCCCGAGACGCGCCGTTTCCTGCATCACCTCCGGGGTACTGGTATCGACGCTCACCAGCGCCCCCAGCTCGCTCACCAGCCGCTCGACGACCGGACAGACACGTGCCAGCTCCTCATCCGCACTGACAGGGCTCGCCCCCGGGCGGGTCGACTCACCGCCCACGTCGATGATGGCAGCGCCATCGGCCAGCATCCGCTCGGCATGGCGCAGCGCGGCATCCAAGGTCGCGCTGCGCCCACCATCCGAGAAGGAGTCCGGGGTCACATTGAGAATCCCCATGACACGCGGGCGTGACAGGTCAAGCGTGCGTCCACCGCAGTCAAGCGCCATTGAATGGCCCACCACGGGCTCGCGTGGCAGTGAATCAGCGTAAGTCGACATGATCACCCATGCAGAAAACGGGCAGCCAGGACGAACATCATGGCTGCCGGAGAAGGAATCGGGCACCCACTTTAAAGAGGCCTCATCGGCCGCGCAAGGCGTCGAACGGCCGCCACATGGGGCGTCAGCAGATGGCAACGCCATCTGCCCAGGCAAATCATCTGATCAGGGCCAGGAACCTGAGCCACGCCGCGCAGGATAGTGAGTCACACCGCCTCACCCACACTTACCCGGCTCACCCCGACGCCTGATCGCGGATGACATCATCTGCCATCAGCCGCCTCGGGGCATCCAGGGCGCCGCGAATGTCTGCCCCGAAAACGACAACGCCCGAGCGGAAGGTCCGCTCGGGCGTTGTGAGAGTCAGCGCGATGATGGCTGATTCATGGCTCAGTGACCGCTTGGACCACCCAGCGGATCTGACGGACGGCGGCGCGTATCTTCCTCACCGTCGTCAGTGTCTGCGTCATCGCTGTCAGACCCGGGGGCCTCAGGCGCCTCAGCTTTCGGCGTGTCGGCCACCGGTGCGACGAGACCACTGTCACCACCACCGGCCGGGCCACCCCAGTCCTTGGGCGGACGCGGAGTACGCCCTGCCATGATGTCGGCCAGCTGCTCGGCATCGATGGTCTCGTAGGTCATCAGCGCCTCGGTCATCGCATCCAGCTTGTCGCGATTCTCCTCAAGGATCTGCTGTGCCTTGGCGTAGCACTCGTCGATGATACGACGCACTTCCTTGTCGAGACGTGAGGTGGTGTCGCCCGACTTCAGCTTGCCGCCGCCCTGACCCGGACCGCCGAGGAACTGGTGAGACTCGTCCTCATCGTACATGATCGGGCCCATTTCACTGGAGAGACCCCATTTGGCGACCATGTTGTGGGCAAGCTCGGTGGCACGCTTGATGTCGTTGGAAGCCCCGGTGGTGACACCATTCGGCCCCAGCGTCATCTCTTCGGCGATACGACCGCCGAACAGCGAGCAGATCTGACTGATGATCTGCTGGCGAGAATAGCTGTAGCGATCCTCTTCCGGCAGGAACATCGTCACACCCAGCGCACGGCCTCGCGGAATGATCGAGACCTTGTAGACCGGATCATGCTCTGGCATCACCAGACCGATGATGGCGTGACCGGACTCGTGATAGGCCGTGTTGCGCTTCTCCTTCTCGGACATGACCATCGATTTGCGCTCGGCGCCCATCATGATCTTGTCCTTGGCCAGCTCGAGCTCTTCCATGCCGACCAGGCGCTTGTTGCGACGTGCAGCGAACAGGGCCGCTTCATTGACCAGGTTGGCCAGATCCGCGCCAGAGAAGCCCGGCGTACCCCGTGCGATATTGACCGGCACCACGTCGTCGCCCATCGGCACCTTGCGCAGGTGAACGCCGAGGATATGCTCGCGGCCACGGATGTCCGGCAGGCCTACCATGACCTGGCGGTCGAAACGGCCCGGGCGCAGCAGCGCAGGGTCAAGCACGTCTGGACGGTTGGTTGCCGCGATGACGATGATGCCGTCATTCGCTTCGAAGCCATCCATCTCGACCAGCAGCTGGTTCAGAGTCTGCTCGCGCTCATCGTGACCACCGCCCATGCCGGAGCCACGGTGGCGGCCGACGGCGTCGATCTCATCGATGAAGATGATGCACGGCGCCTGCTTCTTGGCCTGCTCGAACATGTCACGCACACGGGAGGCACCGACACCGACGAACATCTCGACGAAGTCAGAACCGGAGATGCTGAAGAACGGCACCTTGGCCTCGCCGGCAATCGCCTTGGCGAGCAGGGTCTTGCCGGTACCCGGCGGACCCACCATCAACACGCCACGCGGAATCTGACCGCCAAGACGCTGGAACTTGCTGGGGTCCTTGAGGAAGTCGACCAGTTCCTCGACCTCTTCCTTCGCTTCGTCACAGCCCGCGACGTCGCTGAAGGTGGTCTTGATCTGATCCTGGCTCAGCAGCTTGGCCTTCGACTTGCCGAAGCTCATCGGGCCACCCTTGCCGGCACCACCACCCTGCATCTGGCGCATGAAGAACATGAAGATGGCCAGGATGATCAGAATCGGGAAGCTGGCAATCAACAGACGTGTCCACAGCGACTGCTGCTCAGGCTTCTTGCCGATGACCTCCACCTTGTTGGAGAGCAGGTCATCCATCAGCTTGGGATCGGACGCCGCCGGCCGGATGGTGGTAAAGCTGGAGCCATCGGCCCGCTCACCCTCGATGGTGTAGCCATCGATGGTCACGCTCTTGATCCGGTCGTTCTGCACCTGCTGGACGAACTGTGAATAGTTCATCGCCTGCGGCGAGGTATCGACGCTGAAGTTGTTGAACACCGTCAGCAGCACTGCCGCGATGATCAACCAGAGAATCAGGTTCTTCGCCATGTCGTTCAAGGGGACACCCTCATTGCATGAATCTGTCTTGGCATGCCGTGAATACTCCGACTGCCGTCTTGTGGTGGCCTGCCATGCTATCTGATCGTGCCTGCGGGGTATCAAACGACGCAACACGCCGCCTTGCCTACCGAGTCACTCAAAGCTTGCCTGCGTTGTTCTGCTTGCCGATCGATGATGATGCGACCTTGGCATCTCATCAACCTGTTACCGGCCCTCCGTGCTCAAGGCCCAATGCTATCGACACTACACCAGATGGGGGCCGGCAACCATTGCTTAAAGGCCGGCACCGGACTATTCAGCCGATAGTCGGCCTATATCAGAGATACAACGACTTCGACCGAGGCACAATGATTCCAGCCTGACCAAGTATGCCATCGGCCGCCTTAACCGGTGATGAAGTCGTCGTCCGGGGCAGAAATCGGGATCGCCTGGCATCGAGGGCAACGTCAGCCCTTGAACCCCTGCCCAAGCAGGTAGACCTCGCGCGAGCGGGCGCGCGACGCTTCCGGCTTGCGCGTGACGACCTTGTTGAAGCTGCCACGCATGTCCTTCAGGTAGGCATCGAAGCCCTCTCCCTGGAAGACCTTGACCAGAAAGTTGCCACCCGGCTTGAGCGTCTGGCGCGCCAGATCCAGCGCCAGCTCGACCAGATACATGCCGGCAGGCTGATCTATCGCGCTCATGCCGCTCATGTTGGGTGCCATGTCGGAGATCACGAGATCCACCGGGCGATCCCCCAAGGTGGCCAGAATCTGGTTCAGCACGGTCTCTTCGGTGAAGTCACCCTGGATGAAATCGACACCGGCCAGGGCGTCCATCTCAAGGATGTCGGAGGCGATGACCACGCCTTCCATGCCGACGCGATCCGCGGCGATCTGGCTCCAACCACCGGGGGCGGCACCTAGGTCGATGACGGTAGCGCCCGGCTTGAGCAGGCGGTCCTTGTCATCGATTTCAATCAGTTTGTAGCTGGCACGGGAACGATAGCCATCGGCCCAGCTGCGCTGGACATAGGCGTCATCAAAGTGTTCCTTCATCCAGCCAGCGCTGCTCTTGCTGGGGTGAGCCACGTTGTCACCTGGAATGTCGGGGGAAATCGAATACTGGCGGGAGATGGTGCGGGGGGGATAACGACGTCACGAAAGGCGTGGCAAGCTTGCGCACGGGTCGTGTCATGAGCGTCGTCATGGAGTAGAATGGCGGGTCCTGCGCGCGGTTCCGCCCGCGGGCACAGACATTGCCTGCGCAACAGACGGGTTCACACCCCTGGATTTCAAGCCCTGGAGTCGACCCTGTCTTTCGCTACGCTCCCCGCTCCCATCGGACGCCAACAGGGAAACTTTACGATACCATGAGCTTGTCACAGTCACAAAAGAAAGCATTTCGCAGCATCGGGCACCATCTTGACCCGATCGTCACCGTCTCGGAAAACGGCCTTTCCGACGGCGTCGTGACCGAACTCGAGCGCGCACTGCACGATCACGAACTGATCAAGCTGAAGCTGGCGATCAATGATCGCGAAGCCCGTGGCGAGGTGGCTCGCCACCTGTGCAGCGAAACCGGCGCGACCCTGATCCAGAGCATCGGCAAGATCGCCCTGCTGTATCGCCGCAACCCGCAGGCCAAGCCGAAGCTGTCCAACGTACAGCGCTTCAGCGAGAAGTAAGCCGCCGGGCCCAGGCCTGACGAGGCTCACCTCGCACGCCACGCCTGCCGCAGACAGAAACGCCGCCCTCATCGAGGGCGGCGTTTCTATTTTCTGTGACTGACAATCACGACCTGACGCGCTGATTCAGCTCAAAGGTGATGTCGTCCAGCGCCCGCTGGGTGACCTGATGACGCTTGAGTGTCGTCTGTCTGGACTCCCCCTCACCGCTGCCGGCATCACGATACTTGATGACCAGCGTCTTCTTGTCGAAGGTGAAATCCTCGATCAGCTCATACTCGATCTTGCGACACCCCATGAGTGGTGACGGCCGCAGATAAAGCGACTGATTGCCGAAGTGCGCCAGCGGCACCACCAAGTGGAAAACTCCCCTCGCCAACAGGGCACTCCCCAGGACCAATGACGGCGTCAATAGCGCCGAGTCCCCGGTGTACCGATAGGCAAACGACTGGGAGACCACATATGCCACCCCGAACAGCATGAACCCGAGCACCATGAAGATGGCCACCATGGAGGTTGCCATGATGCGCTTTTCCGGCTGACTTCCCTGTACTTCCATTACTCCCTCCCTGAAGGATTTCGTGCCCGCAGGCAAAAAAACAGCCCTGCCGGGATGACCGGCAGGGCTGTCACGACATCAGGATCTGACGAATCAGAGGCGATGCTCTTCAGATGTGACGTGCTTCAGATGTGATGCACTTCGGAGATTTCATACTCCACATCGCCACCCGGGGTACGCACGACCACGACATCCCCTTCTTCCTTGCCGATCAGCGCACGCGCGATCGGTGAGGTAACGGAGATCTTGCCGTCCTTGATGCTGGCCTCATCCTCACCCACGATGCGATAGCGCACTTCGCTGTCGTCATCGAGGTTCATCAGATCAACCGTGGTACCGAAGATCACCTTGCCTGTCTTGGGCAGCTTGGTGACATCGATGACCTGGGACATCGAGAGCTTGGCTTCAATCTCCTGGATACGCCCCTCGATGAAACCCTGTTGCTCACGCGCGGCGTGATACTCGGCGTTCTCCTTGAGATCGCCGTGCTCACGTGCTTCCGCGATGTCAGCGATGACCTTGGGGCGTTCCGTGCCCTTGAGGTGCTCGAGCTCCTTGCGCAGGCGATCTTCGCCCTCGACGGTCATCGGACTTCTACTCATATCATGACTCCTGCATGCAGATCCTGGAGACGACGGACCTTGACATCGTTTCCGTACTCGAGCGCCATGCACACGGCATTGGCACCCGCCAGCGTCGTGGCATAGGGCACCTTGTGCGCCAGCGCAGTGCGGCGAATCACGGACGAGTCATTGATGGCCTGACGTCCCTCAGTGGTGTTGACGATGTAGGCGATCTCGCCGTTCTTGATCATGTCGACGATATGCGGCCGCCCCTCGAACACCTTGTTGACGGGTTCAACCTCGAGCCCGGCAGCGGCAATCACCTCTGCCGTGCCACGGGTAGCACAAAGCGTAAAGCCCAATGTTACCAGAGAGCGGGCCACCTCGATAACGCCCGCCTTGTCGAACTCGCGCACGGACAGGAACGCCTTGCGATCGCCCGTCAATGTCGGGATGGCTTCCCCGGCGCCCAGCTGCGCCTTGTAGAAGGCCTCGGCGAAGGTATCGCCAGAGCCCATCACTTCACCGGTGGACTTCATCT
Source organism: Cobetia sp. 14N.309.X.WAT.E.A4 (assembly GCF_030397495.1). Lineage (NCBI taxonomy): Bacteria > Pseudomonadati > Pseudomonadota > Gammaproteobacteria > Oceanospirillales > Halomonadaceae > Cobetia > Cobetia sp. 14N.309.X.WAT.E.A4. Next base: position 43,386 of record NZ_JAPNXT010000004.1, read on the forward strand.
CCGGTGACAGGATCGGATCGACACCCGGGAACTTGGCGAACGGCAGCACCGCTTCCTTGACACTGTAGAAGGTCGGCACGATTTCCTGGGTGAAACCGATCTCTTCCAGGGTCTGGCCGGCCATGCAACGCGCGGCGATCTGCGCCAGTGACTGGCCGATGCACTTGGAGACGAACGGCACGGTACGCGAGGCACGCGGGTTGACCTCGATGACATAGATCACGCCATCCTGCCAGGCCAGCTGAACGTTCATCAGACCGACGACGTTGAGCTCCAGCGCCATGCGCTTGACCTGCTCACGCATCTCTTCCTGGACGTCTGCCGGCAGCGAGTAAGGCGGCAGTGCGCACGCCGAGTCACCGGAGTGGATACCAGCCTGCTCGATGTGCTGCATGATGGCGCCGATCACGACCTGCTTGCCGTCGGACACCGCGTCGATGTCGACCTCGATGGCGGCATTCAGGAAGTGATCCAGCAGCACCGGCGAGTCATTGGAGACCTTGACCGCGTGGGTCATGTAGTTCTCGAGCTCGGAGGCGGAGTAGACGATTTCCATCGCGCGGCCGCCCAGCACGTAGCTCGGACGCACCACCAGCGGGTAGCCGATGGTTTCGGCCTTGACGAAGGCCTCCTCGAAGCTGCGTGCGGTGGCGTTTTCCGGCTGGATGAGACCGAGCTTCTCGATCATCTGCTGGAAACGTTCGCGGTCTTCGGCGCGATCGATGGCGTCCGGCGTGGTACCGATGATCGGCACACCGGCGGCCTCGAGCTCACGGGCCAGCTTCAGCGGCGTCTGACCGCCGAACTGGACGATGACACCGACAGGCTGTTCCTTGTCGGCGATCTCCAGCACGTCTTCCAGCGTCACCGGCTCGAAGTAGAGGCGATCGGAGGTATCGTAGTCGGTGGACACGGTTTCCGGGTTGCAGTTGACCATGATGGTCTCGTAGCCGTCCGCGCGCATGGCGAGGGAGGCGTGGACGCAGCAGTAGTCGAACTCGATGCCCTGACCGATGCGGTTCGGACCACCGCCCAGCACCATGATCTTCTTCTTGTCGCTGACCTCGGCCTCACACTCCTCCTCGTAGGTGGAGTACATGTAGGCGGTGTCGGAAGCGAACTCCGCGGCACAGGTATCGACACGCTTGTAGACCGGGCGGATGCCCTGCTGCTGACGATGCTTGCGGAAGGCCTTCTCGGACACGCCCATCAGGCGCGCCAGACGGGCATCACTGAAGCCCTTGCGCTTGAGACGGAACAGACGATTGGCATCCATCTCGCCCAGAGAACTTGCCGCCACTTCGCCTTCCTGAGCGATCAGGTCGGCCAGCTGCACCAGGTACCAGCGGTCGATGTTGGTGAGACGGAAGATCTCTTCGATGCCAAGGCCGGCACGCATGGCGTCGGCGATGTAGAAGATACGCTCAGCACCGGCGGCCTGCAGCTCGCCCTTGATGCGCGCCATGTTCTCGTCGCCGTAGTCGGCCACGATGGAATCGAGACCATCGACACCGGTCTCCATGCCACGCAGTGCCTTCTGCAGGGATTCCTGGAAGGTACGACCGATGGCCATGACTTCGCCGACCGACTTCATCTGCGTGGTCAGACGGTCATTGGCCTGCGGGAACTTCTCGAAGGTGAAGCGCGGAATCTTGGTGACGACATAGTCGATGGACGGCTCGAAGGACGCCGGCGTCTTGCCACCGGTGATGTCGTTCTGCAGCTCGTCCAGGGTATACCCGATGGCCAGCTTGGCGGCGATCTTGGCGATCGGGAAACCGGTCGCCTTGGAGGCCAGCGCAGAGGAGCGCGACACGCGCGGGTTCATCTCGATCACGACCATGCGACCGGTGTCCGGGCAGATGCCGAACTGGACGTTGGAGCCACCGGTCTCGACACCGATCTCGCGCAGGACGGCCAGCGATGCATCACGCATCAGCTGGTATTCCTTGTCGGTCAGGGTCTGTGCCGGGGCGACAGTGATGGAGTCACCGGTATGCACGCCCATCGGGTCGAAGTTCTCGATGGCACACACGATGATGCAGTTGTCGTTCTTGTCACGAACGACCTCCATCTCGTATTCCTTCCAGCCCAGCAGCGATTCGTCGATCAACAGCTCACGGGTCGGCGACAGCTCGAAACCGCGATGGCAGATCTCTTCGAATTCTTCACGGTTGTACGCCACGCCGCCGCCGGAACCGCCCATGGTGAAGCTGGGACGGATGATGGACGGGAAGCCCAGCTCGGCCTGGATTTCCCAGGCCTCTTCCATGGAGTGTGCGACCTTGGCCTTCGGGCACGCCAGGCCGATCTTCTTCATCGCCTTGTCGAAGCGATCACGGTCTTCGGCCTTGTCGATGGTATCGGCGTTGGCACCGATCATCTCGACGCCGAATTTCTCGAGCACGCCTTCGCGCTCCAGGGCCAGTGCACAGTTCAGTGCGGTCTGGCCACCCATGGTCGGCAGGATGGCGTCCGGACGCTCCTTCTCGATGATGCGCGCCACGGTCTCCCAGGTGATCGGCTCGATGTAGGTCGCGTCGGCCATCACCGGGTCGGTCATGATGGTGGCCGGGTTGGAGTTGACCAGGATGACCCGGTAACCCTCTTCACGCAGGGCCTTGCAGGCCTGTGCGCCGGAATAGTCGAACTCGCACGCCTGGCCGATGACGATGGGGCCGGCGCCGATGATCAGGATGCTTTTCAGGTCTGTACGTTTCGGCATGTCTCTTCCCGCAATGATCTGGTGACTGAACTCAACGATGGATCAGGCCCTCGGGCCTGCGCTCGGCTCAGCGTCGCGCGCGCATCATCTCGATGAAACGATCGAACAGCGGGGCGACGTCCTGCGGGCCGGGGCTGGCTTCCGGGTGACCCTGGAAGCTAAAGGCCGGACGGTCGGTGCGCTCGATGCCCTGCAGACTGCCGTCGAACAGCGACTTGTGGGTCGCGCGCAGATGGCTCGGCATACCGGCTTCATCCACCGCGAAGCCATGGTTCTGACTGGTGATCATCACCACACCACTGTCGAGATCCTGCACCGGGTGGTTGGCACCATGGTGACCGTGGCCCATCTTGACCGTGCTCGCACCGGAGGCCAGGGCCAGCAGCTGGTGACCGAGGCAGATACCGAAGACCGGCGTCTCGGTCTCGAGCACTTCACGAATCGCGGTGATGGCGTAGTCGCAGGGTTCGGGGTCGCCCGGACCGTTGGACAGGAAGATGCCATCCGGGTTGAGCGCCAGCACCTCGGCGGCAGGCGTCTGCGCCGGCACGACGGTCAGACGGCAGCCACGCGATGCCAGCATGCGCAGGATGTTGTGCTTGACGCCGTAGTCGTAGGCGACCACGTGGAAGGGGCGCTCTGACTCACGGGTGTCGGCGTAGCCTTCTCCCAGGGTCCATTCGCCTTCGTGCCACTCGAATGACTCGCGGCAGGAGACTTCCTTGGCCAGGTCCATGCCCTTGAGGCCAGGGAAGGCACGAGCGGCTTCCAGCGCACGCTCGACGGCGTCATCTCCCTGAGCATCCTCACCGGCGAGAATGGCGCCGTTCAGCGAGCCCTTCTCGCGCAGGATGCGCGTCAAACGACGCGTGTCGATATCCGCGATGCCGACGACATTCTCGTCACGCAGGTACTGATCGAGAGAGCGAGTGGAGCGGAAGTTGCTGGCCAGCAGCGGGAGGTCGCGGATGACCAGGCCGGCGGCCGCGACATGATCGGACTCGTTGTCCTCGTCGTTGATGCCGGTATTGCCGATGTGCGGATACGTCAGAGTGACGATCTGTCGGGTGTAGGAGGGATCGGTCAGGATTTCCTGGTAGCCGGTCATGGCAGTGTTGAACACCACCTCGCCACTGGTCTGCCCATCAGCGCCGATGGCGCTGCCGTGAAATACACTGCCGTCTTCCAAGGCCAGTATCGCGGGTTTGATCAACGCAACGTCCTCCCCTAAGTGTCCACTTTCCTGCCCGGAATCCGCGGTCGAACACCGGACATGCTGCTTGATTGTCGTACTCGGCTGACGCCGAGTCTGGGTCCCGCTGCCACTCTTCCCACGCGCCTTCCCCATGTGAGGAGCGCTCGCCGGAAGCGGCAAATTCAGGCTGCAAAAAAGCGGGACGAAACCGAAAAATCAGGCTTCATCCCGCTTGTTATCATTCTTCGGAATATTGCTTGTCACAGCGGCCCCAAGAGTGCGGCCAAATTGGGTAGAGATTACCCGAATCCTGCGGTGCTGACCACCCCATGACTGCACCGCGAGCGGGCGGCAGTGCCCACCATACGGTCGTTTCGTCACAGCAGTCAGCTTGCGGAGCATCGGGAGTGATCGCGAGCCTGTCCCCCGAATCACCTGCCAGGAACGTTTCCCGCCGCAAGGTGCAACATCCATCACCGCCGACCGACAATATCCTGTCGGCAGTGACAGCTTCCACGATGCTCCCGGAAGCCACTCGAACGCGGCAAATCGAGTGCCCAGGACGCGTTCTCGACCCGAGCCCCCGACGGGACATCACTTGAGACCCAGCACGTCCTGCATGTCGTAGCGTCCGACGCCACGCGCTGACAGCCACTCGGCGGCACGCGCCGCACCCTTGGCGAAGGTCATGCGGCTTGAGGCCTTGTGGGTGATCTCGATGCGCTCGCCTTCGGTGGCGAACATCACGGTATGCTCGCCGACGATGTCACCGGCACGCACGGTGGCGAAGCCAATTTCCTTGTCGGTACGCGGGCCACACTGCCCTTCGCGTGCAAAGACACCGTGGGTCTCGAGATCACGACCGATGGCATGTGCCACCGCCTCGCCCATCGCCAGTGCCGTGCCGGAGGGGGCATCGACCTTGTGGCGGTGGTGCGCCTCGATGATCTCGATGTCATACCCCGCATCCCCCAGTGCCTGGGCTGCCGTTTCCAGCAGCTTCAGCGTCAGATTGACGCCGGAGCTCATGTTGGCGGCAAACACGAAGGGCACGCTGTCGCGATAGCCATCCAGTTGCTCGAGCTGCTCCGGGCTGAAACCGGTCGTGCCGATGACCATGCGCTTGCCGTGCTCCGAGCACAGCGCCAGGTTGGCCAGCGTCACCTGCGGCGCGGTGAAATCGATCACGACATCAACGTCATCCACCACGGCGGCCAGACTGTCACTGGCGACCACACCCAGACGCCCCTGCCCCGCCAGCTCGCCGATGTCGGCACCTGCCAGGGAGCTGCCGGCCTCGACGATGCCCGCTGTCAGCGTCAGGCCTTCCACGGCACCGACGGCCTCGACCAACGTGCGTCCCATGCGTCCGGCGACGCCCATGATTGCGATACGGGTCATGCTGACTCCTGCCTGTTGTGGGTCTTGAGGGCAGCCACCCCACGGCGATGATGAGGGTGTGCCACCTGTGCTGTCCCCGCGAGTATATCAGCCGCCTGCAGCGTTGGCTGACGTCATGTATTTGCCCTCGTTACGCGCTAGAGTAGCGGGAGACTGAGTTCCTGCCCGTCCACGCCACTCCCTCTTCACCGCTCAGTTCCCGGAGTCAGCATGTCGCTACTTCATCGTTATGCCATTCGTCATTGGCGCCTGCTGCGCCTCGCGACCCTTGCCACGGCAGTTGCCGGCCTGCTGAGTGCCTGTGGCGTTCACCCGCGCCCCTACTCGCTGGCCTCGCCGGAGCAGATGAGCCAGCTGCCGGAGATCCAGTGGTGCGGCACCCTCAAGCTGCCAGGCAAGTGGCTGGATGGCACCCCCGTCGGCGGCCTGTCCGATATCGGCTGGGACAAGGATGAATCCCTGCTGTACGCCGTGTCGGACCGGGGCTGGCTGCACCGTCTGCGCCTGGCCTTCCGCCATGGGGAGCTGGTCGGTGCCAAGGCACTCAAGACCTATACGCTGCGCGACGAGACCGACATCTCCCTGCAAGGCGCCCTGAGCGATGCCGAAGGCATGCAGCTGCTGAAGGACCACAACGGCCGGCGCGGCGATACCCGTCTGGTCATCAGCTTCGAGCAGCAACCCCGAGTCGAGCACTTCCTGCCCAGCGGACTGGCGATCAGCGAACCCGCCACCCCCGTGGGCGTACGCGGTGCCGCCCCCAACAATGGCATGGAGGCGCTGACCCTGCACCCCGAGTACGGCCTGCTCGCCGGTCTGGAAGCCACCCCGGAGGGCATGGACGAAGGCACCACGCGCCTGTTTACGCTGGATGGCAAGCAGGAATGGCGCTACCCCCTGGCCAGCGACACGGGCTCGAGCCTGACCGCCATGGAGATGCTGCCGGACGGGGACATCCTGATGCTGGAGCGCGCCTTCTCGCCGCCCTATCCGCTGGTCATCAGCCTGCGTCGCGCACATCTGGGAGAGCCGGGGACGACCGTCGAGGTCCGCACCCTTGCCCGCCTGTCGAGTGGCGAGGGGTGGTCACTGGACAACTTCGAAGGGCTCACGCACCTGGAGGGCAATCGCTTCCTGATGGTCTCGGATGACAACTTCAGCAGCTTCCAGACCACGCTGCTGAGCTGTTTCGCGGTGATCGAGCCCGAGGCCTTCACGCCAGCCTCTCAAGAGTGAAACATCGCCTGACAGCGCATCGCTGATGACATGTCAGGCGAGCCCTGACAATGAAAAAGCCCCACACCCGAGTCATCGGGGTGGGGCTTTCGCGTTGCGCATCCGCCAGCGCGGAGGAGAACGAAGACGCAGCCTAGGGCTTCATATCCTCGAAGAACTTCTTCACGCCATCGAAGAAGCTGTTCTCCTTCGGCGAGTGGCTCTTGCCGGTATCGCCAAGACTCTGCTGGAACTGGCGCAGCAGCTCCTTCTGCTCTTCGTTCAGGCTGACAGGTGTCTCGATGACCACCTTGCACAGCAGATCGCCGGCAGGGCCACCACGCACCGGCTTGACGCCCTTGCCGCGCAGTCGGAACAACTTGCCCGTCTGGGTCTCGGCCGGAATCTTGAGCACGACACGACCATCCAGCGTCGGGACGTTGAGCTCACCACCGAGCGCTGCATCCACGAAGCTGATCGGCACTTCACACTGCAGGTGACGCCCATCACGCTTGAAGATCTCGTGCTCGCGCAGATTGACCTGGACATACAGATCACCTGACGGCCCGCCGTTGACACCGCCCTCGCCTTCGCCGTTCAGGCGGATACGGTCACCGGTGTCGACGCCCGGCGGAATCTTGACCGAGAGGGTCTTGGATTCCTGCACGCGGCCTTCGCCGTGACACTTGCGGCACGGTACGCTGATCTTCTCGCCACGCCCGTGGCAGGTCGGACATGCCTGCTCGACCGCGAAGAAGCCCTGCTGCATGCGCACCTTGCCCATGCCGTTGCAGGTCGGGCAGGTTTCCTTGGTGGAACCCGGCTCGGCGCCGTCACCATCACAGTGACCACAGGCAGCCAGACGCGGCACGCGGATGTCGACCGTGGTACCGGCGACCGCCGATTCCAGATCGAGATCAAGGTTGTAGCGCAGGTCGCTGCCACGCTGAGGAGCGTTCGGATTGCGACGACCACCGCCGCCACCGAAGATGTCACCGAAGACATCGCCGAACACGTCGCCGAAGCCACCGGCACCACCACCAAAGCCACCGCCGCCGAAGCCACCGCCGCCCTGGCCGTCGACACCGGCATGACCGAACTGGTCATAGGCCGCGCGCTTGTCCGCATCGGACAGCACTTCATAGGCTTCCGACACTTCGCGGAACTTCTCCGCCGAGGCCTCATCATCCGGATTGCGGTCAGGGTGATGCTTCTGAGCCAGGCGTCGGTACGCCTTCTTGATGTCCTTGGTGTCGGCGCCACGCTCGACACCAAGCACTTCGTAATAATCACGCTTGGACATGGATCAGGTCCGCCTGGATTGCTGGCAGCCCAAGGCTGCCTGTCTGTTCTGGGATATCGGCTGTCACCGACAGCGTGCGCCCACGCGATACGCTACCGGTGCAAACGACAACGCGGGACACCTTCGCAAGGCTCCCGCGCTGTCATCAGACGTCGTTCAAGAGATCCCTCAGGACTTCTTGTCGTCGTTGACTTCCTCGTACTCGGCGTCAACCACGTCGTCGTCTTGCTTCTTGTCAGCCTGACCGTCGCCAGCCTGCTCACCCTGGGCACCCTGCTCGGCGTACATCTTCTGCGCCAGGTTGCCGGAGGCTTCGGTCAGCGCATCCAGCTTGGCCTGGATCGCGTCCTTGTCATCGCCTTTCAGGGCTTCTTCCAGCTCGGAGATCGCCGTCTCGATGGCTTCCTTCTCGCTGGCTTCGGCCTTGTCACCGGCTTCGGTCAGGGTCTTTCTGGTCGCGTGGATCATGCCATCGGCCTGATTGCGCAGCTGGACCATTTCCTCGAACTTCTTGTCCTCGTCGGCGTTGGCTTCCGCGTCACGCACCATCTGTTCGATCTCTTCGTCGGACAGGCCGCCGGAAGACTTGATGACGATGGACTGTTCCTTGCCGGTGGCCTTGTCCTTGGCGGACACGTTCAGGATACCGTTGGCATCCAGATCGAAGGCGACTTCGATCTGCGGCACACCACGCGGGGCCGGCGGAATGTCGGCCAGGTCGAAACGACCCAGGGACTTGTTCTGTGCCGCCTGCTTGCGCTCACCCTGCAGGACGTGGATGGTCACCGCGCCCTGGTTGTCGTCAGCGGTGGAGAACACCTGAGACTTCTTGGTCGGGATGGTGGTGTTCTTCTCGATCAGCGGAGTCAGCACGCCACCCATGGTCTCGATGCCCAGCGTCAGCGGCGTCACGTCCAGCAGCAGCACGTCCTTGACGTCGCCACCCAGCACGCCACCCTGGATACCGGCGCCGACGGCGACCGCTTCATCCGGGTTGACGTCCTTGCGCGCTTCCTTGCCGAAGAATTCAGCGACCTTGGACTGCACCAGCGGCATGCGAGTCTGACCACCGACCAGGATGACATCGTCGATCTCGGAAGCGGACAGGCCGGCATCGGCCAGAGCGGTCTGGCACGGCTTCAGGGAGCGAGCGACCAGCTCATCGACCAGCGACTCGAGCTTGGAACGGGTCACCTTGACGTTCAGGTGCTTCGGACCGGTGTTGTCTGCGGTGATGTACGGCAGGTTCACGTCGGTCTGCTGAGCGCTGGACAGCTCGATCTTGGCCTTCTCGGCAGCTTCCTTCAGACGCTGCATGGCGAGATTGTCGCCGGACAGGTCGATGCCGCTGTCGGACTTGAACTGGTCAACGAGGTAGTTGATCAGATGCATGTCGAAATCTTCACCGCCCAGGAAGGTGTCGCCGTTGGTGGCGAGCACTTCGAACTGGGTCTCACCGTCGACGTCCGCGACTTCGATGATGGAGATATCGAAGGTACCGCCACCCAGGTCGTAGACCGCGATGGTCTTGTCACCACGAGACTTGTCCATGCCGTAGGCGAGTGCCGCGGCAGTCGGCTCGTTGATGATGCGCTTGACCTCGAGACCCGCGATGCGGCCGGCGTCCTTGGTCGCCTGACGCTGGGAGTCGTTGAAGTAGGCCGGCACGGTGATGACCGCTTCGGTGACTTCTTCACCGAGGTAGTCTTCCGCGGTCTTCTTCATCTTCTTGAGGATTTCCGCACTGATCTGCGGCGGTGCCATCTTCTTGTCCTTCACCTGGACCCAGGCATCGCCATTGTCGGCTTCGACGATCTTGTACGGCACCATCTTGATGTCTTTCTGGACGACATCATCCTTGAACTTGCGACCGATCAGACGCTTGACCGCGAACAGGGTGTTCTCCGGGTTGGTCACTGCCTGACGCTTGGCCGACTGACCAACAAGGATCTCGTTGTCGTCGGTGTAGGCGATGATGGACGGCGTGGTGCGGCCACCTTCAGCGTTTTCGATGACCTTGGTCTTGTCGCCGTCGAGCACTGCCACACAAGAGTTGGTAGTACCCAAGTCAATACCGATGATGCGTCCCATAATCGTATACCTCGAATCTGTTGCTAGCCTGAAAGATGAGTCTGGTTGTCGGTACCTTGTGTCGGCACCTGAACTTGCTTCAATAAGTGGGGTCGCGCGTCAGGCTTTCAAGGGTGTGCTGGCATTTTTTGCCGCCCTGATCCTCCTTGAAGCCCCGCAGGGCGGGCATGTGCCATCACGACACATGCCCTCATGGCCACTCGACCCCGCAGGGCCTCAGTTGGCCTTGCTGACCGCGACCATCGCCGGACGCACCAGGCGACCATTGAGGGTGTAGCCCTTCTGCATCACGTCGATGACGCTGTTCGGCTCGGCATCCGGAGATGGCACCATGGCGACCGCCTGATGGTATTCCGGGTCGAAGGGCTCGCCGTGCGGGTCCAGCTGCTCGACGCCTGACTTGTTCAGGGCATCCAGCTGCATTTTCAAGGTCATCTCGATACCTTCGACATGTGCCTTGGCTGCCTCGTCGTCGCTCATGGACTCAAGCGCCTTCTCGAGCGAGTCCACCACCGGCAGCATTTCCTTGACGAACTTCTCCAGCGCGAACTTGCGAGCCTTCTCGGCATCCTGTTCGGCGCGACGGCGCGCGTTCTGCGCCTCGGCAGCTGAACGCAGCGCCTGGTCCTTCGCCTCCTTCACCGCCTGCTCGAGTTCCTCGACCTGAGCGGCCAGCATCTCGGCTTCCGGATTGTCGATCAGCTCACCTTCGCTTTCGGCGGCGACATCGGTGGCATCCAGTATGTCTTCAATCACTTCGCCTTCCGGAGTTTCCGGCTGCGGCTCGGCGTCGCGAGCGGCACGCTGAAGTTCTTCATCCATCGGGGTCTGCGGATCCTGAGCCATGCTGTTCTCCTGCGGGCCGACGTCTGTGCGCCATTGCCCTGTTCGTGGCCTGCGGAGCCTGCCTCGAGACGACGATGGCAAGCCCCTGAAGACAGGCCATGAGTTGCCTGTAGGGCAGCAAGGCCGCGCCATTGCTGCCGACGATGAGTGTCAGGGCCTTTATATGGGGCCGGCACTCGGCTTCTCAAGCCTTCGATGCGGCTTTTCTGCCAGCTGAGTCCGGCATGGATTGAAGGCCGACGGAGCGTGCTGTATAAAAAGCCATATACACTGTATGTACATCCTGTATGGCGACTCCGTAGTCACCCCCGAAACGGGCAATGATCGGCACGGCGTACGCCCCAGCTTCCCTTCGGAGGTAGTCATGCTGCTACAGCTCGCCATTCAAGATTTCGCCATCGTCGAGACACTGGAACTCGATTTTCGCCGCGGCATGACCGCCATCACCGGCGAGACGGGTGCCGGCAAGTCCATCCTGCTCGGTGCACTCGGCCTGTGCCTGGGCGAACGTGCCGATGCTGGCAGCGTGCGACACGGCGCGGATCGCGCGGATCTCATCGCACGCTTCGATATCACAAGCCTCAGCGACGCGCGCGAGTGGCTGGACGAACGCGAGCTGGGCAGCGACGACTGCCTGCTGCGCCGGGTGATCACCGCCAGCGGACGCTCGAAGGCCTGGATCAACGGCACCCCCTGCACCATCGCGGACCTGCGGGAACTGGGTGAGCACCTGATCGACATCCATTCCCAGCACGCCCACCACTCGCTGCTGAAGGAAGAGACGCACCTGCGTCAGCTCGACGAGTACGCCGGGATCGAGACGCAGGTCACGCAGCTGCGCGAGGACTTCCGCCACTGGCAGGAGGCACATCGCCGCCTCAAGCGCATGAGCAATGATGGCGACGAGGTACGCGCTCGTCGCCAGCTGTTGCGCTATCAGGTCGAGGAGCTTGATGAGCTGGCACTCAGCGAGGGCGAGCTGGAGGCACTGGAGCAAGAGCAGGAAACCCTGGCCAATGCCGAACAGATTCTCAGCGAGGCGCAGGCCGCCGCCGAGTGCTGCGATCATGATGATGAAGGCGCCCTCGCGCGCCTCAATCAGGCCGTGGCGCGACTGACACACCTGCCGGGCAGCGAGCAGGGTTCGCTGGCCAGCGCACTGGGCATGCTGGAAGAGGCACGCATCCAGATAGAAGAAGCGGCACGCGAGCTGAACCGCTTCGTCGAAGTCACCGAACTCGACCCGGAGCGCCTGGCCTTCGTCGATGAGCGCCTTGGGCGCATCCACCAGATCGCCCGCAAGCATCATGTCTTGCCCGAGGAGCTGCATGGCCTGCACCAGCGACTGAGCGAGGAGCTGGAAGGGCTCGGGGGTGACGAGGAGGCCATCGAGGCCCTGCGTCAGGAAGTGGCGGCCCGCCGGGATGCCTGGAAGATCCTGGCTACTGAGGTCGGTACGTCACGAGCCGCTGCCGCCCCCCAGCTGGCCAGCGACATCCAGGATCAACTGGCCTTCCTCGGCATGGGCAAGGCGACGTTCGAGGTTGCCGTCGAGCCACGCGAGCGCCCGCAACCCGAAGGCATGGAGCGCATCCACTTCCGCATCAGTGCCAACCCGGGGCAGCCGCCGCGGGCGCTGGCCAAGGTCGCTTCGGGCGGTGAACTGTCCCGCGTCTCGCTGGCCATTCAGGTGGTGGCCGCCAGTCGCTCGACCATTCCCAGCCTGGTCTTCGATGAAGTGGATGTCGGCATCTCCGGTGCGACCGCCGAGATCGTCGGTCAGCTGCTGCGCCGACTGGGCGACAAGGGTCAGGTGCTGACCGTCACCCACCTGCCTCAGGTCGCGGCCCAGGCGCATCAACATCTGCATATCGAGAAGCAGGCAGAGAAGAACACCACACGTACCCACATGGCACTGCTGGACGAGAGTGGCCGCGTGCGGGAACTGGCACGCATGCTGGGCGGCATTCACCTGTCCGAGCAGACCCTGGCACACGCTCGCGAGATGCTCAGCGCGGCGGACAGCCGTCACTGAGCCCCGACAGGCCGCCTTCCCGACGTCCATTCGTCCAATGAACCTCCTGGCAGTTCGAACGCCAGAAACACCAACGGCCGCCCCTGTGGGGCGGCCGTTGGTGTTTCTGTCCTGCAGCGAACCTTGTCATCCCTGACACAGGCGAGGCCTGAGCATCAGCTGTCGCTCTTGGTGTCCTTGGGACGCACGTAGAGCACCAGCGCATGCTCGACCAGCTCATAGCCATGCTCCTCGACGATCTCGCGCTGGCGGCGCTCGATCTCGGGATCACAGAACTCTATGATCTCGCCGCTGTCCAGACATACCATGTGGTCATGGTGTTCTTCCTGGGACAATTCGAAGACAGCATGGCCGCCATCGAAATTGTGACGCATCACCAGTCCAGCAGTTTCAAACTGGGTGAGCACACGATAAACCGTCGCCAGACCGACATCTTCGCCAGCCTCAAGCAACGCCTTGTACACGTCCTCGGCACTCAGGTGTCGATCCATCGATTTCTCGAGGATCTGCAGGATCTTGACTCGCGGTAGGGTTACCTTGAGTCCCGCCTTGCGCAGTTCATGGTTCTGATCGGCCATGCTGGGGTACTCTTCGCAGTCGCTTGATGTATCAGGTATGATCGGCCAAGGCAAAACGATAGGGAATCTTCAGGGCAAATGCAAAACTTGATCAAAACAGTCGCCTTTTGCAGCGCCCTGTCGCTGCTCACCGGGTGTAGCTACTTCAGCGTCTACAAGCGCGACCTTCCACAGGGCAACCTGATCAAGCCGGAAATGGTCGAGCAATTGAAGCCGGGCATGAGCCGCGAACAGGTCATCTATGTGATGGGTTCACCGCTGCTAACCGCTCCCTTCAGTGAGAATAGCTGGGACTACGTATATCGCCTCAAGAAAGCGGACGGCGAGATCATCAACAAGCGCGTCACGCTGAATTTCGACGGCGATGTGCTTTCCACCATCGACAAGAGCGGCGACATCGACAAGGAAACCGTCATCGTGCCGGACCTCGACATCGACCCGCGTGCCGCACAGCCGAACCGCAACGACAGTGGTGCAGGCGCCGCTGACCTGCCGGACGAGCTGTAAGTCGACCGCCAGCGGGCCCGTCATCGACGGGGCCCGCTGGCGGGAAACGGCATGCCCGCAAGCGCTCGGACAGCACGATGGACCGAGTCGTGATGACAGACGGGGCACCCCAGGGTGCCCCGTCTTGCGTACGGTCGCCGATGCCCGGTAAGGACACCACTACTTCTCGGCGCGTGCCTTGTCGGCCCGGCGCTTGCGAGCAAGCTTGGGGTCGTTGATCAAGGCACGGTAGACCTCGACCCGGTCACCGGCATCCAGCACGTGCTCATCGGGCTTGCGCAGCGCCTTGCCGAAGATCCCGAGATCCGCCTCGAGAAAGACCTCGGCGCCCAGTGTCGGGAAATGTTGCTCGAGATGTGCCATGCGCACGGCCTCGCGCGCCGTGGTTCCCGGCGCGACGGCCAGTGAGACGATCTTCTGCTTCTCCGGCAGCGCATAGGCCACCTCGACCGTGATTCTGTCGCTCATGCTTGCTCCTGTCGGACTCACCTTTCAGACCACGTCATCAGGCCTTCTCTACGGCCTTGCCTGTGGCGGACATCAATTCGCGCCGTACAGCTGGTCAGCACGACGCGTGAACGCCTCGACCATCTGACCGGCGACCTGACTGAACAACTTGCCGAAGGCCATGCCCAGCAGGCGATTGCTGAATTCGAAATCCAGCTCCAGCGAGACCTTGCAGGCATCCTCGCTCAGCGGCGTGAACAGCCAGCGTCCCTCGAGACGCTTGAAAGGGCCGTCGACCAGACTCAACTCTATGCGCTGGGGGGCGAACAGATCATTGCGGGTCACGAAGCTCTGCTCCATGCCCGCCTTGGACAGAGTCAGCCTGCCCACCAGATGGGCGTCATCCTGCTCAAGCAACTGGGCATCACTGCAGCCCGGCAGGAATTCGGGGTAACGCTCGAAATCATTGACCAGATCGAACATCGCCTGGGCCGAGTGCCGAACCAGGGCAGACCGGTTGACCGTAGGCATCTAGCTCTCCGCTGACTTGGATACGCGCCTTGCGTATCATGAACAATGGGCCGGCGCATGAAGTGCCGTCTGGCCTTGAATGGTAACACGCCTCCCCCCATCCAGAAGGATGCGCCAGCTGTCCGTCGGGCAGTGGCAGGAGCACACGACAAACGAGGCAACATGGGCAAGAAAAAGAAACCCCAACAGGGCGGCAACCTGATCGCCCAGAACAAGAAGGCACGCCACGAATACCACATCGAGGAAGCCTTCGAGGCGGGGCTGGTACTGGCAGGCTGGGAGGTCAAGGCGCTGCGGGCGGGCAAGGGCCAGCTGACGGACACCTACATCGTGATCAAGAACGGTGAGGCCTGGCTGCTCGGCTGTCATATCCATCCGCTGGAGACGGTCAACACCCACGCGGTGGCGGACCCGCAACGCACGCGCAAGCTGTTGCTGCACAAGAAGCAGATCGCGCGCATCTTCTCGCGCACCCAGGACAAGGGTCACACCTGCGTCCCCATCAAGCTGTACTGGAAGAACGCGATCGTGAAATGCGAGATCGCGCTGGTGGAAGGCAAGAAGATGCATGACAAGCGTGCCACCGAGAAGGACCGTGACTGGAATCGCCAGAAGGCACGAATCCTGCGGGATCGCTGAGACTGTCAGCGCCATGATCACGCGCCGCGCCTGCGCCGTTGCGATGTGGGAGACAAGGGCTTTGAATCACGGCAAATCACTGTCAGACCAGAAAAAATTCCTGAGGCCTTGAACTGGCGTAGCACAGTCTCCACCTGTTATGATGACACCGTAGCAAAGCAGCAAGCAGTAACACTGTTATGGGGGCGTTCTGGCATTCGACGCTGGTGGCAAACCCTGAGGTGCATGCCGAGATCGTAACGTATCTCGTAAATAAAACGTTGCAAATATATAGTCGCAAACGACGACAACTACGCTCTAGCTGCATAAGCTGCTCATGATACCGTTGCGCCTGTTCAAGGTGGATTGAGAACGAGCCCGTATAAACAGGATCGTCTTGGCCGACGTCTCTAAGGTCGAGATTAAAACTCAGAGAATCGCATTGCTGTAGCCTGTTCATTGGCGGCAGTCGTGTTAAATCAAATAATGAAACTAAGCATGTAGAGCCGAAGGCGGAGTGCCGGCGGACACGGGTTCGACTCCCGTCGCCTCCACCATATCCGTGACAAGAAGGCCTCCCCTCGGGGAGGCCTTCTTGTTTTCTGCTGTCTGATATTCCACGCGCCGAGTCGTGCCAGGCGCTCTCAGGTAGCACTGCCACTCAGGCGCTCGTTCGTGCGCCGCACGCCGATCAACAGCGGGGTACCGGTCTCGGGGTCAGGAATCAGCCGGCATTCGACACCGTAGAGCTTGCGCACCAGCGCCGGTGTCACCACTTCGGAGGGCGGACCTTCCGCGACCACGCTGCCCGCATGCATCGCCACGAGGTGGTCGGCATAGCGACAGGCACTGGCCAGGTCATGCACCACCATCACGATGGTCTTGCCTTCCTCGTGGGCCAGCCGCTGGATCAGTTCGAAGACCTCGATCTGATGGCCGAGATCCAGCGCCGAGGTCGGCTCATCCAGCAACAGCAGCGGCGTCTGCTGCGCCAGCGCCATCGCGATCCAGGCACGCTGACGCTGGCCACCGGACATGGAGGCCAGCTCACGGTCGGCCAGACTCTCGATGTCAGCGGCCGCGATCGCCGCCGAGACCACCTCCTGATCCTCCTGCGACCACTGACGGAAGGCTCCCTGATGCGGCTGGCGACCGAAGCGCACCAGCTCATGCACCGTCACGCCTTCCGGCGAGTGCGTCTCCTGGGGCAGCAACGCGATGCGCTGCGCGACATCACGGCGCCCGAGACGCCGTATGTCCTGGCCCTCCAGCAATACCGCGCCGGCATGCGGTGCCTGCAGGCGAGCCAGACCGGCCAGCAGCGTGGACTTGCCACAGCCGTTGGGCCCGACGATAGCCGTCACCTTGCCATCCGGCAGCGCCAGCGTCAGCGCATCGATCACGGCCACATGCCGCTGTCCGCTGCCATACCCCAGCGACAGCTCACTGGCCTTGAGAGTGGCGGCCACGGTGTCCCCGCAGCGTGGATGATGTTCAGCGCTCATGGCGCATTCTCCTGAAACGATGACCCTCGTGACCCGGTTGGTCCGCGAGGGCTGCGGGCGACTCTCATGTCGGTGATGCAGACATGGCAGCCACACGGTGAATGGGGGCATCGGCCGGACAGGACAGCCTGACTAGCGCGGGCTGCGCAGCAGGATCCACAGCAGATAGGGGCTGCCGACCACCGCCATCACGATACCGACCGGAATCTCGAGAGGTGACAGCAACGTGCGTCCCGCGAGGTCCGCCAGCACCATCACCAGCGCCCCAGCCAATGCCGAACCCAGCAAGGGCACTCCCTTGTGGCGCGACAGGTAGCGGGCGATCTCGGGACCGACCAACGCCACCATGCCCACCGGGCCGGCCACGGCCACCGCGGCGGCCGTCAGCAGTACCGAGAGCCACAGCGTCGCCATGCGCACACGGGCGACATGCTGACCAAGTCCGATGGCGACAGAATCGGTAAAGCGCAGCGTATTGAGCCCTCGCCCCAGCCACAACGCCGCCGGCACCGCCAGCAGCAAGGCAATGCCCAACCATTCGAGCGAGGAGGCATCCCGTGCGTTGAGGCTCCCCACCGTCCACGGATAGGCGCTGTTGGCGACATCGATGGACACCCGTGCCAGCATCAACTGGGTACCGGCACCGAACAGCGCCCCGACGCCGATCCCCGCGACCAGGAAGCGATAGCCGCGCGTGCCGATGCCACCGGAAAGCCCGAAGGCCAGCGCCGTGGCGACCACGGCGCCGCTCAGTGCCATCGCCGGTGGCGCCAGCGAGGCGCCGAGTCCGACGACGGAGGCAACCGCAAAGGCGGTCGCGCCATTGTCGATGCCGATGATGCCCGGCGTGGCGAGACGGTTGCTGGCCAGTGTCTGCATCAGACAGCCAGCCAACGAGAAGGCGGCGCCCGTTCCGAGGCCGGCCAGCAGTCTCGGCAGCCGCAGCTCCTGGACCACGAAGACATCGGCGAATTCACCATGGCCGAACGCGGCCTTCAGGGCGGCGTAGGGGCCCAGGCCCGCGCTGCCCAGCATCAAGGCGGCCACGCAGGCACTCAGCAGTGCCAGCAGCAGACCGAGGTTGGCCAGCAATGGCGCCCGATGCCACAGCAACGACAGGGGACCGCAGCGCCACCAGAACGTATCGGCCGGTGCCGTGGCGACAGGGCATGATGCCTGGCGCCGAGGCACCCCGGCATCAGAAGAGGCCGATGAAGAAGGAGCGGAGCGATACATGGGCGTTTCCGGGTTATCTGTCATGAAGAACGGCGCATTGAAGCCTGACTCACAGAATCGGCAGGCGACGAGCGCGCACCACGGCAATCAGTACCGGCGCGCCCAGCAGCGTGGTCAGCACGCCCAGCGGCAACTCGGAAGGACGAACGAGCAGACGCGAGACCACGTCGGCGCTCACCAGCATCACCACGCCCAGCGGCAGGCACAACCACAAGGTGCGGCGGATATCCGCGCCACACAGCGCACGCGCGACATAAGGCACGGCCAGTCCCACGAAGGCGATCGGCCCCGCGAGGGCCGTGGCGGCCCCGACCAGCAACGCGACCACCAGTACCGTCAGCTTGCGCACGCGCCCCGGGTGATGGCCAAGTCCACTGGCCACCGCCTCTCCCAGCGCCAATGCCGCCAGCGGCCTGACCAGCCACAGCGTCAACGCGAGGGCGAGCATGAGGCTCGGCAGGCTGCCACCCAGCGCCTCCAGCGAACGCCCTGCCAGACTGCCGATGACCCAGAAACGGATCTCGTCTGCCGCGCGCTGGTCGATCAGCAATACCAGCGACGTGAGAGCCACCAGCAGGCTGGAAAGCGCTGCACCGGCCAGTACCAAGCGCACGGGGTCCTGGCGTGCACCACTCAGCCGCACCGTGCTCATCACGAACAGGCAGCCCAGCAAGGCGCCAGCCTGAGCCACCAGCACATGCAGGCCTGCGGCCTCCATCCCCAGCAACAGGGCGATGGCGACGGCAAAGGCCGCGCCTGCGCTGACACCCAGCAGCCCCGGCTCCGCCAGGGGATTGCGTGCGACCACCTGCATCAATGCGCCGCCGCAGGCCAGCATCATGCCCACGGCGATGCCGATCACGGTACGCGGTGCACGCAGCTCGGTGACCACGAAGCGGGCCTCCTCGCTGCCCTGCCCCATCAATACCGCCCACGCCTGGGCAGGGCCGATATCTCCCGCGCCCCACAACAGACTGGCCAGGCAGGCCAGTACCGCCGCCAGACACGCCACTGGCATGACCTGCCCCAACGACAGACGCCCGGCGACCTTGCGGGTCGCCGGGCGAAGAGCTGTCTGTGGGGAGCCAGGCCGTGAGGACGCTCCTTCAGCCGCCATGCTGCCTCCCGACCTGACGGCATGACGCCTGATGAGTCGAGACGGGCCAGTCCCGCTTACCCATCACTGCGCGCCTGCTCGATGTCCTTGAGCAGCGCCTCGGCCGCCAGCGGGCCACTGGCACTGGTCCACAACTGACCATTGACGCCGACCAGACTGTCACGCGATGCGTGCTCGAGACGCTGGAAGGCCGGCTCCTTCGCCAGGGCGTCAGCGGCAGCCTCAGAGGAATCATCCAGGGTCGCCAGGAAGAGTGTGTCGGCATCGATGCGCGCCATGTTCTCATCGCTCAGCGGGTCGGAGTGCGGACGCCCCGGTTTGACCAGATCCCCGCCCACCAGCTGATAGCCGGTCGCGGCGAGCAAGCCGGTCGCGAACAGCTCATCGGACATCGCCATCAGGCCACCCGGCATGCGACGCACCAGGCTGGCAGTCTGCGGTGTAGTCATCTCGGCCTTCAGGCGCGCCGCGTGAGCGTCGATGGCGGCCAGACGCGCCTCGAGCTCCGCTTCGGCCTCTTCCCCGAGTGCCAGGGCATAGACTCGGCTCTGCTGCTTCCAGGCCTCCCGGCTGAGCGCCTCCCCGCCTGGCACGATGGTCGGCGCCAGACGCGACATCAGCTGATATTGCGCCTTGTCCAGCCCCGGGGGAGCCAGAATCATGTCCGGCTTGAGCGCCACGATGGCCTCGAGATTGAACTCTCGCGGTGTACCGACGATCTCGATCTCCGGCACCCGAGACTGGAGATAGCTGGCCACGCCATCACCGCCGCGCGTGGTGACCGCGCCCAGCGGCGTCACCTCGCTGGCGACCGCCACATCCAATGCCCCTTCATAGAGCGTGACCACGCGCTGCGGAGTGCCCTCGAGCTCCAGTTCACCATAGGCGGTCTGGACCTCACGAGCCTCGGCAGACACCGTGGCTCCCATCAACACGACCGCCAGTGACGCCATCAGCCCACGACGCAGGCGGGACAGGGCAGGAACAGCAAACACATGGGAAGAGTGGGTCATTCGTTTCTCCAGGGAGCGAATATCAGGGCGGCGAGATCGGATGGTAATAATAATTGATCGCAACAATACCGCCTGTCCAGCCATCGGGCCACATCAGTTCCTGCAACGCGACATTGCAACAATCCGGTGAGCAAGGCTTGAAGGATGCGCAGCGCTGCCGCAGGCTGTGGCGCTGAAGAATCTCTCGCATACCGTCATCGGGGGTTGGGTTACCTGCAATCGCCCCGATAACACTGGAGAGTGCGTGCGCGGGATGCGCACATCACGCTCCCACATCCAATCGACAGCGCCTGACGTATGACGTGGCCATGTCGATGTCCAAAAGGCACAGACGCTCAGCTATCCGGGTGCCTCCGAGTCACCTCAGGGAGCCCGCATGACTCGACTCCATCTCCATCCGACATTCACCAGACAGGAGAAGCCATCAGTGGCGACCCCGATCCCCCCCCACTCCCCTCCCGCGCAAACCGCAACGTCATCGATCGCCTCGCGCCTGAGTGCCGGCTGGTTACAGGGCCTGATGGCACTGGCGATCATGCTGTGCCTCAGCGTCAGTGGCCTGGCGCATGCCGCCCCCGCCAGCGATGCTGACGCCGCCAGCTCGTCCTATGAGAGTCTGGCGACGTTGCTTGAGGACCCCGACCAGCGCGAGGCACTGATTGAAGGCTTACGCCAGCTGGACAGCAAGACGAGCGAACAGGCAGCCGAGGTGGCGGGGACGGAAGTCACGCTGAGCGAGGACTCACCGTCACTGTCTCGCCAGCTGGCCGAGATCAGCCAGGAGCTTGTCGCAGAGCTTTCCGCCACTCTGGACCGCATGATCCAGACGCTCAGCGGCCTCGGCAGTGAAGATGCCAGCAGCATCGACTGGGAGCGCTTCATGACCGAAGCCATCAGTCTGGGGCTGGTGGTCATCTCCACCATCGGGCTGTTCCTGATCCTGCGCCGGCTGGCCCATCCGCTCTTCAGTCGCGTCAGCCAATGGTCGCTGGATGGTCAGCACCGCAGCCCGCTGCTGCGCACCCTGATGGCAGTGATCATCGCGGCGATCGTCGACGTGGCCGTGATCGGTCTGGCGTTCCTGGGGGGCTATCTGCTGGCCATCTTCGCCTATGGCGAACAGGGCGTGATAGGACAGCGCGAGTCGATGTTCCTGAATGCCTATCTGGTGATCGAGCTGGTCAAGGCCTTGATGCGCATGCTGTTCTCCTCCGGCTACCAGGGCCTGCGCCTGATGCCGATGCGAGATGAGGTCGCCCGCTACTGGAATCGCTCACTGGCATTGCTCGCCGGCTTCATCGGCTACGGCATCCTCGTCGTGGTACCGATGATCAACAACAATCTGGCACCGGCCGTGGGCAGCTTCGTCAGCCTGCTGATCATGGGTATCGCGCTGATCTGGGCCATCGTGGTCATCAGCCGCAACCGTGTACTGCTGCGTGACCGCCTGCTCGATCAGGCCCGCGAGACCCACAATGCCTTCATCGCCGTCTGCCTGCGCATTCTGGCCCGCACCTGGCACCTGATCGCGCTGGCCTACTTCGCGACCCTGTTCATCATCTCGCAGACGACACCGGAAGAGGCGCTGCCCTTCATGATGGCCGCGACGCTCAAGACGCTGCTCGCCATCGGTGGCGGGGCACTGCTGTCTCGCGTGCTTACGCAGCTGATCGGCAAGCGCATCCAGGTGTCCGACAAGCTGCGTGGTCAGCTGCCGATGCTGGAGACGCGCCTCAACTCCTACATCCCGACCGCACTGCGCATCATGCGCGCCATCATCCTGGTCGTCGTGGTCGGCATGGTGCTGAATGCCTGGAGCATCGTGGCGCTTGGCGACTGGCTGGCAACGGACGCCGGAGCCCTGCTGCTGTCACGCATCTTCCATGTGCTGTTCATCCTCGCCTTCGCGGTCGTGATCTGGGTCGGCATCGCCAGCCTGATCGAGCACAAGCTCAATCCGGATACCGGCAAGGGCAAGCCCTCCTCACGCGTGGAAACCCTGCTGGCACTGTTCCGCAATGCCATCGCCATCGCGATGATCGTCTTCACCGCGATGATCGTGCTGTCGGAGATCGGCATCGACATCGCGCCGCTGCTGGCCGGTGCCGGGGTGCTCGGTCTGGCGATCGGTTTCGGGGCCCAGAAGATGGTGCAGGACATCATCACCGGCGTGTTCATCCAGCTCGAGAATGCCATCAACACCGGTGACGTGGTCACCGCCGGTGGCGTGACCGGGACGGCGGAACGCCTGACCATCCGCTCGGTGGGCATCCGCGATCTGTCCGGCACCTTCCATATCGTGCCGTTCTCCTCGGTGGATACCGTCTCCAACTACATGCGTGACTTCGCCTACCATGTCGGCGAGTACGGCATTTCCTACCGCGAGAACGTCGATCACGCCATCGTGCACCTGCGTGCGGCCTTCGACGAACTCCAGGAAAGCAGTTATGGCGCGGAGATTCTCGAGCCGGTCACCATCGCTGGCGTCTCGTCGCTCGCCGACAGCTCGGTCAACATCCGTGTGATGATCAAGACCAGCCCGGGCAACCAGTGGGCCATCGGCCGCGAGTACAACAAGCTCGTGAAGCAGCACTTCGACGCCGCCGGTATCGAGATACCGTTCCCGCACATGACCATGTACTTCGGTCAGGACAAGGACGGTGGTGCGCCGCCGGCCAACGTTCGCACCATGCACGAACCGTTCGTGATCGATGGCTCCGCCGCCGGTCAGCCGAAGACTCCCGAGCAGCGTGAGGCCGCCGCCAAGGTGGCTCAGCGTCGCGAGGAGACCCCGCTGACCCGCCATGCCACCAAGGACGGCGAAGTCGTGGATGCCGAGGAACAGCGCATCCGTCAGACCACCCAACCGGATGCCGACGGCGACTGATCACGCGCCAGGGGTATCCCGACACGGCTGCCTGCGATGGCCGCCGGACTGAAACGAAAACGCCCCCGAGCCAATGGCTCGGGGGCGTTTTCATGTGCGGGCGTAAATCGATGCCTCACACCTCATGCGCGAGGCTGGCTCAGGAGCCGGTGCCCCACAGGCCAGACAGTGAGCTCAGCAGCGTCGAGCTAACACCTTCGCCACCCATGTAGCTGAGCAGCACCGGCGCGAACTGGGACACCATGCTGCTGTCCATGCCCAGCGCGGAGAAGGCGCTGTCCAGAGACGCACTGTCATCGACATTGCCGACGGTGCTGGCCAATGCCGTGGCATTGTCATTGCCGCTCAGGCTGGCAAGGCTGGACAGGGTCGAGAGAGAGCTGCTGCTGGTCAGGCTGGACAGCTGCGGCACTTCACTGGACAGCTCGGAGGTCGCGCTGGAGCCCAGCTGGGACTGAGCCAGTGCCAGCATGGCAGCGGAGCCACCCAGCGCCTGGGTGGAAGACACGCCCAGCTGGGAGGTCAGGCTGGACATCAGGTCGGCTGCCGGCAGGGACTGGCCCGTCTGGCTGCTCAGCATGCTGCTGGCCAGGCTCATCATGGAGCTGGAGGAGCTGGAGGAACTGGCGGTGTTGCCGGAAGAGCTGTTGCCGGTAGCGGCACAGCCGGCAAGTGACACGGCCAGTACGGAGGCGCCCATCAGGGCCAGGGACTTTTGCAACATGCAGACTCCATTATGTCTTGGGGATAAGCCGAACAAGGCTCAGGAATGGCCTGCCGTGACGGCAGATCATTCATCACGCGGAATCATCGCACGGAGGAAATGCCGACAGCCAGCGCCATGGGTGCCCAGCGCCCCACGGCGGGCATGGATCGCCGGTTGCAGGGTCTGCAACCCCGAGTCTTGCAGGGCCGCCCGAGACCGCTACCGGCTCAGACCCTCACCACCACGGAGGGGGAAAAGCGCCATCTGACAGGCAAAAAGAAGGGTATCCCGTCACGCCATGGCATGAACGCGGATACCCGGAGAGTAACCAATGTCCACCGACCAGAGACCTGGCCGGCGGCAGTTTTTCATCTTCTCGCGAAATGAGGAAACAATGTGCAGCGCCGCCCGACGGGCGGCGTCGATCAGGCGTTGTCCTTGCTGGGCTGCGGCAGCGCCGGCAGTGAACGATCCAGCAGCTCGACGCTCTGGCGATAGTAGAGCTGACTCTTGTTGTGCTCGCCAAGGTTGGCGAACAGACGTGCCAGCTCGGCACACACCGTGCCGCTCGGACGCTGACGCTGACTGGCCTCGAAATACTCCTGCGCCTTGCCCCAGTTGGCATTGCGCAATGCCAGTCGACCCAGCGACAGCAGCAGGTCCGGGTCATTCGGACGCTCCTGCAGCCACTTCTCGGCATACACCAGCTGACGCGGCGCATCCACGTCCAGCAGGCCATAGCGCAGCACCAGACGTGAATCCCAGCATTCCTTCAGCGAGTGACGCAGCAGGCGCTCTGCCAGCCCTTCCTGCCCACCGGCGATCAATGCCTCGGCATACAGGGCGACCAGATTCACGTCGCTGCGCAGGTGGTCCGGCATGTCGGCCCACAGGTTGCGCACGCGCTCGATGTCTTCCGGATTACGCGCGGCCTGCTGGATCAGTGCCACGTAGGCGCGCTGTTCCAGTTCCTTCTTCTCTTCCGGCGAGATGAGGTCCTGCTTGTCGAGACGCGGCATCAGGCGACGCAGGCCATCCCAGTCATTCACCGCCAGATACGCCTGCTTGAGCAGCTTGAGGACCTGCGGGTGCTCGCCGAGCTGCTTGTCGAGACGCGTCAGCGTCGCGAGTGCCTGCTCGTGCTGCTGGCGATCCAGCATCAGCTGCGCCTGCACCAGCCCCACGGCACTCTCGGAGCCCTGAGTGGACTCATGAGCACGCTTGAGCAACGTATCCGCCTGCTCGAAACGCCCCTGATAGTGGGCGGCGAGAGCTGCGGACAGATAGTTGACCAGCGGTGTGCTGGAGTCTTCCGCGGAATGGGTCAGCGACTTCTCGGCACGCTTCCAGCGGCCTTCGGCCAGTGCCACCAGGCCACGCACAGTCTTGCGGGTGGCATTGCGATGGCGCGTGCGGCTGTTCCACACCTTGAGGCGCGAGAACGGATGCGCGAAACGCGACAGCAGACGCAGGCCGAAATGCAGCACCACGAAGGCGCCCAGCAACAGCACCAGCCCGAACCAGAAGGACGTCTGGACCGAGGTATCACCGACACGAATCAGCCAATAGCCGGGGAACGACTGCATCAGCTGACCGAACAGCGCACCGATGGCCAGGCCGATGATGATCAGCAGTATCAGTTTTCTCATGCCTCACCACCCCCGGACTGGGCGCGGCGTTCGATCAGCTCACGCAGCGTGTTGAGAGATGCGGAGATATCCGGAAGCTCCGGGCGGATGGTCTTGCCCTTGAGGTCTTCCAGCTTGGCGACGGCATTCTGCACGCCATCGGTCTTGGTGTCGTAGTAGCCGTTGACCAGCGTGATCGCCTTGTCGATGGCCGCCTGATACAGCTTCGGCTCTTCCTTGAGCAGCGCCAGCTGGGCCTGCTCGAGCACCAGACGCACGTTCTGGCGCAGATAGGATTCCTGCTCCGGCGTGATCAGGGCTTCCAGCGCCTCATCGTGACGACGCACGGTGACCAGATTCTTCAGCTCATTGCCGAAGCGCGCCAGCTGCTGCTGCCAGCCGCCGGTGGGCGGAGCGTCGTTCTCGACCTTGGCGGCGATCTCGGCCACGTCCTGCTTGAGCGGCAGACGCGCCAGCTGTTCCTGCTCGGCGAGCAGCGCCAGGTAGATGCCACTGCGATCGACACGCGGCACGCTGTCGAGGCTGGCCAGCTCGGACTGGATCGCCTTGCGAACCGGCAGCAGGGCGGGGTTGTCCGCCTCGGCGATACGCGCATCAGCATTCTCGAGCAGTGCGTCGGCACCGTTCACGTCACGCTCCAGCTGCAGGCGCTGATTGGCGAGACGCAGCAGGTATTCGGCCTCCGCGTAATGCCAGTCGCGGGCATCGGTCTGCTGGGTCTTGCTGAGCTCCTCGAGCACCTTGTTGAGCGCCTGCTCGGTCTGCTGGCTCTCGCCGGACAGACGCTTGTCGAGATCACTGACCTGCGACGCGTTCTTGTCGAGCTTGCCGGACAGGCTGGCGACCTTGCTCTCGACCTGGCCGACCTGCTGGGTCACGGATTCGCTGACCTGCTTGTCGAGGCCCTGGGCATCCGGCAGGGCGTTCAGACGCTGCCAGCCGAACCAGGCCAGTACCGCGACGACGATGGCAAGAAGAATGACCAGCACCAGTGCGATGCCGCCGGCAGCACTCTTCTTGCTGCCCTGCGGCTCGCTCGGCGGCGTGCCTCCTCCCGCGCCACCCACGGTGGCACCGGCACTCTTGCCCGTCACGCCGCTCTTGTCTGAAGCCCCTCCCTTGCCTGAGGCAGCGCCCTTGCCGGACGCCGTCGAGGCAGTGGTCGTCTCGGCGGCAGACGCGGTATCGGACTGCTTCGGGAAGGGAGATTTCGCGCCGGAAGGCGTCGAGGCGTTATCGTCGGAAGTCTGACTCACGGGCGTGGACTCGCTGGCAGTGGAGGATGAAGAGGAGGAGCTGCCCTGTCCCTTTCCCCGTCCACGACGGTTGCGCCCGCCACGCGAGCGTCGCTCACGTGGGGCGTCAGCCGTGGCGGATGACGAGGAAGAGGAGGACGAACGGGAGGCCTCGGCGCCAGGGCGGCCAGAGGCAGTGTCTTCGGCGTGTTCGCCGGGAGCGGAAGAGGCATCTGATGCGCGAGCGGCAGCATCCTTGTCGCTCGGCTTGCCTGGCGTGGTGCCGGCAGAGCCGTGGTCTTCCTGATCGTGTTCTCGGTTGCTCATCTACGCTTGCCCTTTTCCGGATTCTTGGGAATCGATGGCCTCGCGCGGACCAGGCGCAGTGGCGCCGGTCTCTCTCGCATGGCGAGTCGGGGCGCAGGCATCCAGCACTGCCTGCCTCAGGGCCCCGGGTGAGGCATCCGCGGCGACCGTCACGCGCTCGAACCCATGAGCGTGTGCCAGTGTAGCCAAACGGTTGCTCGACACGATTAGCGGTTGGTTCAAGGTCCGCGTCGTTGCCGAGGTCACTACCGCCTCAAGCAGCGTATTGCTGGTCACCACCATTGCATCATACGCGCCCGCCGCCAGACGGCCAGCCTGTTGAGAGGACAAAGCCAACGGAAGGCGTCGATAAAGCGCCAGACGCGTCACCTGGGCACCGCGTGCCACCAGGGTGTCCTCCAGCAGGGCGCGCCCGCCTTCTCCGGCCGCCAGCAGCCAGCGCTGCCCCTGAAGCTGCTGCAGGGACGGCAGCGAGAGCAGGGCCTCGCTGGTCGTGCCGACCGGGGCATCCACCTCGACATGTGCGCCACGCGTGGCGTGTGGCGGCACTCTCACCCGAACGCCGAGGCGTGAGTGGAGTACCTCTGCCGTCGCGGAGCCCACCGCGTAGAAGGCAAGCCCCTCGGGCAATTGCGGCCACCAGTCTTCCAGCCAGTCCGCCAGGTAGCCGGCGGCCTGAGGCGAGATGACCACCACCCCTCGATAGAGGTCGATGTCGAGAATCGCCTGACGCCCGGCGGGCTCCAGCGGCAGCGGCTCGAGCGCCATCAGCTTCAGGCACTCCACGGCGCAGCCAACGTCTCTCAGCATCGCATCAAGCACGGCACCGCGCGAGCCCGGACGCGTCGTCAGCACTTCAAGAGACGACCGCGCACTCGATGCCGCGCGAGGCATCGCCCGGTCATCCACCTCCGCATGGCGGGCGCCATCAGTCACGCGCATCGCCATAGACCGCCGCCAGAATCTCGCCGGCCCCCTGCTGCAACAGATCTTCCGCCACGGCGATGCCCAGCGCTTCGGGCGTATCGGCCGGACCACGCGCCTCGGCACGCAGGATGACGCTGCCATCGGGATTGCCGACCAGTGCCCGCAACCACAGCTGCCTGCCACCCTCTTCCAGCACGGCATAGCCACCGATCGGTACCTGGCAGCCACCTTCCAGATGCGTATTCATGGCGCGCTCGGCCAGCACGCAACGACTGGAGTCTTCATGAGCCAGCGGCTCGAGCAGCGCAAGAATCTCCTCGTCCTGCAGGTTGCATTCGATGCCCAGCGCGCCTTGTCCACAGGCCGGCAGACAGGTCTCGGCGTCCATCTCGGCGGTGATGCGTGCATCCAGTTCGAGGCGCTGCAGGCCGGAGGTGGCGAGGATGATGGCGTCGAACTCACCGGCATCCAGCTTGCCGAGACGCGTCTGGACATTGCCGCGCAGGCTGAGCACCTCGAGATCCGGGCGGGCGGCCTTGGCCTGCAGGCCACGACGCAGGCTGGAGGTTCCCAGGCGAGCCCCCTGAGGGAGCGCGTCAAAGTTGGCGTGGTCGTTGGAGACGAACGCATCAGTGGGCGCATGGCGCTCGAGAATCACGGCCAACCCCAGCGATTCCGGGAAATGCATCGGCACGTCCTTCATGGAGTGCACGGCGATGTCGGCGCGGCCATCCAGCATGGCTTCTTCCAGTTCCTTCACGAACAGGCCCTTGCCGCCGATCTTGGCCAACGGCGTGTCGAGAATCTTGTCGCCCCGCGTGGACATCGGCACCAGCTCGACCGTCAAGCCGGGATGCAGGGCTTCCAGACGTGCCTTGACGTGTTCAGCCTGCCACAGGGCAAGCAGGCTCTTGCGGGTCGCGATACGCAGGGTCTCACGGCGGGACACGGCATTCTCCTTGGGACGCGCGACGCTGGCGCGACAGTCGAAACGTTCGTGACGGCCAACATTGGCCGCCACCGGATACCGTCATCATAAAGCCACTGATGGCCAAGGGGAAAATCCCCGGAAGCGTCACGATGACACGCCTCCCTGGCCGCAACGCATCTTGGTGCGCGCCCCCCTCGCCCATCCGACGGAGTCTGGTACACTCCAAGGTCAACGATACCGGCTGCGCGACCGTGCACCGGACGCCGAACTCTGGACATGTCACCACAATTCGAGATCCCGATGAGCGAATCTACCAATCAGTCCTGGGGCGGCCGCTTCAGCGAGCCGACCGATGCCTTCGTGGCCCGCTTCACCGCGTCCGTCGATTTTGATCAGCGCATGGCGCAGCACGATATTCGTGGCTCCATCGCCCACGCCACCATGCTGGCCGGCGTCGGCGTGCTGAGCGAGGAAGAGCGCGACACCATCATCGAAGGACTGAAGGAGATCAGCGAAGAGATCGCTCGCGGCGAATTCGAGTGGTCCGTCGCGCTGGAAGATGTGCACATGAACATCGAGGCACGTCTGACCGCCAAGATCGGCAACACCGGCAAGAAGCTGCACACCGGTCGCTCACGCAATGATCAGGTGGCCACCGACATCCGCCTTTACCTGCGCGACGAGATCGACGTCATCGACGCCGAGCTGACGCGTCTGCGGGAAGGCATGCTGGGCCTGGCCGAGCAGGAAGCCGACACCATCATGCCGGGTTTCACTCACCTGCAGAGCGCTCAGCCGGTCACCTTCGGCCACCATCTGCTGGCGTGGCAGGAAATGGTCGCCCGTGACCAGGACCGCCTGCGTGACTGCCGTACCCGCATGAACGTGCTGCCGCTGGGCGCCGCGGCGCTGGCCGGCACCACCTTCCCCATCGACCGCCACGTCACCACCGAGCTGCTCGGCTTCGATCGTCCGACCGAGAACAGCCTCGACTCCGTCAGCGACCGTGACTTCGCCATCGAATTCACCAGCTTCGCCAGCCTGCTGATGATGCACCTGTCACGCATGAGCGAAGAGCTGGTGCTGTGGACCAGCGCCCAGTTCGACTTCATCGATCTGCCGGATCGCTTCTGCACCGGTTCCTCCATCATGCCGCAGAAGAAGAACCCGGACGTGCCGGAACTGGTGCGTGGCAAGACCGGCCGTGTCTATGGCCACCTGATGAGCCTGCTGACCCTGATGAAGTCCCAGCCGCTGGCCTACAACAAGGACAATCAGGAAGACAAGGAGCCGCTGTTCGATACCATCGATACCGTACGCGGCAGCCTGCGCGCCTTCGCCGACATGATTCCGGCGATCCGCGCCAAGTCCGACAACATGTACGCCTCGGCCAGCAAGGGCTTCGCCACCGCGACTGATCTGGCGGATTACCTGGTGCGCAAGGGTGTCGCCTTCCGGGATGCCCACGAGATCGTCGGCAAGTCCGTCGCCTTCGGCATCGAGCAGAAGCGTGACCTGTCCGAGATGACGCTGGATGAACTCAAGCAGTTCTCCGACACCATCGAACAGGACGTCTTCGACGTGCTCACGCTGGAAGGTTCCGTCGCGGCGCGCAATCACATCGGGGGCACCGCGCCGAATCAGGTGCGTGCTGCCGTGCAGCGTGCACGTGAGGCGCTGACCAGCCGCGCCTGAAACCGTCAAGCCGGGGCCTGACCGTGTACTGCCGTCAGGCCCTCACCGCTTCATCGTCAGCTGCCAGGAGGCCGCCCGATGCGTCATCTGATGAGCCAGTCCGCCCGTCACGCCCTTCGTACCCTTGCGGGCCTGCTGCTGGGTGCAGGCCTTCTGACCGGCTGCGGTCAGAAGGGCCCGCTGTATCTGCCGGCGGACGCCGATGCCGGCGGTCAACGTGCCGAGGCACCCGCCCCTGCACCGGCTGCCGCCGAGACAGAGCGCACCGCCGCTACCGAGACTTCCGGCAGCGACGCCTGAGCCCCCCTTACATCTCCGGCGGGTGATACCCGCCGGCGCGACATCTTGCAGGCCGGATCATGGATCACTTCGTATATCAGGATGGCGTGCTGCACGCCGAAGACGCCTCTCTCGCCACGCTGGCCGAGCAGTTCGGCACGCCTTGCTACGTCTACAGCCGTGCCACGCTGGAGCGCCACTTCAAGGCCTATCAGGATGCGCTGGGCGACCACCCGCATCTGATCTGTTACGCCGTGAAGGCCAACTCCAACCTGGCGGTGCTCAACGTGCTGGCACGTCTGGGTGCCGGCTTCGACATCGTCTCCGCCGGTGAGCTGGAGCGCGTCCTCAAGGCCGGCGGAGACCCCGCCAAGGTCGTGTTCTCCGGCGTCGCCAAGCAGGCCGCCGAGATGCAGCGCGCGCTGGAGCTGGGCATCAAGTGCTTCAACGTCGAATCGCTGCCCGAGCTTGAGCGCCTCAATGCCGTCGCCGGTCGCCTCGGGCGTATCGCACCGGTGTCGCTGCGCATCAACCCGGACGTCGATGCCGGCACCCACCCGTACATCTCCACCGGCCTCAAGGCCAACAAGTTCGGCATTCCGGTCGAGCAGGCGCTGGAGGTCTACGAGACCGCCGCCGCCATGGAGCACGTCAAGGTGGTAGGCGTCGATTGTCATATCGGCTCCCAGCTGACCGAGCTGGCGCCGTTCCTCGACTCCCTCGAGCGCCTGCTGGTGCTGCTGGATCGCCTGCGCGAGCGCGGCATCATCATCGAGCATCTGGATCTCGGCGGCGGCCTCGGCGTGCCCTACCAGAACGAGACGCCGCCGGAGCCCTTCGCCTACGCAAGCGCCCTGCTGGAACGCCTGGCGCGCTACGAGCATGGCAACGAGATGACACTGCTGTTCGAGCCGGGCCGCTCCATCGCCGCCAACGCCGGCGTCCTGCTGACGCGTGTCGAGTACCTCAAACCCGGCGAAGAGAAGAACTTCGCCATCATCGATGCCGGCATGAATGACCTGATCCGTCCGTCGCTGTATCAGGCCTGGCAGAACATCGTGCCCGTCGACACGCGCGAGTCACGTGCAAGCGCCAGCTACGACGTGGTCGGCCCGGTCTGCGAGACAGGCGACTTCCTGGGCAAGGACCGCGAACTGGCCATCGCCCCGGGCGACCTGCTTGCCGTTCGCTCCTCCGGCGCCTATGGCTTCGTGATGGCCTCCAGCTACAACAGCCGCTGTCGTCCCGCCGAGGTGATGGTGGATGGCGGCCAGATGCACCTGGTGCGTCGCCGCGAACGTCTGGAAGAACTGTGGACCGGTGAGCAACTGCTGCCGGAAGGTGATGACTGATGCTGGTGCACTTCACCAAGATGCACGGTCTGGGCAATGACTTCATGGTCATTGACCTGATCTCCCAGCGTGGCCGCCTGCGCGATGCCGATATCCGACGGCTTTCGCATCGCAATTTCGGTATCGGCTTCGACCAGCTGCTGGTGGTCGAGCCACCCCGTGACCCGGACATGGACTTCCGCTATCGCATCTACAATGCCGATGGCAGCGAGGTCGAGAACTGCGGCAACGGGGCCCGCTGCTTTGCGCGCTTCGTGCTCAATCAGCGCCTGACCACCAAGCGCGAGATCCGCGTCGAGACCGCCGGTGGCCCGCTGACACTGGTAGTGGCCGATGACGGGCGAGTCCGCGTCGACATGGGCGCTCCGCGCTTCGCCCCCGCCGCGCTGCCCTTCGAGGCCGAGACGGATCTGCCGGTGCATGCGCTGGAGGTCGGCGGCGAGTCCCTGGAGATCGGTGTCGTCTCGATGGGCAACCCCCATGCGGTGCTGCTGGTCGACAGCGTCGACGAGGCACCGGTACGAGAGATCGGTCCGCTGATCGAAGCGCATCCGCGCTTCCCCAGGCGCGTCAATGCCGGCTTCCTGGAAGTCGTCTCGCCCCATGAAGCGCGCCTGCGCGTCTTCGAGCGTGGCGTCGGCGAGACGCTGGCCTGTGGCACCGGTGCCTGTGCGGCCGTCGCTTCCGGCATTCGTCGTGGCCTGCTCGCCAGTCCTGTCGATGTCACGCTG
Source organism: Cobetia sp. 14N.309.X.WAT.E.A4 (assembly GCF_030397495.1). NCBI lineage: Bacteria > Pseudomonadati > Pseudomonadota > Gammaproteobacteria > Oceanospirillales > Halomonadaceae > Cobetia > Cobetia sp. 14N.309.X.WAT.E.A4. The sequence continues at coordinate 76,468 of NZ_JAPNXT010000004.1, forward strand.
CCTGGCGGCACCCTGAGCATCGAATGGGGCGGCGAAGGTCACCCTGTCTTCATGACCGGTCCTGCCGAGACCGTCTTCGAAGGCCGCATCATCCTGTAAGCCGCCGCTGACAGGGGACGCCTGCGCGAAGCGCCGGCGTCCCGTCGCCAACCCTCGCAAGGAGAGCCATATGGCCGAGCCATCCGCCTCACGTCGCCCGCGCACGCTGGACCCGGACCGGGTCGCCGAGTGGTTGGCCACGCATCCGGATTTCTTCGAGGGTCGGGAAGGGTTGCTCCAGCAGCTGCGCGTGCCACACCCCGAGGCACGCGGTGGCAGCGTCTCGCTGCTGGAGCGGCTGGTGCATGACCTGCGCGGACGTACCGAGCAGGCCGAAGCGCGTCTCGAGGAGCTGCTCAATACCGCCCGCGACAATGAAAGCCGCTATCAGCGACTGCGTCAGATCGTGCTGGATCTGATGGATGCCGAATCGGATGATGCCCTCGCGGAGACTCTGGCAACCCGTCTCAGCGAGCTGTTCGACATCGCCGCCGTCTGCCTGTGGCAACGCGGCGCCGGCCCCGCGACCCAGCCACCGCGTCAGGTGCTCGATGATGCGCGTGCCGAGCAATTCGAGCGCCTGCTCGAAGGCCGCGCCAGCCGTTGCCTGGCGATGCCACGCACGCGCTGGGAAGCCCTGCTGCCGGACCATGGCTGGCCGCTGGGGGCGGAGTGCCACGATCTAGTCGAGACCAGCCAGGCGGATGCCACGCGCGGCTCCGCCGTCATCGTGCGTCTGACCCGTGGCGAATGCCTGGGCTATCTGGTGGTCGCCAGTGCCGAGGCCGAGCAGTTCCGTGCCGGACTCGACACTCTCTTCCCCGAATATCTCGGCGATGTGCTGGCGCGCTGCCTCGGGCGTCATGCGACGAGACACACCTCAGACTCCGCTGCCTCGCGTGATGATCAGGCCGCGCGATGAGCGCCTCTGACCTCCCGGATGACTCCCTCGACACTGCGAGGCGCCAGGCGCTGACCCGCCCTTGCCAGCAGTTTCTCGCCCATCTTGCCCAGGACAGCAGCGCGGCGACCGTGAGCGCCTATCAGCGCGATCTCGAGGCACTGATCCACTTCATGTTGCGCCCCTCACCGGCCGAGACCACGGTGGATGCCGACACCAGCACCACCGCTCGGTCTCCTGCAGACTGGCAGGCCCTGGATGTGCCGACACTGCGTCGCTTCCTGGGCGCTGAACGCAGTCGTGGGCTCGCCCCCCGTTCACTGGCCCGACGTCGCGCGGCGATCAGTCGTTTCTGTGGCTGGCTGGTCGATCACGGCATTCTGGCGCACAACCCGGCGGGCCTGGTACAGACACCGCGCCTGCCGGACCACCTGCCTCGCCCGGTGGACATCGACAGCCTGTCACGCTTTCTCGACTGCCCGCACGACGGCACGCCACTGGCGATCCGCGATCAGGCCATGCTGGAGCTGCTCTACGGCTCGGGGCTGCGACTCTCGGAACTGGTCAGTCTCGATCTCGACATGCTGGAGACACGCCGCCTGCGCGTGCGCGGCAAGGGCAACAAGCCTCGCCAGCTGCCCATCGGCTCGCGGGCGCGTCAGGCGCTGGATGCCTGGCTGAAGGTGCGTGGCCAACTCGCGCCTGCTGACGAGACTGCCCTGTTCGTCGGCCAGCGAGGCCAGCGGCTGGGACAACGCGGCGTGCAGCTTCGTCTGGTGACGCAAGCGAAGACACGCGGCCTGCCGGAGCACCTGCACCCCCACCGACTCCGCCACTCCTTCGCCAGCCATCTGCTGGAATCCAGTGGCGATCTGCGCGCCGTGCAGGAGTTGCTGGGCCATGCCCATCTCTCCACGACCCAGGTGTATACCCGACTCGACTGGCAACAGCTGGCCAGCGCCTACGACCAGGCTCACCCCCGTGCACGTCGCCAGCGTGGGCCAGAAGAGGCAACGCCGGCTGACATTGACGCCGCCTCCCCTGCTGATGTTCCGCTCAAGGATGATCCCCTGTGATGCCCGCAACGACGCCTTCGCTGACCGCATTGACCTTCGATCTCGATGACACCCTGTGGGCCAATCGCCCGATCATGGAGCGCGCCGAGACGGAACACTACGCCTGGCTGGACGGTGAGATCGGTCATGCCACTGATTTTCCCCTCGAGGAATATACCCGTCGCCGTATGGCGCTCGGGCTGGAACATCCCTTGCGGCGTGGTGATTTCACCTGGCTGCGCCGTGAAGCCATGCGCATCATGCTGCGCGATGCCGGCCATGGCGAAAAGGAGGCCCATCACTGGTCACATGCGGCCGTCGAACGCTTCCTGGCATTGCGCCACGAATTGCAGCCCTTTCCGGAAGCCAGTGAGCTGCTCGACTCACTGGCCCGGCATTACCGCCTCGGCGCCATCACCAATGGCAATGTCGACCTGACACGCCTGGCGCTGGACCATCATTTCGAGTTCAGCATCGCCGCCGGCGAATGGCTGGCGCCCAAGCCGGATGCACGCCCCTTCCTCGCCGCCATGGCACGTCTGGGCAGCCGCCCCTCCACCACGCTGCATGTCGGCGACTCATGGAAGGAAGATGCCCTGCCGGCAGTACGTCTCGGCATGCAGGCGGCATGGATCGACGTGAAGGGGCGTGGCGCGCCGGAGCCGGTTCCCGCCGGAGTCCATGTCATCTCGCATGTCCGGGAGCTTCCGGAACTGTTGCGGCACCTGCATGCATCACGATGAAACGACAGCGCTTCTGACCCTCCAGACCTGACCGTCGGTTACCTGCTGTCACCTGGACTGACGTTCCAGAAAAGCGATACACAAATTAAAACTTGTACAACTTTATGGCGGAGACCATATTTGTTGTACAAGTTTCTCGTGCCTGACAACCCAGCCTTCCACGGGCCTGCCAGGGTCATCCGAGAACTCACGTTCGATGTCGTCGCGACTGGAGAGGACAGCATGAGCACTCAATCATCATCTCGGCGTGTCATCTGCCAGACTTGGCAATATTCCCGCGCCATCAGTGACGACGCCGAGTCCCGCGACGCCACCGACATCATCGAGAGATTCCAGCAGGATCCCGGTCCGCTGGCCCTGCCGCATGCCAGTGCTTGGCAGGGAGTGTTGATCGGCACAGGACAGGTCGTGCTCTGCGCCATGCTGATCGTACTGGCGGTCTACAGTGCGCGAACCAGCATGGAAAACGCCACGCGAGGCGTGACCTCGGTACCGGCAGCGATCATCGACATGTCGGGCGGTGATCCACGGGCACGCAGCCTGAATGCCCCTGTCGACAGCTCCCAGGGTGGCCACCTGACACGTTTCGAGGTGCGGGCGAGCCAGGCTGCGATGCCGCAGGTCCCTCAGCGACTGCTGTCAGAAAACACCGCTCCCAGCCTGTTCATGTGAGCAGTGATGAACGGTGACAGGCGGTCGGCCACAGGTGACCGACTGCTTGTCAGGACAGAGATCTGGACGCCCCTTAACTGGATGCCCCATAACTGGACGCCCCACAAAAGAGACGCCCCACAAAAGAGACGCCGGTCACCCAAGGGTGACCGGCGTCTCTTTTTATGCAGCAGCACATGTCATGACACGGACGACTCAGTCGTCGAACGGGTCCTGGGGGGCTTCATCGGCCTCCCCCTCCGTGACACCTTCCATCACCGCCGGGTCCGCCAGCCACTCATCGAGCTTGGCGTGCACCTGCTCGACTCCCGAATACTTGAGCGACGAGAACAGCTGCACGGTGACGAGGTCTTCCCACTCCTTGAGGGCGTGCCGTACCTTCTGGAGGCTCGCCGCTGCCGGTCCACGCTTCAGCTTGTCCGCCTTGGTCAGCAGGATATGCACCGGCATCTGTGCCTCATCGGCCCAGCCCAGCATCATCTGGTCGAATTCGGACAGCGGGTGACGCACATCCATCAGCAGCACCAGGCCGCGCAGCGACTGGCGGTTGCGCAGGTAGTTGGACAGATGGGACTGCCACTCACGCTTCACCTTGTCCGGCACCTTGGCATAGCCATAGCCGGGCAGGTCGACCAGATGGCGGCCCGTTTCACCGATGGTGAAATAGTTGATCAGCTGAGTGCGGCCAGGCGTCTTGGAGGTACGCGCCAACGCCTTCTGGGACGTCAGGGCATTGATGGCGCTCGACTTTCCGGCATTGGAGCGACCGGCAAAGGCCACCTCGGCGCCGACATCCGTCGGGCATTGGGCCAGGGTGGCGGCGCTGATCAAGAAGCGCGCCTGACGATAGTGAAGCTTGGGGGACGGAGTGGCTGACTCGGCCATGAGAATCTGAATACCTGTTGATGGCGGACGTCTCGCCCGCGCGACATCACGTGAGAGCAGAAGAAACGGCCGGTGAAACGGAATAGAGCACCACTGGCGCTGTCAGCTCGACAGGCAGGCGGCAGGCACATTAACGCGCCCTGAAGGGGATTCGCTATACTGCCGAAATGACAAGCATCACGCTCATGATGCGCTAGTGTACCACCCAGCTCTCACGGGCTGCGAGGCGTCTGACGTAGTTCTCCTCGGGTGATGCTTGCCACCAGCGCCGGGATGACTCCACTGCGGGATTTGCGCAAACAGGGACCAGTGACATGAACAAGCTGATGAGATCACCGCAGCACCGTGAAGGGCCGCAGAGCTCGAGCTGGGGCGTACTTGCCACGACGATTTTCGCCACCTTGAGCGCCCTGCTGGCGCTCGGCCTCTCGCCCCGCGCCGGCGCAGACGAGATCACCGCGGATGCCAGCGCCGGCCAGGCCAAGGCAGCCGTCTGTGCTGCCTGCCATGGTGCGCAGGGCGTGTCCCCAGCCTCCGCCTTCCCGCACCTCGCCGGACAGCAGGCCCATTATCTGCGCAAGCAGATCACGGATATCCGCGAGAGTCGTCGCGCGGTTCCCCAGATGGCAGGCCTCACCGACACCCTGAGCGATCAGGACATTGCCGATATCGCGGCCTATTATGCCGAGCAGCCCGCCAACCGCGGCCAGGCAGAGCCCGACGCCGCGAAAGCAGGTGAGGTGCTGTACCGGGCCGGCTCGCTTGAGCGAGGTATCGCGGCCTGTACCGCCTGCCACGGCCCTCGCGGCGAGGGGATTGATTCAGCAGGCTATCCTGCGCTGGCTGGGCAATTCCCCGCCTACACCATCACCTCGCTGACGGCCTTTCGTGACGGCACGCGTGACAACGACCCCAATGACATCATGAGCAGCATCGCCGCACGCATGAGTGACAGCGACATGCAGCAGGTCGCCGAGTATCTTCACGGCCTGCGCTGAGGCATCCAGTCAGGCTGATGTCACGTATGACATCTGCGATGGCGACCGGCTCCGGCACGGCGTGGCGTGCTCTGCACGGCAACGTGGTCGAACGGCGTTCATCCAGCGGTCAACCTTGTCACGCTAGGCTGGCCAGACAGTGATCCGCCGTGTCCCGCCCGGCAGTCTCGACAGCGGTGGTGGCTGACACGCATACTCGATACATCACTAATGTTGCCGGGTCTCATGCCCGGGCATGCCTCAACCCGATGGAGATGTTCCATGAAGTGGAAACCCCTACTGACTCTGGTGGCGGGCCTTGGCCTGTCAGCAAGCGTGTTCGCCGCTGAAGCTGGCAAGGACTATCAGGTACTCGACGAACCGGTGAAGACCGATGCACCGGCCGGCAACGTCGAAGTGGTCGAGGCATTCTGGTATGGCTGCCCGCACTGCTACGCACTGGAATCCAGCCTCGAGCCCTGGGTCGATGAGCTGCCCGGTGACGTGACCTTCCATCGTCTGCCGGCCACCATGGGGCAGGACTGGGTCAAGCACGCCTATGCCTTCTATGCCGCCAAGGATCTGGGCATTCTCGATCAGACCCACAAGGCCTTCTTCGATGCCATCCACAAGGACCACCAGCGTCTCACCGACCCGGAAGACATCGCCGCCTTCTACAGCGACTACGGTGTCAGCGAAGAAGACGCCGAGAAGTCCCTGACCTCCTTCGGCGTGAAGAGCCAGGTCAATCAGGCACACGCACAGATGCGCGCCTACAAGATCATGGGTGTCCCCGCACTGATCGTCGACGGTCGCTATGTCGTCTCTCCGAGCACGGCTGGCTCGCTCAAGAACATGCTCAAGATCACCGATGAGCTGGTCGAGCAGGTGCGTGAAGAGAAGGCTGGCGACAAGGACGCCGCCTGATGGCAGAGGCCGCTGACGACTCCCCAGTGGCCGCCGACGCAGCGGATGATGCCGGGCATGGATTGTCGGGTTCGCCGCTGCGTCTGCTGACCTTCAACATGCAGGTCGGTATCCATACCGCGGCGTGGCATCACTATGTCACCCGCGGTTGGCAACATCTGCTGCCACATCCCAAGCGCCACCGCCGCCTGGAACTGATTGCCGGGGCCATCACGCCTTACGACATCGTCGGGCTGCAGGAAGTCGACGGCGGCAGCTTCCGCTCCGGCAACGTCAATCAGGTGGACGCGCTGGCCGAGACGGCTCACTTCCCGCATCGCTATCAGCAGCTCAATCGCAACCTCGGCCGGCTGGCACAGCACAGCAACGGCCTGTTGTCGCGCCTGCCGATCAGCCATCTCGAAGAGCACAGCCTGCCCGGCACCCTGCCGGGGCGCGGCGCCATCCATGCTCGCTTCGGCGAGGGGGAGCATGCGCTGCATGTCTTCGTCACGCATCTGGCGCTTGGTGCGCGAATCCAGCGCAAGCAGCTCGATTATCTCGGAGAGCTGATCGCACCGCTCAAGCACGTCATCGTGATGGGCGACCTGAACTGCACCCTGGCACAACTGCGCCAGCACAAGGGATTCTGCGAGGCGCTCGACTCGCGGCCCAGCAAGGCGATCAACAGCTATCCTGCCTGGCAGCCACGGCGGGGTCTGGACCATATTCTGGCCTCCTCCACCCTGCACATCGAGCACCCCAGCACCCTGTCCCACCTCTTCTCCGACCATCTGCCTCTTGCGGTGGAAGTGCACCTCCCCGTGGCCTGTCAGAAGGCGCTTGGTCTGGCCTGACACGCCCTCACCTCAATTCGCAACCCTCTCACGGGTGCCTGGATATCACCCTCGATATCCGCCGGGACCCGCCTGTCCGTCACCTTGATTGCCACCTTCCCGTTCCCGTCCGGCATGGATTTTTCAATCCAAGTGACTGAATCGAAAGATATATCTCGCCTGTCAGACCAATGATCCATTTGTCACTGGCCAGCCACTCGCTACTCTTGGCCTGTCCGAGGGCGTGGATTAATCGTGAAAGCAACGCTGATGACTGCCGAGAGCCTGCATGGCCTCACTGGCATCTGCCATCCACCAGCGTGGAATAGCGTTGTCTGAAACGACGATTGCCGGATTGCCGACGTCTCATCAAAGCTACAACATGAGCAAAGCCTGAACTGATGTGACGATCGTCAGCGTGCACACGAGATCGCCCCGACTACGATGACGGCACACGCAACGCCAGACTCGGCAACAACAACGCCAACAAATATCACCTGCTACCCGCAGGCCAAGGGGATTCCATGTCTGCCACTGCCTCTACCCCCGGCTGGCTCACAGGGCTCGACCGCATGACCGAAGGGCTGGGACGCTGCGTGTCCTGGCTGGTCGTCATCATGATGCTGGTCGAATTCGCCATCGTGATGCTGCGCTACGCCTTCAACATCAACAGCATTCCGATGCAGGAATCCGTGATGTACATGCACGCGACCGTCTTCCTGCTCGCCGCCAGCTACACGCTCAAGCATGACAACCATGTCCGCGTGGATATCTTCTACCAGCGCATGTCCCATCGCGGGAAGTCGTGGATCGACCTCGGCGGCACCCTGTTCCTGCTGTTCCCGGTGATGATCTTCATCCTGCTCTCGAGCCTGGGTTATGTCGGCGACTCGTGGAGCATCAAGGAAGCCTCCCCCGAATCCGGTGGCCTGCCTGGCGTCTATCTGCTCAAGAGCCTGATCCCCGCGGTCGCCATCCTGATGATGCTGCAAGGTGTCGCTGAAGCAGGTCGCCACCTCCTGTTCCTGTGCGGGCGGCTGCCGTCGCCGCATGCGAGCGATGACACCCCTGATCACGATGAGGAGCTGGTGTAATGCTCGAGATCATGCCGCTGCTGCTGTTCGTGTGTATCTGTGTCGTTCTCATGCTGGGCTATCCGGTGGCGCTGTCGCTTGCCGGTACCGCGCTGGCCTTCGCCGGGCTGGGCATGGGGCTGGACGCGCTGGGCATTACCCAGGGCGTATTCGATGCCAGCTTCCTGTCGGCGATGCCCAATCGCCTCTACGGCACCATGACCAATCAGACGTTGCTGGCCGTGCCATTGTTCGTGTTGATGGGCGTGCTGCTGGAAAAATCGAAGGTCGCCGAGACGCTGCTCGACGCCATGGCGTTGATGTTCGGCTCACTGCGTGGCGGCCTGGGCATCTCCGTGACCATCGTCGGCATGTTGCTGGCCGCCTCCACCGGCATCGTCGGCGCGACCGTCGTGACCATGGGCCTGCTGTCACTGCCCACCATGCTCAAGCGTGGCTATGACCCGTCGCTCGCCACTGGCGCCATCTGTGCCACTGGCACCCTGGGACAGATCATTCCGCCGTCCATCGCACTCGTTCTGCTGGGCGACGTGCTGTCTTCCGCCTATCAGCAGGCGCAATTGTCGATGGGCATCTGGAGCCCGAAGACCGTCTCGGTGGGCGACCTGTTCATCGGCGCCCTGGTGCCGGGCCTGATTCTGGTGGTCGCCTATATCGTCTACATCGCCATCATCGCCTGGCTCAAGCCCGAGAAGGCGCCGGCCGTGGACCGTGACGCGCTGATGAAGGAACTGGGCCACACCGGTGGCATCGGCTGGCTGCTCCTCAAGGGACTGGTGCCGCCGATCGTGCTGATCGTCTGCGTACTGGGCTCGATTCTCGGCGGACTGGCCACGCCGACAGAAGCCTCTGCCGTGGGTGCCTTCGGCGCGCTGATGCTGGCCGTCGCCAACCGCAAGCTGAGCTTCAAGACGCTGACGGAAGTCGTGCGCTCCACCACCAACGTCACCACGATGGTCTTCCTGATCCTGATCGGTGCGGCGCTGTTCTCGCTGGTGTTCCGTGGTTTCGGCGGCGAAGAGGTCGTCACCGAGATCTTCGAGAACATGCCCGGAGGGGTCATCGGTGCCACCCTGGTGGTGATGCTGGTGATCTTCCTGCTCGGCTTCATCCTCGACTTCATCGAGATCACCTTCGTGGTGGTGCCGATCGTCGGCCCGGTGCTGCTGGCCATGGGCCTCGACCCGATCTGGCTGGGCATCATGATCGCCATCAACCTGCAGACCTCCTTCCTGACGCCGCCCTTCGGTTTCGCGCTGTTCTATCTGCGCGGCGTCGCGCCCAAGGAAGTCAGCACCAAGCAGATCTACAAGGGCGTCATTCCGTTCATCCTGATCCAGCTGTGCATGCTGGGGGCACTGGCCGCCTTCCCGGGCCTGGCCACCTGGCTGCCGGCCCAGTTCTAGGCCACGACTGACGAGACAGTACAAGAACAGAACACGGACAGAACAAATACAGAGCAGCAACTGAATTGGCGGGGCTCGCCCCGCCAGCTGATGGGAGAGCCGCCAGTCGGCTCATGCAGATGCACGGGAGCCGTTCGCGGCCCACCTCTTGCCCAGCGCCAGTCCCTGACCGGTGCACAACAACAATCGGGCACTTCAAGGAGCATGCCATGCAACTCAACAAACTCGCCTTCGGCATCGCCGTCGGCACCATGACCGCCATGGGCACCCTACCGGCCATCGCCAATGCCGCGGATACCTACACCTGGAAGATGGTCACCTCGTGGCCGAAGAACTTCCCGGGCGTAGGCCAGGGTCCCGAGCGCCTCGCGCGCCTCGTCGATGAGATGTCTGATGGACGCCTCAAGATCAAGGTCTACGGCGCCGGACAGCTGGTGCCGGGCTTCGAGGTGCTCGATACCGTCTCTTCCGGTACGGCGCAGATCGGCCACTCGGCCTCCTACTACTGGAAAGGCAAGGCGCCGGAAGCCCAGTTCTTCGCCGCCGTCCCCTTCGGCATGACCGCACAGGAAATGAACGCCTGGCTGCATTACGGCGGGGGGCTGGAGCTCTGGAACGAGGTCTATGACAAGTTCGGTGTCGAAGTCATGGCCGGTGGTGCCTCGGGCGTGCAGATGGGCGGCTGGTTCAACAAGGAGATCAACTCGGTTGCCGATCTCGACGGCCTGAAGATGCGCATGCCGGGACTGGGTGGCGATGTCATGCAGCAGATGGGCGTGGCGACCGTCAGCATGCCGGGCGGCGAGATCTTCACCTCGCTGCAGTCCGGCGCCATCGATGCCACCGAGTGGATCGGGCCGTACAACGACCTGGCCTTCGGTCTCTATCAGGCCGCCAAGTACTACTACTATCCGGGCTGGCACGAGCCGACCGTCACCTTCGAGGCCATCGTCAATGACGACGCCATGGCCGAGCTGCCCAAGGACCTGCAGGCCATCCTGCGCTCCGCGGTACGTGACGTGAACCAGGACATGCTCGACGAGTACACCGCGCGCAACAACGATGCCCTCGAGACACTGCTCAACGAGCACAAGGTCGAGCTGCGTCGCTATCCGCAGGACGTGCTCGACAAGGCACGTGAACTGTCAGGCGAAGTGGTCAAGAAGCTTGGCGACTCCAATGAGCTGGCAGGCCGCATCTACGAGTCCTACACCACCTTCGAAGGCAAGGTCGAGAAGTGGCACGAAGTCTCCGAACAGGCCTTCCTGAACGCCCGTAATCCGGAAGGCATTCAGTAACGAGTCCCAGCTTTACCTGCGCCGCTCTCCCGCGCGAGACGGCGCAGGCCTGTCATCCAATGCTTGCAGCCGCTCCCTCGGGAGCGGCTTTTTTGGGTCTACGCGATCAGCTCTCGAGCAGGAAGGTCACCGGCCCGTCATTGAGCAGCGAGACCTGCATGTTGGCCCCGAAGCGTCCGGTCTCGATTCCCACGCCAAGCTCCTCCCCGCGTTCACGCGCCTTGTCGACCAGATACGCGAACAGCCGCTCGCCTTCCGCCGGCGGCGCTGCCGAGGAGAAACTGGGACGCATGCCACTGCCGGTGTCCGCCGCCAGCGTGAACTGCGAGACCAGCAGCAGACTGCCACCCGCCTGCTGGACGTTGAGATTCATCTTGTCGTTCTCGTCGCCAAAGACACGGTAGTGCAACAGCTTGTGCAGCAGCTTGTCGACGCGCGCCTCATCATCGCCCTTCTCGACCCCCACCAGCACCAGCAGACCGCCCGCGATGGCGCCGACCGTCTCGTTCTCCACCACGACCTGTGCCTGGGTGACGCGCTGGATCAATGCTCGCATGCCACTTGCTCCTTCAAGAGATGAATGATGATGAGCAGGAGCATACCAGACGCGAACGCCCCGCAGACCGAGTCTGCGGGGCGTTCGTGATGCGCATGTCCAACGAGCCGTATCGGTGGCTAGCTGGCCAGGCCGGGCAGGAAGAGCGCGATCTGCGGGAACAGCATCAGCAGCACCGTCGCCAGCAACAGCAGGGCAATGAAGGGTGGCGTGCCACGGATGACCTCCATGTAAGGCTTCCGGAACACCGCCACCGCCGTGAAGATGTCACAGCCGAAGGGTGGCGTCGCCGAACCGATCGCCGCCTGCAGGGTGACGAGGGTACCGACCAGCACCGGGTCCAGTCCGGCGGCATCGACGGCCGGGGCAAATACCGGCGCCAGAATCAGGATCACCACGATGGGATCGACGAACATGCAACCGACAAAATAGGCCACCGCGATCACCGCCAGCAGCGCCAGGGCGTGTTCTGACAGGTACGGGATGTACCCGCCGAGAATGGCATCCGGAATCTTGGCGAACGAGATCATCCACGAGAAGCCGGCGCCCGCCGCCACCAGAATGAAGACCACCGCGGTGATCAGACCGGTGGAGAAGGCCACGCCGGGCAGGTCCTTGAGCGTGACGCCACGGTAGATGAGCATCTCGAGAATCAGCGCATAGATCACCGAGACCGTGGCGGCCTCCGTCGGCGAGAACATTCCCGAGTAGATGCCGCCGATGATGATCACCGGGAAGCCGGCGGGCAGACTGGCGCGCTTCAATGCCTTGAGGCGCGCAGGCCAGTCCGCCTTGGGCTGCGGCGCGATGCCCAGCTTCCACGACTTCCACATGCAGTAGAGCGAGAACAGCACCAGGATCATCAGCCCCGGACCGATACCGGCGATGAACAGATCCCCCACCGAGGTGCCGGTCGCGACACCGTAGATGATCATGCCGATGGACGGCGGAATCAGCAGCGCGATGTCAGAGGCATTGATGATCAACGCGATGGTGAACTTGTCGCTGTAGCCGGCTTCCAGCAGCCGCGGGCGCAGCGGGCGCCCCATCGCCACCACCGTGGCCTGGGTGGAGCCGGACACCGCACCGAACAGGGTACAGCCCAGCGCGGTGGTCACCGGCAGGCCGCCACGCCAGTGACCGACGAAACGCTCGACCACATCCAGCAGACGCTGGGCGGTGGAGCCCTTGAGCATGATATCGGCCGCCAGAATGAACATGGGGACCGCCGTCAGTACCACCGGTTGCAGGCCACCGATCATCTGCTGGATCACCAGCTCTGGCTTGAGAAAAGGGAAATCGCTGAACAACAAGAAAAAGGTGCCGACACTCAATGGCACCATCATGGGTACCCCAAGCAACAGCAGCCCCACCATCACGAGCAGAATCCACATCGCAGCTTCCGTCCCTGGGTCAATGTAGTGTGATCAATCACGAGCCCTGCAACACGCATCAGCCAAGGCATCTCTTGCCTTCACTCCCGCGCTACAGGCTCGCATCCGAAGTGGAAGAGACGTGTTAGAGCGCACCGCTGCCGTCGACTTCCTCGTTCTCGTCTATCTCCGCCGTACGCCACGACAGCCAGGCACCTTGTGCCAGCAGATTGCGCAGAATCGCCATCAGATACTGGAGGGCGCCCAGCGCCAGCCCCAGCGGGACCACGGCATAGAGTGCCGCCAGCGACCAGCGCAACGACGGCGTGACACGCCCTGACCTGGCCAGGCTCTGCAGATAATCCACCGCCAGCCAGGACAGGTAGGCCAGCAGCGCACAGGTGATGATCTGGCCGGCGATCAACAGCACCTTGCGCAACCACGGCGGCATGAAGTCCAGCAGTGCCGTCACGCGGATATGGCGTCCGGCGCGCGCGCCGTAGCTGATGCCGAGAAAGGTCAGCCACAGCTGCAGGATCTGCATCAGCTCTTCGGTGAACGGCAGGCTGTAGTTGAAGACGTTGCGCCCGATCACATTGGCGATACTGGCCGTCGCCATGCCCAGCACGCACAGCGCGATCAGCCAGCGTTCGACGTGTGCCAGGCCCTGATCACCGCGTTCGAATATCGCCGCCAGGCGGCGCAGCGGTGCAGGCAGATGTGCGAGGGGATCCTGAGCGTCTTGCGCCTCGGCCGGGGTGGGCCGGGTCTCATCAGCGGGGGGAGACTTGGAGGGGGGCGAATTCATGAAGCGGCTTCCTGTTGATGTGGCTTCCTGCCAGGCAGGCTTTCTGTCAGGCGACGCACGCACAGCGATTTGCGCCACGCCGTCTGCATTTGCCAGTACGATCCATTGAAATTTTCCGAGACACCGCCGTGATTTTCACTTTGGTGAGTCATGATCTAGCTTTATTGACGGTACCCTTTATTAGCGACACTACGAACCAGCACGCGGCCTACCTCTACCGAGCCATCTGGCAGGGCATGCCACCGACCCGGAGCAGGGGTCATCGAGTACCAGAATCTCATGCGGACAGGCTCAGCCTATTCATAATAAATTCTAATCACACTATCCGATTTGGTAATTTTTTTATTATATTAAGAATGGCAATATTATCTAAATGATGCAAGTTGCACGCCGGGTTCGCCCCATACCACCCGGCGCTGATGGAAATCACTCAAGGAGAACAAGATGACGATGCAATGGAACCCGTCACCCGAGCAGAATCGCGAGACGCCCAGAACTCCTGTTCACCTTTCTCGTCTTGCCGCGCTCCTCAAGGGAGGCGCCCTCACGGCCGGCCTCGGCATGGCGGCACTGGCCTCCGCGGGCGTACAGGCTGACACCTGGCGTTTCGCGCTGGAGGAAGTCTCCGGCAGCGTGCAGGATGCCTACGCTCAGGAATTCAAGAAACGCATCGAAGAGGCCTCCGGCGGTGACATCGATGTCGAGATCTACCCCTACGGCGCGCTGGGTACCTCCTCACAGCTCACCGAACTGGTGCAGAGCGATGCCATCCAGCTGACCTTTGCGTCACCGGGTCACCTGGCCTCGGTGATTCCTGAATCAGGCGTCTTCACGCTGCACTTCCTGTTCTCCGACGACAACGCCGTCAATGAAGAGGTGCTCGGCAACTCCAAGGCCATCGACATGCTGTCCGAGGCCTACACCGAGCAGAACCTTCAGCTGCTGGGCGTGATTCCGGAAGGCTGGATGGTCTGGACCGGCAACCGTGACATCGAGACGCCTGAGGACATGAAAGGCTTCAAGATTCGCACCATGACGTCACCGATTCTGGTGGAGAGCTATCGCGCCTATGGCGCCAACCCGACGCCGCTGCCGTATTCGGAGGTCTATTCCGGCCTGCAGCTGGGGCAGATAGACGGCCAGGTGAACCCGGTGTTCGCCATTCAGGAAATGAGCTTCTATGAAGTTCAGGACTACATGATCCAGGCCAAGCAGGCGCAGTTCATCACCACGCTGGTGGCCTCCAGCGATTTCTATTCCGGTCTGGATGACGAGCAGCAGCAGATGCTCGACAAGGTCACCAACGAGATGCGCCCGTATATCTTCGAGAAGCAGGAGGAGTACAACGCGGACCGTCTCGAGAAGATCAAGCAGGACAGCGACATCAAGATCATCACGCTGAACGACGAGCAGCGTGAAGCCTTCCGTCCGGTCGGCGAGAAAGGCTGGGAGGTCTTCCGGGAGCAGGCCGGCGAGCGTGGCAGCAAGATCCTCGACACGCTGCAGGCTGACATCAAGGCGGCAGAAGCCAAGTAAGCCGCAGCATTGGCCAGCGAGTTGCCGCGGGAGACCTTCCTGACGGCAACGATGGCCGTGTCAGATGACAAGACGCCCCTGCCGGGTAACCGGCAGGGGCGTCTTGATGAGGCAGGGCTCGCCATGGGCGCGAGTCGCCCGGAAGTTCAGAGGCTGACGGCTAACGCCCCAGCAGTTGTGAACGAAAATCGTCGCGCGCGGGGGAGTCGCCAAGCCAGATCGCGAACACCCCGTTGGCCAATGCCAGCGAAGCGCTCTCGAAGAGCAAGGTATCGTTGAGCGCCAGCGTCAGCCGTCCCTTGCCACCCTCCTCTGCCTGCCACTCCAGCGCATAGCGATCTCCCGGCGACACGTCCCGATAGGCTGCATTGAAGCGCGACAGCTCCGCCTCGATCGCCGCGAAATTCGCTTCGGAAAGATTCTGGCGCACGCCCCTGGTGGTCGCCTTGGCGAAGTCAGCCGCCTCGATGGCATGGAAATACTCCAGCACCAGACGTCGCGAGACATCGCTGAGTGGTGCAGGCCGCGGTCGCCGGGCATCCTGATAATAGCCACCGACGTAGGCGTCCCATACCAGATAGGTAAACAGCCCGGTACCGATCAGCTCAAGCGGCTGGCCGCCTTGCGTCTCGGCCTGCTCCGCGAAGGTCACTCCCTTTATCTCGGCGGCAAACGCCCAGGAGGGAAGCATGGCAAGCACTCCAGCCATCAGGCTGGTGCGCAACCATCGAGACGAGAAAGCCCTTGGCGAGGGCAGGCGAATCCGGGAGCGGGACATGGCATCGACTCTTCAAGGAAGTGACAGGGAGGCGTTCCTCTCACGCGCGAGGGGTCAGCTCAGGCTCTCGCGACGCACGGTCTCACCAGAGTGCGTGAAAGTGGTGCACGGGGCCACGCCCCTTGCCGACATTCAGCTGATCCGAGGCACGCAGCGCTCCCAGCAGCCATTCCCGCGATTCCTCCACGGCCCTCGTCAGTGACAGCCCCTGCGCCAGGCGCGCCGTGATCGCCGAGGACATCGAGCAACCGGTGCCGTGCAGGTTGTCGGTCTCGATCCGTGGCGCGCACAGCCATTGCTCACCGGCATCACTGACCAGCAGGTCATCGCAGGCCTGGCCCTCCAGTGCGCCCCCCTTGATCAGGACAGCATTGGCACCGCGTGCGCGCAACTCACGCGCGACCTGAGGCATGTCCTCCCGCCCGATCAGACGACGCTCGCCCAGCAGCACCGCCGCTTCATGCAGATTGGGCGTGATGATGTCCGCCAATGGCACCAGATGCTCTGCCACCGCCTGGATGGCCGCGTCATTGACCAGCGCATCGCCGCTCTTGGCCACCAGCACCGGGTCGAGCACGATCCAGCGCGGGCGACGCTGACGGAGCCTGTCCGCCAGCAGCTCCACGACAGCCGGGTCCGCGACCATGCCGATCTTGATGGCGATGATATCGAGATCATCCAGCACGGCATCCAGCTGTGCTCCGATGAAGGCGCACGACACCGGCTCGACGCTGCGCACGCCACAGGTATTCTGGGCGGTCAGTGCCGTGATCACGCTGGCTCCATACGCCCCCAGCGCGGAGAATGTCTTGAGATCCGCCTGAATGCCGGCCCCGCCCGATGGGTCTGAGCCGGCAATCGTCAGGACGCACGGAATATGCATGCACGAGACTCCCGGAAAATGACATGAATTTGCCAACAGCATACCCGAGCGGCGAGGGGAAGAAAGCCACCCAGCTGCTTCACCCTCGGCTCGGCCCCTGCGGTTCAGGAAAATCGCGGCATGGATGACGTGGTCGCCCTGCTGTCGCTGGGCCTGATAGCACTGGCCAGCGCCACGCTGCTGCCGGGCGGGTCGGAAGCCGCATTGGCGGGGCTGTGGTGCGAGGGGGTCGCCCCATGGGCGCTATGGCTTGTCGCAACGCTTGGCAACACGCTGGGCAGCCTGATCAATGTCGCCCTGGGACGCGGCGCACGGCGTCTGCGGACTCGTCGCTGGTTCCCGGTCTCGCGGCGAGCGCTGGCGCGCGGCACGCTGTGGTATCGCCGCATCGGTGCCTGGAGCCTGCTGCTCAGCTGGGCACCCGTGATCGGTGACCCCTTGACGGTGCTGGCAGGCGTCTTCCGCCTGCCCTGGTGGAAGAGCGTGCTGTTGATTCTGGTCGCCAAAGGCGGCCGCTACGCCCTGCTGCTGGTGATCGCGGACCACTGGCTGACCCCCTGGTGTACGTGAATCACCCGTCAGGCCACGCGCGCGCAGGCCGCCCATGCACGAGCCACAGGAGCCACAGGAGCGTGCTATGCTGACAGCTGCTATGCTGCACTGCACAATTCGTGTTCGCTTTCATTGCCACAAGCCGATCACCTGCCAATCAGGTAGCCGAGGCCGTGCAGGCCATCAGCGTGGCGCTACCGGAAAGGAGAAGGTTTCATGCGTGATACATCCTGCGACTTCTGCGCTGACGCGCTCAATATTCTGGTCCTGCAAGGCGGCGGTGCCCTTGGCGCCTACCAGATCGGCGTGTTCGAGGCACTGGCAGAGGCCGGCATCCAGCCCGATTGGGTCGTCGGGACCTCCGTCGGTGCCATCAATGGCGCACTGATCGCGGGCAATCCGGATGGCGAGCGCCTCAAGGCCCTCGAAGCGTTCTGGTATGGCATCGCGCAACCGGCCAACAGCCTCGGGCCGGCCTTCCACCCTTGGGAGCGCAGCGTCGCGCGCTCCTCCGCCATGCTGTGGGGTATCCCGGGCTTCTTCCGTCCGCGCCCCCTGTGGACAGTTCCCATCTGGCAGAGCTTCTTCGGCGAACCGCCCAGTCTCTACGACACCGAACCGCTGGGAGACACCCTCAATCGCCTGGTGGACTTCGAGCGCCTCGACGCCCGTCACCCGGAGAACGTGCGGCTATCGGTCGGGGCGGTCAATATCGGCAGCGGCGCATTGCGTTACTTCGATTCGTCACAAGAGGCGCTGGATCACCGCCACATACTGGCCAGTGGTGCCCTGCCGCCGGCATTCCCGCCGGTGTGGATCGACGGTCAGGCCTACTGGGATGGCGGCCTCTACTCCAACACGCCGATCAGCTGGGTGCTGTCGGAGCGCGCGCACAGCGAGACGATCGTCAACTGCTACGTCATCGACCTGTGGAGCGCCTACGGGAAGGTGCCGGAAACCTTGCAGGAAGCCCAGCTACGCGAAAAGGACATCCAGTACTCCAGCCGCGCCGGTGAGCATCTGCATCTGATGGAAGAGAATCAGGCACTGCGCATGGGCCTGGAGCACCTGGCCGACCTGCTGCCGGAAGACCTGCGCCAGTCTCAGGAAATACACGACATCCTGGCCATGACCCAGCAACCGTCCATCAATGTCGTGCGCCTGCTGGCGGCGGCTCGCCCCGACGAGACCTCACTCAAGGATATCGATTTCTCGCGTGCGACCATCGATTCACGTCGTCGCAGCGGCTATGGGGACATGCATGAGGTGCTGAACCGCTGCGAGCAGTTCGATCCCCTGCCGCGCAACATCGGGGTCATCGTCCGCAACTTCACCCGCAACTCGCGGGGTGAGCTGATCAGCCTGTCAGCCCCGGATGTCCCCCCGACGGAGAGCGAAGAGGAGGATGAGGGTCTGCCGAGCCAGGCCAGCGGCCGCTGAGGCAGCGGCCTCACTCATGTGCCAGCGCCGCGCCGAGCCGCAGGCACTCGTCACGCGTCAGCTCTCGCCAGTCCCCCACCGCAAGCCCGGCGACACTCAGCCCCGCCACCGACTCGCGATGCAGCCACACCACGCGATTGCCCAGAGTGCGCCACAGTCGCTTGACGTGATGGTGGCGACCTTCGTGCAGCGTCAGGCGCGCCTCGTCCGCGGCCAGAAACTCGAGCCGCGCGGGCAGCGTCGGCCGAGCGTCATTGGCGAGCAGGACGCCCTGTGCCACCCGCGAGATCGCCTCGGCCTGCGCCGCCTCCGACAGCGGTTGCTCCAGCCCCATGCGGTAGCGCTTGGCGGGCCCATCCAGTCCGGCATCGCTGATGCGTGACGAGACATCACCGTCATTGGTCAGCAGCAAGGCACCGGTCGTGGCGCGATCCAGTCGTCCGACGTGATGGATTTCCTCGAGCCAGCCGTCATCCTCTCCACGTGATTCAAGCGAATCGCGCAGCACATCGATGACGGTGGGATGTTCGGGGTCATGACAGGCCGTCACGACCCCGGCAGGCTTGTTGAGCAGCACATGGCGTGGACGACGTGGCGCCTGCAGGCGTATCTCGCCTGGCGTCGCGTCATTGTCCGCCAGCGTATCGGCTGTCAGCGCGATGGCATCAAAGGGACCGACCTCGTGCAGCGGATCGCGGACCGTCTGGCCATTGATCCGCACACGCCCCGCCGCCAGCGCATGCAACGCCAGGCGGCGATTGAGCTGCGGCTGGCGCGTCAGCCAGCGATCCAGCCGCATGCCTCAGTCCGCCGCCTTGAGCTGGGCTTCCATCTCTTCCAGCGCTTCCTGCGCCTCGAACCATTCGGCTTCGGCGTCCTCGAGACGTCCCTTGATCTCGCCCTGACTGGCCAGCAGCCGGGTCAGTTCGCTCTTGCGGTCCGCCTCATAGAGCGTGGCATCGCCCAGCGCTTCCTCGACCTTGTCCAGCTCCCCCTGCGCCTTGCTCATCTTCTGCTCGGCCTTGTCGCTGAGCTTCTTGAGCGGGCGCAGCTTCTCGCGCAGCTCGGCGGCCTGACGACGGGCTTCCTTGCGGTCCGGCGTGCGCGTGCCCTCGCTGCCAGCCTCGGCATCCTTCTGGGCGCGCGCCTCACGCCGCTCGCCCTCGACCCGCGCCTTGAGCCAGGCACGATAGTCGTCGAGATCGCCATCGAAGGGCGTCACGCGGCCATCGGCGATGCACCAGAATTCATCCACGCAGGCGCGCAGCAGGTGGCGGTCGTGGGAGACCAGAATCACGGTGCCCTCGAAGGTCGCCAGCGCATCGGTGAGCGCCTCGCGCATGTCGAGATCCAGGTGGTTGGTCGGCTCATCCAGCAGCAGCAGATTGGGCTTCTGCCACGCGATCAGCGACAGCGCCAGGCGTGCCTTCTCGCCACCGGAGAACGATTCCACCGAAGCGTACACTTCATCCCCATGGAAGCCGAAGCTGCCGAGGAAGGTGCGGATCTCCAGATCCCCGGCCCCCGGCGAGAGACGCAGCACATGATTGAAGGGAGTCGAGGTCAGGTCGAGCCCATCGACCTGGTGCTGGGCGAAGTAGCCGATGGCCAGATGCTCGCCGGCGGTGCGCTGGCCTTCGACCAGAGCCAGTTCACCGGTGAGCGCCTTGATCAGGGTCGACTTGCCCGCGCCGTTGGGGCCGAGCAGGCCGATGCGCTGGCCCGGCAGCAGCGAGAAGCGCACCCCGGACAGCTGCGGCGGCTGACCGGGATAGCCGATCACCGCACGGTCCAGTCCCAGCAGCGGATGGGAGATCTTGTCGGAGCAGGGAATCGTGAAGTGGAACGGCGAATCGGCCTTCACCGCCGCCGTCTCCTCCATGCGCTCCAGCATCTTCAGGCGACTCTGGGCCTGGCGTGCCTTGGTGGCCTTGGCCTTGAAGCGACGCACGAAGTCCTCGATCTCGGCGCGACGCGCCATGGTCTTCTCGTGCTCGGCCTGCTCACGCACCAGGCGCTCGGAACGCGTTCGCTCGAAGCGGCTGTAGTTGCCCTTGTAGACCACCAGCTTGCGACGATCGAAGTGGATGATGTGATCACACACCGCATCGAGGAAGTCACGGTCGTGGGAGATCAGCAGCAGCGCACCGGGGTAGCGTGCCAGCCATTGTTCCAGCCACAGCAGCGCATCGAGATCCAGGTGGTTGGTCGGCTCATCCAGCAGCAGCAGGTCAGACGGCGTGAAGAGGGTGCGCGCCAGATTGGCCCGCATCCGCCAGCCCCCCGAGAAGGCCGCCAGCGGCTGACTGAGCTGGGCCTGGCGGAAACCGAGCCCGACCAGCAGCTGCTCGGCACGCGCACGCGCGGTGTAGCCATCGAGGGTGTCGAAGTGAGCGTGCAGCTCGGCCTGACGCTGATGCTCGCCGCTTTCTTCGGCGGCGGCCAGAGCCCGCTCCGTCTCGCGCAGTGCGTGATCCCCGTCCATAACGTAGTCGACGATCGGGCGCTCCAGAGCATCGATTTCCTGTGCCATGTGCGCGACCCGCACGCCACCGGCCAGCGAGACGCTGCCGCTGTCGGGGGTCAGCTCACCGAGAATCAGCCCGAACAGACTGGACTTGCCGGCCCCGTTGGGGCCGACGATGCCCGCCTTGTGACCGGCATGCAACGTCAGGTCCGCTTCGTCGATCAGCGGGGCTCCGCCGCGTTGCAGGGCGAGCTGGCGCAGTGCAATCATGACAACCTCGATTAGAAAATCCGGGGGCGTCGGCTCCCGCGCGCAGCATGCATGACCGCCGTGAACCACAGGCATGACCGCCATGAACCACAGGAAAGCCGACTTGATGGGCGCACATTCTACCGGATTGTGGGACTACGCGCTGTCCCTCTACGCACAGCCTGCTCCTCAGGGCCTGTCCTACGACCAGGAAGATGGCGCAGAGCCGACTGACGTGATGAGTGCCTGTCTGCTGTTGCAGGACGAGGCCGGTCTCGATGTCTGCGAGCTTCTATGGATTCACTGGCTGGCCGCACGCGGTGTGGCGCTGGGTGCCTCGCCGTGCCTGCTGCTCGGTGAGGTGCGTGACTGGCAACGCGGGATGACCGTGACACTGCGCGAGCGTCGCCGACAGCTCAAGCAGCACCTGACGGAGCCAACCGACACGCGAAGCGCGGCCACCACACGCCGGCTGGAAACGCTGTATCAGCAATTGAAGGCCTGTGAACTGTCGGCGGAGCAGGAAGCGCTGGCACGCCTGGAAGCCCTCAGCCCTCCGGCCCATGCTCCCACGCCACCGTTCATGTCATGTCATGACCCCCGACGCGCCTTCCTGCAGTCGCTGCGACAGCTTACCGGTCAGGCGTCGCTCGACGAGGACGACGACAGCATCGCACGTGCCCTGCACCTGCTGGCCACGAGCCGCGCCGGGCGAAGCTCGTCTCAACCCTAATGGCAGATGCGGAACTTGTACGCGACTGTTAGAGTCCCAGTAGCACCGGAGCATCAGCATGGTCATGCCACGCTGCGTGCCGCATATGCGTTTCGGGCCCGTCTCAGGCCCATCCCATCCTGAAGGAGTTTTCATGAAACAGCTGGTTAGTGCCGTCGCGCTCGGCGCCCTCCTGGTTACCCCGTTCAGCTTTGCCGCCGACGACAGCCTCTCTGACGACCAGGCACAGCTCAGCTACGGCATCGGTGCGACACTGGGCAAGAGCCTGTCTCAGGACATCACTGATCTTGACCTGGATGCCTTCACGCAAGCCGTGCGTGACGTCTATGCCAAGGGCGACATGAAGATGAGCGATCAGGAAATTGCCGATGCGCTCTCGAAGTTCCAGCAGAAGAAGATGGAAGAGCAGCAGCAGATGGCCGAACAGCAGGCGGCCGACAACAAGGCGGCCGGTGACAAGTTCCTCGCCGAGAACGCCAAGCAGGATGGCGTGAAGACCCTGGATTCCGGCCTGCAGTACAAGGTGCTGAAATCCGGTGACGGCGAGAGCCCGGACGCGGAAGACACCGTCAAGGTGAACTATGAAGGCAAGCTGCTGGACGGCACCGTCTTCGACAGCTCCTACCAGCGTGGCGAGCCGGTCAGCTTCAAGGTCAACCAGGTCATCAAGGGCTGGCAGGAAGCGCTGCAGGAAATGAGCGTCGGGGATACCTGGATGCTCTACATCCCGGCCGACCTCGCCTACGGCAAGGCTGGCACTGGCGGCCCGATCGGCCCGAACGAGACGCTGACCTTCAAGGTCGAGCTGCTCGACGTGACCAAGGCAGATGCCGCGAAGTAATCCCTGACGCGCGAATGCGCGCCG
Organism: Cobetia sp. 14N.309.X.WAT.E.A4; assembly: GCF_030397495.1. Lineage (NCBI taxonomy): Bacteria > Pseudomonadati > Pseudomonadota > Gammaproteobacteria > Oceanospirillales > Halomonadaceae > Cobetia > Cobetia sp. 14N.309.X.WAT.E.A4. The sequence continues at coordinate 99,520 of NZ_JAPNXT010000004.1, forward strand.
TCAGCCAGAAAAAAGCCGCCCTCAGGGGCGGCTTTTTCATTGTACAGGAGGCATCCCGCGACGGGTCAGGCAGCGTGAAACGGGCCTCCAGGTGAGCGATCTGCCTGTGGATAATTCTGTGGGGAAGCTATTGACCATAGGTTGACAACCGGCCGTGATACATGGCAACTCAGCGGCCGTCAGGGGTGGCGGCAAAGTGAACACTGACTCCCGAAATCGGCAATGTACGCCTTAACTTGTTGATTTTGTTGAAATACAAAAGTCTACCTTCAAAAACAGCAGGTTGCTGAAAGATGGCGGAATGATTATCCACAATTCTCGTCACAGGCTCTTGCCAACTTGTGGACAATGTGTATTTCCCTCGTGTCCGAGACGCACATGACAGCACGACAAGGAGACGTCAGGGAGCGGTCTCGCTCAGCACGCGAGTCAGGCCGGCCCGAATGCCGGCCGCGCCTGGCGTGAAGGGAATGCGATCGTAGATGCGCCCCTGCGCGGAGACGAGATACAGCGCCGCACCATGATCCACGGTATAGCCCAGCGCGGAATCCGGGGCATCGACACGCCGATGACTGACCCCGTAGCGACGCGCGATCTCGGCCAGTTCGGTATCGCTGCCCGTGACCCCGATGAAACGCGGACCAAAGTGCCCGGCATAGGTGGCAAGACGTGCTGGCGTATCACGCTCAGGGTCCAGAGAGACAAGCACCGGTACCACGCGAGCGGCCGCCGACGCCGGCAACTCGGTCAGCACCTGGCGCAGGGCCGCCAGCGTCATCGGGCAGACATCCGGACATTGGGTATAGCCGAAATAGAGCGCCACCACCGGCGTGGCATCCGGTGGTGCGGCCTCCCCCATGCTGACCTCGGCGAGCCGGAAGTCGCCCCGTGCCGATGTCAACTGGATGGGCCCGCCAAGGCTCGCCCACGCCTGCATGCCGGACACCGGCGCCGACGGTCGGTGAAGGGCCTGCCATGTCACCCCCGCGCCCACTAGTGCCACGACACCCACCACGCCCAGCATCAGCCAGCGCAGGGTCTGCCTGTTCTCCTCCTGCATGCCTGGACTCCTTGTCAGTGGTGGCCTGCCGGTCAGACGCCTCACGCCTCGCCGCGCGCTAGCTGTCTCGCCGGACGCTTCTTTCGTCAGGGGAGAACAGCTGGTTGACCGAGCTTTCGAGCTGCTCCGCCGTGGAGGCAGGCGGATGGCTGTCAAAGTCGAACCAGCTGCCCAGGCGGCCACGTTCAGTGGTCACGATCACCTGTGCTCGCCATGCCATGGTGGCACTGCTGCAGAAACCGAGCTGTCCTTCCCCCGACCAGTGCTGACGTGCCTGCGTCGGCGCATCCCGGGTGGTCAGCAGACTGCGCTTGACCCCCATGTCCATGTGGCGACCGATGAAATCGACCTCCACGCCTTCGGGTGCCACATCTTCCGTGATCACCCGGATACCCAGCGGCGTCAGCGGACTGATGTCACCATCGAGTGCGAGCGTGATACGCCCGAAGCGTCCCAGCTCGGCACTGCAGGGCGCATGGCTGAGCTCACAGGACTGGTTGGGGGCGAACCAGGTGACCTTGCCGTTGCTGCCGTCACGTACAAGGTAGTAGTCGATCAGGTAATAGAGCGATACGACGATGGTGAGCAGCGTCACCATGATCAGCAGGTTGAGCAAGGGCGGGCGGGCATTTTCTTCTTCGGCGCGATACATGGCGGTTCCGATGACAATCCGGCAGCACGCCGGAACAGGAGGAGACAGTCGCGTGGCAAACAGGTCGACAGGTTAAGACACATGAATGAATGCGCAGGTGAGCCACTCATGACAAGCTTATCAGGCCCCCCGGCGGGCGCAGCCGCCGAGACATCGTGTCACGTCGAGGCACGAGACGTTCTTGGCCACGACGCCCCATCCGCACCGTGAGCACGTCCAGGAGACAGAATGGCAAGTGTACAACAGGCGCTCGGTCCTCTCTTCCTGCTCATCGTCGCGGGCGCCTTGCTGGGCTGGAAGCGCTTCCCGGGCGAGGGGTTCTGGAGCGAGCTGGAACGCCTCATCTATTACGTGCTGTTCCCTGCCATGCTGATGTCCACCCTGGCGCGCGCTGACATGGCCAGCGTCCCGGTCATCCCTCTGGCCTGCGTGATGCTGGGCTCGATGCTGCTGTTCGCTGCCGCGCTGTGGCTGGGGTGGCGTCATGCCCCCGACTGGCTGAGCCGCCAGCTGGGCGATGCCGCGTCCTTCACCTCACTCTTCCAGGGCAGCATCCGCTTCAACAGCTACGTCGGCGTGGCCGGCGCGGCAGCGCTGCATGGCAGTGCCGGTGCGACCGTCGCGGCGGTGGCGCTGGCCCTGATGGTGCCAGCGGCCAACCTGCTGTGCGTATTGGCGTTCATCGGTGCCGGCACTCTGGGTGACGGCGGACTGCTGCGCTCACTCAAGGCGCTGACCCGCAACCCTCTGGTGCTGGCCTGCCTGGCGGGAACGGCGCTCAATCTCAGCGGCATCGGCCTGCCGGGCTGGAGCGGCGATGCGCTGACATTGCTGGGGCGCGCGGCGTTGCCACTGGGATTGGTGGCGGTAGGCGTGGCGCTGCGACCACGAGTACTGATGAACAGTGGCAGCGTGGCATGGCTGGCGAGTCTGCTGAAGCTGCTGGCGATGCCGGCATTGGTGGTGGGTCTGTGCGCCGGCGTTGGCCTGACTGGCGTGGCACGCGATGTCGCCATCCTGTTTGCCGCGCTGCCCACGGCTACCTCAGCCTACATCCTGGCGCGCCAGCTGGGTGGCAATGCCGAACTGATGGCGGCGCTGATCACCGCGCAGACGCTGCTGGCGATGCTGACCCTGCCCCTGTGGCTGGCGACCTGACGGAGGCTCCGTCGCGGCTCGCGACCTGAGGGCTCTCGGCATGAACCGCACACAAGAAAAAGGGCATCCCAAAGAGGATGCCCAAGACCGTGACTAGCTTGATGAGGAGAAACTCCGCAGCGGGGGCCTGACTCCGCCGCCGCGGATGGGCTTGCGCCCTGCGATGTCTGCCCGGACACCGCACAGACAAGATAATCATTCTCATTTGCTTTTGCAAGCCAAATGCGAAGAATTTCTATTTACGCCGCGCCTTGTGCCTCCTCGCGCGTGAACACTCTCAGTTCCGCGTGCAGCTCGACCGCCAAGGCCGTCATGGCTTCGGCTCGTGCCAGACCATCACGCTCGGCACGATACAGATGCGGGGTCATGGTCAGCAGATCCCGGATCTGCTCATTGCTGGTCAATGAAAGCCCTGCATGCAGATGCTCGACCTCCCCCTCCACCACGAAACCTGCAGCTTCGGCGGCCATCACCCCGGCCTCGCCACGCGCGGGCTTCAGCTCCCGGTAGAGAATTCTGCGCAACGCCAGCAGGTGCTCGGCTCCCGCCTCCAGCAGCACCACATGGCCCCCGGGCTTGAGCACACGAGCGAACTCCTGCCAGACGGGGAAGCCGAAGGCGCAGATCACCACATCCACACAGGCGTCTTCCAACGGCAGTGCCGCGTTGGTGCCCACCAGCCAGGCGGCATCGCGTGACTGCTTCGCTGCCGCCAGCACCGCGTGCTTGGAGATATCCAGTCCCGCCGCCGTCAGCGAGCGCCGCTGCTCATCGGCAGCGCCTGCCAGCTGACGCAGATAGAAGCCTTCCCCACAGCCGGCATCCAGCACGGCCAGCGCACTTGCCTGCCCTGCCAGCGCCAGCACTCGTCGTGCCAGCGCCGAGGCGAGAGGCTGATAGCCACCGAGGGCGAACAGCCGCTGGCGAGCGCTGACCATCGCCTTGCTGTCGCCGGGGTCCAGACTGCGCTTGCGCTGCACCGGCAGCAGATTGACGTGCCCCTGACGCGCGATATCGAAGCGATGACCATCGGCGCAGCACCAGCTCTGGCCATCTCGCATCAGCCGCTGGGCATCCAGTGGGCAGGTCAGGGTCGTCAGTGGCGTCATGGTCGGCCGGTCAGCCGGCTCAGGGGTGGGCGTCGTCATGGTCATCAGCTCTCGGGACGAGGTGGGAAGAGAAAGGCAAAAGCGGCGGGTCTCAGACGCAAGCGGCCACCCGAAGGCGGCCGCGATGCAGCATCGTGATGATGCCGCCACTGCGCACGAAGCGCGAATCAGTCCTGCTTGACGAAGATCAGATCCCACACGCCGTGACCGAGACGCTCACCGCGCTGCTCGAACTTGGTTAGCGGACGGAAATCCGGACGCGGCACATAGGGGGCGCTCTCGGCCGGAGCCGTGTTGACGAAGCCCGGTGCCTCGGCCATCTCTTCGGCCATGGCCTCGGCGTAGTTCTCCCAGTCGGTGGCCATGTGGAAGTGACCGCCCGGCTTGAGCACACGACGCACCAGCTCGACGAAGGCCGGCTGCACGATGCGACGCTTGTGGTGTTTCTTCTTCGGCCACGGGTCCGGGAAGAACAGCTGGAAGGTGTCGGCACACCCCGCCGGCACGCAGTCAGCCAGCACTTCCAATGCATCGTGACGATAGACGCGCAGATTGGTCAGACCCAGCTTGTCGACATCATCCAGCAGCTTGCCGACACCCGGGGCATGCACCTCGATCCCGATGAAGTCGGTGCCCGGATTGGCCTGAGCCTGCTCGCACAGCGACTTGCCCATGCCGAAGCCGACCTCGATCACCAGCGGCGCACGGCGACCGAACAGCGCCTCGAGGTCCAGCTCGCCCTGCTCGTGACGCAGACCAAGGCGCGGGAAGACCTCTTCGAGCCCGCGGGTCTGGGCCTGTGTCATGCGCCCACCGCGGATCACGTAGCTCTTGATGCCACGCTTGCGGGCGACGGCTTCATCCGCCACGGAAGGGGTCGCTTGCGCGCTTTCGTTCTGCACGCTCTCGTTCTGCACGCTCTCGTTCTGCACGCTCTCTTGCTGCGCATCGTCAGCAGGAGCAGAAGTGGACGTGTCGTCCTGCGGCTTGGAAGTCTCGTCAGTCATGGGGTCGTCTTGGTCTTTGCATGAGCGATGCGCGAGCATCGGATTCGAATGATTCAGGAGGTCAGCCGGTGATCAGGCCGGCCCCCGGCGAGGAAGCGCGCGCCGTCAGGCGAGTCGGCATGCGTCCCGCCAGGAAGGCACCACGGCCGGAGATCACGGCCTGGCGCATGGCGTCCGCCATCAGCAGCGGTTGGCGAGCATGGGCGATGGCGCTGTTCATCAGCACGCCATCACAGCCGAGCTCCATCGCGAAGGCCGCCTCGGACGCCGTGCCCAGCCCGGCATCCACCAGCACCGGCACGTTGGCGCGCTCGATGATCAGCGACAGGGTATGCGGGTTGAGGATGCCGAGGCCGGAGCCGATCAGCGAGCCCAGCGGCATGATGGCGCAGCAGCCGATTTCCTCGAGCTGACGGGCGACGATGGGGTCGTCGGAGGTATACACCATCACGTCGAAGCCATCGGCCACCAGCTCCTCGGCGGCCTTGAGGGTCTCGACGATATTGGGATACAGCGTGTCCTGATCGCCCAGCACTTCCAGCTTGACCAGATTGTGGCCATCCAGCAGTTCACGCGCCAGCTTGCAGGTACGCACCGCGTCACGCGCGTTGTAGCAGCCGGCGGTATTGGGCAGGAAGGTATAGCGACTGGGCGACAGCACGTCGAGCAGATTCGGCTCATCGGCATTCTGGCCCAGGTTGGTGCGACGCACCGCGAAGGTGACCACTTCCGCGCCGGAGGTCTCGATGGCGGAACGGGTCTCATCCATGTCCTTGTACTTGCCGGTGCCGACCAGCAGGCGCGAGGAGAACTCGCGACCGGCGACGACCAGCGGACTGTCACCGGCGACCTGGGTGACGGGGGCGTTAAGCGTCTGGGCAGAACTGTCTGTCATGATGACCTCATCGAGCTGGACGTGAGCGAGCGTGAAGTGAAAGCTATCGACCCTGGCAGCGGGACGTTCAACCACCACCGATGGCGTGGACGATCTCGATGCGATCACCGGCCTGCAGAAGGGTGTCGGCGTGAGCGCTACGTGGCACGATGTCCTCGTTGCGCTCGACTGCCAGGCGGCGGCCCTGAAGTCCGAGACTCTCGACCAGAGCGGCGACTGTCATGGCATCCGCCACCACATGATCTTCACCGTTTAGCTGTATCTGCATGCTGTCCTCCCGCGAAAAGAGGCCGCCATTGTAGCGGCTTTACGTGGACAGGCGTAGGCACAACATCGTCGGTACGATATGCCCTCGCCACCTGCCCTCAAGGAATTTTCTCTCTATGCGTCACAACGACTCCCACTCCCGCCACTGGTGGCTGGCCATGGGCCTGGCTGGCATGTCCACCATCGCGCTGGGCGCCTTCGCCAGTCATGGCCTGCGCGGCACTCTGAGCGCGGACATGCTGCGCGTCTTCGAGACCGGCGTGCGCTATCAGATGTGGCACGTGCTGGCGGCGGTCGGCGTGCTGGCCTGGCGCTCGGTGCAGCCCCTGCGCGGACAGATGCTGACGCTGGGGCTGTGGGCGGCCGGGATGCTGCTGTTTTCCGGTTCACTGTATGCGCTGGCCACCACGGCGCGCACCCAGCTGGGCATCATCACGCCCATCGGTGGCTTGCTGCTGATCGCGGGCTGGCTGAGCCTGGCCATCACCGGCTGGCGTCAGCGCGGCAGCGAGGAAAAGGATGCCAACAAGCTGTAGCGGGGCGATCACCCCCACCACCTGCCGCTAGTCATCGCGATCCGGCAAGGCATAGGTTGCGGTCACGAGAGCGACCGGGTCCGTGTCGCCATGGCTGAACAGTTCGATCTCGCCCACGGCGAGACGCCGCCCGAGCTTGCGGAGGCGTGCGGTGGCCATCAGATCCCGGTCACCGCGGGCACGGCGCAGGAAATGGATGTTGAGATCACTGGTCACGGCCATCGGCTCCGGGCCGATCTCCCCCAGGATCGCGACATACAGACAGACATCGGCCAACGCCATCATCGCCGGACCGGAGACGCTGCCTCCGGGACGCAGATGCTCGTCCTCGATGGCCAGTCCCATGGTGGCCCAGCCATCCCCCACGGCTTCTATGGTGCCCAGGCGCTGGGGGAAGACATCATCGAGAAAGTCCTCGATGGCAGCAGCGTGCATGACGGGCATGACGTTCTCCTCGACAGGATGACTACGACAGATTGGTGGCACCGACACGCACAGGCGTGGTGACCAGGGATCGCCACACCATCGCGTTTCAGGCGCTGCAGTGGCTGAGCGGGCGCTGATCGTACGGTTGCGCGCTACTGGGGGCAAGGCTAGCGTCAAATGCCGCCTCGGGAAATATGGCATCGCCAGAAAGCACGACGACGGCTCGAGAGCCGCCGTCGTGCATGTCCAAGATCCGCATCCGCAGTGCCACGCTCATGGCGCAGCGCTGACGCTGCCTCAGTGAGCCTGCTGCTTCTTCTCAAGGCGGCGGCGATGCAGTACCGGCTCGGTATAGCCACTCGGCTGCACTCGTCCCTGGAACACCAGCTCGCAGGCAGCCTGGAAGGCGATGGAGCCCTCGAGATCCGCCGTCATCGCCTGATAGCTGGGATCCGCAGCGTTCTGACGATCCACCACGCCCGCCATGCGCTCCAGCGTGTCCTGCACCTGGGCGTTGTCGACGATGCCATGATGCAGCCAGTTGGCGATGTGCTGGCTGGAGATGCGCAGCGTGGCGCGGTCTTCCATCAGGCCGACATCGTGGATGTCCGGCACCTTGGAGCAACCGGTGCCGTGATCGATCCAGCGCACCACATAGCCGAGAATCCCCTGGGCGTTGTTGTCCAGCTCGGCCTGGATCTCCTCGGCACTCCACTGGGGATCAAGCTCCAGCGGAATGGTCAGCAGGTCATCGAGACTGGCGCGCGGGCGACTGAGCAGGTCATGTTGCACGTCCTTCACCGAGACCTGGTGATAATGCAGCGCATGCAGCACGGCCGCGGTCGGTGACGGGACCCAGGCGGTATTGGCACCGGCGCGGGGATGGCCGATCTTCTGCTCCAGCATCGCCGCCATCAGGTCCGGCATCGCCCACATGCCCTTGCCGATCTGGGCGCGACCCCGCAGACCGCATTCCAGCCCGATATCCACGTTCCACTTCTCGTAGGCCTGAATCCAGGCCGCCCCCTTCATGTCACCCTTGCGCAGCATCGGACCAGCTTCCATCGAGGTGTGCATCTCGTCACCGGTGCGATCCAGGAAGCCGGTATTGATGAAGGCTACACGGGAACTGGCCGCGGCGATGCAGGCCTTGAGGTTGACGGTGGTACGACGCTCCTCGTCCATGATGCCCATCTTGAGCGTGGCATTCGGCAGGCCCAGCAGCTGCTCGACACGCGAGAACAGCTCGTCAGCGAAGGCGACCTCGGACGGACCGTGCATCTTGGGCTTGACGATGTAGACGGAGCCGGTGCGCGAGTTGCAGATACCGCCACGGCTGTCCTTGTCACCCTTGAGATCATGCAGCGCGATCAGACTGGTGAAGATGGCATCCATGATGCCTTCCGGCGCCTCGCTGCCATCTTCCAGCAGGATGGCCGGGTTGGTCATCAGATGGCCCACGTTGCGGATCAGCATCAGCGAGCGACCATGCAGCACGCGGGTGGTGCCATCGGCGCCGGTGTATTCACGGTCCGCGTTCAGCCTGCGCGTCATCTGGCGACCCTTCTTCTCCAGCGTCTCGGTCAGATCGCCCTTCATCAGGCCCAGCCAGTTGCGATAGACGGCCACCTTGTCGTCGGCATCCACCGCGGCCACCGAGTCCTCGCAGTCCATGATGGTGGAGAGCGCAGCCTCCATGATCAGGTCACTGACGTTGGCGGGGTCGGTCTTGCCGATGGGGTGCTCGGCATCGATCACGAGCTCCGCGTGCAGCCCGTTGTGCGCGAAGATGATCGCGCTTGGCGCGCTTTCGTCGCCGCGATAGCCGAGGAAGCGTTCCGGCGACTTGAGGCTCAGGTCACGCCCGCCGACCCGCACCAGCAGGTGGCCGTCACGAATGGAGTACCCCTCGCTGTCATGGTGCGTACCGCCAGCCAGCGGCGCGATGGTATCCAGCACCTGACGTGCGTAGGCCACCACCTTGGCACCCCGCACCGGGTTGTAGTCCTTGCCGCGCTCGGCGCCATCGTCATCACTGATCGCGTCGGTGCCGTAGAGGGCGTCATAGAGTGAGCCCCAGCGCGCATTGGCGGCGTTCAGGGCGTAACGGGCATTCATCACCGGCACGACCAGCTGCGGTCCTGCCTGTTGGCAGATCTCGCTGTCCACGTTGGCGGTGGTGGCCTCGACACTGGCCGGCTCGTCTTCCAGGTAGCCGATCTCCTTCAGGAAGGCCTTGTAGGCGGGCAGTTCGACCTTGCCGGGATGCTCACGGTGCCACTGGTCGATGCTGGCCTGCAGCTGTTCGCGCGTTTCCAGCAGCTCGCGATTGCGTGGCGCCAGCTCGTGCAGCAACGCATCGACGCCGGACCAGAAGTCGGCCGAGGCGATACCGGAACCGGGCAACGCTTCCTCCTCGATGAAGCGGTGCAGTCCGGCATCAATGGCCAGACGTTCAAGTTGAATGCGATCAGTCATGCGTGTGCTCTCCCTGGAAACGAATATCAACTGACGAACCGTACGTGGAATGAATCATCTGCCGGGCGGTTGTGGATCACTTCACCATACCCGATGCCGTGGCTGGCGGAAGCGGGGCTTTGACCAATGAACAAGAGGCTGAAACCGGATTACCGTGTTCTGGAAATGGCATGACGAATGCTGGCAGTTCGCGACACGCAGCCCTTGTATGAAGAAACACTGTTTTTTCCTATGGCTCACGACAGCTCCAGCCGCTAGCATGGCAGCATTATGGAGATCACCATGCCCGACTTCAGCGCACTGCTCGATTATGGCCCTTTCATTCGTCTGCCTGAGTGTCTGCCCGGTCAGACGACCAGCCCGCTGGCCTGTTACCTGAGCCACTATGGCCTGGATGAACTGCGCAGCGCACATGTCACCGTACATGCCGGACACCTCGATGCTGGCGATTTTCGCCTGTGGGCACAGCTGTGGACTCCCCCGAGTCCGCGCGGCACCATCTTCGTGGTGCATGGATATTTCGATCACCTCGCGCTGTATCGTCACCTGCTGGCCCACCTGCTGAAGCAGGGCTGGCAGGTCGCGCTGTGGGACCTGCCGGGGCATGGCCTGTCCTCCGGCGAGCCGGCTTCCATCGATGACTTCGGTGACTATGTCGGCTGCCTGCAGGCGTTTCAGGAGTATCTGGAAGTCCATGATCTGGCGCCGCACCCCTGGTTCGGGATCGGTCAGAGCACCGGCGGCTCCGTGCTGGCCACCGACGCCCTGATGCGTGGCAGTGACTCGCGCTGGCAGGGAATCGCGCTGCTCGCCCCGCTGGTTCGCCCCTGGGGGTGGCCGCAGTCCCGCTGGCTGCATAGCATGGCGCGCCCCTTCATCGACTCCATTCCGCGCAAGTACCGCGCGAATACCAATGACGCGGCGTTCTACGAGTTCCTGAGCACCAACGACCCGCTTCAGGCGGATCGACTCGCCGTGAAGTGGGTCTCGGCCATGCGCGCCTGGATTCCACGCCTGCAGGCCCTCCCGCCCTGCTCGCTACCCACCCTGATCCTGCAGGGCGAACAGGACACCACGGTGGACTGGCAGTGGAATCTCGACGTGCTGGCCAGCAAGTTCCCCAACGCGCGGATTCATCGCCACCCCGAGGCGCAGCATCATCTGGTCAATGAGGCCGAGCCGATTCGCACGGCCTTGTTCGCCGAGCTGGATGCCTTCCTCGATGCGCTGTCGCCGCGCCCGGAACTTGAGGCCCCTGATGACAGGGGAGGCGCCCCGGCATGTCACGAATGAGTCGCGGGCTGCGAACACTGGCGAGCCTGATGTTGATCACCGGTCTGACCGGCTGCATGGGACTGGATCAGGTGCCACGCGCGGAGCGCGACCCCATCTATGGCCTGGGCCAGAGTGCTGCCCGCCTGCTGGATGAGCAGAGCTGGACCCCGCCACTGGGCGAGCAGGTCCTGCTGCTGGCACCTCCTGAAGTGGATGCCAGTCTCGAGGTGCAGCCCGGCGCACTCAATGAAGCGCTGACACGTGCCCTGCTGGCGCTCAAGGATGGCCCGCAGGTGCTCAACTGGAGCAACGATCGCCCCGGCATCGACAGTCTGCAATGGCGCCTCGTGGCACGCCTGGATACCAGCGGTGGCCCCCTGAGGCTCTCCGACCGCACCCTGCAGCCCTACCAGCTGACACTGGAGCTGGTGCGCCGTCTCAGCGCGGAGCGCCAGCAGACCCGGACATTCACGCTCAGCGGCGCCTTCGATCAGGCTGCGCTTGACGCCCTTGCCAGTGCGCGACCTGCCTCCTGAGCGCCCACTGTCTCCTCGACTCACTCTCTGACGCCGCATGGCCACCTCCTGCCTCCCGGCGTCATCCGTTACCGCCTCTGGAGCCAAGATGACTACCGCCACTCCCCGCCGTTTCCTGGCCCACCTTTATCAGGAGGGACCGCACAACCCGTTCCCCGGCATCAAGGCGCTGGAACGCAGACTGGGGCATGCGCTGCCGCATCAGTACGGCTCCAATGAAGGGCTCGACATGCCCCACGCGGTACTCGGCGGCGAGCTGGGCCATGCCCTGGCAGACCTGAGCCGCAGCTACGCGGACGCCGATGCCTGGCAACTGCGCCATCAACTGGCCGAGCGCCTGGGCGTCGCCTACGAGACGCTGCTGGTCGACGCCGGCGCCGACAGCCTGCTGGCGCTGGTGATGCGCGCCACCATCTGTGCGGGAGAGCGCGTGATCACCAGTGCCGGCACCTACCCCACACTGGCGTACTTTGCGCGCGGTCTCGGTGCTGAGGTCGTTGAAGTGCCATATACCGAAGCCCATGCCTCTGACGATGCCCCCCACTCTGCCCAGCTGGCACCGGATCTCGCCGCACTCGCCGCGGCGGCAAGTCAGCATGCGGCCCGTGTCGTCTATCTCGCCAACCCGGACAACCCCAGCGGGCACCTGCACTCGGATGAGGATGTCCGAGCACTGCGTGATGCGCTCCCAGCGGACTGCAGCCTGCTGCTGGACGAGGCCTATCACGACTTCCGCCCCGATGCGGCGCAGGCCGACAATGCCCCGATGGCTCGTACCTTCCGGCTGCGCACCTTCTCCAAGGCTTATGGACTGGCGGGCCTGCGTCTCGGCTTCATGATCGCCGAGCGTGAGGATCTCGCCCTTCTGACCAAGGTTCGGATCCACTATGCCGTCAGCGCGCCGGCACTGGCAGCCGGCGAGCTGCTGCTGGAGCATCCCGAAGAAGCCGCGACTCACGTCGCCGCGGTCATCCAGTCTCGTGATCAGCTTGCCGAGCACCTGCGCTCGCTGGGGGCTGACGTCCTCCCCAGTGCCACCAACTTCCTCTGCGTGCGCCTCAAGAGCGCCGAGCGGGCCGCTCAGGTTCAGCAGCAACTGATGGCGCAGGGCGTGCTGATCACCCGCTCCCCTCACCCGGCGCTCGGCCATATCCTGCGCATCTCGACCCTGGAGGACAGCCTGGTGCCGGGTCGACTGGCGCGTCTCGAGCAGGCCATCGTCGAAGAGAATCGCGCATGAGTGCCGGCCGATGAGCCTGACCAGCATCGTGCTCCGCAGCGTCACCAGCCTTGCCTTGCTGGGGGCGAGCCTGTGGCTGATGCCTGCCCTGTGGTTCCGCCTGCCGGGACCGGAGGGGCTTCGCACGACACTGGCCGTCCTCGCGGGTGCGCTGAGCCTCATCTGTGTCATTGCGCTGTGGTCGCCGCAACTCCATGCGATTCGCTGGCGACTGGCGGGCAGCTACCTGATGCTGTTGGTCGCCAGCCTCGGCTGGTGGAACAGCATCACCCCGCGGGCGGACCGCGACTGGGCACCGGAGGTCGAACATCTGGTCGAGGGGAGCGTCAGCCAAGATGACATCCTGCACCTCGAACAGGTGCGCAACTTCGAGTGGCGCACGCCTGAGGATTACACGCCGCGCTGGGAGAGTCGGGACTATCCTCTGGATCAACTGACCTCGGTGGATCTGTTGACCAGTCACTGGATGGGGCCGCAGATCGCTCATACGCTGGTCAGCTTCGGTTTCGCCGATGGACGCCATCTAGCCTTCTCGGTGGAAATCCGCAAGGAGCGTGACGAGGCCTTCTCGACACTGGGCGGGATGTTCAAGGAGTACGAACTGGCGGTGATCGCCGCTGACGAGCGCGACATCATCCGCGTGCGCAGCAACGTGCGCGGGGAGCAGGTGCATCTCTATCGGGTGCAGATGCCGCGCGAACTGATCCGCGAATTGCTGCTGGCCTACGTCGACGAAGCCGAGACATTGCGCACTCAGCCACGCTTCTACAACACCGCCACCAGCAACTGCACCACCCTCGTCTACGCGATGATGACGCGCCTCACCGACGGCCTGCCGCTGGACTATCGGCTGCTGCTCTCCGGCTATCTGCCGGAATATGTCGCGGACCAGGATGCCCTCAGTGACGCCGCGCCCTTCGCCGAGCTCAAGGCCAGAAGTCTGATCAACCCTGCCGCCATCGCCGCCGACGAGCACCCGGACGGCGACTTCTCGCGCCTGATCCGTGAGGGCATTCCCGGCGCGGACAGCCCGTCCTTCTGAACGGGCGACGCGGCCCGACAGGCAGTGCTCAGGCGCTGCGCTGTTCCGCTCCCGGGCGGGCCGGATCTCTCCCCATCATTCGGTCCAGCTGACGATAGCCGATGGCTTCCATCAGCTGGGGCCGCTGCACGCCATCCTGCGCAATGAGATCGCTCAACGTCAGCGCGACACGCAAGACCCGGTGATAGGCACGCGCCGAGAGATTGAGGCGTGACAGCACACCGGCCAGCCACTGACGCTCGCCGTCCTCCAGCTGGCAGGCGGCTTCCAGGGCATGGGTATCGAGATGGGCATTGAGCCCGCCGCGGGCCAATTGGCGAGCGCGAGCCGCCAGCACTCGTTCGCGCACTGCGTCCGAGGCCTCACCAGGTGTCGCGGACGTCAGCTCCTCGGCAGGCAGTCCCGGTACCTCGACCTGCAGATCGATACGGTCCAGCAGCGGGCCAGATAGGCGCGCCTGATAGCGCTGGATCTGGGCCGGCGTGCAACTGCAGTTGCGACGGCTGTCACCAAGATAGCCGCACGGGCAGGGGTTCATCGCCGCCACCAGCTGGAAACGTGCCGGAAAGCGCCGCTGGTGGCTGGCACGCGAGATGAGGATGCGGCCGCTCTCCAGCGGCTCACGCATCACTTCCAGCACACCACGATCAAATTCCGCCAGCTCGTCCAGAAACAGCACGCCATGATGGGCCAGCGACACCTCTCCCGGACGCGGTCTGGAGCCACCCCCGACCAGCGCGACACCACTGGCGGTATGATGCGGCGCCCGGAAGGGCCGCTGGCCCCAGCGCTCCATGATCGGCATCCCGCAGACCGAGCGTACCGCCGCGACTTCCAGGGCCTCGGCCTCCCCCAGCGGCGGCAGAATGCCGGAGAGGCGACTGGCCAGCATCGTCTTGCCCGTACCCGGCGGCCCCGCGAACAGCAGGTTGTGGCCTCCCGCAGCGGCAATCTCCAGCGCACGCCGCGCCTGATGCTGGCCACGCACCTCGCTCAGGTCCGGCTCCGGGAGTCGCGCCTGAGGAGTGACGGAACAGACATGCGGCATGATCCTCTCACGCCCGAGAAGGTGCGCCACCAACTCCAGCAGATGGCCCACGGACAGCACATCCAGCTGTTCCGCCAGCGCGGCCTCATCGGCATTGCCACGCGGCACCACCAGGGTGCGCCCGGCCTTGCGACAGCAGAGCGCAGCAGGCAGCACGCCAGTGACAGAGCGAATGCTGCCATCGAGTGCCAACTCGCCCAGACACTCGATCTGCGCCACGGCCTCTTCCGGCACCTGACCGGATGCCACCAGGATGCCCAGTGCGATCGGCAGATCAAAGCGCCCCCCCTCCTTGGGCAGGTCAGCCGGGGCCAGATTGAGGGTGATTCGGCGCGCTGGAAACTCGAAGCCTGCATTGAGCAATGCGCTGCGCACTCGCTCACGACTTTCCTTCACCGCCGCTTCCGGCAAGCCAACGATGGAGAGCCCCGGCAGCCCGTTGGAGAGGTGTACCTCTACCTGCACCTCCGGAGCTTCAAGACCAAGAGATGCGCGCGTGCGCAACATTGCCAATGACATGAGTCTTCCCTGCGTGATGCCGCCTCTCTGCTGCACGGCGCAATCGGAGCAGGCACCCGCCTGCCATGAGCGCGAGGGCACGATACCGGTGCCATCTCCTCCAGCATGGCAAATCTCATACCTGCCAGCGTGCATACGACTCAACGCTTGGCGATACGGCACTCCTCAAATGTCACTCGCGCTGCCGGACACGGCATGTCCTCACTGCACCGCAACGGTATTATCAACAATTCCAGCCACCCGTTTCATAATTTTCATTACGCCACCAACCCCTAGAATTACTGGATACGTAAGGAAAATACCGACTGTGGATAACATTACATAACCCCCTCGACAGGACATTTCCCAGCGCTCAAATATCCATCATCTGGCAACACCAAACCCTATCGATATGGACACCGAGCCGCACCACCTCATCGAAGCGTGACGCATTACACTCTGAATCAACACTTGAGGGCGACATCAGCCCTCCTCCAGCACCCGGCCAGACCGGCGAAACAGGCGGCAGAGAGGCAATATCGTCACCCAGAACGGGCAAGGCACCCGCACGATGAACCAACGGCAGCGTTTCCCGTCGACATCGCGGCATGAATTTCATGAAGAGCTTCATGAAGAGCTTCACGAAGTAGTTCACGGAGATGTTCATGAAGAAGTGAATGGAGAAACGCCCTGGCATGACTCAGGAGGCTGGGCTCAAGAGAAGAGGCGCGGGGGAAGGGAGTGCCTTTCCCGAGAGTCGCGCAGGCCCCACCCAATGCCAGCCTCCTTCGATGCGCCGGACTGGCTGCCGTGTCTGTTCAGCTCGAGACATTCATGCGGACTGAACGTTGAAAATAGCCCATCAACCGGCTTTTTCCATGAAATAACGCGCGTTCTAGCAGATATTTCACGAAGTTGGCGACATGGAACACTTGGCTGATCACAAGCCCTCGGGCCTGCACCAGAAGAGTGCTGATGGAACATGCAAGGCGGTACTCCAGGCGCTACAGGAGTGCCTCAAGAGGGGGACTGCTGGTATATTTGATCGGTTGTCTCGGCCCTGCTGATACAACCGCCAAGCTGTCTCAAGGAGGCCACCCAAGGGTGGCAGAGAATCGTCCAACCCACGGAAAGGGCCAGCCATTCAGGACGACTTCGGCTTGTTTCAGGAGTAACACCCCATGCAAGACATGCTTGCCTCGCTGGCACCCATGGCGGACATCATCGGCATGCTCGGCACCTCTCTGGTGGTCGGTGCCTTCTTTCTGCTGCAGATTGGCAGACTCGATGCACGTAGCCTGACCTACAACCTCATGAATCTGAGCGGGGCGATACTCTTGTTGATCAGCCTGTGCATCAACTTCAATCTCGCCAGCTTCGTGATCGAGGTGTTCTGGATCGTGGCATCTCTGGTGGGCCTGGTTCGCTGGTTGATGGGGTCTCGTCCACAGACGGTCTGACCTACCCGGCACCCGCCTCATGCGACGGACACAAAAAAACCGCCACTCCTCGACGGGTGTGGCGGTTTTTTTTTGCCAGCATGCCATTCAGGCGTCGCGTTGACGCTCGATCTCCTCGGCGTGGCTGGCGGCTTCCCGCTTTGCCAGCGCGGCCTCTCCCTCATCGTCC
Organism: Cobetia sp. 14N.309.X.WAT.E.A4; assembly: GCF_030397495.1. Classification (NCBI taxonomy): domain Bacteria; kingdom Pseudomonadati; phylum Pseudomonadota; class Gammaproteobacteria; order Oceanospirillales; family Halomonadaceae; genus Cobetia; species Cobetia sp. 14N.309.X.WAT.E.A4. The sequence goes on from NZ_JAPNXT010000004.1 coordinate 116,376, forward strand.
ACCGCCACGGCAGGCTCGGTGGTCGACGCAGCACCCGCCACCAGTCCCTGCTTCTCCAGCAGCGCCTCAAGTGCGATGACCTGCTTCTCCAGCGACTCCACACGCCCGCGAGTCCGCGTCAGCACATCCATCATGATGTCGAAGTCCTCGCGCGACACCAGTTCCATGCGATCAAAGGCGCTGCGCATCACGCCCTGTACGGACTTCTGCAGCTCTTCCGGGCCGTGCGAGGCGTCCTGGAGGCGCTCACCGATCTGCTGGGCCATACGCCCGATGACGTCGTTCTTGAACATGCTCCACCTCAGCCATTGCAAGCCGACGGGCCCATCATGGGACTGTCGGTCAGAGAAAAGGATCTCCCCGAAACGTGGGGGACATCATGTCATGTTGCAAGGATACGCAACCCGCTGGCCTGACGCATGTCTCGACCCCGAATCTCTCACAACCGACGGCAGGCACCGGCCCTTGTGCACCATATTAGCGCTATCTCCTACCTCGAAAGCCGCAATTCAGGCACCAAAGCGGTGCATCGCCATGGCGTTCTCCTTGCCGTCATTTTTGGCCTTGCTGCGGAGCTGCTTTTTCCCTCAGCACAACTAGATGAATTTAAAGATTTTTTAACCTCATGGCATACCTCGTGCGATGCACTTGTCAGGAACAGGCCACCAGCAGTGTCTGATTGGCCGCACTCAACATGACAGATCATTGCGGTAGCAAACGGGGGCAGCACATGAAACTGATCACCGCCATCATCAAACCCTTCAAGCTGGACGACGTGCGTGAAGCGCTGGCCGACAACGGCGTGCAAGGCATCACGGTCACGGAAGTGAAGGGCTTCGGGCGACAGAAGGGCCACACCGAGCTGTATCGCGGCGCCGAGTATGTCGTCGACTTCCTTCCCAAGGTCAAGATTGAAGTGGCTGTTGATGACAGCAGCGTGGAAACGGTGCTGGACGCCATCACCCAGGCAGCCAACAGCGGCAAGATCGGCGACGGCAAGCTGTTCGTCACCCCGCTGGATGACGTGATCCGTATCCGTACCGGTGAACGCGGCGCCGATGCTGTCTGAGCCCCGCGCACAATAATAAAGGAGAATCCCGCATGAACGAGATCATCGAGGTCAAGTACGCACTTGATACCTTCTATTTCCTGGTCTGTGGCGCCCTGGTGCTGTGGATGGCTGCCGGCTTTGCCATGCTGGAAGCTGGCCTGGTACGCGCCAAGAACACTACCGAGATTCTGACCAAGAACGTGGCGCTGTTCGCCATCGCCTGCACCATGTACATGGTGGTCGGTTACCACATCATGTACTCAAGCGCCGAAGGCGGCTTCCTGCCGAGCCTGGGCTTCTTGATCGGCGCCGAGAATACCGCTGAGGAAGCGCTCGCTTCCGGTGGCGACATCTACTACAGCGCGCGTTCCGACTTCTTCTTCCAGGTGGTGTTCGTGGCGACCGCCATGTCCATCGTCTCCGGTGCAGTCGCCGAGCGCATGAAGCTGTGGGCCTTCCTGGCCTTCGCCGTGGTCATGACGGGCGTCATCTACCCGGTCCAGGGTTACTGGACCTGGGGTGGCGGCTTCCTGAGCGAAGCGGGCTTCAGTGACTTCGCCGGCTCCGGCATCGTGCACATGGCAGGCGCTTCCGCCGCACTGGCTGGCGTGCTGCTGCTGGGGGCTCGCAAGGGCAAGTACGGCAAGAACGGTGAGATCAACGCCATCCCGGGCTCCAACCTGCCGCTGGCGACCCTGGGCACCTTCATCCTGTGGCTGGGATGGCTGGGCTTCAACGGCGGCTCCGAGCTGGTGCTGTCCAATATCGATGAAGCCAACGCGGTCGCTCAGGTCTTCGTCAACACCAACGCCGCTGCCTGCGGGGGTGTCATCGCCGCCCTGATCCTCGCCCGCCTGTGGTTCCGCAAGGCTGACCTGACCATGGCCCTCAACGGCGCCCTGGCTGGCCTGGTCGCCATCACCGCTGGTCCGCTGGCACCGAGTGTCGGTGCTGCCACCCTGATCGGCGCCGTCGGTGGCCTGCTGGTGGTGTTCTCCATCGTCGGCCTCGACAAGCTCAAGCTCGACGACCCGGTCGGTGCCATCTCCGTCCACGGTGTGGTCGGTCTCTGGGGCCTGATGGCAGTGCCGCTGACCAATGACGATGCCACCTTCTCCGCACAGCTGCTGGGCGCCGTGTCCATCTTCGCCTGGGTATTCATCGCAAGCTTCGTGGTCTGGCTGGTCATCAAGACCATCATGGGACTTCGCGTCAGCGAAGAGGAAGAGTACGAAGGCGTCGATCTGGCGGAATGTGGCATGGAGGCGTATCCGGAATTCACCTCCAGCCGCAAGTAATCAAGGATCGAGACTCACGCGACACCCAAAGACTCCCGCCACCTGGCGGGAGTCTTTTTTCCTGACCGGATAAGCGGTGTATGCTTGAGCAATAGGGGCTGGCGTGGCGAGCAGCAACGCCACCCGCACCATCACCCAAGGAGAGAGACGATGAAACTGGTCACTGCCATCATCAAGCCATTCAAGCTCGACGACGTTCGCGAATCCCTGTCCGAGATTGGCGTCCAGGGTATCACCGTGACCGAGGTCAAGGGGTTTGGCCGCCAGAAGGGCCACACGGAGCTGTATCGGGGTGCCGAGTATGTGGTCGACTTCCTTCCCAAGGTGAAGCTCGAGGTCGCCGTGGATGATGCCATGATCGATTCCGTGATCGAGGCGATCACCAATGTCGCCAACACCGGCAAGATCGGCGACGGCAAGATCTTCGTCTCGCCGCTGGAGCAGGTCATTCGCATCCGTACCGGCGAGACCGGCAAGGACGCCGTCTAAGCCCCTGGCGCAAGCCCTGGCGATGACGTGCTGCCCCGACGGGTGACATGAGCACACAAAAAACCGCAGGCCATTGGCCTGCGGTTTTTTTCGTTTCAGCACGTGCCGTTCATGCGTGATGCTCGTGGTTCATGCTCAGGGCATCACGTCTCGACATGCTTACGTCTCGACACGCTCACTTCTCAACACGCTCACTTCTCAACAAAGGCACGCTCGATCACATAGTCACCCGGCACACCCATCTTCGGCGAGATGGCGAAGCCACGGGCATCCAGCATGGCGCTGATGTCGTCGAGCATCGCCGGCGAGCCGCAGATCATCGCGCGGTCACGCTTCGGGTCCAGCGGCGGCAGGCCGATGTCCTCGAACAGCTTGCCATTCTCGACCAGATCCGTGATGCGGCCTTGGTTGCGGAACTCCTCGCGCGTCACGGTCGGGTAGTAGATCAGCTTCTCGGCGATCTCTTCCCCAAGGTACTCGTGCTTGGGCAGCTCTTCCGCGATCATGTCGGCATAGGCCAGCTCGGAGACATGGCGTACACCGTGCATCAGGATGATCTTGTCATAGCGCTCATAGGTCTCCGGGTCCTGAATCACGCTCAGGAAGGGCGCCAGGCCAGTTCCGGTGGAGAACAGGTAAAGATTCTCGCCCGGCAGCAGATCGTCCAGCACCAGCGTTCCGGTGGGCTTGCGCGAGACCATGATCTGGTCACCCGGCTTGAGGTGCTGAAGGCGTGAGGTCAGCGGGCCGTCCTGCACCTTGATGGAGAAGAACTCCAGATGCTCTTCGTAGTTCGGGCTGGCGATCGAGTAGGCGCGCATCAGCGGCTTGCCTTCGACTTCCAGGCCGATCATCACGAACTGGCCATTCTTGAAGCGCAGGCTGTCTTCCCGCTGGGTGCGGAAGCTGAACAGCGAGTCGTTCCAATGATGGACGTCGATGACTTCGGTAGTGGTCAGACTGCTCACCTGGTGGCCTCCCGGGGTCGCGCCCCTTGAAATCAAACATTCTATTATGGAATAAGCAAATAACAGCTTATGACCCAATGAACTATGCAGCGATTGTAGTCACTGTTGGGTTATGCGTTAAATGGTTTATCTGGATATAGGTTATCCAGACTATCAATATTGATTGCGAATGAATCGCATTACAAGCCCGGCAATGGCCTGCTTCACATTGCAGCGCGAACCGGGTGTTGCGCTGGCCAGCGAGCTCCTCTCGACACTGCCTGCATGCACAAGGAGGCGGAATGCGTTACAGCCTGCGACAACTGGCGGTCTTCGTTGCCGTGGCACGCCACGACAACGTCTCGCTGGCAGCCGAAAGCCTCGCGATGTCACAGTCCGCCGCCAGCACGGCCCTGGCCGAACTGGAGCGCCAGTTCGACTGCCGCCTGTTCGACCGGCATGGCAAACGCCTGCGCCTCAATGGTCTGGGGCGCGAACTGCTTCCCAAGGCCATCGCCTTGCTGGATCAGGCGGAAGAACTCGAGCAGCTGCTCGGCCAGCAGGATGCCACCGGTTCACTGGAAATCGGCGCCACCCTGACCATCGGCAACTACCTGGCTCCCCAGATCGTCGGCAGCTTCCTTGAGCATCATCCGGCCAGCCGTGTGGAGCTGCATGTCCTCAACACCCACCAGCTGATCGAGAAGCTGGCGCATTTCGAGCTCGATATCGGGCTGGTGGAAGGCGAGGTGGAGCACCCATTACTGGAAGCCACGCACTGGGTAAGTGATCGCCTGAGCATCTTCTGCGCTCCCTCGCATCCTCTGGCCCGAGGAGAGGTGACGCTCGCACGCCTGCTGGAGGCGCGCTGGATCATGCGTGAACGGGGCTCTGGCACCCGCAGCACCTTCGAGCAGGCACTGCGCCCACACCTCGAGAGCCCCTCGGACAGCGTGGCCCAGCGACTCGACATCATGATGGAACTGGAGCACACCGAGGGGATAAAGCGCGCGGTGGAGGCCGGCCTGGGAATCGGCTGCGTTTCACGACTGGCGCTGCGAGACGCCTTCCGGCGCGGTAGCCTGGTCGAGCTGCCTACCCCATGGCTGGAACTGACTCGCGCCTATCGCTTCGTCCATCATCGCGACCGCTTCATTACCCAGGCCATGCGCGAGTTCGTGACGAGCTGCCGCACCCTGAGTGGCTCCGCCTCACGCAGCGACGAGATCGAGATGCATCAGGTACCGTGACTATGAAGCAGCATGGCCACAGGTACGCAAGCACTCACTTACCCTCCATATTGCATGACGCCAACGCACAAGCACCGCCAGCGAGTCCGCTGACGGTGCTTTCAGATTCAGCAGGCCGTGTAACGCCCTGCCGTCATGTCACCGACTTCAGTGATTCAGGCCAGTGAAGCGCTGCTTGATGTCGTCGGCACTCTCATGGGAGAGATCCTTGTCGACGGTCTCGCTGACCAGTTTGGCCACCGGCTTGTCGAGCTTGTCACGCAGCGCACCGAGGAACTTGGGTGCGGCAGCGATGATCAGCTGATCAAACTTGCCGTCGTTGGCCGCCTGCTTGAGATATTGCGCCACTTCCTTGGCGAAGAAGTCCTGATGCTTGTCCGAGGTCGCGCCATCATCTCCCGTCTGATGCAGGCTACCGTGCCCACCACTGGACTCGCCCTTGCCACCGGTTCTCAAGTCACCGGTATGCTGACGGCTTTCAGGATGTACGAGGCTGTCCACTTCAGTGACCTTGCCGGCAGCACGGGCAAAGATACGAGCGCGGGCGGCATCAGCAGCAACGATGTAAGTAACCATTTACACACTCCCTGTCTCTCGTGAGGCGTCGTTGATCAGATATTGACGATCATCTTCTGCGTTCATCAGAGGACATGCTGGCAGCGGAGTGAACATTCAACCCTTACCGGACTGTGGGGGTAATTTTTCCATACCCAAGCGAGGAGAATCGCCGACATGACGACATGGCCGTCGCCACTCCCGGACATGACGCGGCTGGCGAAGTGCGTGCTAACATCCGCTGCACACAGGGCCCGCTCTGTCCTCTTTCTCGCCCTCTCACTCTTTTGCTCTGTTCCGGAGATGTCTCGATGCGCGATCTGCTCCTGATGCGCCGCCCACTGCCCCGCCGTGTGCTGGTCACCGCTCACCTGTCGATTCAGCTGGGCCTTCTGGTCGCGGCTACCGGTTGGACGCTGCAGCACCTGACGCCCATCGGGCCGGACAATTCACTGCTGGCACAATGGCCAGTCCTGTCTCAGGGTGTCGGCGGTTTCCTGCTGGCCTTCGTTCTCACGCGTCTGCTGTTCGAGCTGTTGATGGCACCGCATCACGTGATGAGCGTACGTGGCGCCAACCACTCGCTGGATGCGGCCGCACTTGTCACGCGCTCCATCTCACGTCGCCCTGCCGTGCATGACGATGACGACAGCTGGGTCGGCAAGCCGCGCAGTGTCACCTGGCCGCGCGAGGGCGAGGCATCAGCTGCCACACCGGCGGCAACGACGCCTGCCGAAGCATCGTCCAAGGCCGCCGCCAAGCCGCAGGAACCGAGCCTGGGCGGCGACGATGAGCTTCCGGACACCAGCAGCACCGAGGCACGCAGGACGGAGCCCAGCCTCTGATGACATGTCACGATGGGTGACGCTAGGGCGAAGCAAGCACTCACTGACGCCCTTGTGGAAGACATACGAAAACGCCCTGCGTGATTGTCATCACACAGGGCGTTGTCTTTTCTGCGGCTCACATCATCCGATCAGTCCGTGGCCTCAATGCCCCAGTATCTGGCTGAGGAACAGCTGGGTCCGCTCGGACTGCGGGTTGTTGAAGAACGGCTCCGGCGCGTTCTCTTCGATGATCTGCCCCTGATCCATGAAGATGACACGATCCGCCACCGTCTTGGCGAATCCCATCTCGTGGGTCACGCACAGCATGGTCATGCCTTCATTGGCCAGTTCGACCATGACATCCAGCACTTCCTTGATCATCTCCGGGTCCAGCGCCGACGTCGGCTCATCGAACAGCATCACCTCCGGGCTCAGACACAGCGAGCGTGCGATCGCGACACGCTGCTGCTGGCCGCCGGACAGCTGCCCCGGGAACTTGTGGGCCTGATCGGCGATGCGCACCCGCTCCAGGTACTTCATGGCTTCGGCTTCCGCCTCGCGGCGTGGCCGCTTCTGTACCCAGATCGGCGCCAGACAGCAGTTCTCCAGCACCGTCAGATGCGGGAACAGATTGAAGTGCTGGAAGACCATGCCGACGTTGCGACGGATCGCCTCGATCTGCTTGATGTCCTGGGTCAGCGGCATGCCGTTGACCACGATATCGCCTTCCTGATGCTCCTCGAGATGGTTGATGCAGCGGATCATCGTCGACTTGCCGGACCCTGAAGGCCCGCAGATGACGATACGTTCGCCCTTGCGCACGCTCAGGTTGATGTCACGCAGCACGTGGAAGTCGCCGTACCACTTGTTGAGACCCTTGAGTTCGATCATCGGGCGCTCATCGGCACCGGTGTTGCCCTGCGAGGCGGATGTTGTCGTTGTCATGATGAAGATTCCTTGGCGCCGTGATCAGCGCTTCTTGTGACCGGTATGCAGCAGGCGCTCGAGATACTGGCTGTAGCGCGACATGCTGAAGCAGAAGACCCAGAAGACCAGTGCCACGAAGGCATAGCCCTCGATGGAGTAGCCCAGCCATTTGGGGTCGGCAAGACCGGCCTGCACGATGGCGAGCAGATCGAAGAGCCCGATGATCAGTACCAGCGAGGTGTCCTTGAACAGGGCGATGAAGGTGTTGACGATGCCGGGGATCATCATCTTGAGCGCCTGGGGCAGCACGATCAGCCCCATGTTGCGCCAGTAGCCCAGCCCCAGCGCCATGCCGGCCTCGGTCTGCCCTTTCGGGATCGCCTGCAGGCCACCACGCACCACCTCCGCCATGTAGGCACTCTGGAACAGGGTGATGCCGATCAGCGCACGCACCAGCTTGTCCAGATTGACCTCACCGGGCACGAACAGCGGTAACATCACCGAGGCCATGAACAGCACGGTGATCAACGGTACCCCGCGCCAGAACTCGATGAACACGACGCAGATGCTCTTCACGATCGGCATCTCGGAACGCCGTCCCAGCGCCAGCAGGATCCCCAGCGGCAATGCCGCCACGATGCCCACCACCGCCAGCACCAGTGTCAGCATCAGGCCGCCCCACTCGTGGGTGCCGACGACCTCGAGCCCGAAGCTGCCACCATGCAGCAGGAAGTAGGCGATGAAGGGGAAGACCGCCAGCGTGACGATGGCGACCCAGCCCTTTGCCGGCAGTTTCGGAATCGCCAGCCAGGCGATCAGCGCGGCAAAGATGGCGAACACGATATCGACCCGCCAGGTCTCCTCACTCGGATAGAAGCCATAGATGAACTGATCGAGGCGCGCACTGATGAAGACCCAGCAGGCCCCCTCACCCGTGCAATCAGCACGCGATGTGCCACTCCAGTCGGCATCGATCAGCGCCCATTGCAGGCTGGGCACCACCAGCAGGTAGACCAGATACAGCGCGAACAGCGTGAACAGCGTATTGATCGGTCCGGCGAACAGATTGGCTCGCAGCCAGGCCACCGCACCGATGCTGTCGCTTGGCGCCGGGCGGGAATCGATCATCTTCTCGGTAACCCGTGACAGGGTCTTTTCAATCGACATGGGCAGACCCTCAGCGCTCGACCAACGCCATGCGGGCGTTGAACCAGTTCATGAACATGGAGACCAGCAGACTGATGGTCAGATACACCAGCATCGTCATGGCGATCACCTCGATGGCCTGACCCGTCTGGTTGAGCGTGGTACCCGCGAAGACCGAGACCAGATCGGGATAGCCGATGGCCGTGGCCAGCGACGAGTTCTTGATCAGGTTCAGGTACTGGCTGGTCAGCGGCGGGATGATGACGCGCAGTGCCTGCGGCACCACCACGAGGCGCAGCGTCATGCCACCGGTCAGCGACAGCGCCCGTGAGGCTTCCGTCTGGCCGTGCGGTACCGCTTCGATGCCGGAACGCACGATCTCGGCGATGAACGCCGCGGTGTACACCGACAGCGCGACCCACAGGGCGAGGAACTCGGGAACGACCGTGATGCCGCCACGGAAGTTGAAGCCCTTGAGTTCCGGCAGCTCCCAGCTCAGCGGCATGCCCATCGCGAAGTAGGCCAGCAGCGGCGCCACGATGATCAGACCGAGCGAGATCCAGCCCGCCGGCAAGCGCTGACCGGTACGGGCCTGACGCTGGCGGTTCCAGTAGCTGAAGATGCCGCTGGCGACGACGGCCAGCACGAACACGGCAATCACCACCGAGAAGCCGCTGGAGGTGATCGGTGCCGGCACGAACAGACCGCGCACGTTGAGGAAGAAGGCCTCGCCCAGCGACAGCGAACCTCGCGGACTCGGCAGAGTGCGAAGAACGGCGAAGTACCAGAAGAAGATCTGCAGCAGCAGGGGAATGTTGCGGAAGACTTCGATGTAGACCGCCGCCAGCCGCGAGATCAGCCAGTTGGGGGAGAGACGGGCGATCCCCATGATGAAGCCGATCACGGTAGCCGCGATGACGCCCAGTGCGGATACCAGCAGGGTGTTGAGCAGACCGACGATGAAGGTATCGCCATAGGTGGACTGCTCGGAATAGTCGATCAGACTTTGCAGAATGCCAAAGCCTGCGGTGTTGTCCAGAAAGGCAAAGCCGGTGGTGATGCCACGGCTTTCGAGGTTGGTCAGGGTATTGCTGACGATGATCGCCAACACGCCGAACACGCCTGCCAGCATCAGAAGTTGGAATATCAGTGCTCGCTTGGCCGGGTCACGCCAGAATGGCGGCTTGACCGTGGCCGGCGGGCGAGAAGCAGGTTGTGTCATACAGGCAATCTCCGCCGGAAAGCTATGCGACTTCCGCCTGCCGCCCTATCGAACGGCAGATCAGTTATCTCTCGGCACTCGAGGAAAGGATCACGGGGAACAGACCAAGCCCCTCACGACGCTGGCCAGGGGAAATGACCGTATGGCCACTTCTCCCTGGCCAGCGTCCTTGCTCAGCCTGCGTCACGGTTCACCCGGCTCGCGCTGGACCTCCAGGCGAGCCGAGGCATCAGCGAACGGGCGGTGCGTACTGGACGCCGCCGTCGGTCCACAGCGCGTTCAGACCACGCTCGATCCCCAGAGCGGAACCAGTGCCGACATTGCGCTCGAACATCTGCCCGTAGTTGCCCACCTGCTTGATGACCTGATAGGCCCAGTCAGCCGGCAGCCCCATGGCTTCGCCGTAGTTGCCATCGGCACCGACCAGACGCGCGACATTGGGATTGGTATCCGACTTCTTGGCTTCGATGTTGTCGGAGGACAGCCCCATCTCTTCGGCGTTGATCTGAGCGAACAGGGTCCATTTGACGATGTTGAACCACTGGTCATCGCCCTGACGGACGACGGGGCCCAGCGGCTCCTTGGAGATGACTTCCGGCAGTACCATGGCGGACGCCGGATCGGAGAGCTTGATGCGCAGGGCGTAGAGCTGGGACTGGTCGGAGGTCAGGACGTCACAGCGGCCCGCTTCGAAGCCCTTGACGGTCTGGTCGGAGGTGTCGAAGACGACCGGCTCGAAGGACATCTCGTTGAGGCGGAAGTAATCCGCCAGGTTCAGCTCGGTGGTGGTACCGGACTGGATACAGACCGCCGCGCCATCCAGCTCCTTGGCACTGGAGACCCCCAGGTCCTTGCTGACCATGAAGCCCTGGCCGTCGTAATAGTTCACGCCGGCGAAGTTGAGGCCCAGAGACGTGTCACGCGTGGCGGTCCAGGTGGTGTTGCGCGACAGGACATCGATTTCACCGGACTGCAGCGCGGTGAAGCGTTCCTTGGCCGTCAGCGGGACGTAGCGCACCTTGCTGGCATCACCCAGCACAGCCGCCGCGACACCACGGCAGACATCGACATCCAGGCCCTGCCAGTTGCCGGCGTCATCCGGCGCCGAGAAGCCCGGCAGACCGGTGCTGACACCACACTGGACAAAGCCCTTTTCCTTGACGCTATCCAGAGTCGCGGCACTGGCACCACTGGCTACCGAGGCAGCCAGGAGGGCGGCGCTAGCGATCAGCAGTGGCTTCTTGTTGTTATGCATCTTGAATCCCTCGCGTATGTCTGGAATCCGCTCGGAAACACCCCGAGACGGTGATGGTGCAATGCTGTGCATGGCACCCCTCGACAATAGCAAGCTCCGTTCCAATTTCCGCCTATCGTGTGATCCGCTGCGTTCAACGCTGAAAAAACAGCCGAACGGCAGTGAAAACGGCCAAACCTCCCGATGCCAACCGTCGATCATATGGCGAGACAAGCGTGCAGATAGTGGCGTCTGACGCCTCGTTCGCTTCATATCGGTGCAAAATAAAAACGGCCGTTTCATGACGAAACGGCCGTTCTTGAACTTTCCTGCGCTCCGGTCTGGGGAGTTGCGACCAATGTCGCAGCCACCCTGACTCAACGCTACCGCGCACTGAAACGCATTCTTCACGCCCCGATGCGCTTCTGGATGACTCAGTCTTCCAGCAGACGCTGCATGAAGGGAGGCAGTACCAGGGCGGCACGATGGCCTTCCACGGTATAGAAATCGCGCGCGAAGCTGGCCGCAGCCGCGTCTTCCTCACGGAAGGACTTCACGTCACAGCCCTTGCCCGCCAGGGTGCAGCTCCACCAGCCGGACGGGTATACCGGCTGCGGGAACGGCAGGGTCGCGACGCTGTCGAAGCCCGCTTCGCCCATGTCGTTGCGCAGGTCCTTGATGATGGAGTCGGTGTGATACAGCGGCGACTCGCTCTGCTGCACCATCACCCCCCCCTGCTTGAGGATACGGTGGCAGCGCTTGAGGAAGTCGGTCTTGAACAGACCTTCCGCCGGACCGACCGGATCCGTGGAATCGACGATCAGCACGTCGATGCTCTCGTCCGGGCAGTTGTCGACCCACTTGACGCCATCCTCGAACAGCAGCTCGGCACGCGGGTCATCATTGGACTCGACCAGTGCCGGGAAGAACTGCTCGGAAGCCCGCGTGACCGCCGGATCGATGTCGATCTGGGTGACCTTCTCCACGCCCGGGTGCTTGAGCACCTCACGCAGGGTGCCACAGTCGCCCCCCCCGATGATGACGACACGCTTGGGGGCCGCGTGGGTGAACAGCGCCGGATGCGACATCATCTCGTGATAGAGGAAGTTGTCGCGGTCGGTCAGCATCACGCAGCCGTCCAGCACCATCAGATTGCCGTAGGTCTCGGTGGCATAGACCTCAAGGTGCTGATAAGGCGTCTGCTCGTCATGCAGCTTGTGGCTGACCTTGAGCGAGAAGGCGCTGCCGTGGCGGTCGAAGATTTCGGTGAACCAGGAGCCATCGAGATGTTCGGTCATGAGAACCCTCACAAGGGATATCGGAGTCGGATATCAAGGTATGAATAAGAGGACGGGACATCAGACCCTCAAGGCCTGAATCATCGACGCACGCGTCATCGGGCGATGCAGTCCTGATCAATCAACAGGACTCAGGCGCAGCACCATAGCCAAAGACACGCGGAGTGGAAAGAGCTTGTGCACGATCTCGAGGCACTGGGGTTGACGCGCGATGACCAATGACTCACCCGCCAGGCCTCTTCTGGCGGGTAGAGGCCTGGCACACGGCCCGTCACAGGCGGGTCAGGCGCGCGATCAGACGTCCGCCCAGGTGGCAGCCAAGCCCGGCAAGAATGCCGAGGAAATCCGCCAGCGCATCCAGCACTTCTGCCCCGCGATAGGGAATCACCAGCTGCAGCCCCTCGATGCCAACGCCCAGCAGCAGCAAGGCGGGCAGGATGACAAGACTGCTCACCCCGGCCAGCCGCGTGGTCAGTGCCAGCAAGGCGAAGGCGGAGAAATGCTGCAGCTTGTCCCAGGGGAAGGTCTGCTCCGGGTGAGGCTCGCCCGGCGAGAGCGTGCCGAACAGGATCAGCAGCAGACAGAACAGTGCCACGCACGCCCAGCCTCGCCTCGGCGCGAGGCGCTGCTCCAGCGGCGTCATGCGTGATACCCCGCCATGAAAGACACGGCGGGGCTGTCAGCCATCAGTGACATGGTTCAATCGCGCGCCAGCGGCGTGGCGTTGGCGGTGTCATCCTGATGATAGGCGGGGCTCAGCTCATGCAGAGCGTCCATCAGAGCATTGACATTGCCCGGGTCAGTGAACTGGCTGATGCCATGCCCCAGATTGAAGATGTGGCCAGGCCCCTGACCGTAGCTATCGAGAATGCGGCCGACTTCGGCACGAATCGCGGCGGGAGTGCCGAACAGCGCATTCGGGTCCAGATTGCCCTGCAAGGCCACGCGATGGCCGACGCGCGCGCGCGCATCCGACATCTCGGTGGTCCAGTCCAGGCCGACACCGTCACAACCGCTGGCGGCGATGTGCTCGAGCCACTGGCCGCCATTCTTGGTGAACAGGATCACCGGCACGCGATTGCCTTCGCTGTCAGGCTTGAGGCCAGCGACAATCTGCTCCATGTAACGCAGCGAGAACTCGAGATAGGCCGGTGTGGACAGGGTGCCGCCCCAGGTATCGAAGATCTGCACTGCCTGGGCACCCGCCGCGATCTGGGCGTTCAGGTAATCGGTGACGGCCTGAGCGAGGGTGTCGAGCAACTGATGCATGGCTTCGGGGCTGGAATACATCAGGCCTTTCACATGGCGGAAGTCCTTGCTGGAACCGCCCTCGACCATATAGGTCGCCAGTGTCCAGGGACTGCCGGAGAACCCGATCAGCGGTACGCGACCGTTCAGCTCGCGGCGGATGGTCGAGACGGCACGCATGACGTAATCGAGATCACGCTCGACGTTCGGAACGCTCAGCGCCTCGATTTCCGCGGCGGTGCGCACCGTCTTGCGGAATTTCGGACCTTCACCTGTCTCGAAGTAAAGCCCGAGGCCCATGGCATCCGGGATGGTCAGGATGTCGGAGAACAGAATGGCGGCATCGAGCGGGAAACGCTCCAGCGGCTGCAGCGTCACCTCGCAGGCACGCGCGGTGTCCATGCACAGGTCCATGAAGCCACCGGCCTGACCGCGGATTTCACGGTATTCCGGCAGATAACGGCCCGCCTGGCGCATCATCCAGACAGGGGTACGGTCAACCGGCTGACGGGCCAGCGCGCGCAGGAAGCGATCATTCTTCAGGGTCATCGGAATCACACATCAGCTCGGGAATGTCCCGGCATTCTATCAGAGCCTGAGCAAAATCCCGCCCATCGCGACGATGCAACAAATGCATTGGCTTTCCCCTCGCTTTCCGCCCAGACACCCGCCCGGCCTCTCCTCCTGAAGTGCTTCCACGGATTGTGGTGGTGTCGGCAACAACGCTTTTCCATCGCAGGCGATGAGTCGCACGCTTCAGACTGGTAAACTCGCCTGATGATTGCATGCTGGCCGCCAATGACGTGAATCACTCATCGAGACATTGCCGAGTCCCCGCATGCCCGTGCTTTTTCAGCCCGGCGATTGTTCGGGCGTTCGAGGTGAACAGTGACCATTCGATTCATCGCCGCCTCGCGGCTGCCAACCCCCTGGGCGACCTTCACCATGCACGGTTTCGAGGACGAAACCACCGGCAAGGACCACATCGCTCTGACCCTGGGCGACATCGATGACGGTGCCCCGGTGCTGGGCCGTGTGCATTCCGAGTGCCTGACCGGCGACGCCCTCTTCTCCATGCGCTGTGACTGCGGCTATCAGCTGCAGGAAGCGCTCAAGCGCATTGCCGCCGAAGGGCGTGGCGTGCTGCTCTACCTGCGTCAGGAAGGGCGCGGCATCGGCCTGCTCAACAAGATTCGCGCCTATGAGCTGCAGGATGGCGGTGCCGATACCGTCGAAGCCAATGAGCGCCTGGGCTTCGGCGCTGACATGCGCCGCTACGATATCTGCGTCCCGATGCTGGAGCATCTCGGGGTCAGCACCCTCAAGCTGATGACCAACAACCCGCGCAAGGTCGATGCGCTCACCCGCGATGGCGTCACCATCAGCGAGCGTCAGCCGATCACCACCGGTCTGAACCCGCACAACGAGCAATACCTCTCGACCAAGGCCGGCAAGCTTGGCCACATGATGGCACTCGATGACTTCACCCACGCCAGCGACGTGGATATCGAGCGCAGCGAGTAGAGATCGAGATGCGGGAGGGGGGCACTGATGTGCTCCCGCCCATCGAGAGCCCATGAAGGCGGCGAAAGAGCGTGACATGACGGCGTCATCCTATAGAGAGTAGGCTTGAGAGGAATCCGCGCCGGAGACATCACCATGCGCAAGCCCTCTCCCTCGCCGACATCGTCTTCCGAGACATCGTCACGTCCCGCTCTCTATACCCGGTTTGAAGAATGGCTACATAGTGCCAGCCACGGTCTCGGCGCTGTCATGGGGCTCATCGGCACCGTGGTGCTGATCGTGATGGCCTGTCTGGCGGCAGAGGCCGATCCCTGGAAGATCATCAGCATCAGCCTCTATGGCACCACCCTGGTCGCGCTCTACGCTGCCTCGACGCTCTATCATGGCATCCGCCACCCACGCCTCAAGTCCGCTTTCCAGTTGATGGACCACTGCGCCATCTATCTGCTCATCGCTGGTACCTATACCCCCTTTCTGCTGGTCAATCTGCGGGGTCCGACAGGCTGGACACTGTTTGCCATCATCTGGTCCCTCGCGCTGGGCGGCATCTTTCTCAAGCTGCGCTGGCCAGCGCGTTTCAGTGCGCTGCGCGTCACCGTCTATCTATTGATGGGCTGGCTGATCGTGTTCGCGTCACCCCTGCTGGTCGAGCAGCTCTCCGAGACGGGGCTCATCCTGCTGGTGGCCGGAGGCATCACCTATACCCTGGGCGTCATCTTCTTCCTGATGACACGCCTGCGCTATCACCACGCCATCTGGCATCTGTTCGTGCTCGGCGGCAGCACCTGCCACTTCTTCGCGATCTACACAGGTGTGCTGCCGTATGAGGTCTGACACGAGGCCGGCTCTCTTGAGCACACTGGCTTGAGAGCACTGACTTGAGAGCACTGACTTGAGAGCACTGGCAAGCCAGATGAAAAAAAGCGGGAAAGGTCGTCATGACCCTTCCCGCTTTTTTTCGCGATGTTTCCGCTTTCAAGGCGCGCTCTCAAGGCGCGCTTTCAAGGCGCTCTCAAGGCGCGCTTTTCAGGACTCGTTTCTCACGGCGCTGTCTTCCTGCGGCGCGAAGACCGGCAGCCGATAGCGCGTGCCGCGCCCGACACCATAGCTTTCCAGCACCTGCTTGGCGGTCAGATCGGCGAGATCTCGCGCTGCCGTCGGGTCTGAGGTCTCGACAAGCGCGCGATACTCCGCACGCCCGATACCCTCGTCGTCATCACGCTCCAGCAGGGTCAACACCAGTTCGCGCTGACGGGAATTCAGTGGCGTTCTGGCATGTTCCATCCACAGGCGCTCGGCACGCTGCACTCTCAGGTAGTGGGATGCCGTCCGTCGTCCGCCATCGCGCAGCTGTCTCAGCCACCACGCGACCCAGGCATTCATGTCGCCCGGCAGCACCTCATCGGCCGCATCGCCATTCAAGGCACGGTTGAGCTCAGGCGGAAGCGCTTGCCCACTCGGCGAGGTGCCCGGCGTACCAAGACAATGCTGTTCGAGCTCACGCAGCTCCTCCTGACGCTCCGCCACCACCGTGAACAATGTCTGGCGACGCCAGCAGAGCTGCTCCAACGCCTCTGCTTCCCAGTGTTTCGCCACCTGCCCCGTCCACTCTCCCTGCTGCTGCAATGCCGCCAGCGTATCGACGCGCGTCAACCAGCGAGTCAGCAGCAAGCGTCCGATCAACCCGTTGCCCAGCGCCAGTGGTGAGAGCGCCTGCCAGTGGGCATGCAGCCTGAGGGCGTTGATCACTCCGGGATTGCCAGCCTCCGGCTCCTCCTCTTCCAGACGCTGCCAGAAACGCTCCAGCTCATCCGCAAGTTCATCACCGGTCATGCCAGGCGCTCGGTAGCGCAATCGCTTGAGGCCATAACGTCCGCTGACCGCTTCATGGGGCCCATCACGCCATTCACCGAGACGCTGACCACTGCTGCGCGGCAGGAAGGGGCCCAGCCGGCGATGCCATTCCAGTACCTGCTCACGCGCCAGCGGCTGGAAGGCCGTCCGCACCACTTCGAGCATGACATCCACGAAGACATCAATCCCCGGCACCTGCCCACGGGGCGCCTCCAGCTGTCCGGATTCCAGCCCCAATGCCTGGTAAAGGGCATCGCGCAATGCGGCCCTGCCAAATACCACGCCGGACAGGCGGGCACAGGCCTCCATCTCTTCACTGAGCAAGGTGGCTTCGAGGCGCAGACGTTGGCGAGCCTTCAATTGCTGCCCTTGCGCCACCAACGGTGACATCACCGCCTGCGTTGCGCTCATCTCGCTCAACAGCGGCATGATCGCCAGTCGTCCCTGCGGCCAGTCAGGCTGCTGCCAGATCCACATAAGTCGTTATCCCCATTGAGGTTTCTGTGCAAATCATACCACGAGGATTCGCAATTAACGATATATCGAATCAATAAATGATGCGAAATAATCATAATTTGCGATATCCGATCAACTTTTACTCAAATCCATGTCTGACAATCGCCACGTCATAGGCAAGCGACTGATTCACATGGCGTTTTAGCGGCTGCACCGGACTCCCTGGCCCTCTCAGACCTCACGACCGATCAACAACCAATCAACTCAATATTATATTGATGATTACGCATCATATTTAGATACGAAAAGCGCTCAAGATCGGATCAACCGCCATTCCGGCAGTGCGGATGACGCCTGACAGGTCTCGGATGCCGCGGCCTCGCCTGCAGCCCCACCCGCGGCACGTGGCCCGCCCCGCTGTCGTGAGGCTTCGCCAGGCCCCCACGATTTCGGACGCGACAGAACGCCCGGAGAGCCCGCCTGAGGCCTGGAAACAAAAAAGGCGCCACCCTGATATCAGGGTGGCGCCTTGACGCTTGTGCGAGCTTTCAGAGGCCTTGTCTCACGCGCCTTATTTCATGGCTGTGACAGAGCGAGAGGCATCTCTCGATGTGGATGTCTCATATGTATCAGGGGCGATTGGCGGCAGCCTGGGCCTCACGCTCACGCGCCCGTGCGCAGGCCGGGCGCGCAAGAGCTTCCTGCATCCAGCGCGCAAGCGACGAGGGGATCGGCTGCTGCGCCTTGTGGGCCCAGCCCAATACCTGAGCGAGGAAAAGATCAGCGAGGGTGAAGTCGTCGCCCAACAACCAGCCCTGTCCCTCGAAGCGGCGCTGGAGCGCTCCCAATGCACGCTGGAATTCCCACTGCGCGGTCTGCTTCACGTCTTCACAGCGTCGTTCTTCCGGCAATGCGAAGGTGTGCTTGGCCAGCGTCCACAGCGGCTGCTCAAGTTCGGTGGTCAGAAAGCTAAGCCACTGGTCTAGCTGCGCCTGACCTTCCAGCGAAGACGGCATCAGGCGGCCTTCACGGGCGGCGAGATAGCGACAGATGGCACTGGATTCAAACAGTACCAACTCCCCCTCGACGATGGCGGGCGCCTTGCCGTCGGGATGAATGGCCAGATACTCGGGGCTGCGTCCTTCTCCCGCCTTGAGATCGAGGCTGTGGATCCGATAGTCGAGTTCCAGCTCTTCCAGCGTCCAGGCGACGCGCAGTGAGCGGGAATTGGGGTAGCTGTAGAGAGTCAGCATCGTGGCGGGCGTTCCTTGGCAACATTGCGAAAAGGGGATCGGCAGTCCGTCCCAGCATGGCGCGCCAGCGTCGATCATGCCAGCAGAGTGCGGCGCATCAGACGCGTTTTTCACGCAAGAAAAAACGCCTGTGGACAACTCGAATGTTCGAATCATCCACAGGCGTTCCTGTGAGCCAGGTGGCAACTTCAGCGTGCGAGACGCCCTTCGATACTGGCGCGAATGCCAGCCGCATCCAGCCCGCAATCACGCAGCAGCTCTGCCGGCTTGCCATGCTCGACGAAGTCATCCGGCAGTCCCAGCAGCAGCATCGGCTGCGCGAGACCGGCATTCAAGTAGAGCTCTGCCACGCCGGCACCCGCACCGCCGGCCACGGCATTCTCTTCCACCGTGACGACCAGGTCATGCTCGTCGGCAATCTCCAGCAGGGCCTCGCGATCCAGCGGCTTGATGGAGCGCAGATTGAAGTGGGTCGCGTCCAGCGCCTCGGCGACCTCCGCCACCGGCGTGTTCATGCTGCCTACGGCAACGATGGCAATACGCACGTCGGGACTGGCACTGATGCGACGACGATATTCGCCCTTGCCGATCGTCAGTGGCGTCAGGTCATGGCCCGTGGCGACGCCGGGTCCGGTGCCACGCGGATAACGCACGGCCGCCGGACCGGGATGTGCCAGCGCCGCACTCAACATGCCACGACACTCGCTCTCGTCCGCCGGCGCCATCACCACCAGCTCCGGCACGCAACGCAGGAAGGACATGTCGAGGCTGCCGTGGTGGGTCGGTCCATCCTCACCCACCAGTCCCGCGCGATCGATGGCAAAGGTGACATCCAGCTTCTGTACCGCGACATCATGGATCAACTGATCATAGCCACGCTGCAGGAAGGTGGAATAGATCGCCACCACCGGCTTCATGCCTTCACAGGCCATGCCGGCCGCCACCGTCACGGCATGCTGCTCCGCGATGGCGACATCGTAGTAGCGATCAGGATATTCCTTCGAGAAACGCACCAGATCCGAGCCTTCCCGCATGGCAGGCGTGACACCGATGACACGAGGGTCAGCCGCGGCGGCATCACAGATCCAGTTGCCGAAGACGCTGCAGTACTTCTGCGGCCTGGGTGCCGGTGCATCCGTCACGGAAGGCGCCTGCCGTGCCTGCTCCGACGAGGCCTTCTCCAGCTTGGTGATCGCGTGGTAGCCGATGGGGTCGCGCTCGGCCGGCAGGAAGCCCTTGCCCTTGCGCGTCACCACATGCAGGAACTGCGGGCCCTCGAGATCGCGCATGTTGCGCAGTGTCTGGACCAGTGTCGGCAGATCATGCCCATCGATGGGACCGATGTAATTGAAGCCCATCTCCTCGAACAACGTCGCCGGGCTGATGAAGCCCTTCATGTGCTCTTCGGTACGCTTGGCAAGCTCCAGCGCCCCCGGGAGCGGCGACAGCAGCTTCTTGCCGTTGGCGCGCATCTGGGTATAGGGCTTGCTGGCCAGGATACGCGCCAGATAGCTCGCCAGACCGCCGACGTTTTCCGAGATCGACATCTCGTTGTCGTTGAGCACGACCAGCAGGTTGGCCTTGACGTGCCCGGCATGCGCCAGCGCCTCGAAGGCCATACCGGCCGTCAGGGCGCCATCACCGATCACCGCACAGGCGCGACGGGATTCTCCCGCGGTACGCGCGCCCAGTGCCATGCCCAGCGCGGCACTGATCGAGGTGCTGGAATGTCCCACCCCGAAGGTGTCGTAGTCACTCTCGGCGCGCTTGGGGAAGGCAGACAGGCCGTTGTATTGACGCATGCTGTGCATGGCGTCGCGCCGGCCGGTCAGGATCTTGTGGGGATAGGCCTGATGACCGACATCCCACACCAGGCGATCACGCGGGGTTTCCAGCGCATGATGCAGGGCAACCGTCAGCTCGACGACACCGAGGCCGGCACCGAAGTGCCCCCCGGTGCAGCCGACGCTGTAAAGCAGGAAGGCGCGCAATTCATCGGCCAGCTGGCGCAGCTGTGCCGGACTCATGGCCCGCAGTGCGTCTGGTGTCTCGACCGCATCGAGCAATGGCGTCGCGGGGCGCGCCTCAGGTATCTCGTCAAACAGCTTCATAGGCGTCAGGAATCAGTGGTCTCGCTCGATCATGTAGCGCGCCAGCACCGCGAGAGGCTCTGCGGCCTCTCCCAGCGGTGCCAGGGCATCCAGGGCCTCGTCCAATAACTGACCTGCCCGGGTTCGGGCTCCTTCCAGGCCAAGCAATGACGGGTAGGTCGGCTTGTCGCGTGCAGCATCCGCACCGGCGGTCTTGCCCAGCGTGGCGGTATCGCCGGTCACATCCAGGATGTCATCCTGAATCTGGAAAGCCAGGCCGATGGCAGAAGCGTAGCGCTCGAGAGCCTCAAGACGCGAATCCGATTCCTCGACCGCCACCAGCCCGCCAAGACGAACAGCCGAGCGAATCAGCGCGCCAGTCTTGTAGGCGTGCATGCGTGACAGTGCCTCGACCTCTCGGAACTGCCCCACCGCCTCGAGATCCAGCGCCTGCCCCGCCACCATGCCACGTCGACCGGAAGCCTCCGCGAGGGTGCGTATCAGGGCTGGCGTTCTCGCATGTGCGGTATCGGCAATGACCTCGAAGGCCAGGCTCAGCAGGGCATCGCCCGCCAGAATCGCGGTCGCCTCATCGAAGGCGCGATGGACGGTGGGCTGGCCACGGCGCAGGTCGTCGTCATCCATCGCCGGCAGGTCATCGTGAACCAGTGAATAGGCATGGACAAGCTCCAGAGCGGCCGCAGTGGCATCCAGCGCTGCACGCCCTGCCTCGTCCTCATCGCCTCCCAGCGCACGTCCGGCAGCGTACAGCAGGACAGGCCGCAATCGCTTGCCACCTCCCAGCACGCTGTAACGCATGGCCTCTTCCAGCCGATCACTGACCGCCCCCGCCGGACTGAGCAATGTCTCGAGCACGGCCTCGCTACGCGCCTGCCCACCACGAATCAATTCGCTTGCCTGCGCGGACGGCATGGCTTGCGTCGTCGATGCACCTGACATCACCAATCGTTCTCCTCATCCCCTGCACCGACGGAACTGCCGGGCATCTCGGGCGCTTCGAATGCAGTGGACACCAGCGTGCCATCAGGCCCTTCGACCAAGGCCTGCAGACGCAGCTCGGCGTCGTCGAGCCGTCGTTGTGCTTCACGTGCCAGACGCACTCCCTCCTCGAAAGCGCCCAATGACGCTTCCAGCGACATGTCGCCGGCTTCCAGTTGCGTCACCAATCCCTCGAGACGCGCAAGGGTGGCGGCGAAATCCTGCGGCGCTTCCTGTTCGGCCATGAGTGCTCTCGCTGATCAGACCGGGCTGAACCCGGGATGTCCATGTGATATGCCAGTATAACCTGATGGGCCCTGTGACGCTGCCCACCCGAGACCGGCGTGACCACTCGTTTCAAGCTGTGCATTTTTCATGCTGACCGATTGGACATTTCAACCGGGGCCCGCACCAGCTGTGATATTCTTTGCCCCCCTGTTGACAGCACGCCCCGCTGTTTTTCTGGCATTTTCTAAAGGCGTGACACGCCAGCAGGACATGAAAAAGACCAAACGAACAGAAACGTCGGCATGACCGGCGAGAGGGTTGATTCGACAATGGCCAAGACGTCCCTGGACAAGAGCAAGATCAAGATTCTATTGCTCGAGGGTGTCCACCAATCCGCCGTGGATAACTTCCTCAACGCGGGTTACACCAACATCGAGCTGCTTCAGACCTCGCTCGCCGAGGACGAACTGATCGAGAAGATCCGTGATGTGCACTTCATCGGCATCCGCTCCCGCACCCAGCTCAACGAGCGCGTGATCAGCGCTGCCGAGAAGCTCACCGCCATCGGCTGCTTCTGCATCGGCACCAATCAGGTCGACCTGGAAGCTGCACTCAAGCGCGGCATCCCGGTCTTCAATGCGCCCTACTCCAATACCCGCTCCGTCGCTGAGCTGGTACTGGCAGAAGCGATCATGCTGATGCGTGGCGTGCCGGAAAAGAGCGCCAAGGCGCACCGTGGCCAGTGGATGAAAACTGCCAAGAACAGCCATGAAGTCCGGGGCAAGACACTGGGCATCGTCGGCTACGGCAGCATCGGCTCGCAGCTGTCCGTACTGAGCGAGTCTCTCGGTCTGGATGTCATCTACTACGATGCGGTCACCAAGCTGGGCATGGGCAATGCCCGCCAGGTGGCAAGCCTGGAAGAGCTGCTGGCGCGCGCTGACATCGTCACCCTGCACGTCCCGGAAATCCCCTCCACCAAGTGGATGATGGGCAAGCAGCAGTTCGCGCTGATGAAGCAGAACAGTGTCTTCATCAACGCCGCTCGCGGTACCACCGTGGTGATCGAGGACCTCGCCGAAGCCCTCTCCAGCGGCAAGCTGCTGGGCGCGGCCATCGACGTCTTCCCGGTCGAACCGAAAGGCAATGGTGAAGAGTTCGTCTCCCCGCTTCGCGAGTTCGACAATGTCATTCTGACGCCGCACGTGGGTGGTTCCACCATGGAAGCTCAGGAAAACATTGGCGTGGAAGTGGCGGAGAAGCTGGTGACCTACTCCGACAACGGCACCACCATCGGCTCCGTCAACTTCCCGGAGGTCGCGCTGCCGGCCCACCCGGAGAAGCACCGTCTGCTGCACATCCACGACAACGTGCCGGGCGTGATGTCCCACATCAACCGCGTACTGTCCGAGGAAGGCATCAACATTTCCGGTCAGTACCTGCAGACCAACAATACCGTCGGTTACGTGGTCATCGATGTCGACAAGGCCTACGGCAAGAAGGCACTCGAGGCCCTCAAGACCGTCGACCATACGCTGCGCATTCGTACTCTCTACTCGGAAGCTGATTTCGAAGGGTGAATCCGACAGTGCACGTCACAGTGACGGAACCATGGCCGTGGGGAAGTCGCTGATACAAGAACGCCGCAGCCATCAGGCTGCGGCGTTTTTTTCAATACGACTCGGAACAGAGAGGCGATGACGCACTGACTGTTTCACGTGGAACATCTTCGATTTTTTGGTAAAACCAAATATATTCAACCACTTGTGTCACGACACGACGCTTGTGAACAGCAATGACCATCGCGGCCATTGCACTCAGCGGTCTGACAATGGCGTACCCGCAACCCCCCAGTTTTCCGGCTCGACTTCCTGCAGTACGACCCATACCGACTCCTTGCGCACCTCCAGTACGCGAGCCGTCTCACGGGTCAAGGCTTCGACCAGTTCCCGTTTCTGTGCCTCTGTCTTGCCGCTGATGAATTCCGCACGAATCATGGGCATGCTTTCGACTTCCTATATATTCCAACATTCTCTTTTCCAGCACTCGAGGCTCGCGCAACGACATGCTGGCCATGTGGCGTGATGCCGGGCATCGATGTTCCACGTGAAACATCTGCTGATCGTGGCGGACATGTTGCCCAGGCTGGCACTGGCTTCTCTGCGAAGCAACCAATAGCTCCCCAGCACCACAAGCCATGAAATCGCTGGCTTATCAGCAAGTTGTAACCAGCCACCCGGAGACTGACCTCAAGAGACCGGCCTCCTGGTGAAACATGGATGTTCCACGTGAAACATCTTTCAAGCGTAGCGCGTATCGCCCAACAGCACGCGTTCGACACGCCCGGTCAACTGCATGCCGAGCAGTGGCGTATTATGTCCAGCACTTGCCAGCGTCTCGCTGGAGACACGCCATTTCTGCTCCATATCAATCACCGCGAGATCACAATACTCACCTTCCTTCAGCATGCCCCCCTTGAGCCCGAAGCGCCGGGCGCTGAACGTCAGGGTCTCGATCAGGCGCGGCAGCTTGATCATCCCGGCCTTGACCAGCGTCAGCCCAAGCGGCAGCACGGTTTCCAGACTGGTCATGCCGGGCTCGGAGACCGCGAAAGGCGCACATTTCGCGGCTGCCTCATGTGGCAGGTGGTCACTGATGATCGCATCGATGGTGCCATCCGCGACAGCGGCACGAAGTGCCTCACGATCATCGGCACTGCGCAGAGGCGGCTGAAGATGGAAGTTGGCATCAAAGCCTTCCAGCTGCTCATCGGTCCAATGCAACTGGGCGATCGAGACATCCGCGGTAATATCCAGCCCTCGGGCCTTGGCATCACGTACCAGCTCCACCGCGCGAGCACTGGAAAGCAGCGAGACATGCGCCCTCACGCCGGTCTGCTCGATCAGCAGCAGCCATTGGGTCAGCGCGATGGTCTCTGCCGATTCGGGAATTCCTGCCAATCCGAGGCGTGACGCGATGGCCCCCTCGTGCGCGCACCCCTGCCCCGCCAAGGTGGCTTCCTGTGCCTGGAAGACCACCGTGATATCGAAGGTGCGTGCATATTCCAGACAACGTCGCAGCACACCAAGATCACGGATCGGCCTGCGCAGGTTGGTTAAGGCAACACAACCGGCGGACTTGAGTGCGGCCATGTTGGCGAGCAGCTCCCCTTCCAGCCCCTGAGTCAGCGCTCCCAGGGGGGCCACCCTGACACCTGCCACATCGCGAGCGCGATCGAGCAGGGTGCGCACGTGAGAGGCACTGTCGAGCACCGGACTGGTATCCGGACGAGGCAGAATGACGCTGTATCCCCCTGCCAGTGCCGCGGCCGATTCACTGGCCAGACTGCCCTTGTAGCGCGGTCCGGGATCACGCAGATGGGCCCCCAGGTCAGCGAAGGCCGGCACGACAAGCTTGCCCGAGAGGTCCTGCTGCTCATCCGCGACGAAGCCACGCGGTGGCGCACCGATCGCGACCAGACGTCCCTCTTCGAGGTGCAGGTCATACTGGCCATCGCGGCCACTGGAGGGGTCGATGACCCGAGCATTGATGAGGCTGAGTTTCATGCTCCAGCTCCTCGAGAACGTTCATTTCTGCGCTCTGCGCGCGCCTTCATCTGGCCTGATACCGCCATCGACAGCACCGCCATCCGGACGGCGATGCCATTGGTGACCTGATCGAGGATCAGCGAGCGCGGACCATCCGCGACGGCGGATTCGATCTCGACACCTCGATTGATGGGTCCCGGATGCATCACTACCGCCTCAGGATGCGCGTGGGCGAGGCTTTCGCGGGTCAGGCCGTAGCGACGATAGTATTCCGACTCCGAGGGCAGCAGCGCGCCATCCATGCGCTCCTTCTGCAGACGCAACATGATGACGACATCGACATCCTTGAGCCCGGCTTCAAGCTCGGTGAACACCTGGCAGCCCAATGTCTCGACGCCCACGGGCAGCAGTGTCCTGGGGGCCACGACACGCACCTCGGCTGCCCCCAGGGTGTTGAGTGCCAGAATCTGCGAGCGCGCGACTCTCGAATGCAGGATGTCACCGACGATGGCGACGCGCAGGTTGGCAAAATCGCCCTTGTGGCGACGAATGGTCAGCATGTCGAGCATCGCCTGGGTCGGGTGGGCATGACGCCCGTCACCGGCGTTGATGATCGCCACATGGGGCGTGATCTGGCTGGCGATGAAGTGCGCCGCGCCCGAGTCACCATGGCGCACCACGAAGGCATCCGCCTGCATGGCCTCGAGATTGACCAGCGTGTCCATCAGTGATTCGCCCTTGGCTGCGGAAGACGTCTTGATGTCCAGGTTGAGCACATCCGCCGACAGGCGCTTGGCGGCGAGCTCGAAGGTGGCCCGGGTACGCGTGGAGTTCTCGAAGAACAGATTGGCCACCGTACGCCCCCGCAGCAGAGGCACCTTCTTGACCTCCGCATCACCGATGCCGCGGAAGTGATCCGCCGTGTCGAGAATCTCGGTCAGGACTGCACGCGGCAAGCCTTCGATATCCAGGAAGTGGCGCAGACGCCCCTGCTCGTCAAGCTGGACCTGCGACGGGGAGGCCGCACGCACCTCTGCGCTGGCCTGGGTGAGATCGAACAGGTTCATGCCGCACTCTCCCCGGTATCCACCAACGTCAGACGCAAGGCATCCGGCCCTTCCAGCTTGATGCGCTTGCCGGGCGCCAGGGCCAGACTGGCGCCCAGCGCATCCGGCTGAACCGGCAGTTCACGCCCCGGCAGCTCCAGCAGGCAGGCCAGCAATACGCGTCGTGGACGCCCGTAATCGAACAGTTCATTGAGCGCAGCACGCACGGTGCGACCACTCATCAACACATCGTCGACCAGCAGAAGATCGCGATTCTCGATATCCGGCAGCTGTGAGCCCTTGCCGGCGTCCGGCAACCCCTTGTGCCCGAAATCATCTCGCCAGAAACCGATGTCCAGCGTCGCCAACGCTTCGCTGAGCCCCAGACGCTCACGCAGTGCCTGGGCGATCCATACCCCGCCGGTATGAATGCCGACAGGAATCAGCCGCTCACGCTCGATCTCACGACGCTCGAACAACAACTCGAGCTCTTCGGTCATCGCCTCGAGAAGCGCTTCCACATCGGGCAGCGTCTCGTGGTCGTCGTGTACCTCGGAATGTTGCATGGGTATCGCATCCTCATACTTCCGCCAGCGGCGGCAGACAGACAAAAAAAACCCGCTTCCGTGAAGGAAGCGGGTGGGGTATTCAGTAACCGACAAGGTCGCCCTCGCCTCGCTGGCTTGCAAACCAGCTCTCGA
Source organism: Cobetia sp. 14N.309.X.WAT.E.A4 (assembly GCF_030397495.1). Taxonomy (NCBI): domain Bacteria; kingdom Pseudomonadati; phylum Pseudomonadota; class Gammaproteobacteria; order Oceanospirillales; family Halomonadaceae; genus Cobetia; species Cobetia sp. 14N.309.X.WAT.E.A4. The sequence continues at coordinate 143,567 of NZ_JAPNXT010000004.1, forward strand.
GTATCAGCTGAGCGGCGAGGCCATCCACGCCATCATCACGATAGTTGCCGCGGTGACCGCGTTCACGTGCCAGCCCCTTGGCCGCCTTGGTGGAACCACGCTCATCCCACATCTCCAGCGGCTTGCCATATCGGCCGTACAGACGCTTGCCAAACTTGCGGGCACGGCTGCACATCAGGCTTTCGGTGCCGTCCAGCTCCAGTGGCAATCCCACCACGAACAGATCCGGCTGCCACTCCTCGATCAGACGAGTGACCACATTCCAGTCCGGGATGCCGTCACGCACGTGCAGGGGCACCAGCGGTGAGGCCGTGCCCAGCATCTCGGTGCCCACTGCCACCCCGATACGGCGCGTACCGAAATCGAAGGCCAGTACCGTCCGGCTGACGACCCGCTCAGCCATGCCCGATCTCCCGTGACATCAGGCTCATGTTGACACCCAGCTTGCGGGCCGCTGCATCAAGGCGCGACTCGCTGTCGGCATCAAAGAGAATGCCGCTGTCGCCTTCGACGATCAGCCAACTGTTCTCCTTGAGCTCATTCGTCAGCTGGTCAGGCTCCCAGCCAGCACAGCCGAGGCAGACCATGAAATCTTCCGGCCCCTTGTTGTCGGCGATCGCCTTGAGAATATCCAGCGAGGTCGTAAGGGCCAGCTCATCCGTCACCTGCAGGCTGGAATCCCATTCCGCGGCCTGGCCACGGTGCAGGATGAAGCCGCGGTCCTTGTGCACGGGGCCGCCATAATAGACGACGTCTTCCAGGCACTCGCAGCTGTCCGCCGCGATCTCGAGCTGCTCGAACAGACCACGCATGGTCAGCTTGATGGGCTTGTTGACGATGACACCCAAGGTGCCCTTTTCATCATGATCACAGAGGTAACTCAGCGAGCCGGAAAAGTTGTCATCATCGAGATGAGGCATCGCCAGCAGGAAATGGTCTCGCAGACTTTGCATGGTCCTCCCGAGGCGTCAGGGCGCGCCAGAATCGTTGCCGGGGCCGAATCGCCAGATGCGGGTGATGGTCAGTTGGCTCATGCCCCTGAGACTCTCATCGAAGGGAGCATAGGGGGCCGCGCCATAGACCGTATCCAGAGCCGCCTGGTCGAGCTCGGCATGTCCCGAGGATTGTAACACTTCCGCGTACTCAAGCTGACCGCTGGGCAACACGACGGCACGAATGCGCAGCTCCCCGCTCAGATTGGCGGGCGCGGGATAGTGGAGATTGCCGAAGGACTGCACCGTGCCGGTCCAGTCATTGATGTAGCGAGCCCGCGCCGAGGCGCGTGCCGCCTTGCGCGAGGCCACATCACCGGCCACCTCGCGAGTCTGGCCCGAGGCCTGGATCGCCCCGACATCCTGCTCGATGGCTTCCTGCTCATTGTCCGGCGTATCCGGCAGGATCTCGGAATGCGAGACCTGCTGTGGCGAATCATTGCGGGTCGCGATGACCTCCGGGATGCGCTCCGGCAACACCAGGGGCACGGCAGCTGCCTCGGGCACCGGGGCCTCGCCGCTGACGGGAGCACTCTGCTCACCCGCCCGGGGGGGCGTCTGACTGGCTGGCCCGGCTTGCACCGCCGCCTCACGCCCGCTTCCACTGGCCTGCTGATCCTGCTCGGCGACGACATCCGATGTGACGGCACGTGAGCTGGCCTGGCTGACCAGCGTGACGTCGAGCATCACCGGGTCAGGCAATGGCGGCACCTGAGGGGGCACCATCAGGCCACTCCCCAGCAGCCACCAGCCGACCACCGCATGCACCCCCAGTGCCGCGCCCCAGGCCACCACGCGACGATGCATCCGGGTCACCGGCACGTAGGTGATCGGATCGGTCACGCTATGGTTGACTCCCCACCACTCCACGGGTGCTGCCATGCCCCACTCCCTGTCTGCGAAACCGCTGTCGTGTCAGCTTCGGCATCCCTGCCGTTTACTGCGAACTTGCTGGCCGCCATCTGACGCCACCGACGCTATTGACGACGGCAATCAAGCGGACTGCTGCGCCGTGAAGCGTGCCTCGATGGCATCCATCAGCAGCCCGGCGATGTCCGTACCGCGCTGGTCATCGATTTCACGCACGCAGGTCGGGCTGGTGACGTTGATCTCGGTGATGTAATCCCCGATCACGTCCAGACCGACGAACATCAGTCCCAGCGACTTCACCACCGGCTTGACCTGCTCGACCAGCCAGTAATCGCGATCCGTCAGCTCACGCGACTCACCACGTCCTCCAGCCGCCAGATTGCCACGCGTTTCTCCGGCGCTGGGAATGCGCGCCAGACCGAACGGCACCGGCTCACCATCGACCAGCAGGATGCGGGTATCGCCGGCACTGATCTCCGGCACGTAACGCTGTGCCATGATCTGACGCTGGCCACGCAGGGTCAGCTGCTCGATTACCGATCCCAGATTGCGACCATCTTCGGCGACGTGGAAGATACCGCTGCCGCCCATGCCATCGAGCGGCTTGAAGATGACATTGCCATGCTCCGCGTGGAAGGCGCGCAACACCTTGTCATTGGCCGAGACGGTCGTCGGCGGAATGCACTGGGTGAACTGCTGCGCGAACAGCTTCTCGTTGCAGGTCAACAGCGCGGCCGTCGGATTGACGACCAGCACGCCTTCACGTTCGGCGAAGCCCAGCAGGTGGACCGCGTTCAGGAAGTGCTCGTCGACGGGCGGGTCCTTGCGCATCAGAATCACGTCAAGCTCGGCCAGCGGCGTCGCGACGACCTCGCCCAGCTGATAGAAGTGATCAGGATCCCGATAGACCTCGAGATCCCGCATCCGTCCCATCGCACGGCCATTCTCGAGATAGAGATCTTCCTGCTCCAGGTAATGCAACGACCAGCCACGCTGGGCGGCGGCCCACAGCATGGCCAGGGTGGTGTCCTTCTTGTAGGTGACGCTGGACATCGGGTCCATCACCACGCCGATCTTGAGCTTGCGAGCAGTCATCGAGGCAACCTTCTGACGACACTGCCGACCCAGCCGGCCGGCAATGAGAAAAGCGGATGTTACCCGGCGCGATACCCCGAAACGGGTTGCGCGGGAAGATGGGACAAGTATGCAGCAGCACCACGCTGCCCACCACTGACATGAGGACGCTCAAGGCCTCACGCAGTGTTGCCGGGGCTTCAACAATGCTGGTGTCATCCTGCCTAGCGCGGCAGATCGCCGAAGCGCTGCTGCAACAGCGTCAGCGCGACCACCGGCGCCGTCTCGGTACGCAGTATCCGTGGGCCCAGCCCCAGAACGTCACACCCCGCGCCAGCCGCCTGGGTGACCTCTTCCGGCGTGAAGCCGCCCTCAGGGCCGATCAGCAGGCTGGCACGCGTCACGCCGCCCTCGCTCTCGGCGGCATTCAGCGCCTCGGCACCGCCCGGCTGCAATATCAGGCGAAGTGGCTCATCGCGCTCATCCAGCCACTGGGCCATGGAAATCGGCGCATGCACCACCGGCACCACGCTGCGACCGCACTGCTCGCAGGCGCTTGCCGCCACGCCCTGCCAATGCGCGAGTTTCTTGTCGGCGCGCTCGCCCTTGAGCTTGACGTCGCCACGCGCGGTGTAAAGCGGGGTGATGGCAGCGACCCCTAGCTCACAGGCCTTCTGGATGGCGTAATCCATGCGATCGCCCTTGGAGATCGCTTGGCCCAGATGCACCGCCAGTGGCGACTCGCTGTCGTTGGCGACCGCCTCGATCACCCGCACGCTGACCCCCTTGCGGGACACCTCCTCGAGCGACACGCGCACTTCCTGCCCGTGTCCATCGAACAGCTGTGCTTCGCTGCCCACCCGGGCCCGCAACACCAGACCGAGATGGCGTGCAGGCCCCTCGGGCAGTGCAAAGGTCGCCCCGGCGCTGACATGGAGATCAAGATCGGGACAGTGCAGACGAATGGCCATGGGAAAGTCTCACGAGCAATGCGCCGCGCGGCAGCGCCATGAGAGACACTCAGCACGCCGACACGAAGATGAAAGGGAAAGAGAAATAGGTTCAGGAAAGCACGGCCATCATGGTGGCCACCAACGCAGTGACGGGCCACTGGGGCCCGTCACTGTCATTGCCATCTCACGGCCATTGCTGGCCGTCTCACGGATCAGTGAGCGGTGGCTTCACCCGCCTGTTGCGCTTCACGCTGCTTGCGCTGAGCGTACATGGCTTCGAAGTTGACCGGTGCCAGCATCAGCGGAGGGAAGCTGCCACGATTGACCAGATTGTCGACGGCTTCACGCGCGTACGGGAACAGCACGTTCGGGCAGAAGGCCCCCAGGGTGTGATCCAGCTGCTCGGCGGACAGACCGGCGATGCGGAACAGACCGGCCTGCTCGACCTCGGCCAGGAAGGCGGTGGTCTGATCTTCACCGTTGGAGACCTGGGCGGTGACCTTGATGGACACCTCGAAGAGCTCTTCACCGACCTGCTGGTGCTCGGTATCCAGTTCCAGGCTGACCTTCGGCTGGAACGGCTGGGAGAAGACCGCCGGAGAATTCGGCGCTTCGAAGGACACGTCCTTCACATAGATGCGCTGCAGGGCGAACTGGAGCTGATCCTGAGCCTGTTCGGCACCCTGTGCCGCCTGTGCGTTCTGTTCTTCAGCCATGAGACATATCCTTGAATGTACGGAGAATTATTGTTGGGCCATCGGCCTGCTTCCCGCAGGTCGCTCAGCGAGTCACGACCGGCAGACTGTCGGCTTCCCACTGACCCATGCCACCCTTGAGCTTGACCGCCTGCTTGAAGCCGGCCTTCTCCAGGCGCGCCACCAGCGGTCCAGCGGTCTGACCATGCTTGCAGACGATGATCACCGGACGGTCCTTGTACTTGTCCAGCGGCGTGGTCGCGCTGGCAAGCTGACTGCTGGGAACATTGACGGCACCGGCGATGTGGCCGGCCTTGTATTCCTTGCTGTCGCGGATGTCGATGAAGACACCCTCTTCGCGATTGACCAGTCGCGTGGCCTCGCTGACGCTGACCCCGTGGTTGCCACGCATGGTTTCCATGACGATGAGGGCGACCAGCAGGGCGACGAAGGCGCCCACCAGCAAGGGATGATTCTGCGCGAACTGAAGCAGCTGTTCGATCATGAGACGGGCTAACTCCGCTGTGACGTGCATGCCGGTACGTACGCGGCAAAGGAAATAGACCGCTACCCGAGGTAACGGAGCCAGCATTATACATGACAGCCCCTGTCATGAATGCCCGCGACATGGCATCAAAAAGGCGTAACGCCGCCCTGCCCTCGCCTGCGCCACGGGGACGCACTGAACTTGCCCGCGATAGGGGAATCCAATCTTGCCGATACGCTTCCAGCACTTGCACTCGGCACCTTACCGCCTCTCTAATAGAGGTCAGAATGAGCAGGTAGTTTTATCACTACATCTTGCCTCACCCGTGCAGCAAGCGGTGAACGCACCGGATGAGGAAGACGGCAGAGGATGCCCGCAGGACATGACAGGCACGTGATCGCCTGACAGCCACCCTGCGCGATTGCCCCTGCCGTCCTGCTCCAGAGGATTCATTCGTCATCACAGCGAGGAAGTCATGGCAGCTCAAGCACAAGGTCCGCGTCCCGTCGCCCTCATCATTCTCGATGGCTACGGCCACAGCGAGGAAGAGAAGGACAACGCCATTCTTGCCGCCAACACGCCGGTCATGGATCGCCTGCGCCAGCAGTATCCCAGCGATCTGATCCATACCGACGGTGGCCATGTCGGCCTGCCGGATGGCCAGATGGGCAATTCCGAGGTCGGGCACATGAACCTGGGGGCCGGGCGCATCGTCTACCAGGACTTCACCCGCATCACCAAGGCCGTGCGCGAGAATGCCCTCAAGGACAACACCGTCCTGACCGCGCCTCTCGATGCCGCCATCGCGGCTGGCCGTGCCGTGCACCTGATCGGCCTGCTGTCTCCCGGGGGCGTGCACTCCCATGAAGACCACATCCTCGCCATGGCCGATCTGGCCGCCGAGCGGGGCGCCAAGCGCATCTACCTCCACGCGATTCTCGATGGCCGCGACACCGCGCCCAAGAGCGCCGAGGCATCCATCGCGCGTGCCGATGAACACCTGGCAGGTCTCGGACTCGAGGAAGGCCGTGTCGCCACCCTCGTCGGTCGCTACTTCGCGATGGACCGTGACAACCGCTGGGACCGTGTCGAACAGGCATATCGCGTGATCGCCGAAGGGCAGGGCCTCCACGAAGCCGCCAGCGGTGTGGAAGGACTTGCCGCCGCCTACGAGCGTGACGAGACCGACGAATTCGTCAGCGCCACGCGTATCGGCGACGCCGTCCCCATGCAGGAAGGCGATGCTGCCCTGTTCCTGAACTTCCGTGCCGACCGTGCCCGCGAGCTGACCCGCGCCTTCGTCGAGCCGGACTTCTCCGGCTTCGAGCGCACGCCGCCCAAGCTGGCCCATGACGGTCTGGTGATGCTGACCCAGTACGCCGCCGACATTCCGGCGCCGGCTGCCTTCCCGCCCTCCGACCTGCCCAATACCCTGGGGGAAGTGGTCTCCAATCGCGGCCTCACTCAGCTTCGTATCGCCGAGACGGAGAAGTACGCCCACGTGACCTTCTTCTTCTCCGGCGGCCGCGAAGACGAATTCGACGGCGAGACCCGCATCCTCGTGCCTTCGCCGCAGGACGTGAAGACCTACGACGAGAAGCCGGAAATGAGCGCCGGGGAGGTCACCGACAAGCTGGTCGAGGCCATCGAATCCGGCCGCTATGATCTGATCGTCTGCAATTACGCCAATGGCGACATGGTCGGACACACCGGCAAGTTCGATGCGGCCGTCAAGGCGATCGAATATCTGGATGGCTGCGTCGGCCGCGTGGTCGAGGCGCTGGAGAAGGTCGGTGGCGAATGCCTGATCACCGCGGACCACGGCAATGCCGAGCAGATGGTGCACCCGGAGACCGGCAACCCGCAGACGGCACACACCACCTTTGAAGTGCCGCTGATCTACGTCACCCAGCGTGACGTCAAGCTGGCCTCCGATGGACGCCTGTGTGACCTCGCCCCGACCCTGCTGACCATGATGGGGCAGGCTGTCCCCGAGGAAATGGACGGCAACGTGCTGGTCGATTATGCCGGTGCCTGATAGCCCCTTGCAGGGCGCGCCGAGTGGCGTGCCCGGCGCCTCCCCCGGTCCGGATGCCTGTCTGGCATCCGGACCGGGCAGGCGCTACCGATTCTTCAAACGCCGGAGCCCTGTCTCCGGCGTTGTGCTGTCTGCCTGCCTGCTGCTCATGACTCCGCTGCTGGCCCCCTCCTCGGCACTGGCCGCGGACAGCAGCGCGACCCTAACCCAGAAGAAGCAAGCCTCCGAAGCCGACCTCAAGCGTCTCAAGCACGAGATACAGGCGATGCAGGGCGAGCTGAAGGCCACTGCCGCGCGGCGCAGCGATACGCGCAATGGCCTGGAGAAGATCGAGCGCCAGCTCAACGAGACTCGCCAGCAGACCGGCAGACTCGAGGATGAGCGCGACGACATCACGCAGCAACTGACCAGGCTCACGCGCCAGCGTGAGACCCTGATCCAGCAGCAGACGGCGCAGAAGGCTGCCGTGGCCGAGGAGATGGCCGCCCTGTATCGGCTGGGTCGCCAACCCGAATTGAAGCTGCTGCTCAATCAGGATGATCCGGCGCGCCTCGAACGCCTGCAGGTCTATCTGAATCACTTGAGCGATTCGCGCCGGCAGGCGCTTGAGCGTCTCGCCAGACTGGATGCCTCATTGGCCAGTACCCGCGCCAGTCTGCTGGCACGCCAGACACGACTGGAGGAGGTGCAGCAAGGCCTCAAGCAGCAAGCCAGCAAACTGATGGCTCAGCAGAATGAGCGCGCCGCCCTGCTGCGCACCCTGGATGCCCGCTATGCCAGCCATGAGGCGAAGATCGCCGAGCTGGATCAGGACCGCGCCCATGCCAACCAGATGATCCAGACGCTCGAGAAGCGCCTCAAGGCCATCAAGAGTGCCCCGCCCCCCAGGACACGCATCACACGTGCGATGGGCAAGATGGACTGGCCGGCCCCCGGGCGGGTCATCTCGGCCTACGGCGGGGGAGAAGGCGTCAATCGTGATGGCGTGCTGATCCAGGCGTCCCAGGGCACGCCTGTGACGGCGCCGCATGCCGGTCGTGTCGTCTTCGCGGACTGGATGCGCGGCTACGGCAACCTGTTGATCATCGACCACGGCGACAACGTGCTGACGCTCTACGCACATCTGGCAAGCTTCAGCGTCGGCCCCGGTGACAGCCTGTCACGCGGCCAGCAGCTGGGCAGTGTCGGCAGCAGTGGTGGCCGTGACGGTGCCGCGCTGTATTTCGAAGTACGCCGCGCCGGCAAGCCCGTCAACCCGCAACGCTGGCTGTCGAGCCGCTGAGCCAGTCAGCCATGGCGCAACATGGCGACAGGCTAGGCGGCAGGTACCCGGGCGGGATATGCTCGCAGTCATCCGTGACTGCGAGCGTCGGGGTCGCCTCTTCCCCTCTGGCTGAACTGCCAGGCGCTTCGGCATCAGTCGAGCCAGTCTCCGTCGAGAAGGAAATCGCATGTCCGCATCGTCGTCATTCCGTCCTGCCCCGCGTCGCCTGCGTCAGCTGGCGGTCAGCGTGCCGCTGAGCCTTGTTCTGCTGGGCAGCGGAGTGCCGGCCCATGCTGAAGATGCGCGGCAGGGAGCCACGCCTGCCTCCTCCAGCGAATCGGCCAATGGCCTGCCGCTGGAGGAACTGCGCACCTTTGCCGAAGTCTTCGAGCGCATCAAGCGCACCTATGTGGATGAAGTGGATGACCGCACGCTGCTCAAGAATGCCATGCGTGGCATGCTGGCAGGGCTGGATCCGCACTCGGCGTATCTGGATCAGGATGACTGGCAGGACCTGCGCGAGAACACCGATGGGGAATTCGGCGGTATCGGCATCGAGGTCGGCATGGAGGAGGATGGCCAGCTGACCATCATCGCCCCCATCGACGACACCCCGGCCTCACGTGCCGGCCTCCAACCACGTGACGTGATCCTCAAGATCGATGACACGCCGATGGAGGGTCTGTCGATGACGGAATCCGTCAAGCTGATGCGTGGCGAGGAAGGATCGACCATTCGCCTGCTGGTACTCTCGGAAGGCGCCGACATGCCCCGCGAGGTCGTGCTCAAGCGGGCCATCATCAAGAGCAGCAGTGTCAGTCAGCGCCTGCTGGAGCCGGGATATGGCTACCTGCGCGTCAGCCAGTTCCAGAGCGCGACGGGCGATGAGGCGAAACGCGCCCTTGCGGAGCTGCGCGAGGAAAGCGGCGATGTCGCGCTGAAGGGCCTGGTGCTGGATCTGCGCAACAACCCCGGGGGGCTGCTGTCAGCGGCCGTCGAGATAAGCGACCTCTTCCTCACGAGCGGCCGCATCGTCTATACCGAGGGGCGCCTGCCGGACAGCGAGCTGTCCTTCTCGGCCAGAGCCGAGACACCGGCCGGTGATACGCCGCTGGTGGTATTGATCAACGGCGGGACGGCCTCCGCTGCGGAAATCGTCTCAGGTGCCCTGCAGGACCAGCGCCGCGCCATCATCATGGGCACCGAGAGCTTCGGCAAGGGCTCGGTACAGAACGTGATGCCACTGGGCAACGGCGACGGCCTCAAGTTGACCACGGCACTCTACTTCACGCCCAACGGGCGCTCGATCCAGGCAGAGGGCATCCGCCCGGATGTCGAGGTGGTGCGCGGACGACTGGAGCGGGACACGCGGCGTGATTTCAGCGTACGCGAGGCGGATCTCGACGGGCGTCTCGACAATGCCAATGGCGACTCATCGACGCCTTCCAGCAAGGCACCGGACAGCCCGGTGGTCGCCGAAAGTGATTACCAGCTGGGGGAAGCACTCAACCTGCTCAAGGGCATGAACGTGCTGGGTCGCAGCGCCGCTCTCAAGGCCACGCTTCCCGCCACCTCGGAGCAATAGTCTCTCTTTCGCCGTAAACGACACGACCCCGCCAACTGGCGGGGTCGTGTCGTCTTTCGCGCGCCAATCGGCAGGTCTGCCATCTCCCGCCTGGCCTGTCGTCGTGCTAACTGTCACGCCCAGAGGTGAGCGCTCACTGTCACCGTGGTCGGCAGCTCTCCGGCAACTCCCCACGCTCCCCCATCGCCTGGCGCATCAGCAGGCGCTTGAGCTCGACGCTGCCATCCACCCAGCCAAGTCCCAGGTTACGCACCAGGCGTACCCCCGGCTTCCGGCTGCCGAACAGCAGGCGGAAGCCATCCATCATCTTCAGCATCACGGCATTGTCGCTGCGCCGGCGTCGACGATAGCGCTTCAACCAGCGCTCATCGCCCAGTGCCACGCCGCGGCGGTGTCCAGCCAGCAGTTCTTCCGCCAGCACGGCGACATCCATCAGGCCAAGATTGACCCCCTGCCCCGCCAGCGGGTGAATGGCATGCGCGGCATCCCCCACCAACGCCAGCCCCGGTAGCACATACTCCTGCGCATGACGTTGATGCAACGGGAAGCTGAAGCGTTCGGCACTGTATTCCACCGTGCCGAGCTTTCCCTCGAAGGCTGCTTCGAGCTCATGACAGAAGTCCGTCTCGGGCAATGCCAGCAGGCGCTCGGCTTCCTGCGGAGTGGTGGACCAGACGATGGAGCAATGGCGCTGAGCGCCGGATGCCTCGCCCTCGGGATGTGCCAGGGCGGAATTGACCGCCAGCGGCAGGAAGGCCAGCGGCCCGGTGGGCAGAAAGCGCTGGCGGGCGACGCCCTGATGCGAATGCGCCGTGCGCACCGTGGTGACCAACGCCACCTGGCCGGTATCGTGCTCACGGGTCTCGATGCCCGCCAGCTCGCGCAGACGGGAACGCGCCCCGTCAGCCGCCACCACCAGCCCCGCCGCGACGCTGCTACCGTCGCTCAGTGTCAGGCTTGCTGCCTCGGCCCCCTCAAGTTGGTAAGCACTTACCACCGAGGCTGACCCCGTCCTGGGCAATCCCAGACCGCTGACCCGGACACCATAACGGCGCGTGATCGAGGGACACCGGGAAATCGCTTGCTCAAGCGCGGCCTGAGTGACCCGATTCTCGACGATGTGCCCAAGCTCCGACACGCCGCTTTGCTCGGCACTGAAGCCTATCTCGCCATTGCCTTCGGCATCCCAGACCTGCATGCCGGTATAGGGCATCAGACGACTCTGTGCGATGTCCTTCCAGACCCCCAGGCCGCTGAGCAATTGACGCGAAACCGGCGTCAGCGCACTGACACGCGGCTCCGGTGCCAGCGCCGGCTGCCAGTCGACGATGCCCTCGCGACCCTCGATCAGAAGGACGCGCAGGCCGCCCTGCCCCAACAGCAGCGCCAGCGTGGCGCCGACGATACCGGCGCCCACGATGGCGACATCCACCTCATGCGGTGCATCCAATCTCCGATGCTCGTTCATGCCTGCTCCCTTGTATGACGCCTGTCGCGCGTCGCTCTCCTGGCGAGAGTCTCGTGAATCCGGCGGCGATTTGGTCACTTATCGACACCATCCTGGGGCGCAAGCCTGTGGCGCAACTCACGACATCGCCTGGCCCGTTGGCAAGTACTCGCTACGCCTATCGCTCAATGCCCATCGAGCGCCTTGCCAGCAGGCGCTTGAGCGGTGACACCAGATTCAGGCCGATCAGCCCTGCCGCCCGAGCATGCCCCAGCCAACGACTCTCGACGCCGAACAGGCGGATCAAGCCATCACTGAACAGCACGACATTGTCGCGGTCCGCACCGCGCCGCGACTCGAAGTCACTCAGCACGCTGACATCGCCAGCGGTATCACCACGTGCCTGTCCCGCCGCGATGGCGGCCACCAGATCCGTCACGCCGCGCAGCGCCAGATTGAAGCCCTGCCCTGCCACCGGATGCAGCGAGTGAGCGGCATTGCCGAGCACCGCAAGTCCGGGACGTGTCCCCTCGCTGGCACGTATCAACGACAGGGGATAAGCATGGCGCTGCCCGACCCGCCGGAAACGGCCGGCCCGCTCGCCGAAGGCAGCCTGAAGCGCCTTGAGAAACTCGGGCTCCGGCATGTCCATCAGCGCAGCCGTCTCGTGGGGAGAACGCGTCCAGATCAACTCCATTCGGCGGCCACCCAGCGGCAGCAGCGCCATCGGTCCCTCGCTGGTGAAACGCTCATAGGCCACCCCTGCGTGGGGCTGGCTTATCTCGACGGTGGCGATCAGCGCCTGTTGTTCGTAGGCATGCGTCTCGCTATGGATGCCGAGACGCTCCTTGAGCCCCGAGCGCCCGCCATCTGCCAATACGGTCAGTCCCGCCTCGATCAGGCGGCCATCCTCCAGCAGCAGGCGGTGCCCCTGCGCGCTGACGCTGATCTGCGCCACGCGTGCCGGGCAGTACCAGGTCAGCGGCAGTTCCGCCAGACGCCGATGGAGCACGCGCCCCATCCAGGCATTGGGGATCACATGCCCCAGCGCGGGAACCCCCAGTTCCTCGGCCCGCATGCGTGTGGCCCCGAGATGGCCGCGCTCGCTGACATGGATGGTACGAATCGGCGTGGCGTGCTCACGCATCGCCTCCCACAGCCCGAAGGCGATGAAGCGCTGGCGTGAACCGGCAGCGATGGCACTGGCGCGCGCATCGAAACTGGGCTGGAAACGCCCGGTATCCTCCGCGGGAGGCAAGGGGTTGGCCTCGACCACCGCCACGCGCAGCCCATCCTCCTGCTGCCCGTTCATCAAGGGTGCAAGGGCACAGGCCAGGCTCGCGCCCACCAGGCCACCACCGATGATGACGACATCGAATCGCTCCGGCGCAGACGTTACCGGGGATACTGCCGCTGGCTCACTCATGATGTCAGGCTCCTTCGCGCATCAGTGCCTCGATGGCCTCGACGGATTTGGGAACCGTGGCGCTCAGCACTTCGTGCCCGTCCGCGGTGACCACCACATCGTCCTCGATGCGAATCCCGATCCCCCGATACTCGGCTGGAATGTCACTGGCGTCCGGCACATAAAGCCCCGGCTCGACCGTCAGCACCATGCCGGGCAGCAACGGACGCGGCTCACCGTTCTCGCGGTAACTGCCGACATCGTGCACATCCAGTCCCAGCCAGTGCGAGGTGGAATGCAGATAGAAGCGGCGATAGGCCTCATCGGCGATCAACGCCTCCACTTCACCTTGCAGCAGGCCCAGTTCGACGAGGCCGGCGGTCAGGTCATGCACCACCTGTTGGTGAATGCCCACCAACGTCGCCCCTGGCACCACGGCGGCCACTGCACGTTCCTGGGCCTTGAGCACGATCTCGTAGAGACGCTTCTGGGGCTCGCTGAAGCGGCCATTGACGGGGAAGGTACGGGTGATGTCGCCGGCATAGAGTGCGTACTCCGCGCCAGCATCGATCAGCACCAGCTCGCCATCGATCAGCGGAGCACGGTTCTCGATGTAATGGAGCACGCAGGCATTCACGCCACCACCGACGATGCTGGTATACGCGGGTGCCGGGGCGCCCTGCCACTGGAATTCATGCTCGATCTCGGCCTGCAGATGATACTCGTGCAGCCCGGGGCGGCTGGCCCGCATGGCACGGATGTGGGCGCGAGCGGAAATCTCCGCCGCGTGACGCATCAGCGCCAGCTCACGCTCATCCTTGATCAGGCGCTGCTCATGCAACAGCGGGGCGAGGTCTTCAAAGGCGACCGGCGGGCGGGCACCACGACGCACGGCCGCGGCCAGCTCCTCGCGCAGCGATTGCGCCAGCGCCAATGCTTCGTCGTCCTCGAACAGCACGAAGAGACGCCCACGGCCATCCAGCAGACCGGCCATGACATCCTCACGCTGATCATTGGTGAAGGCCTGGTCGAATCCCGCCTGCGTCACGGCCCCTTCGGCACCGATACGGATACCGGTCCAGGCTTCCGCCAGCGGATCCTTTTCCTGACAGAACAGTACGCTCTCGCCTTCCGCGCGCCCCGGCAACAGCAACAATGCCGCTTCCGGTTCCGGCCAGCCGGTCAGGTAATGAAAGTCACTGTTCTGACGGAAGGTGAACTCACTGTCACGATTGCGCTGTGCCAGGCCGGACGACAACACCAGTACCGCGGCATCACGAGGCAGCTGCGTCATCAGACGCTGGCGACGCGCCGAGAAGTCATCAGCAGTCAGCGCCGCCGGCGCAGGCAGGATTTCAGGGACGATCATGGCGTTCTCCGTCGGGGTCCGTGTCGGGCAGGCAAGTCATGGCCTGCCCGACACGAATCAGAATGTGGCGGGAAAGGACGAGGCTCCCGAAGGGACAATCCTTCCCGAAATGGGGTCGGCCGCCGGGTATTGCGAGCGGCAAACTGCCTCACTCAGTGAGTGTCGTTGCGCGAGCTGACCCCGAGACTGCCTTCAAGTCCGCCTTCCGGCAACTGATCGTCACTGGGCTTCTCGACGTCCGGGTTGCCCGGGTGCTGCTCGGTATACAGCAGCAGGGCCGCCATGCGCACGTGGTCGGCCAGCGCGAACAGATCCGCCTCGTCCTCGGCATTGTCGTCATCCAGGTCCTCGGCGTTGGCCAGACCGCTCGAGATGGCCTCGACATCGCTCAGCGCATCACGCAATGCCTGGCTCCAGCCCTTGCGGACCTCGCCATCGACGCCTGCCAGCTCTTCCTGGAAGCCCAGCGTCCACTCACGCAGGCTCTGGCCACGCTCGGCCAGGGAGTACATGTCGTCCGGCAACAGCGGCTCGAAGCTCATCTCGCTGGCCGCCAGGCGCTCCTGGTTGCGCGTGCGCCAGCTGAGGAACACCTCGCCCGCTTCACGGGTGGCCGGTTGCTCCACTCCCAATGCGGCACAGACGCGGCTCAACCAGTCTTCTGCGCTGATGTCATCCATCGCCAGGGCAGCGACCAGCTGTCCATCAAGGAAGGAAGGGTTGTTCAGGCTGCCGTGAACCAGGAACTGGTCCGCGACGAGAGAGAAGTCGAAGGTATCGTTGATGATGGCCATGGTGCGGGTCCATTGAGTCGGTGAGAAAGGCATCGGCAATCGACGATTACCGCTCGAACCCTGAGCGCCATGCTGGGTGACAGCCGCACTGCGCAGCGCGTTGACCCTCCAGAAGCGGCTCTCTATAGTGGCTCGAGAATGCCCCCATCTTACCGCACTGGCCCTCCTTCTGGCTTGCCGTCCTCACTGCGAGGTGACGCCCAGTCAAGGACGCCGCCGTCAATCAGGACGACGCCGGACATGGCCCGAGAGGACTGACATGAGCGACTCCACGACTCCCCGCAATACCACCGAGATCAGCCTGCTCGGCCGCAGCTATACCGTCAGCTGCCAACCCGGCGAGGAAGATGGCTTGACCCGTGCGGCGGCCTACCTGGATCTCGCCATGCAAGGCATCCAGCAACGTGGCAATACCATCAGTGCCGACAAGGTCGCCCTGATGGCCGCGCTCAACATCTCTCACGAACTGATCAACAGCCGCGACAGCGAACGCGCCATGCAGCAGGATTTCGAGACACGCCTCACGGCGCTGGATCGCCAGCTGGATGCGGCCCTCAAGCAGGTACCAGCCGAGTCTGTCCAACGTGCGAAGGCGCGTGCTGATGAAGCAAAAAACGCTTGAGAATCAAACAACTGATAAATTTCAGCAACAGTCTGTTCCCGACAGGATTAAGCCTTGGGCCGGCAGACGGGGTTTGGTAGACTGAAGGAGTTCTCTGGGGTGTACGACAGTTGCCGATGTCCCTCGAGCTTATAAGCTATTCCCAGGGAGTCCACTGCGCAGTGCTGTGTGCATGTCCGTGCGTCGGAAAGCCTGATGCGCTGCGCGGGACTACCCACCTTGAACCGCTGGGTTCAAGGGCCCCCGGTAACACCGGCACCTTGGAGAACCCTGTCTGACGGAGAATGTCAGGCATGCTCAAACCCCCTGCGGCTCGCGCCGCCCTCGCGAATCACTATTCGCCTCCCTCGCTTTCACGTGATGTCACGCTCTGGCCATTGTCCAGCGAGCTTGATCACCCCACTGCGGATCGCCGCGCCCTGAGACGCTTGCTACGCCAACGGCGACGCCAGTTGACGGCCCCCGAGCGCCGTAATGCCGAGCAGGCCCTGTTGCGACGACTGAAGCGTCTGCCGGAACTGCTGCGTGCCCGGGACATCGCCCTGTACCTGCCCAATGATGGCGAGATCGACGCCACCCGTCTGTGCCGATGGCTGCAACGTCGGGGAGCACGCGTCTATCTACCGGTCCTGCGACCCTTCGCGGTCAACTCACTCTGGTTCGTCCGCTACGACGACCATACCCCACTGGTGAGCAATCGCTTCGGCATCGCCGAACCTGACACGCGCTTCGGAGCCCACAAGGGCCGCCGCCTGCCGGCCTGGGCATTGGATATCGTGCTGATGCCGCTGGTGGGGTTCGATGAGGCTGGCGCACGGATCGGCATGGGGGGCGGTTTCTATGACCGCAGCTTCGCCTTCACCCGTCGCGCCGGGCCGAGACCGAGGTTGATCGGCCTCGCCCATCACTGTCAGAAGGTGCCG
Organism: Cobetia sp. 14N.309.X.WAT.E.A4; assembly: GCF_030397495.1. Taxonomy (NCBI): domain Bacteria; kingdom Pseudomonadati; phylum Pseudomonadota; class Gammaproteobacteria; order Oceanospirillales; family Halomonadaceae; genus Cobetia; species Cobetia sp. 14N.309.X.WAT.E.A4. The sequence goes on from NZ_JAPNXT010000004.1 coordinate 160,085, forward strand.
GCCTTGCCGGTACAAGCCTGGGACATACCACTGGATGCCATCGTCAGTGATCGCGAGATCGTGCGCCCAGGCCGCAGGCATGGGAACGCATCGTCATGATGCTCACGCAGGGCAGTCACGCAGGGGCGGTCAATGGCGCCAGCATGTCGCGGGCGTGCTCGGACTTGAGGGGGAGCAGACGTGCCTGGAGATCAAGGAGAAGAGCGGGGGGAAATGAGGGCAGAAAGGCAGAGCGCGAGAACGACTCTCCCTCTGAAAACGCCACTGCCGCCCGAAGGCGGCAGTGCACGATTCAGGAACCCATGACGGTCTGGGCGTAGCCGGTGGCGACGACACCAATCCCGAAAATGAATACCAGGGCCATGACCAGATCGGGCTTGCGTTTCATGAGAGCGGGCTTCTTCTTATATCGTCAGTGGCTTTCGCGTGACGGTTGTCGATGACTGTCTTCCTGACAGTGCCCACGATGATAGGCATCTGACCTGCGTATGACAATCACCATGCAGCCGTATGAATGAACGTTTTTCCACGCTTGCATTTCGCGCTGCAGGCGAGGGCTGGCAAGGCCTGGAGGGAAAACAACGTTCGATATCTCTGACGCCACACCTGAGTACAAGTCATCAGTCATGCCATTCACCATCATGACGAGAAAAGCCCCTGCTCTCAGGCGAGAACAGGGGCTTTTTCATACTGCCAATCATGAATGCCATCCGCCTGATGCCCACTTGATTCAGAGCGACCTCATCCAGGCAGGCGAGGCCTGGCCGACATCACGACAGGAAGAGGCGATAGGCCGGATTGTCGCTTTCCTTCCAGAAGCGATAGCCGATCTCCGCGAAATACTTCTCGACCTCGGCGCGATCCCCATTGGGCACCTGCATGCCGATCAGGACTCGCCCATGGGACGCGCCGTGATTGCGATAGTGGAACAGCGAGATGTTCCAGTCCGCAGGCAGATGGGTCAGGAAGTTCATCAGGGCACCAGGACGTTCCGGGAACTCGAAGCGATAGACCTCCTCCTCGAGGTCGCTGCTGGTGCGCCCCCCGACCAAATGACGCGTGTGCAGCTTGGCCAGCTCGTTGTCGGTGAGATCCTCCACCGCGTAGCCCGCCTCACGCAGCTTCTCGACCACCGCTGCGCGGTCTTCTCCGCCCGGCTTGACCTGGACACCGACGAAGACGTGCGCCTCCTCCGGGTTGGCATAGCGGTAGTTGAACTCGGTGACCATGCGCTTGCCGATCACCTTGCAGAACTGCTTGTAGGCCCCGGGGCGCTCCGGCAAGGTGACCGCCAGAATGGCTTCCCGCTGCTCGCCGAGCTCGGTGCGCTCGGCGATGTGCTGCAGGCGATCGAAGTTGGTATTGGCCCCGGAGTTGATGCAGACCAGCGTCTGCCCTTCCGCGCCAGTCTGCTGGATGTACTTCTTGAGGCCCGCCAGCGACAGAGCGCCGCTGGTCTCTGACACGGCGCGCGTGTCCTCGAAGATATCCTTGACCGCCGCGCACATCTCATCGGTATTGACGGTGATCACTTCATCGACGGTATGGCGGATGATCTCGAACGGCGCCTCGCCGATCTGCGCCACGGCCACTCCCTCGGCGAACACGCCGACCTGGTCCAGCACCACACGCTCGCCGGCCTCCATGGCCGCCTTGAGGCAGGCCGCATCCTCAGCCTCGACACCGATGACACGAATGTCCGGACGCAGATACTTCACGTAGGCCGCGACACCGGCAATCAGGCCACCGCCGCCCACCGGCACGAAGATCGCATCGATCTTGCCCGGGTGCTGACGCAGGATCTCCATGCCCACCGTCCCCTGCCCGGCGATCACGTCCGGGTCATCGAAGGGCGGAATGAAGGTGTAGCCATGCTCTTGCATCAATGCCTGGGCATGCGCGAGCGCCTCGGGAAAGGCATCGCCCTTGAGCACCACGCGTGCGCCGCGTTCACGCACCGCCTGCACCTTGATCTCCGGCGTGATGCGCGGCATGACGATGACGGCCTTCACGCCCATCAGCTTGGCTGCCATCGCCAGTCCTTGGGCATGGTTGCCCGCCGAGGCGGCAATCACGCCACAGGCCTTCTGCTCATCGCTCAGCTGCGCCATCTTGTTGTAGGCGCCGCGAATCTTGAAGGAGTAGACGGGCTGCAGGTCTTCCCGCTTGATGAAGATCTGGTTGCTGAAACGACGTGACAGCATCGGGGCTGACGAGAGCGGGGTTTCATGGGCGGCTTCATAGACACGAGCCGACAGGATTTTCTTGACGTAGTGTTCGAGCATTATAGGAATGTCCTGATGTGTCGCAGCGCGGGCCGCATGGGTGCGACCGAACCCCCATTGTTATCAGACCGCCGGCGAGAGCGTCCAGCGCCATCGCGACGTTTGCCGTTATAATGTGGCGTTTTCTCGCGTTGCGTCGCCCGACTCGCTTCCTGTCTGCGCATCTGGTTGCCGTGCAGCAGCATGAGGCACAGACACGTCGGGATACGCGCCAGGCTCCCTTGCCGACGCGATGACCGCCACTCTCCACCCCTGCCCCACCGACCCGAGGTATGACATGACCCAGGATGAGCTGAAGCAAGCCGTGGCCCGCGCTGCCCTTGATGAGATCCGCCCGCTGCTGAACCGCGACACCATCATCGGCGTCGGCACCGGCTCCACCGCCAACCTGTTCATCGATGCTCTGGCGGAGGTTCGCCACGACTTTGCCGGCGCCGTCGCCAGCTCCGAAGCCACTGCCCAGCGCCTCAAGGGCCACGGCATCGACGTCTACGAGCTCAACCATGTGGGCACCGTGCCGGTGTACGTGGATGGTGCCGACGAGATCGATCCGCGTCTGGCGATGATCAAGGGCGGTGGTGCGGCGCTGACCCGCGAGAAGATCGTCGCGGCCTGCGCTGAGCGTTTCGTGTGCATCGCCGATGGCTCGAAGCAGGTCGACATCCTCGGTGGCTTCCCGCTGCCGGTGGAAGTCATTCCGATGGCACGTTCCTACGTCGCGCGCGAACTGGTCAAGCTGGGCGCGGACCCGGTCTATCGTGAAGGCGTTCTGACGGACAACGGCAACCGCATCCTCGATTGCTACAACTTCCTGATCGAAGACCCGATCACCATGGAAGCCCGCATCAATGCCATCGTCGGCGTCGTCACCAATGGTCTGTTCGCCGCCCGTGGCGCCGATGTACTGCTGGTCGGTCGCGAGACAGGTGTCGAGCGCATCACTGCCTGAGGAGGCTCGCCTGATGACATGGAAGATCACGCGCCACCTTGGCACCCGAGGCCTGTCGCTTCTGGCCGCTGCCCTGCTCAGCCCGGTGCTGATGGCAGACAGCCTGCCGATCAGCTCTCCGACGACCATCACGCTGGATAGTGGCGTCAAGGTGCTGCTCAAGCCGGACCACAGCTGGGAGTATCTGCTGGAAGTCTCCGACGAGCAGAGCCCACGCTCGACGCTCGGCAGCGCGACGATACCCACCTCGTCCGCCCTGCCGGTCGTACCCGCCAATACGCCCGCCGCTGGTGATGCAGGGCAACCAGTGCCGGCCCGCGCCAGCGCCTCTGCTCCGGCTCCGGCTCCGACCCAGGCACGCCTCAATGCCAGCGCACTGGCCAATCCGACGCTGCTGAGCGAGGGACATCGCGATGGGGTCGTCGCACGACTGACCGCCGTGGACATCGACGATGACGACGCCGTGCTGCGCTTCGAGATCCAGAACACCGCCGGGCAGAACGTCATCGCCACCCGGGCAAGACTGCGTCTATATGGCGACGATGGCCGTCTGCTGGCGACACGCGAGGCGCCGCTGTGGGTCGGCGAGTACCGGCTGCCCGAGACCTACCTGCGCCCCGGCCAGACCCGTGAGGGACGCAGCGTGCGCATCGCCCTGCCGGACGACAGCTGGTCCCGCCAGCTGGTGCGCGTGGAAGTCAGCGAGGTCGAGTTCCGCTGATCACCAGGTGTCAGCTTCTAGGTGTCAGACGCCAGAGCAGCCAGACGAAAAACGGGAAGCCCTGAGGGGCTTCCCGTTTCTGTTTGCGCGCCGGTCGCTCATCGAGAGCGAAGCGGTGATCAGAACTTGTAGTTGATGCTGAAGTAGTTGCCGAAGCCGGTGGTGTCCTGACGCACGCCAGTGGCGGTGGAGCCATCGGTGAAGAACGCCATGTTGTTGTAGTACTTCAGGCCGTAACCCACCGCGAAACGCTGGGTGTGGTAGTAGATGCCGTTGAACCACTCCATGCTGTTGATGCTGCGACCGTCCTGGCTGCCCACTTCATCGGCATCGAACTTGTAGTCCAGATAGCCCTGATAGGCGATGAAGCTACCGTCCTCGAAGTTGACGAACGGCTTGAACCAGTTGGTGGACGCCATGTAGCCGTCCCACTTGCTCTCGTCTTCACCGCCGTAGTTCTCACGCACGTAGCGGGCGTAGAGGTTGAAGCCCATCTTGCCGAACCATGGCACCTGCACATCGCTGCCCAGACCGACATAGTGCTCCCACAGACCGCCGAATGCGCCGTTGTCACCGATGTTGGTGACGGTGGCGATGTAAAGCTCGTCCACCGGGCCGAAGGACAGGTCGTGACCGGTCATGGCGTCCAGCGAGAAGCGCGGGGCCAGCTTGGCGAAGAAGTTGTCGCCGCCATTGAGGTCATCCGAGCTGTCATCGAAGATGTCGAAGAAATCGACATAGCCGTAGAGATCGACGATGCCCGAACGGCCTCCGAATTCCATTTCCAGATAGGTATCTTCACTGTTGCGGAACGGCAGACGGTTGTCCTCGCTGCGCATCAGATTGAAGGTCAGCCACTTGTAGTCATTGGCGTGGATGTCGCCATTGAAATCGGTGGCCTGGGCTGGCGCGGCAGCCGTCAGGAGGGTAGTGGCGGCCAGTGCACTGGCCGCGACGGTCTTGAGCATAGTCATCGCGAAATGATCCTGTCTTGAGTAATCAACTGTTCTGAATTGTTGTGGTTATTGCCCGTCATGAACGACGTCTGCCATCAGCGTCGCCCCATGCCGCCCGCTTCGTCGTCGGGCTGCGCCGGATTTGCAAAGGGCGCGATGTTAGCACTTCCTCGCAAAAACGATAGGGCGACGTTTGGCGGATTTCCCTGTCACCAACGGCCGGTTTGTGAACATTTACACACCGAAGGCGACACCTCTTCGAATCGCCCATCCACTGTGAGATGGGCGACATCCCGATCAGGCCGCCAGCGCCAGGAAGAAGCCGGCGATCGCCGCCGACATCAGATTGGAAAGCGTACCGGCCAGTACCGCCTTGAGACCCAGACTGGCGATCTCATGCCGGCGCGTCGGGGCCAGGCTGCCCAACCCGCCGAGCAGAATGGCGATGGACGACAGGTTGGCGAAGCCGCACAGCGCGAAGGACAGCACGGCCATGGTGTAGGGCGTCATCACCGCACCCGTGGCAGCCACGAGACTGTCGCCACTCAGGTAGGGCGCCAGATTGATGTAGGCGACGAACTCGTTCACCACCAGCTTCTGACCGATGAAGGACCCCGCCAGCGTCGCCTCGCTCCATGGCACGCCCAACAGGAAGGCCAACGGCGCGAAGAGCCAGCCGAGAATCATGTCGAGACTCAGTGTGTCCATGCCGAACCAGCCGCCGACACCACCGAGAATGCCGTTGATCAGCCCGATCAAGGCGATGAAGGCCAGCAGCATCGCGCCGACATTGGCGGCCAGTTTCAGGCCGGAAGACGCACCGGATGCCGCAGCGTCCAGCACGTTGGACGGTGCGTCGTCATCCTTGAGCGAGGCATCCGCCACGGCGATCGAGTCATCCGGCTTGTCAGTCTCCGGGAACAGAAGCTTGGCGAACAGCAAGCCGCCGGGCGCTGCCATGAAGGACGCCGCCACCAGATACTCCATCGGGATGCCCAGCGCCGCGTAGCCACCCAGTACGGAGCCGGCGACGGATGCCAGACCACCACACATCACGGCGAACAGCTCGGAACGCGTCATGCTCGCCAGATAGGGCTTGACCACCAGCGGTGCCTCCGTCTGTCCGACGAAGATGTTGGCGGTCGCGGAGAGGGATTCCGTGCGCGACGTTCCCAGCACGCGCTGCAGGCCGCCCCCCAGCAGGCGAATCACCCACTGCATGATGCCGAGGTAGTAGAGCACCGCGATCAGCGACGAGAAGAAGATGATGATCGGCAGCACCTTGATGGCGAAGATGAAGCCGACACCGCTGCCCGGATTAGCCAGACTGCCGAACAGGAAGCTGATGCCTTGATCGGCATAATTGACGACCTGACTGACGGCGCCTGAGGCACCGGCCAGCACACCCTGGCCGAAGGAGGTGTAGAGCACGAAGGCACCGATGGCCAACTGGATGGCAAAGGCACCCCCGACGGTGCGCAGGCGGATGGCGCGTCGATTCGATGACAACGCCACGGCGATGAGGATGAGCGATGCCATCCCGACCAGACTCATGAGGGGATTCATTGGGAAGGTCCTGATGTGTTCTTGTGCTTGTTATGGAATGCGCTTGTGCGCGATGTCGCCGCGATTCTCAACGGGACACGGTGTTATGATTTTTTCTCAGCATGTTAAAAGAGTCACAATCTGACCAAGGAGTCAATGCAAACGCTTGAGCGATTCGGGCCTTGCTTTCCTGCAACGCCCGCGCGGATCTCTCACGCGAGAAAAGTTATCCCTGCCAGTCAGTGAGTTATCATCACACCATGACCCGAGGGCATGTTGGCTTCTCCAACGCTTTCTCACCGCCATCGGCAAAAAAGGACCCTGCCGCATGAACAACCAAAGCGCTGCACGCCTTGACCGCTTGCAGGCCATCCTGCGCGAGGGCAGCCCACTGCAGCTCAGCGACGCCGCGCAGCTCTGCGGCGTGTCCGAGATGACGATTCGTCGTGATGTCACTCACAGCAACGGGCTGTTGGAGATACTGGGGGGACGCCTGCTGCTGGCGGAATCTTCCGCCAGCAGCGTCTATCGTCTCGACCGCGAGATCGATGCCAGCGCTCCTATCAAGCAAGCGTTGTGCCAGCGACTGGCCAGTCACATCGAGGACGGCGATACCCTGTACGTGGATTGCGGGACGACCCTGGTCCACCTGGCCGCGGCACTGGACCGTCAGATGACACTGACCCTGGTGACCTGCGCCCTGAATGTCGCCAACGCCGTCGGCCACCTGCCCGGCGTGCGACTGGTCATGCTGGGCGGGCTGTTTCATCCGGCCACCCAGTCCTTTACCGCCACCGACATGCCGGAAGCCATTCGCCGTCTGGGCATCAACAAGGCATTCCTCTCGGCCGGTGGCGTGCACGCCGAGCGCGGCGTCAGCTGCTTCCACTTTCATGAGGTGGCGGCCAAGCAGGCCGCGCTGGAAAGCGCCATGCAGCGCTTCCTGATCATCGATGCCCGCAAGTTCGAGATGGTACGCCCGGCCTTCATCGCGCCACTGGAAAGCTTCGATGTGGTGATCAGCAATGCCAGCGCCGCAGCGCGCGATTGCCTGGAGGGTCTGGATGCCGACATGGGCGTGACGGCGCAGCTCATCGAGTGCTGAGACAGGGCCTGCGCTTCGGTGAGTGAGCGCTGACCTCGCCCCACGCGAGGTCCATACGCAGAAACGCCGCACGATGGTGCGGCGTTTCTGCGCATGATCTTCCCATTGATGCCCCAGTGGCGTGCATCCCCCACGACCGAAACCGGCATGGCGAGATCACCTCCGTCTCTCGTCGGCTCAGCTCGGCAACAGGTCTTCCAGCTGCCGCAGTGTCCCTGCCAGCGCCCCGCGATTGCGGGCTACCCGTTCACGCGCCGCCTGCCCTGCCCGTTGGCGCTGCGATTCATCTTCCAGCAGGGTGTTGACGGCCTCGGCCAGCGCCTCGGCATCATCGACGACCTGCAGAGCTCCTTCCGCCGTCATCACCTCGGCGATCTCACTGAAGTTCTCAAGCGATGGGCCACTCAACAGTGGCAGCCCAAGCGCGGCCGGTTCGAGCAGATTATGCCCGCCGATGGGCACCAGGCTGCCGCCGATGAAGGCGACATCGCTCGCCGCATACAGGGCGAGCAGCTCGCCCAGGCTATCGCCGACCAGCACCGACAGACGGCTCTGCTCGAGGCGGCTTTCCGCATGCATGTGGCTGCGACGCAGGCAGGTTTCCCCGCGTGACTCACACCAGCTCGCACTCTGTGCGGCGACCGTCTCGAAGCGTTGCGGATGGCGCGGCACCAGCAGCAGCAAGGCATCAGGATGCCGAGCACGCACGGCTGCGTGGGCGTCCAGCATCAGGGCATCTTCCCCCTCGTGTGTCGAGGCGGCGATCCACACCCGCCGCCCCTGGAACTGCTCGCGCAGTCCCTTGCCTGCCGCGACGGCCTGTGGCGGTATCTCGAGCTCGAACTTGAGTGAACCGACCGTCTTCCCCCGCGCCGCAGGAAGCCCAAGCGCGATGAAACGCTCGAGATCTTCCGGCGCCTTGGCCGTCAGCGCGCTCACCTGCGACAACGTCTCGCGCATCAAGGCCCCGACCTTGCGGTAGCGTGTGAAGGCGCGCGGTGACAGCCGCGCATTGACCACGCTCACGGGTATCCTCTGGCGCGCACAGCTTGCGATCAGATTCGGCCACAGCTCGGTTTCCACCAGCACGACCAGGGCCGGCCGCAGGCGAGACACAAAGCGACGTGCGCTGCAGGGAAAGTCCAGTGGCAGATAATGATGCCGCGCAGGGGCAAGCTCGGGCGTTCCCTCAGGCGTGTGCAACAGGCGAGCCGCCTGGGCAGCCCCCGTCGCGGTCATGGTGGTCACGATCAGCGGGCGGAGGGGATAGCGGCGCCGCAGCGCCTCGATGGCGCTGGCCATCATGACCATCTCGCCCAACGAGGCCGCATGCAGCCAGATGGGGCGCTCGCGGTCCGGCGCGGCGGCAGGCGTGGCAGGGAGGATGCCCAGCCGCTCCAGGCGCGAGTGCCGATCATCGTGTTCGCGCCAGACCCGCTGCCAGATGAGGGGAGACAGCAGGGTCAGTGCGGTGCTGTAGAGGCCACGGGCAAGGCTCACACCTAGTCCTCGCGATCGAGAATGGTGGCGATCATCGCCGTGGTGGAGACGCCATCCTCGAAACCGAGCACACGCACCTCGCCACCGTTGGCGATCACCGCCTCGCCCCCGGCGATCTCTTCGGGACGATAGTCACCGCCCTTGACCAGCACATCCGGCAGCACGGCCTCGATCAGGCGTGCCGGGGTGTCTTCGCTGAAGGGCACGACCCAGGCGACCGCGCCGAGGCCCGCCAGCACCTGCATGCGACGCAGTACCGGGTTGATCGGACGCGTCGGCCCCTTGAGGCGTGCCACCGAGGCATCGTCATTGACCGCCACGATCAGACGGTCGCCCTGACGTGCCGCCTCCTGCAGGTAGGCCACATGACCGGCATGCAGGATGTCGAAGCAACCATTGGTCATCACTACGCGCTCGCCGCGTGCCTGAGCGGCCTTCACTGCCGGGATGAGCGCGGATTCCTGGATCACGCCGAATTCCGCCAGCTTGTCACCATGCAGCGCGGTGTAGAGCTCGGCGACCGACAGGGTCGCGGTGCCCGGCTTGGCGACGACCAGGCCTGCGGCCAGATTGGCCAGCATCACGGCCTCCGGGAAGGCATGGCCAGCCGCCAGCGCCAGACCCAGTACGCCGATCACGGTGTCACCGGCACCGGTGACGTCATAGACCTCACGCGCATGCGTCGGCAGATGCAGCGGCTGATGGCCCTCGCGGATCAGGGTCATGCCCTTCTCGCTGCGCGTCACCAGCAGGGCTTCCAGCTCGAGCTCGGCACGCAGCGCCTCGCCCTTCTCGGCCAGTTCCTCATCGCTGCGGCATGGCCCGACGATGGTCTCGAATTCGGTCAGATTGGGCGTGATGATGCTGGCGCCACGATAGCGCGAGAAATCACTGCCCTTGGGGTCCACCAGCACACGCTTGCCCGCCGCGCGCGCCGCGGCGATCAGCACCTCGACCTGATTCAGCGAGCCCTTGCCGTAGTCGGAGAGAATCATCACGCCACTCGCAGCCAGCTCGGCCTCGACATGGCGCACCAGCGCGCTGGTATCCACCTCGTGCAGCGGCTCCTCGAAATCAAGGCGCAGCAGCTGCTGATTGCGGCTCATCACGCGCAGCTTGGTGATGGTCGGCACGCTGTCACTGGCCTGGAAGCGCGTGATGACATTGGCGTTTTCCAGTGCGCGGGTCAGGATGGCGGCGTTGTCATCCTGACCGACCACACCGGCGAGGGTGGCATGCGCACCGAGCGATGCGATGTTGAGCGCGACGTTGGCGGCACCGCCCGGGCGGTCTTCACTCTCGCCGACGCGCACCACCGGCACCGGGGCTTCCGGCGAGATGCGTGAGGTGCCACCGTGCCAGTAGCGGTCGAGCATCACATCACCCACGACCAGCAGGCGAGCCTGTTCAAGCGCAGTCAGATCAAGCTTCATCAGGCGTCTCCGCGTGCAGAGGGAAATTCAGAAGAAGAGGTGTCAGTAGACGAGACAGCCGCGACCGGCAGACGTTCGCAACTCTGGCCGCGAATGACGCCATCGGTGTCCGCCAGCAGCTCACCGAGGCGCGCGATGACATCCTCGGCGCGGATCAGGCTCATGGCGTCCTGATGGCGTACGCGCTGGCCCCAGTGGATCTCGTCCATCTGCTTGTGCAGATAGGTTTCCACCGCATCCGGATAGCGATTGACCACCAGATGCTGCCAGCAATAGGGCGCCGCACGCTCGGGGTTGGTGGTGGCGTACAGGCCGATCACCGGTGTATTGAGCGCATTGCCCATATGCACGGGGCCGGAGTCCGGCGCGATCACCGCGACGGCGCGATCGATCAGCGCCAGCAGGCCCTTGAGCGAGGTACCACCGATGGCATCGATGACCGCGCCTTCACTGACCAGCGCCTTGATGCGCGCGCCCATCTCGCGTTCCTGCGGGCTGCCGCCGCCGGTCATCACGCTGCGGATGCCGTATTGCTGCCAGGCATGATCGACGACCGCCGCATAGCCCTCGGCCGACCAGTTGCGGAAGTTGCGCAGGCGCGGATTGGCACACGGACTGATGACCAGATAGGGCGCTTCACCGGTCACGCGCGCCGCCTCACCATAGGCCTCGGGCGGCACATCGAGACGCCAGTCGAGCCGGCAGTCCTCGACACCCAGGGCACGTGCGAAGTCCATGAACGACTCCAGCACGTGAGCGCGCTCGCGCGGGGCCAGCTGATGGGAGGTAAAGAGGTACTGCCAGTCCTTGGCGCGCGCACGGTCGTAACCGATGCGCACTCGGGCCTTGAGGCCCAACGACAGGGCGCTGGCCCGCAGCGCCTGCTGCATGTGCAACAGCACATCGAAGTGCGTGTCCTTGAGCTGACGCCAGATGGCGCGCATGCCCGCAAGGCCGGTGGACTTGTCGTAGACCACGAACTCGACCCCGGTCAGGCCGGACAGTAGACTGTGCTCCCCCTTGCCGACGATCCAGGTAATGCGGGCCTCAGGCCACTGACGCTGCAAGGCGCGTACCGTTGGCACAAGATTGCAGACATCGCCGAGAGCGGAGAGCCGGAGCACGCAGATATGTGCGGGCTGGGCAGGGAGAGGATGCTTCATGCGGATGGCAGTTTTCCGAAATGAGAATGCCCACATTCTATATGATGGCGAAACAGCGCCACAAATGACGCCGGACTGGTTCATGCCATCGTTCTGGCGCGAACACGGCGCCGTGACCGGAGAAGCACCGGGGCGTGGGGCGAGTCTGTTCCTCGATGTCTGTCGTTTGCCCGCTGAGCTGCACCCCGTCCATGCCACTGGAACCCCGTCTCAACGCTGGGCGCTGCGCCCCTATCGACGCGGTGGTCTGATCGCGAAGATCGCTCGTCAGCGCTACCTCTACACCGGCCTTGAGCGCACCCGCGCCTTCGCCGAGCTGCGCCTGACGGAAACGCTGCATCGCCAGGGGCTGCCGGTGCCAGAGCCGGTCGGCGCCTGCGTATGGCGGCATGGCCTGAGCTACGAGGCCGCCCTGATCACGGTGCTGATACCCGGCGCGCGTGCCTTCGCCGATGACCTGATCGCTCTCGAAGCACAGCGCCTGCCTGCCGGGGCCGAGCTGCCCGAATCCCTGCTGGCAGTGCTGGAGACGACAGGTCGCGCCATTCGCGCCGTACATGACGCCGGGCTCGAGCATGTCGATCTCAATGCACGCAACCTGCTGGTCGATGAAGGCGGACGCGTCTACGTGATCGATCTCGATCGCTGCCAGCTGCATGACGAGGCTCCCGCTGACGCACGCTGGCGCGAGAACAACCTCTCACGCCTGGGGCGCTCGCTGGCGCGCTTCACGCCGACACATCATGCGGCGTGCCTGGCCGCCATTCGCAGCGCCTATCACGCCTGACGCTTCAGCGTATCGCCCTGCAGGCATCGGTGCCCATGCAGTGTACGATAGCGACATGAATCGTCGGCAGGCGCATCATCCGATTCCCGCCTGCCACTGCGTCCCATCGGCGCCTGTCACACACGTGAGCCAGGCGCTCTCAAGACAGAGACCGTCATGAACCCGAGCGACGAGGCCCCGGCCGTCACCCCGACCGCCCCTCCTTCCGATGGCAAGCTGCGCACCGCCGTGCCCATCACCGGCTGCGTCATCACTCTCAATGAAGCCCACAACATCGAGGACTGCCTGCGCTCGCTGGCCCAGGTCTGCGATGAGCTGATCGTGGTCGATTCCGGCTCCACGGATGCCACCTGCGAGCTGGCGCGCGCCATGGGCGCCGTGGTGATCGACCAGCCCTACCTGGGCGACGGGCCGCAGAAGAACGTCGGACCGAGCCATGCCAGCCACCGCTGGGTGCTGTCACTGGACGCCGATGAACGCCTGACCGACGGGGCCGTCAGCGCCATCCGGGAACTGGCACTCGACAGCACGCCACATGATGGCTTCGCCCTGCGGCGTCGCAACTTCATCGGCTCGCGCTGGGTGCGCCATGCCGGCTGGTATCCCGACTACTGCCTGCGCCTGTATGACCGCGAGAAGCTCGCCTTCCGCGATTCGCGCCAGCACAGCTCCGTTCAGGCCAGCCACCCCTGCGAGCTGGATGCGGACCTTGAGCATTACAGCTTCGCCAATCTGGGTGAGCTGTTCGTCAAGGCCAGTGGTCGCTTCTCGAATCGCGCCGCCAAGATCATGTATCAGAAGGGAAAACGCGCCAACGCCTTCACGCCCTTCCTGCATGCCAGCAATGCCTTCATGCGCAAGTTCGTCTTCCAGGCCGGCTTCCGCGATGGCGTCGATGGCTTCTCGGTGGCGCTGTCCGCCAGCGTCAATGCCTACCTGAAATACGCCAAGCTGCTGGAATTCCAGCGCGACGCCAAGGTGCGTGAGGCGGAAGACTTCAACAAGGTATGGTGACCATGACCTCTGCTTGTGAGCAGGCGGCGTCGCAAGCTTCGTCTCGGCCGCTGCACGTGCGCCACGTCAATCTGGCCCGCGGCTTTCGCGGCGGTGAGCGCCAGACGCTCAACCTGATCGCGGACCTGGCGCGACGCGCCAGCCCGGGAGAGAACGGCGAGCCTGGTACGCCCATCCGTCAGTCGCTGGTGTGCCTGCAAGGCTCGCCCTTGATCACCGAACTGGCGGCGCTCGAGCTTGCCGTCACGGTGGACGTGATCGAGATCCATGGGCGCTTCAAGGGCCATCTCAGTCAGCCTCGCGCCGATATCGTGCATGCTCACGAAGCCAAGGCCGTGCACTGGGCGTGGCTGCATCAGCGCCTCACCGGCACGCCTTATCTGCTGACCCGCCGGGTGCCTCAGCCGGTGAAGGACAAGTGGTTCAATCGTCTGACCTATCGCGCCGCTGCCTGCCGGGTGGCGATTTCCTCGGTGATCGAGTCACACCTGCGTGAGCGCCAGTGGGGGGAGACGGCTCTGATTCCCAGCACCCTCGCCCACCTGCCCAGCGATGAGACAGCCGTGGGCAGACTGCGGGAGCGCTTCGGCAATACGCCCGCCGGGGGTCGCTTCGTCGTCGGGCATGTCGGCGCGCTGGTGGACCGCCACAAGGGCCAGCGAGTGCTGATCGAGGCGGCCCGTCAGCTGCGCGACAGTCACCCGCAGCTGCTGTTCGTCTGCCTGGGCGCGGGAGAGGATGAAGCCGCCTTCAAGGCGGAGAGCGCCGATCTGGACAATCTTGTCTGGGAGGGTTTCCACACCAATGTCGGCGACTATCTGGAGGCCTTCGATCTGTTCGCCTTCCCGTCACGCAATGAAGGACTTGGCTCGATCCTGCTCGACGTGATGGACCACGGCGTCCCGATCATCGCAAGCGAGGTGGATGGCATCCCCGATATCGTGCATGACGATGCCACCGGCGTGCTGGTGCCCACCGACGATGCACCCGCGCTGGCTGCCGCCATCGTGGCACTCGGCGATGACGCACCACGTCGAGAGCGGCTGGTCGCGGGCGCGCGGGCGCATCTGGCACGCTTCACCCCCAGCGCCATGGGCGAGGCCTATCTGGGGCTTTATCAGCGGCTGGCACGCTAGACCGCTTCTCGCCTCAGGCATCTATCGCCCAGGCATCTATCGCCCAGGTACCTGTCGCCCAAGTACCTGCTGTCGCTCGAACAGAGAGAGCGAAAAAAGCCCTGTTTCATGTGAGACATCACGATGAAACAGGGCTTTTTCGTTTTTATAAACAACAGGTTATCGGCTCAACTACCGGAATTTGCATCCTCGAGTCCACGCAGATCCGGCCACCCCTCATCCACTCCCATCACGGGATAGGTCTTGGGGTCCAGCGGGCCGGGTTCGCTTTCGGGACGACACTCTTGCAGCGCAGCCTGCAGACGCCGCAGAGCCTCATCACCTTCGGCACCGGCGGTCACCTTGTCCCAGAACTCACGATGTACCGCCTTGATGACGACAGGCACGTGGGGCACTCCCACCTGCTGCGCCATCGCCAGGCGATGCAGGCCACGATTGATCTTGAGCAGACGGCCATCACGCGTCACCGCGACGCCCATCTCATCCTTGGTGATGCCCTGGCGGAAGCCATTGGCGGCCATGTCCTGCAGATAACCGCGATAACAGCGCAGGTAACCGAGAATCTGTTCCTCACTGTCCATCAGCAGGCCATCACGCGGCGATGCCCAGGGCTTGCCCGCCTCCAGCAAGGCCTTGAGCTGCTGATAACGCTCGGTCACCGTCAGATCATCACCATGCTCGATCAGGTCACGCATCAGGCGCGAGCGTGAGCCGAAGCGGAAGGCGCCACGCCGCAGGTCCCAGTCACCCTCCCAGATGAAGGCATTCGAGGAAGGCCGCTTGCGCTTGTCACGCCCGAAGTTGACGTCGCGCACCAGTTCACGCGGATTGATCCACAGTGTCAGCGCCTCTGGTCCCATCACGTCTTCCACGGCATGTCGCGGCAAGCCACGCTGCTCAAGCCCCTGATGGCGCGAGCGATGCCGGCACCAGCGCACCAGCCATGCCCGGCTGAACGGCAGTACCAGGTGCTGCTCACACCAGGCACGCCACGCCTCGATACGCTGTGCACGCGTCATCGCCCCGCGCATCCGCGGATGGATCAGATCATCCGTCGTACGATTCTTCGGCAAGCTCACCGCTCATCCTCATCCAGCGCGATCGCCGTCAGCAATCGCTCAGGCGCGATGTGATTCAGGCAGTTGGTATGCCCCAACGGACAGACGCGCTTGAAACACGGTGAGCACTCCAGCGCCAGCCAGTGAATCTCGCGATTGGCCGTCAGCGGTGGCGTGTAATGTGGTGACGAGGAGCCGTAGATGCCCTGGATACGGGCCCCTACCGCGGCCGCCACATGCATCAGGCCGGAATCATTGCTGACCACTTCCCGGCACTCGGCGATCAGATCCACCGCATCCGCCAGTCGCGTCTTGCCACACAGGTTGTGGACGCCGGCCAGCCCCTGGGCAATCTCCTCACCGGCCGCCACATCCTTGGGACCGCCAAAGATACGCACCTCCGCCCCGGCCTGCGTCAGTGACTCGGCAAGCTCGCGAAAGTGCGCCAGTGGCCACTGCTTGGCCGGCCCGTATTCCGCGCCCGGCATCATGCCGATGATGGGGGCCGGTGGCGCACTCAGGCCCAGCTCCTCGCGCAGACGCCGCTGATTGGCGCTGTCGGTGACGAGACAGGGTTCGGGGATGCGCTGCGGCGGGTTGGCCTCGTCCAGCGGCAGGCCCAGTGAGGTGAAGCGCTTGACGGTCTGATCGAGAATCGACTTGTCGAGCTTGCGGCACTCGGTGAGCAGGCCGTGGCGCTGCTCACCGGTGAAGCCGACCCGCACTGGAATACGCGCGAAGAATGGCACCAGCGCCGACTTCCAGGAGCGCGGCAGCACGATGGCGCGATCGAAACGCCCGCGCAGCGAGCGCCCCAGTCGCCAGCGCGCCTTGAGGGCGAAGTCGCCATGCCCCGCCGGCAGTGCCAGCGCTTCCTCGACCTCGGGCATGCGCTCGATGATCGGTTGCGACCAGGCGGGCGCCAGCACACTGATCCGGCAGCCGGGCGAGCGCTGCTTCAACGTCATGAACAGGCTCTGCGCCATCACCATGTCGCCGACCCAGCTGGGCCCGACCACCAGAATGCGCTCACTCATGCCTTGCTCCTCTTCACGGCCAACCCTCTTTGCGGATGCGCTTGCCCTGCCCCATCGCACTTGCGATGCAGGCGCCCATGCTCATTCCACACGCGCTTACCCTCAGTCCACACGTGCTCAGTCCACACGTGCTCAGTCCACACGTGCTCAGACTCAGCGATTCAGCCATTCGAGATAGGCGCGGGTGCCTTGGGCAACGGTCTTGAACTCGACGTTGCAGCCGGCCTTGCGCAGCTTGCCGATGTCGGCACGCGTGAAGCTCTGGTAGCGGCCCTTGAGGTTTTCCGGGAAGTCGATGTACTCGATCTCGCCCTTCTCGTAGTACTCGATGACGGTCTCGGCGATCGCCTTGAACGGCTCGGCACGGCCGGTGCCCAGATTGAAGATGCCGGAGGCTTCCGGGTGATCGAGGAACCACAGATTGACGTCGACCACATCACCGACGTAGACGAAGTCACGGCTCTGCATGCCGGCTTCATAGCCATCGTAGGCGCCGAACAGCTTCGGGTTCTCGCCCGCCTTCACCTGAGTGTGATGGTGGTAGGCGACGCTGGCCATCTTGCCCTTGTGCTGCTCACGCGGGCCATAGACATTGAAATAGCGGAAGCCGACCACCTGGGTGGTCAGGCTGTCCCAACGCTGGCGCACGTGCTGATCGAACAGCAGCTTGGAGTAGCCGTAGACGTTGAGCGGCCCTTCGAACTCCGGTGTTTCCTTGAAGACCTGGCTGTCGCCATAGGTCGCCGCGGAGCTCGCGTAGAGGAAGGGAATCTGATTCGCCTCACAGAAGTTGAGCAGCACCTTGGAGTACTCGAAGTTGTTCTCGAGCATGAACTGGCCGTCCCACTCGGTGGTATCGGAGCAGGCGCCCTCGTGGAAGATCGCCTCGATCTTCGGCAGCTCGGCATACTCCCCCATCAGGCTCGACTGGACGCGAATCAGGAAATCGTCCTTGTCGAGATAGTCGGCAATGGTCAGATCCGCCAGATTGACGAACTTGGTGCCGTCACTCAGGTCATCCACCACCAGGATATCGGTACGGCCGCGATCATTGAGTGCCTTGACGATATTGGCACCGATGAAGCCGGCGCCTCCGGTAACGACGATCATTTGAGCTCCCAGAGCCTCTCAGAGGCTTGTAGGCAATACGCGCGTGCAGGGACGCGACGCATCAGAATTTGGAAATGGCACGCACTCGGTTACGTCTGCGGCCTATAACCCGATAAGCGGGGATTGTATACTTGGCAGTTCTCGAATTCATGGGCCAACGGGCTTCACCAATGACACAGCCAGACGTGAAAACCTTCCAGGGCCTGATTCTGGCCCTGCAGCAATACTGGGCCGAACAGGGTTGCATCATCCTGCAGCCATTGGATATGGAGGTTGGCGCGGGGACTTTCCACCCGGCGACCTTCCTGCGCTCCATCGGTCCTGAAACCTGGAACGCTGCGTATGTGCAGCCTTCCCGCCGTCCCACCGACGGCCGCTACGGCGAAAATCCCAATCGCCTGCAGCACTACTACCAGTTCCAGGTGGTGATGAAGCCGTCACCGGCCAACCTGCAGGAGCTCTATCTGGGCTCGCTGGAGCGTCTGGGCATTGACCCGCTGGTCCACGACATCCGCTTCGTCGAGGACAACTGGGAATCCCCGACGCTGGGCGCCTGGGGACTTGGCTGGGAAATGTGGCTCAACGGCATGGAAGTGACCCAGTTCACCTACTTCCAGCAGGCAGGCGGCATCGAGTGCTTCCCGGTCACCGGCGAGCTGACCTACGGTCTCGAGCGCATCGCGATGTACCTCCAGGACGTGGACAGCGTCTACGACCTGATCTGGACCACCGCACCGGACGGCTCCGTGGTCACCTACGGCGATGTCTTCCTGCAGAACGAGAAGGAGCAGTCCGCCTACAACTTCGAGCACGCTGCCGTGCCGGAGCTGTTCGCTGCCTTCGATCACTGCGAGAGCGAATGTCAGAAGCTGCTGGCGGCCAACCTGCCGCTGCCGGCCTATGAGCAGGTGCTGAAGGCCTCCCACACCTTCAACCTGCTGGATGCGCGTCACGCCATCTCCGTCACCGAGCGTCAGCGTTACATCCTGCGCGTGCGCACCCTCGCCCGCGACGTGGCCCACGCCTATTACGACTCGCGCAAGGCCGCTGGCTTCCCGCTGGCACCACAGGCACTGCGTGACGAGCTGCTCGCCGCCGATGACACCACTACCGAGGGAGACGCGTCAGCATGACCTCCGTGAATACCCTGCTGATCGAACTGGGCTGCGAAGAACTGCCGCCGGGTGCCATCGATGCCCTCGCCGACGGCCTGGCCAATGGCCTGGCCGATGGCCTGCGTGAGGCCGAAGTCGCCTTCGGTCAGGTCCGCGCCTACGCCACACCACGTCGCCTGGCGGTGATGATCGAGTCGCTGGCCGAGCGTCAACCGGACCGCGAGATCGAGAAGCGTGGCCCGGCCAAGGCTGCGGCCTTCAAGGATGGTGAGCCGACCCGCGCCGTGCAGGGCTTCGCTCGCTCCTGCGGTGTCGAGGTCAGTGATCTGATCGAGCTGGAAACCGACAAGGGCACCTGGCTCGGCTATCGTCATACCCAGCCGGGCGAGCATCTTTCCGCCCTGCTGCCGGCCATGCTGGAACAGGTCGTCGCCCGCCTGCCGGTGCCGAAGAACATGCGCTGGGGTGCCTCACGCATCGAATTCTCTCGTCCAGTGCATTGGCTGGTCGCGCTCTACGGCAGCGAAGTGATCGAGGCCAGCGTGCTGGGCCTCGAGGCAGGCCGCACCACCTTCGGTCATCGCTTCCATGCCCCGCAGGCCATCACGCTGGCGCACGCCGAGGACTACCTCGACGCGCTGGAAGATGCCCGCGTGCTGGCCAACCGTGAAGTACGCCGTGAGCGCATCCGCGAACAGGTCCAGGCCGAGGCGGAAGTCTATGGCGCCAATGCCGTCATCGAGGAAGCCCTCCTCAACGAGGTCAACGGTCTCGTGGAATGGCCGGTCGCACTGACGGGCACCTTCGATGAGCGCTTCCTGGAAGTGCCGGCGGAGTGTCTGATCTCCTCCATGAAGGCCAACCAGAAGTACTTCCACCTGCTGGACAACGACGGCAAGCTCAAGCCGGCCTTCATCACCATCTCCAATATCGAGAGCAAGGACCCGCAACAGGTCATCTCCGGTAACGAGAAGGTGATTCGTCCGCGTCTGGGCGATGCCGCCTTCTTCTACGAGACCGACCTGCGCAGCACGCTGGAATCGCGTCGCGAGAAGCTCGAGAGCGTCGTCTTCCAGCAGAAGCTGGGCAGCATGGCCGACAAGGCCCATCGCAGCGAAGCTGTGGCCCGCCACATCGCGGAACGCATCGGTGCCGATGTCGAGCACGCCGCACGCGCCGCACAGCTGGCCAAGACCGACCTGGTCACCGAGATGGTGCTGGAGTTCCCGGAACTGCAGGGCATCATGGGCCACTACTACGCCCGTCACGATGGCGAAGATGCCACCGTCGCGCGTGCGCTGGAAGAACAGTATCTGCCGCGCTTCGCCGGCGATGCGATCCCCACGACCAAGGCCGGCATGGCGATCGCCCTGGCGGACCGTCTCGACACCCTGACCGGCATCTTCGGCATCGGTCAGCGTCCGACCGGCGCCAAGGACCCGTTCGCGCTGCGTCGTGCCACCATCGGGGTGCTCAACATCCTGATCAAGGGCGAACTGGACCTCGACCTGCGCGAGCTGCTGACCGTCAGCGCCGAGCAGCATCGTGACCTGCCCAAGGCCGAAGGACTGGTCGAGGACGTGCTCGAGTACATGCTCGATCGCTTCCGCGCCTGGGCCAATGACGAGGGCATGGGTGCCGAACTGTACCTGGCCGTGCGTACCCTGAAGATCAGCAACCCGCTGGACTTCGCGCGTCGTCTGCGTGCCGTGCACGCCTTCGGCGAACGCCCGGAAGCCGCCGCTCTGGCAGCCGCCAACAAGCGCGTCTCCAACATCCTCGCCAAGGCCGAGCACGATGGCCGCACCGAGGTGGACACGAGCCTGTTGAGTGAGCCGGCCGAGCAGGCACTGGCAGAGGCCCTCAAGGCACGTGGCGCGGAAGTGGCACCGCTGTTCGCGGCGGCACGCTACCAGGAAGCCCTCGATACGCTGGCCAGCCTGCGCGAGCCGGTCGATGCCTTCTTCGATCAGGTCATGGTCAACGCCGACGATGCCGCCGTGCGCGCCAATCGCCTGGCGATGCTGGCCAGTCTGCAAGGCCTGTTCATGGGTGTGGCCGACATCAGCCTGCTGACCCAATAAGGGCTGCCGGCCCACGGTGTCCCCGACATCGGTAAATGGCAGTCTCTGCAAAAGAACCCCGCCACGGCGGGGTTCTTTTGCATCCAGCCTCCTCGAAATGACGTATTGCGTGACAGGATTACACGCAATGTGGCCGCGATGTCACAAATTCTGCCTTGATCCCCTACCTAGGTCGCACTAGAATCCAGTATAGAAACAGTGTTCGAAAAGCGTGACAGCCTGTCGCACCCACGCTCTTCGGTCACTCGGCGCCATTTGCCCAATCCCCGTGCGAGCGTCATCTTGTGACTTGGCTCACAATTTCCCAGGCAAAGCGGCGACCCCCTGACAAGCAGCCCGGCTGACGCCCCTGACTGCCCTGAGGTGAAGAGTTGACCATGCAAAAACTGATCGTGCTCGACCGTGATGGTGTCATCAATGAAGACTCCGATGCCTTCGTCAAGAATGCCGAGGAGTGGATCGAATACCCCACCTCCATTCAGGCCATCGCTCGCCTGACGCGAGCGGGCTATACCGTGGCCGTCGCGACCAATCAGTCCGGCATCGCTCGCGGCCACTTCGGTCACCGGGAACTCGACCAGATGCACGCCAAGATGATGCAGCTGGTGAAGGAAGCCGGTGGCGATATCGCCCACATCGCCTACTGCCCGCATGGCCCGGATGATGGCTGCGATTGCCGCAAGCCGGAACCCGGCCTGCTGCACCAGATTCAGGACGCTCTGCAGATTCCGGACTTCGAAGGCGCCTGGATGCTGGGCGACAGTCTGCGCGACCTGGTCGCTGGCCAGAAGGCCGGCTGTCGCGCCGCGCTGGTGATGACCGGCAAGGGCCAGAAGACACTGGCCGATGGCGAGGGCCTCAAGGACGTGCTGGTGGTCGCCAACCTGGCCGACTTCACCAACCGCCTGCTGGATGGCGAGCTCAACCATGCCATGTCGGATGGTGAGCCGGGAAAGTCCCAGCGCCGCTGCGTGAGCTGTGAAGCCGCTGCCGAGAGCTATCTGTGAGACACACATGCTGCGCGCACTCCCTGCGCCGGCATGTGCTTGCCCCTCTATTCAATAGCGGCGATATGCTACCCTTCAGACATGAATCCGGGCAGGCAACGGCCTGCCCATCTCACTCCCTCATGCTGGAGGCCTCGTATGCCACTGCTGGATAGCTTCACAGTCGACCACACCATCATGAAAGCCCCTGCCGTGCGCGTGGCCAAGAAGATGGGTACCCCCAAGGGCGACAACATCACCGTCTTTGATCTGCGTTTCTGCGTGCCGAATGAAGAGATTCTCTCCGAGAAGGGCATTCACACGCTGGAACATCTGTTCGCCGGCTTCATGCGCGAACACCTCAATGGTGATGGCGTCGAGATCATCGACATCTCGCCGATGGGTTGCCGTACCGGCTTCTACATGAGCCTGATCGGCGAGCCGGACGAAGCCCGGGTTGCCGCTGCCTGGTCTGCCGCCATGCAGGACGTGCTGAACGTCGCACGCCAAGAAGAGATTCCGGAGCTCAACGTCTATCAGTGCGGTACTGCACAGATGCATTCTTTGGAAGAAGCCAAGCAGATCGCCAGCAACATCCTGTCACGCGATATCGGCATCAATCGCAATGATGAGCTGAAGCTGGACGAAGGCTTCCTCAATCAGGCGCATTGAGTCTTGAGACACCAAGTCTTGAGATACCAAGCCTTGAGGCACCGGACTTGATCAGCCTGTCGAGTGCGCCGGGTCCTTGAACGAAAAAGCCCGCTATCTGACCTGATCAGATAGCGGGCTTTTTTCATGCCACAACATCCCGAGCGAGTGACGCGAATGCCCGATTCCAACAGCCATGCCTTTGATTTCACGACTTTCCTGGCAGACAAGGAAGCGTGGTCAGCACCGAATGAACTCGTCCCCTACCGCTGTCGCGATGGCAGCAGCCTGGGCTGTCGTCACTACTACCCGACGCGGATTCCAGCGAGCACGACACACCTCATCCTGCTGCATGGTTCCAGTGCTGACAGTCGCTACCTCGCCTCACTGGCAACGCATCTGGCCACTGAGGGGTATCACGTCCACACGCCTGACTTGCGTGGCCATGGCCCGACGCCTGCCCGGCGCGGCGATATCGATCACCCGCTGCAGCTCGAGGAGGATATTGAAGATCTGATCCGCTCACTGGATCTCCCCGCCGACGCCAGCTTGTGGATCGCCGGGCACTCTGCGGGAGGCGGCCTGGCACTGCGTTTCGCGGCATCCGCTCTGGAACACGGGCTTGCCGGCATCCCGCTGGCTGGCCTCATTCTGCTGGCTCCCTATCTGGATCACCTCGCCCCCAACATGCGTCGCGATTCCCGCTGGGCACAACCGCGGATAGCACGCATGCTGACATGCATGCTCTTGAACAAGCTGTCCATCCATCGCATGGATCATCTCGAGGTACTCACCTTCAACATTCCCGCTGAATATCGCGATGCCAACACCACGAGCGCTTACTCCTGGCGCTTGATGACAGGCCTCAATCCTCGCCATTACCAACGAGATCTCGAGAATCTGTCACGGCATCACGTGCCCTTGCTGGCATTGATCGGTGATCAGGATGAGGCGTTTCACGCCGACCGACTCGAGGAATGCCTGCAGCCGCAACATCCCGCCGCGCACGTCACGATACTCGAGGACGTGGATCATCTGGGGCTGGCGACGGCAACCGTCACGGCAGAGCGTATCGCTGAATGGCTGACAAGCGATCCGGCAGCCTGAGACGGCCCCGGGCCTCATTCTGTCATCCCCCTCTTCCCTTTCTCATTTCTCCTTTGTGCCGCCTTCTACACGCTCCAGCTCTGGCAGCAAGGCATAAAAAAGCCCTGATCAAGGATCAGGGCTTTTTTTCAGCTGACGACGATCACGACATCAGACGTCGAGATTGGCCACCAGGGCGAAGCGCTCGATGAAGTCACGACGCGGCTCGACCTCATCTCCCATCAGGGTGTTGAACATCTGATCGGCACCGATCGCGTCTTCGACCGTCACACGCAGCATGCGGCGTGATTCCGGATCCATGGTGGTTTCCCACAACTGATCCGGATTCATTTCTCCCAGCCCCTTGTAGCGCTGGATGCTGAAGCCACGCGCCGCTTCCTTCATCAGCCAGTCAAGTGCCTCGTAGAAGGTGACGACCTCCTTCTTGCGCTCACCGCGTGAGACATAGCTGCCCGCCTCCAGCAAGCCTTCCAGCATGGAGCCCAGCTCGCTGATCTCACGGTAGTCCGCGGACTTGAAGAAATCGACGTCCCACAGATAGTCACTGCTGACACCGTGCGCCGTCAGTGTGACTGCCGGCAGATAGAGGTTGCGCTCACTGTCATGGCTGAGGCTGAAGCTGTAGTGCGGGCCGCCCTCATAGGCGATCAGGTCATCCATTTCCTTCTGGAGACCATCGATCCAGCCCTGCACCATGGCTTCATCCTTCAGTGCCGACTCATCCAGATGCGGGGCATGCACGATCTTGCGCAGCACGGCAGACGGATAGACGCGCGCCAGACGATCGATACGCTTCATCACGCCGCGATACTGATTGACCAGTGCTTCGAGCTGAGCGCCAGCGATACCCGGCGCATCGGCATTGACGTGCAGCTTGCCGCCGTCCAGCGCCGTGGCTGTCAGGTAATCCTGAAGCGCCTGCTCATCCTTCAGATACTGCTCGTGCTTGCCACGCTTGATCTTGTAGAGCGGTGGCTGCGCGATGAAGATATGACCACGCTCGATCAGCTCCGGCATCTGACGGAAGAAGAAAGTCAACAGCAGCGTACGAATGTGCGAACCATCGACGTCAGCATCCGTCATGATGATCACGGAGTGGTAACGCAGCTTGTCAGGATTGAACTCCTCCCGACCAATACCGCAGCCCAGCGCCGTGATCAGCGTGCCGACTTCTGCAGATGACAGCATCTTGTCGAAGCGCGCCTTCTCAACGTTGAGGATCTTGCCCTTCAGCGGCAGGATCGCCTGGGTACGACGATCACGACCCTGCTTGGCGGAACCGCCGGCAGAATCACCCTCGACCAGATACAGTTCGGAAAGACTCGGGTCCTTCTCCTGGCAATCAGCCAGCTTGCCCGGCAGCCCCGCGATATCCAGTGCGCCCTTGCGACGCGTCATGTCACGCGCCTTGCGGGCCGCTTCACGCGCACGTGCCGCATCCAGCATCTTGTTGACGATGGCCTTGGCTTCGTTGGGCTTCTCGATCAGGTACTCGGAGAACAGACGGCCCATTTCCTGCTCGACCGCTGTCTTGACCTCGGAGGACACCAGCTTGTCCTTGGTCTGCGAGGAGAACTTCGGATCCGGCACCTTGACCGAGATGATCGCGGTCAGGCCTTCACGGGCATCATCCCCGGTGGTGCCGACCTTGGACTTCTTGAGCAGCCCTTCCGCCTCGATGTAGCTGTTGAGGGTACGGGTCAAGGCTGCACGGAAGCCCGCCAGGTGAGTTCCGCCATCCCGCTGAGGGATATTGTTGGTGTAGCAGAAGATGTTCTCGGAGAAAGCATCATTCCACTGCATCGCCACCTCGACACCGATACCGTCCTCGCGCTCCATTTCAAAATGGAACACCGGATTCAAGGCTGCCTTGTTGGTGTTGAGATGATCCACGAACGCCTTGAGACCGCCCTCATAGTGGAAGAGCTCTTCCTTGCCGCTACGCTCGTCGATCAGACGAATCGCCACACCTGAATTCAGGAAGGAGAGTTCCCGCAGACGCTTGGCCAGAATCTCGTAGTGAAACGCGATGTTGCCGAACGTCAGCGGTGAGGGCTTGAAGCGCACCAGGGTGCCGGACTTCTCGGTGTTGCCGACCACTGCCAACGGGGCCTCTGGCACGCCGTGACGATAGATCTGCTCATGGACCTTGCCCTGACGCCAGATGGTCAGCTTCAGCTCTTCGGACAGCGCGTTGACGACGGATACGCCAACGCCATGCAGGCCGCCGGAGACCTTGTAGGAATTGTCATCGAACTTACCACCAGCATGCAGCACCGTCATGATGACCTCAGCTGCGCTGACGCCCTCTTCCTCATGAATCTCGGTCGGCACGCCACGGCCGTTGTCGCTGACGGAGACCGACTCATCGGCGTGGATGACCACGCGGACTTCGCTACAGTGCCCTGCCAGCGCCTCGTCGATGGAATTATCCACCAGCTCGAACACCATGTGATGCAGCCCCGTGCCATCATCGGTATCGCCGATGTACATCCCGGGGCGCTTGCGTACGGCATCCAGGCCCTTGAGGACCTTGATGCTCGATGAGTCGTAAGCCTGTTCGCTCATTGGCTTCTCCGTCGTGAAGTCATTCCGTGTGCAGTCGCCCGTGTTCCACGTGAAACATTCTGACATCCGTGCCCGGCAGCCAGACCCGATCCAATGCTTCGGGTTCGACACAGGTCACGAAGACCTGACACTCGAGGCTGGCCAGCAACTGGCAGAAGAGTCGGCGATGTTCGCCATCCAGTTCTGCCGGCAGGTCGTCGATCAGATAAACACAGGTACGTCCGTTCATTTCCTCAAGCAACCGCCCTTGGGCCAGCTTGAGTGCGCTGACGACCAATTTCTGCTGGCCACGGGACAGCACCTCTACCGCAGGGCGGCGCCCGAGACGAATGCGTAGATCAGCGCGCTGCGGTCCGGTCTGGGTAAACCCCATGTGGCTATCGCTGTCACGCCCTGCTGCCAGCACCTCTCCTAGAGAGCGCTTCGCATCCCAGCCACGTTGATAACGCAGACTGAGATCCGGCAGCTCGATCAGCTCAGCGAGAGTTGCCTGAAACAGGGGGGCCAACGCTTGCATATATTCCATGCGCAGGGCATCGAGACGCTCACTCCAATGAGCAAACTCACGATCCCAGACGTTCAATGCCTGAACGTCCATCTTACCATGTCTGAGTAACGCGTTCCGATGTTTGAGCGCACGGCGAACCCGCTGCCAGACATCGAAGAAATCATGTTTCACGTGAAACACGCCCCAATCGAGAAACTCGCGGCGTGCCGATGGCGAGCCTTCCAGCAGCCGGAATGCATCCGGATTGATCAGCTGCAAGGGAAGCGCCTGCGCCAGCTGCGCCACACGCTCGACCTTCTCTCCATCCAGTCGCATCTCGAGGCCATCTGCAGCCTGCTCACGGCGCACTCCCAGCGGGCGAGGGGGATCCCCTGCCAACCGACCGAACAGCGTCATGCCGGGCGTATCGTGAGCGATGGCATGCTTCAGCTTGTGAGTGCGGAAGGAACGTGCCAGTCCCAGCACATGCACACCTTCCAGCAGGCTCGATTTCCCGCTGCCGTTGGCGCCGCTCACCAGGTTGACCCTCGGACCCGGCGCGATATCGACAGGCGCAAGGTTACGCAGGTTCTGGAACTGCAGACGTTCAAGCGCCATGGCGACCTCAGTCAGGACAAATGAAGAAAACGAAGACGATATGCACGTTCAGCCTGTGATCGACACGATGCTTGCCGTGCCATCATCTCTTGGCCCTGAATGTGACGACACCCGCCACCTCACGGGAGAGGATGGCGGGTGTCGTCGGTCATGTGTTGAAGAAATTCGCGAAAACTTTGCGATGATTACGAATCAAGCACATGATTTTTAACGATTTTACACTATTACAAACGCATCGGCATGACTACGTAACGCGCATCGCCGCCGCCCGGCTCTTCCAGCAGTGCAGAGCTGTTGGCATCGGAAAGCGTCAACTGGACACGATCCGAATCCAGCACGCCCAGAACGTCGATCAGATAGCCGACATTGAAGCCGATCTCCAGACCACCGCCTTGATAATCCAGTGCGATGTTCTCTTCGGCTTCTTCCTGCTCCGGGTTGTTGGCCAGCACGCGCAGATTGCCGGCCTCCAGGTACAGGCGGACACCACGATACTTCTCGTTGGAAAGAATCGCGGTACGTGACAGTACCTGTCGCAGCTCGGCACGCTCCGCCACGATGACCTTGTCACCGCCACGCGGCACGACACGTTCGTAATCCGGGAACTTGCCGTCCACCAGCTTGGAAGTGAAGGTGAAGTCGCCGGTCTGCGCCCGGACGTGAGTCCCGCTGACGGTGAGCGTCAGCGGCTCATTGCTGCCGTCCAGCAGACGCGTCAGTTCCAGAATGCCCTTGCGGGGAATGATCAGCTTCTGGGACTCGGCAACACTGATGTCAGCGGCCTGCTCACATACCGCCAGGCGGTGTCCATCAGTGGCCACGGTGCGCACCAGATTGCTGGTCAGTTCCAGCAGCATGCCGTTGAGATAATAACGGACATCCTGCTGCGCCATGGCAAAGGAAGTGGCATCGATCAGATGCTTGAGCGTGCCGCGCGGCAGGCTGATGGTGATATCACCCTGACCATCATCGATGTTGGGGAATTCCGCGACCGGCAGCGTCGAGAGCGTGAAGCGCGAACGACCACTGCGCAGGATGGCACGGCCTTCCTCGAGCGCCAGGATGATCTCGCTGCCTTCCGGCAGCGACTTGCAGATATCCATCAACTTGCGCGCTGGTACCGTCGCGGAACCCGGCTCATCGACACGGCTGGGCTCGACACGCCCGATCAGCTCGACCTCCAGGTCGGTCCCCGTCAATGACAGTTGCTGATCAGACACCTCCAGCAACACGTTGGACAGCACCGGCAGGGTTTGACGACGCTCGACCACACCCGCCACCAGGGACAGCGGGCGCAGCAGGGCTTCACGCGAAATGGCAAATTTCATGGAGACTCCACTCTCTGGAAACGGGAGAAGTGCTTGCCGGTGACCAGCACACACTCATCAAATATTCCGGGCCGTCGCACGACAGGGCCCGGTGCACTAAGCGCCGGACAGGTTGACCTCACCCTCTCGGCGCTGCGTGGCAACTGAATCAGCTGGTCAGAAGACGCAGCAGATTCTTGTAGTCTTCGCGAATGTCGGCGTTCTCTTCGCGCAGTGAGGCCACCTTGCGGCAGGCATGCAGCACCGTCGTGTGGTCGCGTCCACCGAAGGCATCGCCGATTTCCGGCAAGCTGTGATTGGTCAGCTCCTTGGCAAGTGCCATGGCGACCTGACGCGGACGTGCCACCGAGCGCGAGCGACGCTTGGAATGCAGATCGGAAATCTTGATCTTGTAATACTCGGCCACGGTGCGCTGGATATTGTCCACACCCACCTGCTTGTCCTGCAATGCCAGCAGATCCTTCAGGGATTCACGGATGAAGTCCTGGTTGATCGCACGCCCCATGAAATGGGAGTCCGCGATGACCTTTTTCAGGGCACCCTCGAGCTCACGCACGTTGGAACGGATCTTCTGGGCAATGAAGAAGGCGGCATCATGAGGCAGGTCGACCTTCGCCTGGTCCGCCTTCTTCATCAGGATCGCGACACGAGTCTCAAGCTCCGGCGGCTCGATGGCCACTGTCAGCCCCCAACCGAAGCGGGACTTCAGGCGCTCTTCGACACCATTGATCTCCTTCGGGTAGCGATCCGAGGTCAGGATCATCTGCTGCCCCCCTTCCAGCAAGGCATTGAAGGTATGGAAGAACTCTTCCTGAGAACGCTCCTTGCCGGCAAAGAACTGGATGTCATCGATCAACAGCGCATCCACCGAGCGGTAGAAACGCTTGAAGTCATTGATGGCATTGAGCTGCAGCGCCTTGACCATGTCAGCCACGAAGCGCTCGGAGTGCAGATAGACCACCTTGGCATTCTCGCCACCCTGCTTGGCCAGATGATTGCCCACCGCATGCATCAGGTGGGTCTTGCCCAGACCAACGCCACCATAGAGGAACAGCGGGTTGTAGGCGCCACCCGGGTTCTCGGAGACCTGACGGGAG
Organism: Cobetia sp. 14N.309.X.WAT.E.A4; assembly: GCF_030397495.1. Classification (NCBI taxonomy): domain Bacteria; kingdom Pseudomonadati; phylum Pseudomonadota; class Gammaproteobacteria; order Oceanospirillales; family Halomonadaceae; genus Cobetia; species Cobetia sp. 14N.309.X.WAT.E.A4. The sequence continues at coordinate 189,925 of NZ_JAPNXT010000004.1, forward strand.
GCGGCACGCGCCAGCTGGTTGGACTTGCCTTCGACGAAGGTTTCGAAGGTGAAATTCGGATTCAAGCCACTGGAATGCTTGAGGCTGCCTTCTACCTGCACCTGCCGCGCATTGCGACGCGGTGCCGCCTCCTGCGCACCGTCACCCGCCATCTCACGCTCTTCTGCGTAATTGCCACGCGGGGGCGTATGCACTGACGGCGCACGCGGGCTCGGCATCTGGCCGGGCGCAGGGGCCTGAGCGGACACCGATGAAGTCGATGCCCCCTCTGGCCGCGGATTGGAGACCGTGCGGCGGCTTCCCACGCTGAGCTCGACCTTGGGCGGCTTGCCCGGAGCAAGCTCACGCAGAAGCTCATGAATCCGCTTGAGGTACTTGTCATTGACCCAGTCGCGTACGAAGCGATTGGGGGCGAGCAGGCACAGCTCTCCGCCGTCACCTTCCTCAGCCTGCAAGGGACGAACCCAGGTGTTGAACTGCTGTGAATTCAGCTCGTCTTGCAGGGCGTCAAGACATTGTTGCCAAAGTGCGAGCGACACGCGACCTCACATCCAGTGATCAAAGGGGCGGCCATTGTATAGGCCAAGCCACGAGTTATCCACACGACATCGGCAGGGAAATCCACTGTGGACAACCTGGGTATCAAGATTCTTCTGCCATCTGGACATTCTGGGGAGTGATGGAGGCCATCTGGACCGCTGGGGATAAGGCGATACTTATGCACAGTGTCATGCACAGGCTGAACTCAGGTTCTTCACCCTTTATCATCAGGGATATCCTGAGGGCAGTAGATTGAACTTCTTCGACAAAAACAGGTTATCCACAGAATCTTCCCTCCTTTATAGTTATTGTATATTCAGAACTATCTTTCTGTAGTAATGATAGCGAGGGCCTTGCTCGGGAATGCGTTTTCCCTCTCGAGGAGGTGGCGACGCACGCACAGGCAAGGTTATCCACCGGTGCTTTCCTGCCGCGAATCTGTCATTCGCTGGTCGGGCAAAACAGCCCGGGAGGCAGGGGCTATCCCCTGAAAGAGCGGGACCCGATGCACGAGTCGCCGCCCCCCCTTCGCAAGTCTTCCCCTCGGTCAGCATGAGGCGCAGTTTCTCCTCTCCTTTCTCGACAAGGATTTTTTTGGCCCTGCACACGTGCTCCGTGGCTGGCTCGATAGCCGTGAGAAACGCCAGCTGACGGGCGGCGTGGCACGAATCAGCAGTGAAATGTCGGGAAACGGCTGTGGACAACTTCTCACGCGACATTGCAAGCGACTTGCAGATTCACTAGAATCCCTGCCCCTGACCAATCTGCCCTGTCCTCATGTGGATACAGGGCAACATTCGTTGACCTTTTCCAAACAACCACGTGGGAAGAAGCAGCTATGAAACGCACATTTCAGCCGAGCGTCCTGAAGCGCAAGCGCACACACGGTTTCCGTGCTCGTATGGCGACCAAAGGTGGCCGTGAGGTCATCCAGCGTCGTCGTGCGAAAGGCCGTAAGCGTCTGAGCGCCTGATCGAGGCCCGGATGTCCCGTCAGGGATTTCCCCGGCAGCTTCGCTTGCTGACTGCCGGGGATTACCGGCACGTCTTCGATCACACCACCCTCAAGGTACACGGCAAGGGGCTTCTGGCTCTGGCGTGTCCGAACGACCTGGGACATGCCCGCCTGGGGTTGGTGTTCAGCAAGAAGAACGTGCGCCGTGCCGTAGATCGCAACCGCCTCAAACGTCTGACACGCGAATCCATTCGCCTCCGCCAGCATCGCCTTCCGGCCGTCGACATCGTCGTATTGGCCAAGCGAGGTGTGAATGAGCTGGACAACGAGACACTACATCGCCAGCTTGACGGCATGTGGGCTCGTCTGGAGAAGGATGCCAGACGTCTGAAAGCGGCCAAGTCAACGCCACCTGCCTGACGCGACACCTCTCCGGTGCGTCCGGCATGTGGCGTTTTTTCCGTTATGCGCCCCACCGTTCGTACCCGGACTCATCTGACTCCCGCCAGATTGATTCACCCTCCACCGGGTATACACAATGGATGTCAAACGATTACTCCTCGTGATTCCGCTTGCGGTTGTCGCCTATCTGCTGGTCGTCCAGTGGAACAAGGATTACGACCAGCCCGCTGCAGAGACACAGGCTCCCCAGGTGGCCTCTCAGGCTGCCAACGCCACTGCCCAGGGCCTTGAGGCTCCGAGCAGCAGCAATGCTTCCAGCGGCGATACCGGTCTTGCAACGCCGGACAGTGCGACCAGTACTCCGAGCAACAGCCTGATCGAAGTCAAGAGCGACGTGCTGGACCTGCGTATCGACCCGCAGGGTGGCGACGTCGTCTATGCCGCCCTGCTCGAGCACAAGCAGAACAACACCTCTGAAGCCCCCTTCGTCCTGCTGTCTGACAATCAGTCACGCAGCTACGTGGCCAAGTCCGGCCTGCAGCTGGATGGTCACAAGGGACGTATCGCCTTCTCCGCCGATAGCAACAGCTACCTCATGGGCGAGAATGACGATAGCCTGCAGGTGGACCTGAAGGCCGACGTCAACGGCGTCGCGATCATCAAGCGCTTCACCGTCAGCAAGGACAGCTACCAGCTCAAGGTTGACTATCTGCTGGACAACCAGTCCCAGCAGCCGGTCGGTGCACGCTTCATCGGTCAGCTGGCTCGCGACAACAGTGCCGACCCGTCCACCGGTGGCGGCATGGGCATGAAGTCCTATCTGGGTGCGGCCTTCTCGTCAGAAGAGAACCACTACCAGAAGGTGGATTTCGAAGATATCCAGGACGGCAGCTTCAAGAATGTCGACATCCAGGGTGGCTGGGTCTCCATGATCCAGCACTACTTCGTGTCTGCCTGGGTGCCGGCTGACAATCAGAAGAATCTGTACTACACCAGCGTCGACAAGCAGAACCGCAACGTGGCGGCCTTCGCCAGCCCGACCACTCAGGTCGCGGCCGGTCAGCAGGCTGAGCTCGGCGCCACCCTGTACGTCGGACCGAAGGATCAGGACCAGCTGGAAGCGACCGCGCCCTATCTGGAACTGGTGGTCGACTTCGGTTGGCTGTGGTTCCTGGCCAATCCGCTGTTCTGGCTGCTGGAGCACATCCACGCGCTGGTCGGCAACTGGGGTGCCTCCATCATCCTGCTGACCGTGCTGGTGAAGGTCGTGCTGTTCCCGCTCTCCGCGACCGCATACCGCTCGATGGCCAAGATGCGCAAGATGGGCCCCGAGATGCAGCGCATCAAGGAGAAGTACGGCAGCGACCGCCAGAAGGTCTCCCAGGAGATGATGAAGTTCTACCAGACGGAGAAGATCAATCCGCTGGGCGGCTGTCTGCCGATCGTGATCCAGATGCCGGTCTTCATCGCCCTTTACTGGATGCTGATGGAGTCCGTCGAACTGCGTCACGCGCCGTTCATGCTGTGGATTCAGGATCTTTCCGTGAAGGATCCGCTGTTCATCCTGCCCATCGTCATGGGTCTCACGATGTTCATCCAGCAGCTGCTGAACCCGACGCCTCCGGACCCCACCCAGGCGAAGATCATGAAGATGCTGCCCATCGTCTTCACCTTCTTCTTCCTGTGGTTCCCGGCTGGTCTGGTGCTGTACTGGATCGTCAACAACACGCTGTCGATCGCTCAGCAGTACGTCATCACCCGTCAGATCGAGAATGCCGAGCCGACCAAGAAAGGCGCATGATACCTTTCAGGTTCGCCTGACATGACTCACCCACGACCCTCGCCTCTGGCGGGGGTCGTGGCGTTTCAGGCCTCTGTTTTCTCGAGCGATCGTGACCGCCCTGCTGCCAGCTGATGCTTCCAGACACACCCTCGCTTGCTGTCGCGGGGCGTCAGCCGCGACAATAGCGCCCATCCCCTACACCTTCATTCCGGCTTCGTGCCCGAGGTTTCTGCATGTCTACCGCCTACCAGCCTGACTCCATCGCGGCACTGGCCACTCCGCCCGGCCGTGGTGGCGTCGGCATCATCCGTGTCTCCGGGCCGGCCTGCCAGGCCATCGCCCAGGCCATGCTGGGCCAGTGCCCCCCGCCGCGTCATGCCCACTATGGCCCGTTCATGGGACTGGACACCCAGGGCAACCCCATCGCCCTCGACGAAGGCATCGCGCTCTACTTCAAGGGCCCGAATTCCTTCACCGGCGAGGATGTGCTGGAACTGCAGGGGCATGGTGGCCCGGTGATCATGGATCTGCTGCTGGAGCGCTGCGTGCAGCTGGGCGCACGCCTGGCACGCCCCGGTGAGTTCAGTGAGCGTGCCTTCCTGAACGACAAGCTGGATCTCGCCCAAGCCGAAGCCATCGCCGACCTGATCGATGCCAGCTCACGCGCAGCGGCCGAGAATGCGCTGCGTTCGCTCAAGGGCGAGTTCTCGACGCGTGTCAGTGCGCTGGTACAGCGCCTGATCGAGCTGCGCATCTACGTCGAGGCCGCCATCGATTTCCCGGAAGAGGAAATCGACTTCCTGGCCGACGGCCATGTCGCGGCGCGCCTCAATGAGGTCAAGGCCGAGCTGATGGGCGTGCGCGCCGCCGCCAACCAGGGTGCCCTGATGCGCGAGGGCATGACGGTGGTGATCGCCGGCCGCCCCAATGCCGGCAAGTCGAGCCTGCTCAATGCGCTGACCGAGCAGGACACCGCCATCGTCACGGACATCGAAGGCACCACGCGCGACGTGCTGCGTGAGCACATCCACCTCGATGGCATGCCACTGCATGTCATCGATACCGCCGGCCTGCGAGACACCCCGGACGCCGTCGAGCGCATCGGCGTGCAGCGCGCCTGGGACGAGATCGAGAAGGCGGATCGCGTCCTGTTGCTGGTCGATGCCGCGACCACGCCAGCCACCGACCCGATGGAGATCTGGCCGGAATTCGTCGCACGCCTGCCGGATCCGTCACGCCTGACGCTGGTCCGCAACAAGATCGACACCAGCGGCGAGACGCCCGGGTTGACCAACGTCACTGCCATCGAAGATGGCGATGCCGAGCAGGCACGTCATCAGGCCAGCGTGGTGCGCATCTCGGCGCGCGACAATCAGGGTCTGGATGCCTTGCGTGATCATCTCAAGGACATCATGGGCTTCACCGGCACGGCCGAAGGTCGCTTCAGCGCCCGCCGTCGTCATCTGGATGCGCTGGAGCGTGCCGGCGAGTCTCTCGACAATGGCGAGGCCCAGCTGCTTGGCGCCGCGGCGGGGGAGCTGCTGGCCGAAGACCTGCGTGCTGCCCAGATGGCGCTGTCCGAGATCACCGGTGAATTCTCGGCCGATGATCTGCTCGGGGAAATCTTCGGCAGCTTCTGCATCGGCAAGTGATCCCGCCGGACTGACCTTCTCCTCCCGAAAGCCTCCCGCCGCCAGCGCTTGCGTCTGGCGGACAGACTCTCGTTATACTGCCTCTGCCGAACATCTCCGAGTGGCGAAGATGGGCAGGGGCAGACAGGGAGTCGACATGGCGGGACGCGCAACATCGAACAGGCCGCAGGATTCCCATCGCGAGTCCCGTGACTCCAGCACCTCACTCCCGCCGAACCCCGCCGCCGAGCTGAGCACAGGGCCTCTTCCCGAGGCCCCGTTGCGACATCTGCTGCTCGATTTCTTCACCCGCCACTGGCCCCGCTACCTGCTGGCCATCGCGTTCCTGATCGGGGTCGCGGGGCTGAATCTGCTGCTGCCGTGGGCCATCGGCGCCACCATCGATGCCCTGCGTGATGGCAGTCTGGATCATGATGCCCTGCTGACCCGCCTGTGGTGGCTGGTGGCAGCGGGCCTCGCGCTCTACGCCCTGCGCTATGCCTGGCGCGTGGCGCTGTTCGGGACCGCCTATCGGCTGGGGACGGAGCAGCGTGATGCCTTTCACGCCAAGCTGACACGCCTGGACCCCGGCTTCTATCAGCGTCATCGCACCGGAGACCTGATGGCGCACGCCAGTCAGGACATCGATGCCGTGGAGATGGCCGCCGCAGAAGGTGTGCTGTCCAGCGTCGATGGCGCCATGACCTTCGTACTGGTGCTGGGCATCATGCTGTTCGCGATCGATGTGCCGCTGACATTGCTTGCCTTGCTGCCGTTCCCCTTCATGGCATGGGCCTTTGCCCGAATCTCCCGACGTATCGGACTGCGTTTTCGCGAATCGCTAGAACGCTTCTCGGACCTCAACGACCAGACCCAGGAAGCCTTCGCCGGCATTCGCATGCTCAGGAGTCATGCGCTGCTCGATGACGAAGCCCGCGCCTTCTCGAAACGCGCCGCGGCCGCCGAACGCGTGGATTATCGCGTCCAGACACTCGAGGCCGCCTTCAGCCCCGTGGTGTTTCTCTCGCTCTCGATGGCCACCTTGTTGACGCTGGGCATCGGCAGCTGGCGCTATCTCCAGGAGGCCATCACGCTTGGACAACTGACCAGCTTCTCGCTCTATCTCGCTCAATTGATCTGGCCGATGTTCGCGCTCGGCTGGTGCCTGAACATCCTGCAGCGTGGTGCGGCGGCCGCTCGTCGCCTGGCCATCTTCCATGCGGCCCCGGAAGCGCTGCAGGATACCGGCACACGGGATGAGGTGAGCGACCACTCACTCCGCCTTGAGGTCAAGGAATTCCACTACCCCGGAAGCCAGCAGCGTTCTCTTGGACCGCTCTCGCTTGAGGTGGCGGCAGGGGAAAGCCTGGGAATCGTCGGTGCGACCGGCAGCGGCAAGTCCACGCTGCTGCGCCTGCTGTCTCGCAGCTGGCCGCTGTCAGACGACCAGGGAACGCTGACACTGGGAGGTCACCCCGAAAGTGAGTACACACTTCGCGCATGGCGCGACCAGTTCTCGCTCGTCCCGCAGGATCCCTTCCTGTTTGCGCTCTCGGTGGCCGACAATGTCGCCCTCGCGTGTCCCGAGGCCAGCCATGCGCGGATACACCAGGCGTTGAGCGCCGCCGCCTTCGACAATGATCTCGCGCGTCTTCCCGCCGGGCTCGATACCATGATCGGCGAGCGTGGCATCACGCTCTCCGGCGGTCAGCGTCAACGCTTGGCACTGGCGCGCAGTCTGCTCACCGAGGCTCCCATCCTGCTGCTGGATGACACCCTGTCCGCCGTGGATCAGGTCACCGAGCGCACCCTGCTGACCACGCTGGCACGTCTGCAACACTCTGAGCGCCAAGGACGACAGCGCACGCTGATCATCAATAGTCATCGTCTGTCAGCCGTCCAGCGCTGTCAGCGCATTCTGGTCCTCGAGGACGGGCGCATTCTCGAACAGGGCAATCACCAGACGCTGCTCGAGGCACGTGGCGCCTACTGGCGACTCTGGCAGGCCCAGCAGGCAGACCGGGACAGCGATGCACCGCAGGGAGTGCGCTCATGAGTCACACGCAATCCAAGGCTCCCGTGACATCACGCTTGCTCAGCCGTCGCCGCCTGATACTGCTGTGGCAACCGCTGAGGCAGCGCCTGGGGGATGTCCTGCGCGCGCTGTCGATCCTGATCGTGGCCACGGCGCTGGACGTCCTCGGCCCGTGGCTGACACAGCGTTACCTGGATGAGCACCTGATTCCCGGCAATCTGGCCCCCGAGGCACTGGCAGGGCTGATGGGTCTGTACCTGATCACCCAGGGTGGGGCAGCCGCCGGGCGCTATCTGCAGCAATTGCGCTTCGCACGCCTGGCCCTCGCCAGCGTGCGCGATCTGCGTGAGCGAGTCTTCAATCACCTGCTCCATCAGCCACTGACGACATTGGATACTCTGGCGGCCGGTGAACTGGTGGCACGCGTGACCAACGATACCGAGTCCCTGAAGGAGCTGTATGTCGGAGTGCTGGCCACGCTGGTCGGCAACGTGGTGCTGCTGATTGGCATACTGTCCGCCATGGCGTTGATGGATGGCACCCTCGCGCTCATCGCGATGGCACTGATTCCGCTTTCCGTCGGATTGATCTGGCTCTATCAGCGTTTCTCCGGTCGTGCTGCCAGTGAAGTACGCCGACTGCGCGCCTTTCAGAATGCACGTATCGCCGAGGCGATCGGCGGGATGAGTGTCCTGCAGGCCAGCCACCAGACGACGCGCTTCGGCGAGCGCTATCATCGCCTCAATCTCGCGCAATATTCAGCGCGCATGCGCACGGTACGCGTCTCGGGCCTGTTGCTGCGTTCCGCCATCGACCTGATGGCCATGCTGATCACGCTGACACTGGTCGCGGTCTTCGGGCTGCGTGAACTGGGCGGAGGCGCTGAGCTGGGCGTGCTGTATGCCTTCATCGCCTGGCTGGGGCGCATCAGCGAACCGCTGATCGAGATTACCCAACGCCTGCAGGTCTTCCAGTCAGCGCTGGTAGCCGCCGGACGTCTGGAAGAAGTGCTGGAGACTCCACGGGAAGGGGAAGCGGCGGGGACAATGATGGAGTCCGGGGCAAAGGCTGCCCCCTCCTCCACGCCGGCGTCAGCACGAGCGAGCGAGACAGATGCCATCACGACGTTGGCGAGTGGTCACTATCAGCTCGAGCATCTGACCCACTGGCACCAGGGAGCAGAAGCCCCTGCGCTGGATGGCATCACGCTCACGATCGAAAGTGGTGAATTTCTGGGGGTCGTCGGCCCGACCGGCAGTGGCAAGTCCACCCTGCTCGACCTGCTCAGTGGTCAGCGCCCGGCTCACCGCGAGCAACTCCGGCTGGATGGACGGCCACTGGGAGAGTGGTCAGCACACCAACGCGCAGCGGCCATCGCCATCGTTCCCCAGGAGCCCTTCATCCGTGCCACGACATTGCGCGACAACCTGCTGCTGGGACGCGAGATCAGCGATTCACGGCTGGACATGGTGCTGGACAAGGCACACCTGACGCCGCTGATCCGCGGACTGCCGGAGGGCCTCGACACGCTGCTGGGCGAGCGAGGCCTGAGCCTTTCCACCGGGGAGCGGCAGTTGCTGGCGCTCGGCCGTGCTCTGGTGGCCACCCCACGCGTCCTGCTGCTGGATGAGGCCACCGCCAGCATCGACAGCCATACCGAGGCGCTGCTGCAGCAGGCGCTGCAGGAGTTGCGCGGCGAGGTGACCCTGATCGTGGTGGCACATCGTCTGGCCACGGTGCGGGACGCAGATCGATTGCTGGTGCTGGAACAGGGGCGCGTCACGCAGCTGGGGTCACACGAAGAATTGATGACGACGCCCGGCCTCTACCAGCGCCTGTGGCAGGAAGATATTCCCCACTGACGCGAGGCGTCGCCTTGATCATTCATGTGAACGGGAACTGGATCACGCAAGACGCCCCCACAGGCGAAGCCTGTGGGGGCGTCTGTTCTGCGAAGCCTGAGTGACGGGCTTCCGCCTTCAGCTCTCACGCCGGCCTTCAGGGCTTGCGCGGACCGCGCGGCTTGCTGCCCTGCCCCTTGTCGGGGCTTCCCTTGGTCGCCTTGCCCTTCATGGCATTGTGTTCCTGCTTCTCACGCAGGGCACGCGCCTCACGGGCATCCAGCGGCTTGCCGACGTCGCTGGTGTCTTCAGGACGCTGCCTGGCGGCATACTTCCTGGGCAACTTGGTGGTGCTGGAAGAATTGACCTGACCATCGCGGCCAATCGCCGGCGTACTGCGCTTGCTGACGCGAGTAGAGCCTTCACGGCGCCCCTTGCCCGGCATGCTGGAAGACCAGTCGCTCCAGCTGGCAGAATCCTTGCCTGCAGCCTTGCCCGCCATCTCGCCCTTGCCACGCGGTTGTGCCGGCTCGGGGCGTGACGTCGACTTGCGCTCGGCGGGCTTTTCGCTGACCCGCTTCTCACTGGGGGCGGAATGCCCATGCACCTGGTCCTTGATCTGCGCCTTGATGCTGGTCTTCGGCTTGGCCGTCGCGGAATGACGCTTGCCCTTGGCCTTGGGCGTCGCGCTGTCATTGCGGACGCGCGGCTTGGCCCAGCCTTCTCCGCGCTTGAGCTTCTCACGCTTGGGCTTGGCCTGAGTCACTTCCACGTCGGCGTCGCGCTTGACCTTCTGGTTGAGCTTGCGCAGCGCCAGCAGTCGTTCACGCGGCATCGGCTTGGGTTCGCTGCGCGCTCGTGCGACCTCTTCCGTCAACCACCACAGGCCCTTGTGCTCGACGGCAACGGACTGCGGAGCCGGCAGTGCGCCCTTGAGCACCTCGACCACCTCCTGCATGGCATCAGAGAACTGACGATCGAACTGCCACGGAGGATTGATCACCAGCATGCCAGAGCCATACATGCCGTGATCGCCCTCGGGCGAGTCAATCACCAGCTCGCTGCGCCACATCGGCGCGGGCGACTGCTTCTTGAGGCGCTCGAGCAGGTCATGCTGACGACCGGCCGGCAGCAGCGGATACCAGATCATGATGGTGGCATGACGAGACTTGCGCAGCGTCTCGACCACGACATCCGCCACATCACGGTAATCGTTCTTGAGCTCGTAACTGGGGTCGATCAGCACCGCGACACGCGGCGTGGTGACCGGCACTGCTGCCAACAGGCCAGACAGCCCGTCCTGCTGGCGGCGCATCACCTTGCCAAGACTGTCACGCTGCACCGGCGCCTGGTCGAAGTGGTAGATCTCACCCGGATGCAGTTCATACGCCAGCAGCCTGTCCCCCTGACGCAACGCCTGGCTCAACCACCAGGGCGAGCCGGGATAGACGCTCAACGTGGACGGCGCTCCCTTGCCACTCTCGGGCTGCATGTCGGCCAGCCTGGCCAACCAGCGTGCCAGTGGCTTGTCCGTTGCACCCGGGGCAGGTTCGCCCGCGTCCGTCAGCCAGCGATCGCGCACCTGCCACACTGGCAACACGCCCTGCTCATACTCGCGCAATTGCTCTGTTTCACGTGCCGCCAGGGGATACCAGCCGCGTCCGGCATGGGTATCGATGAACGTAACAGGCGACTCTTTACGTAATAGATGCTCGGCGAGCGTATTGGCCAGCAGGTGTTTGTGGAGATCGGCGAAGTTGCCGGCGTGATAGGCGTGCTGATAGGCGAGCAAATGCGCCTCCTTGATACGGCGATGTCAGCGGCATGATGCCGGCTGGACAGAAATCTGGGGGCGGTGGCTTCAGCCAAAGTGACCGATGGATGAAGACCGCTGAAGGGGCTGAAGGATAGCAGAGATGGTCACTTGTCACCCCAAAAGCCGTCCTTCACAGACGACAAGGCCCACGCCGAAGCGCAGGCCTTGTCTGAAACATCGATGCGACCCGCTGCCGTCAGGACAGCTGGCTGAGACTCAGCTTTCCAGCGGAGTCAGAGTGATCTCGACGCGACGGTTCTGTGCACGACCGGACTGGGTATCATTCGATGCCACCGGGCTGGCTTCGCCATAACCACGCATGTTCAGACGATTGAAGGCGATGCCACCACTGGCCAGATAGTTGCCGACCGCCTGGGCACGCAGCTCGGACAGATTCTGGTTGTAGTTGCTGGCACCGGTGGAATCGGTATAGCCCGCGATGTTGACGCGAGTCTCGTCATATTCCTTGAGGACCGTGATCACACCATCCATGACCGGCTGAATCTGGCCGGACAGAGTGCTGGAATCGGAACCGAAGGTGACGTTGGACGGCATGTTGAGGATGATCTGATCGCCGACACGGGTCACGCTGACGCCGGTGCCCTGCAGCTGATCACGCAGCTTGGCTTCCTGGACATCCATGTAATACCCGATGCCACCACCGGCTGCCGCGCCGGCTGCCGCGCCGATCAGCGCCTTGTCGAGACGATGGTTGCCACTCTTGGTCGCCCCGGCGATGGCACCAACGACAGCCCCGATACCGGCACCCTTGGCCGTACTGGAGGTCTGCTGCTCATTGGTATACGGGTTGGTCGTGGTGCAACCCGCCATCGCGACGGCAGCTGCCAGCGGCAGGGCCAGGAGTACGGACTTCTTCATGGTAACGCTCCCTATCTTCACTCTCATGGATGGCAAGACGACATCGGCGTAGTGCCACATTCTGGTGTGATCATGCCTGATCGTTCAGGTGTCGAACATGGCCAGCAGGTCATTGAGGAACAATAAGCCCTGCGGCGAGGCACGCAACAGCGCGTCATCCTCAACGATAAGCCCGCGCGCGCGCGCCAGACTCAGCCCCGGCTCCAAGGCCTCGCGCTCAAGCCCGGTCGTGCGGCGCATCTCCTCGAAGCTGACGCCATCCGTCAGACGCAGCGCATTCATCATGAACTCGAGTGCCAGCTCTTCCGGGGCGATCTCCTGCTGACCGGCAATGAAGCCACGCGGGTCCTGCATGCGACGCAGATAGGCCTGGGGCTGCCGGCTCTTCCAGCGTCGCTGGAGCTGCAGCTCGCCAGTGAAGTTCCCGCTGCTGTCCGTCTTCGCCAGCGTCAGCTTGCCGTGCGCGCCCGCACCGATGCCGAGATAATCTCCGAATTTCCAGTAGTTCAGGTTGTGGCGTGCCCCTCGCCCCTCAAGGGCGTAGGCGGAAATTTCATAGCGACGGAATCCGCCGCTTTCCAGCATCTCGTGACCATGATCCTGAATGTCCCACAGCAGATCATCTTCCGGCAGCACCGGGGGGCGCGAGTAGAACTCGGTATTGGGCTCCAGCGTCAGTTGATACCACGAGAGATGAGTGGGCTTGAGCGCCAGTGCGCGCTGGATGTCATCCAGTGCCGTTTCCAATGTCTGCCCCGGCAGGCCATGCATCAGGTCGATGTTGAAGTTGTCGAAACCGGCAGCACGTGCGCTGGCAACCGCCCGTTCGGCCTCCTGTGCGGAGTGGATACGCCCCAGTACGCTGAGCTGTTCCGGCTGGAAGGTCTGTACCCCGATGGACAGCCGATTGATGCCGGCAGCGCGATAGGCAGCGAAGCGGCCTTGTTCCAGCGTGCCGGGATTGGCCTCCAGCGTGATCTCGCATCCCTCGGACAGTGCCACGCGCTCGCGAATGCCATCGAACAGCCGCTGGTAGGCCTGCCCGCTCAGCAGGCTCGGGGTCCCGCCACCGATGAAGATGCTTTGCAGTTCACGCTCAGGCTGCCCCTGGAGGCATTGGAGATCCTGGTCCAGATCCGCCAGCAGTGCCGTGATGTACTCCACTTCCGGCAGATGGGCATCGCGGCCCACACCGTGGGAGTTGAAATCACAGTAAGGACATTTGCGCACGCACCACGGCACATGAATATAGAGGGATAACGGCGGCAACGACTCGACGGACATCAAGCGCTCTCACTTGCAGCGGTCAATGCTTGAAGCAGCTGCTGCATGGCACGGCCCCGGTGACTGAGTCGATTCTTGGTGGATGCCTCAAGCTGTGCCGCACTCATGCCCTGCTCTGGCAACCAGAAGAGGGGGTCATAGCCGAAACCGCCATCACCACTCGGAGCGGTCAGCACCCGGCCCTCCCAGCTGGCCTGCACGATGATGGGGACAGGGTCTGCCGCATGCCGAAGGTAGACCAGCACACACCAGTAGCGCGCCGTACGCGCCTCCTCCGGCACACCTTCCAGCGCTGACAGCAAGGCCGCATTGTTGTCCTGATCTCCCTGGCCTTGCTGACGACGCGAGGCGAAACGTGCCGAGTAGATACCGGGCTCGCCGTCCAGCGCATCGACCTCGATCCCCGAATCATCGGCCAGTGCCGGAAGTCCGGTGATGGCGGCGGCATGACGCGCCTTGATCAAGGCATTCTCGACGAAGGTCAACCCGGTCTCTTCGGCATCACTGACACCCAGCTGGCTCTGAGGAATCGGGGCAATACCCAGTGGAGCCAGCAAGCGAGCGAATTCCCGCAGCTTGCCAGCATTGCCGCTGGCCAGCACAAGTGATGAGGCAGACATGAACATCTCCGGGGGTGGTGTCAGAAGAAACGTGCGACCCTGCGAGAACATCATGAAAACAGGCAGAGGGTACAAGACACATTCTATCGTGTGAGTCCGATAGGTACACGCGGGGCAGCTTTCATTCTGACTGAGCAAACTGGTATTGAAGCCTCACGAAAATCACCCGGCTCACTTGAGCTCGTCTGCCCCCGGATGCTCGATGTCTTACCAATCTCCACTCATCCCAACACGGGATTTCACTATGCCTGTTACCCACCAAGACTGACACCTTCCCAGGGCTCCTCCCAACCCACTGATCTCAAAGGGCTAATCCAAAGAATAACAAGAAGAGATTCTTATGCCATCTGGCACTATCCAAGGACGGCATCGCCTCATCTCGCTTGTCTAGACTGAGAGTGATGACTCGCTGACCTGGCAAGCACTACATCCTTCGGTCTGTCACCGTTCCATCAGGTTCTGACACCACGGCAGGAGTGCCCCATGCAAACGACCAAAGTCCTGTTCGTGACCGCCTTGTCTCCACAGACTGAGCTGTTTGTCGATTATCTGCATGAACAGCTTCAATGCTCCGTGGAAGCCTGCGACAGGGAGGCCGCCACGCCTGCCACGCCGAATCTGGTGCTGATCGACAGCGCACAATGCGACCTGGCGAAGATGACCCACTGGAGCTCGCTTTCCAGGTCAGCCGCATTCAATGTCGAGCATGAGGACGCTGCCATCGCCCTGCTTTTGCATGTTCCCTTGAACGGCATCTTCTACCGACATGATAATCTTTCTCAGATAAGTCAGGGTATAAAGGCGATGCTGGACGAGGAGATATGGTTATCGCGAAAACTGATGCAATCGCTGATTCGTCATTATCGTCAACAACAACAGATCGCCTTCCAACCTGTCATGGGATTGACGCAAAGGGAACTGGAAATATTATCCCTTATCGCCACTCGACAGAGTAATGTCGATATTGCTCAACGTTTGAACCTCAGTCAGCACACGGTAAAGTCTCATTTATATAATATCTTTCGTAAAATCAGGGTTCACAACCGGCATCAGGCCATCGAATGGGCGCACGAGCATCTCAATCTCTACCTCCCGCAGCACGCCCCCCATCGCTCACCGAACCCGTAAACCTGAAATTCGGGGCGATCTGATACGAGCGACTGGCGTAGGCCAGACCGACGCATCACACAGTGACTACCAGCACTCCTGCAGGGCTCTTGCAGGTAGTAAGCACTCCATTCGAGTGATCTAGTTCTGAAATCCTGGCAGAGTGCGTCGCTTTTCAGTCACGGCCGCACCCTTCAGTTACAAAAAGACAAGGCCTATTACACAACGATATGGAAGCGATGCACGAAGGTACCAGACTTGTGGTACCTTCGTACCAACAGAAGCCCTAACCCTAAAAGCGCAATGGTCTGGTTTTTATTGCACTCACCAGGATGAAGGTCAGGCGACAGATACCCCTATCATGGATTAGGTGCTGTTTTCGTTGTTATTTTCCAGAATCCGCCATATCAAATTTAGCAATAACAAATCTAATAGTTTAGCAAGTGCTGAATATAGGTTGCCTTATCGTGCCTATCAGGCAAATATAAAGGGGTGCCCGATGCGTAATGCCCGACGCAGAGGAGTGCCACTCGTCACAGCAACATCTCCAACCACTTTCGCAATGGCTCCGCCAAGAAAATCGGTAAGACAACTCAGAGGTCTCGCACCATGATTACAGGGAATGCAATGGTGCTGCTGGTGACTGACTGCAATCCGCAGTCAGCGCTGTTCATGGATTACATTCGCCAGCAGCTTGAGTGTCAGGTGGCTTCCGCAAGCCCCGACGAGGATTACACCCCAGGGCAGGCAGACAGGACGATCGTGCTTCTCGATACCGACCACGTCGACGAGACCACGATGCAACGCTGGGATGCTGATGCCAGTCAGGATGCCAGTGCCGAGCTGGCAGCGATCAACATCAGTGATGAGGAAGAGGCCGCAAGCCTGCTGGTCAGCACGCACCTGCAGGGTGTCTTCTATCGTCAGGACAGTCTGTCGCTGATCAGCAAGGGAATCGCGAAATTGCTGGAAGGCGACATGTGGATGTCCCGCCCGCTGATGACTCGCTTGCTGGACTTCTACCGTCGTCAGCAGCTGAACGCCTATCGCCCCGTCTGCGGTCTGACGCAGCGCGAGGTAGAGATCATCGGCCTGCTGGGCACGGGTGCCTCCAATACCGAGATAGCAGACCAGCTGTTCGTCAGCGAACATACGGTCAAGTCACACCTCTACAACATCTTCCGCAAGATCAAGGTGCACAATCGCATCCAGGCCATGAACTGGGCTCGCCAGAACCTTGCCATGCCGGTATCACGTACACCGCGTATCGCTCGTCGAGCACAGATGTCGTGAGCGCCGCAGGCATGGTTGTCCACCATGCCTTTGCATGGGGACTGGCACTTTCCCTGATGTCGCATGCCTCCGCGCAATCAGCGCCGGAGGCGGTGAAACCAGAAGTCTCGGTTGCCAGCGAAGGCAGCGGGGCCCGGGCGGATGGCCACGATGGGGTCGCCATCCAGCGGCCTCGCGCCAGACTCAGTGATGGCCTGAACGGAGTGATGATAGATCGCACCATGACGATGATCGGCAAGACCTTCTATCGTCAATTCAGCCAGCAACGCCTTGATAGTCCAGCCCTGAGAAACACCTCTCTGAGTATTCACGAGCGTCCTTCGGCACGCTGGGGCAGCCTCATCTGGATCACGGAGGGCAATACCGTTCTCTATGAGGCGACCCTGCCCCCGAGAGTGAATGACGTCGACCTCTACGCAAGCTCAGCCGTTACCACCGTCTCCAACCAGTTCCTGCGTCGCAAGGTGCTGGAAGCACTCCAGGACGATCCGGACATGGCGGGCGATGAATTCTGAAAAGCACAGGTTGAATCCATAATAAAAGGGCTTCGATCACGAAGACCCTGACAATGTGCAAGGGAACAGGGGAACATCATGAAGCATCAGACACTCGCGGTGTCGTTGCTGTTATCGGCGATGCCGCTATATGCCGGCGAACTCATCTATCAGCCCGTCAATCCAAGTTTCGGCGGCAACCCTCTCAATGGCAGCTATCTGCTCAGCAAGGCCCAGGCACAGGATACCCATGAGGATCCCGATGCCTACTCGTTCGACAGTCTTTCAGAGACAGAACTCTTCATCAGTGACCTTCGCAACAGCCTGGTCTCCGACGCCATCACCGATGCCGTCGATACCAGTGAGCCAGGCCGTACCAGCGTGATCGACAGCGCCCAGTTGCGTGTCGAGGTCGTCAGTAACGGCAATGGCGGTTTCTCCATGCAGGTGCTGGATCGTGCGACCGGAGAAACGACCGTCATCAATCTTGGCACCTCAGGCAATGCGTTCTGACACGACTTCTGATGAAGGGTATCGCGAATGAAGAAGATGCTTACCTCGCTGATGGCCGTGACCGGCCTGGCGCTTGCGGGCTGTGCTCCCATGGTGGCGCATACCGAGGGGCTGGCAGGGATGCCCAGCACCTTGATGCCAAGAACCACCACCTACAACGATCTGATCAATCTCCCGCCACCAGCCGGGCGAATTCCCGTCGCCATCTACGATTTCCGGGACCAGACAGGCCAGTACCGACCGGCTCCGGCCAGTACCTTCTCCACGGCAGTGACCCAGGGAGGGGCGGCCATGCTGAGTGCCGCTCTCTCCGACTCCGGCTGGTTCATTCCTCTGGAGCGTGTCGGCCTGCAGAACCTGCTCACGGAACGCAAGATCATCCGGGCCAATCTGGAGAGAACCGGCCAGGGGGATATTGAGGCATTGCAGGCAGCCAACCTGCTTTTCGAAGGCGGCATCATCGCCTTTGATTCCAATGTCAGGACAGGTGGCTCTGGGGCAGAGTACTTCGGTATCGGGGCATCGGGTCAGTATCAGGTCGACCAGGTGACCGTGAATCTGCGCGCAGTGGATATCACCACCGGCCAGGTCATCGCCAACGTCAATACCAGCAAGACGATCTACTCTCGCGAGCTTCGAGCGGGCGTCTATCGCTTCATCGATTTCAGTCGATTGCTGGAAATGGAGACAGGCTATACCAACAATGAGCCAGTCCAGCTAGCCGTGATGTCGGCCATCGAGGCCGCTGTCATTCACCTGATTGCTCAAGGGGTGGAGCGCCAGCTATGGGCCTTGGCAGACCCGGCGGACATGCAGAAGTCGGAACTGATGAGTTATCTCCAGGCGCCCACGCCAATGCTGTAACGCGAGCGAAGACACTCGACATCCGGCTGGCTCTTCTGTAATGAAAGGCACCCTCTATAGGGTGCCTTTTTTATATATCATTGAACATATTGATACGATTGAGAAAAACAACACCTGACATTACATGAGATTAAAGTGAATTTCTGAAGTATTAATAGTCTGAGTCTTCGCGAAGCGAGCCACCTCATCATTCTGTTGGGAATGACACCATTATTACTCACTAACTCCCTCCTCAAGATTGACGATAAAAGACAGTCTCTTCTCACTCTCATAACCCTCAAAACAGCTGATGGCACCAGCTCCTGTAAAGATCAATAGTAAGTCCATCAGTAACGTGATCAAAACAGGTCGATACCATGAGTCTGGATAGCAAGCCGCGACAGAGATTATCTCAGGCAGGATTATTATTCGCAGCTTCCACCTTCAGCTTGCTTGCCATGGCGGGCGACCTGGCGATCCGTTCAGAACTGGAGTCATCCCGCTCCGTCGCCGACATTGCTCAGTATGGCTTCCGCAATGAGGCAACTCTCTCTCAACATGGATTGGCCAACGTCTCGATGATCGCCCAGCAAGGCGTCATGAATACGGCGATCAGTGTGCAGCAGGGAAGCGGAAACAGTGCCTATATCCTGCAAGATGGCACCCTGAATGAGGCAAACATACTCCAGCAAGGACAGGGTCATGATGCCTTGATCGCGCAACAGGGCATCTCCCAGTCCGCGCTGATTCAGCAGACCGGACTGGGGGGAGGCGCGATGCTGCTTCAACAGGGCAGCAGTCAGGTGCCCGTCAGCATCATCCAGCATGCACGCGGCCGTATGCAGGTCCAGGTCATTCAACAATGAACCTGATTGAGTTCATCACGCTCTCGAGTGCATGCGCTGAAAATGAACAGACGAGAATAAAACGCCGGAAAAAAAGGCATCGAATTCAATGGGAATGTCACCTTCAACGCTGGACTGATGACATCACCAACCTCTGACATCACGGCGCTGAAGTACGGCGCCAACCGAGCAGTATCGGCATGATCTCCGTCATGCCATGGGGACGCATCACACGTAATACATAATAAAAAACAGAAGACACCAATATCAATACAAGGGAACTTACCATGAAGATTCAAATCAGCCTTCTCGCTGCTGCCATCGCCATCTCTTCTCACGCCATGGCAGACAACAACACGTCGGATGTCGACCAGACCGGCTTCATGAACAAGGCCAAGGTAGGTCAGACGTCTCGAGATGGCGGCTCGCTCAACAGCTCACATGACAGTGATATTGACCAGACAGGGGCTTTCAACAAGGCCAACACCTATCAGAACGGCGTCAATCATACGATTCGCGTCAATCAGCTGGGGGGTGCCAACAAGGTAAAATCACAGCAGTACAGCAGCACCAACACCGGTATCGTCAATCAGACGGGTGCCTACAATTCTGTTGACCTGAACCAGAAGAGCTACAAGCACCTCACCCGCGTCACCCAGGATGGTTTTGCCAACCACTCTGAATCCTGGCAGGGTGCCAGCGGCTCGCCGGCAGGGCGTGAAAATACTCTGGTCGTGACACAGACAGGGGTATTCAATGATTCCATGGCCACTCAGCAAGGCAGTTATGCGATTGCCCGGGTGTCCCAGACCGGCTACCAGCACGCCTCGGATGTGATGCAGACCGGTGAGTACAACCGTGCACGTGTCACTCAGGAAGGACGCTTCAACAACTCCACGGTTTCACAGACCGGTGAACTGGGCCTTGCCGTCGTGACCCAGACCGGCTCACGTATCGATTCAACCGTCACCCAGGCCGGTGCAAATCAAGTCGCACGAGTCACTCAGGACGGCAGCTCCCATGACTCGCTCGTCAATCAGAGCAATGCGAACAACACTGCGCGGGTGACTCAGTCAGACATGCTGCAGTACTCCGACATCAGCCAGACGGGAAGCGAGAATCTGGCCATCAACAGTCAGAGCGGATATTCCAACTACGCCATCGTCGAGCAAGGTGGTACCAACAGTGACTCTCTGATCACCCAGACTGGCTACAACGATCACGCCCGCGTCCAACAGACTGGCTCTGGCCACAGCTCCGAAGTCCTTCAGCAGGCAGGTGGCATCCTGAGCTTCGTCGCCAACCGTGCTCACGTCGTGCAGTCCGGTGCGATGAACACCGCCAGCGTGACCCAGACCGGCGGTGGCAACGTGGCGAGCGTGATGCAGTACTGATCACGCCCAGCCAAGATGTCTTACAGAACCCCGCGCAAGCGGGGTTTTTCATTTTTAAGCTCTGGTGATGCCATCAAAGGAAAAGGCCGCCGACACGAATGTCAGCGGCCTTCCAGTATCAGCTGCGAAATGATTATCGCGATGGCGGGTTACTTCTTTTCCAGTGTCACGGACTGTTCCGGGAAAGACTGGCGATAGGTCGAGAGGCTCTCATCCACCATCTTGCGACCCTGGGCGACCTGCTTGTTGCCACTGGTGATACGGCCCTTGCCTTTCTTGATCTGCTTGTTGCCCTTTTCGATCAAGGCCTGGCCCTTGCGAATATTGGCTTCTCCGTCATCGACGAGATCTTCACCACTGACGATCTGTTTCTCACCTGCCGCGACCAGTGATTTGCCCTCTTCCCACTGGTCGGCCAGTTGATCGCGCACCTGGGCGACAGCCTTGGCTTCCTCTGCCTGCCCCCGCATCAGATCCGCCGTGGAAGGCTGACTTGAGCAACCGGCGAGCAGTGCAAGGCTGATGGCGACGGCAGCGGTAGGTGCAAGATTATGACGCATGGTATTTCCTTATCTGATGCAGAGTTCTCAAATGCAGATCGGGGATTCGTGCAAGCATTTGCCAAAAATGAAAGGAGCATGACGATCACTCGCCATGCTCCTTTCAGCATGTCGTTGGGCTCAGTGCAGTCTAAGCTGCTCGCGGATCAAGCGTGCCAACGTTACGTTAGCGTTGGGCGCTGTCGTGTCGATATGGATCAGTTGACCATGCTCCTCAGGAGCGAACGGCTCACGATTGGCCAATTGCTTGTCCAGCACCTCAAGCCCCGCCTCGGACGCCTCGCCACTACGCTGACTGCGCTTGACGATGCGCCTGCGCAGCGTCTCCTCATCGGCCTCGAAGCTGATCATCAGCACGGGCAGGCCACGGGCTTCTGCCTCGTGACGCAGACGATCACGCTGTGATTTCTTCAGGCAGGTGGCATCGATGCAGACGGGGATTCCCGATTCCAGCAGGGTGGCTGACAGATTCGACAGCCGCTCGTAGGTCGCATGCGTCGCCTGCGGCGTATAGATGCCACCATTGAGACCCGAGCCGGTGTCGGCATCCGCGGCAAAGCCATACAGACGCTTGCGCTCGACATCGCTGCGGATGCGTACACCCCCCAGCTCACGCACCATTTCTTCGGTGAAGCGACTCTTGCCGCTACCGGAGACCCCCACGCCGATGATCATGTACGGGAAGCGGATCTCGCTGTAGCGCTCCGCCAGCTCGATATAGCGCTCATACTCCGCCATCACGTCGAGGCGATCCGCGTCACTCAACTCCGGCTGGTGATAGCGAATCATCGCGACCTTGGCCCGAATCAGCGCGCGATAGATCTTGTAGTACGGCAGCAGACGCACCAGCGAGTAATCACCCGAAAGCTCCAGGTAACGATTCAGGGCGTGATGGGCGAAGGCCGGCTCATCGCGGGCTTCCAGATCCATCACCAGGAAGGCCAGATCACAGCCGACATCGTTCCAGCGCAGCTCTTCATTGAACTCGATACCATCAAAGAGCAAGGCTCGGCCTTCGTGACGTACGGCGTTGCCCAGATGGATGTCGCCATGGGTCTCGCGCACGAAGCCTTCCTGCCAACGACGCTCGAATTCCGGTTGGAGACGCTGGAAGGTCTCTTCCGTCCACTCCTGCAACAGCGCCAGACGCTTGAGCGCAGCCTCCTCTTCGAGGCGCGGACGAATCAACGTGAACTCATTGTCGATGGTACGGCTGACCATCTGCGGGCTGCCAAGATCACTGTCACCCTGGATGCGTTCAGCCTGCTCGTGGAAGGCCACCAGCTGATCGACCAGGTCGTCCAGCAGCTCCAGCGACAGCTCACCGCTGGCCTGCAAGGCGCTGAACAGGTGCCGGTTGGAGAACTGACGCATCTTCACCGCATACTCGAAGACGGCACTCTCATCATTGATGCGTGGCGCCTCCGGCGTACCGGAAATCGGCACGGTATCCAGATAGAGCGTCGGTGCCAGACGGCGATTGAGGCGCACCTCCTGTTCACACAGGTGCTTGCGACGCTCCAGCGTGGAGAAATCCAGGAAGCTGCCGAAATCCAGCGGCTTCTTGATCTTGTAGGCGTAGTCGCCGGTCAGCACGATCCACGAGATGTGCGTCTCGTGCACTTCGATATCCTTCACGGGGTGATCGAAGCAATCGGCGGTGTGAAGGGCTCGAATCAGGGCCTGGCTCAAGGTCATCTCCGCTAAGGCAAGCTGGCTATAGGGTCATTAGCGCAATCGCTATCGTTGGCGGCAAGTGTACCGGATGGCGGCCCGCCCGGCAGCCTGCCGAGCGGGTCGATACCGGCTTCTACCGTCTGACCGACTCAGGCCGAGGCTGCCATCTGCGCAAAGACGCGCTCGGCAGCCTCCAGAGTGGCCTGGATATCCTCGTCGCTGTGGGCGGCGGACATGAAACCTGCCTCATAGGCTGACGGCGCCAGATAGACTCCCTCTGCCAGCATGCCGTTGAAGAAGGTCGCGAAGTCTTCCTGGCGACAACGCGTGGCGGACTGGAAATCGGTGACCGCGGACTGATCCGTGAAGAACAGTCCGAACATGCCACCTGCCCGCTGGGTGATCGCGGCGATGCCGGCGGCCTTGGCACGACTCTCCAGGCCGTCACACAGCATCTCGACCTTGCGGGTCAGCTCGGCATGGAAGCCCGGTGCCTGGAGCTTGCGCAGCAGCGCGACCCCGGCAGCCATCGCCAGCGGATTGCCGGCCAGGGTGCCCGCCTGGTAGACGGGGCCCAGCGGCGAGAGATGATGCATGATCTCGCGCTTGCCACCGAAGGCGCCCACCGGCATGCCGCCGCCGACGATCTTGCCCAGGCAGGTCAGGTCCGGCGTGATGTTGTAATGCGCCTGAGCGCCACCCAGCGCGACACGGAAGCCCGTCATCACCTCATCGAGGATCAGCACGCTGCCATGGGCATCACACACTTCACGCAGGCTCTCCAGGAAGCCCGGCACCGGCGGAATGCAATTCATGTTGCCGGCCACCGGCTCCACGATGATGCAGGCGATCTGATCACCCAGCTCGGCGAAGCAGCGACGCACACCTTCGGCATCGTTGTAGTCCAGCGTGATGGTGTGCTCGGCGAGCGAGGCCGGCACGCCCGGGGAGCTGGGCTCGCCATGGGTCAATGCACCTGAGCCGGCCTTGACCAGCAGCGAGTCCGAGTGGCCATGGTAGTTGCCTTCGAACTTGACGATCTTGTCGCGACCGGTGAAACCACGCGCCAGGCGGATCGCCGACATGGTGGCTTCGGTGCCGGAGTTGGTCATGCGCACCATGTCGAGACTTGGCAGCATCTCGCAGATCAGCTCGGCCATCTCGGATTCGATCTCGGTGGGCGCACCGAAGGACAGACCGCTCTCGAGTCGCTCACGCACGGCGTTGAGCACGTCTTCATCGGCATGGCCGGTGATCATCGGTCCCCAGGAACCGACGTAATCGATATAGCGCTTGTCTTCGACATCGAAGAGATAGGCGGCCTTGGCATGATCGATGAACACCGGCGGACGATGCAGTCCCTTGAAGGCGCGAACCGGCGAATTGACGCCACCGGGAATGTGACGGCTGGCGCGTTCGAACTGGGCAGCGGACGTGGTCATGACATACCTCTTGAGGGACACGGTGCGGCACGACGGCCGCGAAAAATGGGAAAGAGTCGTTGATGACTCAAGACGGTGTGGATAAACGAGACATCGCGTTATCCACAACTGCCGAGGATGGGAGCACCCAGCCGCGAGACATCAGCCGTTGTGGATAACCTGATGCGCTTGATGGCGACAGCTTAACGCGACTCACGGGCAGGATGCAGCCGCGGCAGTGCCTGGAAGCCGGCATGAAAGGAGCAGGACCGCTAGCGCCAGGGCAGCTGCTGGGCTCCGGGCGCAAGGCCTTTGAGCTCGCGCTCCCGGCCAGCGACCAGACTCTGCCAGGTCGCCTGCTGTGCCTCACGCCATGCCGGTTCCAGCGACATGCCACGAGCCAGGCGCACGGCCAGATGCGAGGCGAGAGTGCAGCCACTGCCATGGAAGCTGCCCGGCAGCCGCGGACAGTCCAGAGACAGCCTGCGATGCTCGCGACGATAGAGACGATGGGTGACGGATGGCTCAGAGAGCGAGGCGTCATCGTGATCCAGGGGGTCAGTCCCGGTGACCAGCACGGCGCCTGCACCTTCCATCAGCAAGCGCTCGGCGAGCTCATTCTCGCCGGCACCCGCAGGACAGGCTGCCAGACGCGCAAGCTCGCCACGATTGGGCGTGATGACATCCACCCGCGCCAGCAGCGTTTCGCGCGCCTGCTGGATCAGCGCTTCACTGGAGAGCTCATGACCTCCGCCGGCCTTGAGCACCGGGTCCCATACCACCGGAAGCCCGGGCCAGTGCTGGCGAAGTTCATCGATCAGCGTGACCGTCGCCATCAGCGCTTCGTGACTGGCGAGAAGCCCGATCTTGAGCGCCCGAGGCCGAAAATCATCGAGCAGGGCATGTGCCATCGCCAGAATCGACTCGCCCGACTGTGGGATCACGGCGCTGACATTGCAGGAATTCTGTACCGTCAGCGCCGTCGGCACCGTCAGCGCCCAGCCACCACCGGCCCGAATCGCCTCACTGTCGGCGATCAGACCCGCGCCGCCGCTGGGATCATGGCCCGCCAGCACCAGAACACAGGGCAGTCTTGCTGGGCACTCAGTCATGGCAGCGCTGGCTCTCAGAACGGTTTGACGATGACGCAGATGACGATCACCACCAGCATCAGTACCGGCACTTCATTGAAGAAGCGGAAGTAGCGTGAGGTTCGCTTGCAGGTATCGGCAGCGAACTGCTTCAGGTACAGCCCACAGGCATGGTGATAGCCGACCAGCAGCACGACCATGGCCAGCTTGAGGTGCATCCAGCCCATGCTCATGAAGCTCGGCACCAGTGCCAGCAGCCAGATGCCCAGCACCAGGGTCGCGATCATCGACGGCATCATGATGCCGCGGTAGAGCTTGCGCTCCATGGTCTTGAAGTACTCGATGGCCTTGATGTCGCCGGCATCACGCGCCTGGGCGTGATAGACGTAAAGACGCGGAAGATAGAACAGGGCGGCAAACCAGCACACCACGGCAATCAGATGGAACGCCTTGATCCACAGATACATGGGGAAACTCCGTCAGTCAGGGGCGGAAGATACAAGGAAAGGGGCAGTGTCACTCAACTCGACAGGCCGACAAGGTGCCATGTTCGCAGCGCCGGGCACATGCGGTATCCGGTCACATCCCGAAGCCCTGCCGGATGTCGAGCGCCGATACCGACGACCTGAACCACGCTCGGGTCGAGATCGCCCCTTTCACGGCTTGTATCGATAGTAGCTCTCTATTGCATCACGCGTGATGATACCTGAAATCTTGCGAATCATCGGGGCCGTGGTGTGCTCCACATAGAGCGCATCGACATTACTCGGCAGCAGCCGCTCATAGGCTTCCGACAGCGTTGCCTGCAGATGGATCGGGGCGAGATCCAGACGCTGGGCTGGAATCTCGAGCAGGTCGAGCGCTTCCTGCTCTCGCCAGTGCTCATCCATCAACACCCTCACCAGATCCGCCGCCGGCAGCGCCACCATCGGCTTTTCCGGCGTCGAACGCGTGACCACCAGCCAGACAGGCTTGCTCTCGAGCAGGGCGCGGGCACGCTCACGAGTGATGCGCCGCGGCACGCTGACCACGGAGCGCTCCATCACCGCCGGCACCGCGACTCGGGAAAGCGCCTGCATCAAGGGTTGCTGAAGCGGGTGCAAGCCCTGCGCCGTCAGCGTCGAGATGAAGAATCCCTGGCAATGGCACAGCTGGCGGCAGGTCAGCCCCGCCACTACCACGGCCAGCATGCCGGGCAGGATGATATTGGGAGAATGCGTCAGTTCGAGCAGTGCCATCAGCGCCGCCAGCGGAGCCTGAAGCACTGCCCCCATCATCGCCGCCATGCCGAGCAGGGCGTAGAGCGCGATGTCCGAGGCCTGGTCCGGCAAGATCCAGCCGCCCAGCATGCCCATCAGGGCACCCGCGGCAGCACCGGCCACCACGACGGGGCCGATGATGCCGATGGGCACTCCACAGGCGACGCATATCGCCGACAGCATCAGCTTGCCGATGACCAGCGCCAGCAGCACATCCAGCGCCAGCTGACCGTCGAGCAGCTGGGCGAGGCTGTCATAGCCGATTCCCTGCACCTGCGGGTACCACCAGGCCACGGCGGCCGTCGAGAGCCCCACCAGTGCCATCCGTCCTGACCATGTCAGACGCGCGGCACGCTCCTGCTGCCGGGCCAGGTGAACGAAACCTCCCGCCAGCAGCCCGATCACCAGTGCCGTGATCACGACCCAGGGGAGATCCAGCAGCGAGTGCAATAGCAGAGAAGGCACCGCGAACGCCGGTTCGGCGCCATAGACGAGCTGCGAGACGACCGCACCCGCGGTCGAAGCCAGAATCACCGGCATGAAGCCTGTCAGGGTGTACTCCATCATCACCACTTCCATGGCGAAGATGACACCGGCGATCGGCGTATTGAATGAGGCGGAAATTCCCGCTGCCGTGCCACAGGCAACCAGCACTCGCAGACTGTTGTTGGGCAGCTTGAGACGCTCCCCGACCCAGCTGGAAGCGCCAGCCCCGAGGTGGATGGCCGGTCCTTCACGTCCGGCGGACAGGCCACCCAGCACGCTCACGACCCCGACCACGATCTGGTTGAGCCAGGCACGCAGCGGCATCTTGCCCTGATGGTAGGTCAGGCGTTCGATGACATGACCGATGCCAAGCTTGCGCTGAGCAGGATGCTGACGACCGAGCACGATGCCGATCACCAGCACGGCCAGCAAGGGCAATGACGCGCGCACCCAGGGCGCCAGGCCCTCGAAGTTTTCCGGGCTGTCATCCGGCATGAAGCCGAGTGCCCCCGCGCTCAGCAACAGTCGGAAACCGACCATCAACGAGCCGGTCAGCAGGCCAGCGATCAGTCCCAGCAGACACAGCTGGGGAAGGGCATCGACCGCCGCCAGCTTGCGCCGGAAATTGTCGAGACTGGGACGAGGCAGATGCGGGCGCGACAGGCGTGACACTCACGACTCCTTGAAAGGCACTGACGATGACGATGAACATCCATGTCGGCAGCACATTACTGCCCGCCTGACACCTGTGTATCATATCGATTGCGCACCGTCGCGACCGTGCACAATCCGACAACCTCGGCACAGCATGGCGCAACGCCTGTCTCGCGCACAGGCCGCAAAAGGTCGCATCAGCAAGCCGGACACACGAGTCACATTCGTATCAACAGGACACCGCTCGAAAGCGGGGAGGCAGCATGATCAAGGTAGGTATCGTCGGCGGCACCGGTTACACCGGAGTGGAGCTCCTCAGGTTGCTGGCCAGCCACCCGCAGGTGGAAGTGACCGTGATCACCTCACGCAGCGAGAAGGGCGTGCGTGTCGACGAGATGTACCCCAATCTGCGCGGCCACTATGACACCCTCGCGTTCAGCGAGCCGGATGCCGAGGTGCTGGCAGCCTGTGACGCCGTGTTCTTCGCCACGCCGCATGGCGTCGCTCATGCGCTGGCCGGCGACCTTCTGGCCCGTGGCACTCGTGTGATCGACCTGTCCGCGGACTTCCGCATCAAGGACGCCGACGTCTGGGCCGAATGGTATGGCCAGCCGCATGGTGCACCGGAACTGCTCGGCGAAGCCGTCTACGGCCTGCCGGAAGTCAATCGCGACGCCATCCGTGAAGCCCGTCTGATCGCGGTGCCGGGCTGCTACCCGACCTCCGTGCAACTGGGACTCATTCCGCTGCTGGAAGCCGGCCTGATCGAGACCGACAACATCATCGCCGACTGCAAGTCCGCCGTTTCCGGGGCCGGTCGCGGTGCCAAGGTCGGCTCGCTGCTGTGTGAAGCCGGCGAATCCATGAAGGCCTACGGCGCCTCCGGTCACCGTCACCTGCCGGAAATCACCCAGGGGCTGGACATGGCAGCAGGCAGCGCGGTCGGCCTCACCTTCGTCCCGCACCTGACGCCGATGATCCGTGGCATCCACTCCACTCTCTATCCGCGCCTGAGCGGCTTCAGCGGTACGCTGGAAGATCTGCAGGCGCTGTTCGAGCAGCGTTACGCCGATCACCCCGCCGTCGATGTCATGCCGCTGGGCAGCCATCCGGAGACGCGCAGCGTGCGTGGCACCAACCTGTGCCGCATCGCCCTGCATCGTCCGGGCAATGGCGACACCCTGGTCGTGCTGTCGGTGATCGACAATCTGGTCAAGGGCGCATCAGGTCAGGCCATCCAGAACCTCAACCTGATGTTCGGCCTGGATGAGATGACCGGCATCGGGGCGCCGGCGATGATGCCCTGAGCCGCCAGCGTCGCCAGCAAGGCAGCACGTCAGACAAAGTTGACCCTTTTGCTCGGATATAGGGATAATAGGCAGCATTCCGTTCTCTATACCGTGCCGGGCGCTGTTTTCAGCGCCCGGCCTCCGACTCCTTCGAGGAGGCCCGCATGAGCGAAGCACAAAGCTTCATCCCCACGCCGCTGTATCTATCCGAGAGCGCCAAGGCCCGGATCGCTGCGCTGCGCGCGGAAGAAGCCAACCCGGAGCTGCGTCTCAGGGTCTACGTCACTGGCGGTGGTTGTTCCGGCTTCCAGTACGGTTTCGATATCGCCACCGACATGGCTGAGGACGACACCGTGGTCGAGCTGGGCGAAGCCGCGGTCGTGATCGACCCGCTGTCCTACCAGTATCTGGTCGGCTCGACGATCGACTACGAGGAAGGTCTGGCCGGGGCGCGTTTCCTGATCCAGAACCCGAATGCCACCAGCACCTGTGGCTGTGGTTCGTCCTTCATGGTCTGACGGCGCAGCATGACATCCGGCGCGATGCCGCCACCTGATCGCCCCCTATCGGTTTCCGATAGGGGGCGATTTTTTTTCGCCATCTCAGCAGGTTGCGAATGCCAACCCGCCGCACGGCGGCGCTCGCAGACTTGACGGGATCTTGTGCTCTCGTCACTCTAAAAACGCACTACATCCTAAAATCTAAATATAAAGAGGCATGTAAAATGCGTAGATCCCACCTGCTGGCCTCGCTGTCCGGTCTCGCGGCCGCCACCCTGATGGCCAGTGCCGCCCATGCCGTCACCCTCAAGGCCGCGACTGACCCGAGCTTCGTGCCTTTCGAGATGCTCGATCAGGAAAGCGGCAAGATGGTCGGCTTCGATATCGACATCCTCAACGCCATCGGTGAGCGCGCCGGTTTCGATATCGACCTCAAGACCATGGACTTCAATGGCATCATCCCGGCCGTACAGACCGGCAGCGTCGATGTCGCCATCGCCGGCATCACCATCACCGAGGCCCGCGAGAAGATCGTCGACTTCACCGACCCTTATTACGACTCCGGCCTGCGGATCCTGACCGCGGCCAACAATGGCGACATCGAGGGCTTCGAGGGGCTGGAAGGCAAGAAGATCGGCACCAAGATCGGCTCCACCAGCTATGACTACCTCACCGCCAATCTGGAAGACTCCACCATCACGCCCTATCCCGGCAGCGCCGACATGTACATGGCACTGATGTCCGGCAGCGTCGATGCCGTCTTCTATGACGCTCCCAATGTCGGCTACTTCGCCAAGACCAAGGGCAACGGTCGCGTGAAGACAGTGGGCCCGCTCTATGAAGGTCAGCAGTACGGCATCGCCTTCACCGAGGGCAGTGAGTGGACCGACGCCGCCAACAAGGCACTGGCCGAGATGAAGTCCGATGGCAGCTACGCCGAGATCTATCAGAAGTGGTTCGGCGCCCTGCCGAGCGACAGCGAATAACGCCATCCTCGCCAGAGTTCTCTGACGCCTTCTTCACCACGAACCATGATTTCTGCCATCCGGACGCCACGGCATGCCAATGGCCGTGGCGTCTGTCCTGACGAGCTCCCCCTCACCATGTCCTGAGGCGCGAGATGATGGTGCCAAGGAGCCCCACGTGGACGTTCAATTCCAGTTTGACTGGCAGGCGGCGATTTCCTCCGTGCCGTACCTGCTCGAGGGGATCCCCTGGACCCTCGCCATTTCCTTCGGTGGCCTGGCCATCGGCTTCGTGCTCGGCATCCTGTTCGGCCTGCTGAGCCTCTCCCCCAGCCGGATACTGCGCTGGGTCGCCACCGCCTACATCGAGATCTTCCGCGGCACGCCCGTGCTGGTGCAGGTCCTGTTCATCTTCTATGGTCTGCCGCAGATCATCGGGGGTCCCATCGATGCCCTGACCGCCGGTATCGCTGCCATCGCGCTCAATTCCGCGGCCTATATCTCCGAGATCGTGCGTGGTGGCGTGCAGTCCATCGCCCGCGGGCAACGCGAGGCCGGACTGTCACTGGGCCTTTCCACCCCCCAGACCTTCCGCTACATCATCTGGCCACAGGCACTGCGTCGCATGATCCCGGCGCTCGGCAATCAGGGGATCGTGTCCATCAAGGACACCTCGCTGTTCTCGGTGATCGGTGTCGGTGAGCTGGTCCGTCAGGGCCAGATCTACATTGCCACCACCTTCAACGCGCTGGAAACCTACTTCATGGTCGCCATGCTCTACCTCGTCATCACGCTGAGCCTGTCCTTCGGGCTACGGATGCTGGAGCGTCGCGGACTGGTGGGCCAATGATCTCTACCGTGCTTTCCCACCAGGCGACAACCGCGCTGACACCCTCTTCCTCTTTCCCGATCAGCCAGCCCTTCGCGCCGGCCAGGAGCGCCTGATGACCGCCATCGTGAACATGCAAAAGATCAACAAGCACTTCGGCAGCCTGCATGTGCTCAAGGACATCGATCTCGAGGTCGCCCAGGGGGAAGTGGTGGTGATCATCGGCGCCAGTGGTTCCGGCAAGTCGACGCTGATCCGCTGCGTGAATGGCCTCGAGGAGTTCCAGGGCGGCAGCATCGAAGTGGACGGACAGTCCTTGATCCCCCACGGCAAGAGCCACCGAGCGCTGAAGACGATTCGCACCGAAGTCGGCATGGTCTTCCAGCAGTTCAATCTCTTTCCGCACATGAAGGTACGTGACAACGTCAGCCTGGCCCCCATCAAGGTGCGCGGCAGTGACCGGGCGACCGCCGAGCGACAGGCCGACACGCTGCTCGAGCGGGTCAATATTCTCGAGCAGGCCGACAAGTACCCCGGCCAGCTGTCAGGCGGCCAGCAGCAACGCGTCGCCATCGCCCGCTCACTGGCGATGGAACCCCGCTTGATGCTGTTCGATGAGCCCACCTCCGCACTGGACCCCGAGATGATCGGGGAGGTGCTGGACGTGATGCGTGAGCTGGCACGCGACGGCATGACGATGATGATCGTCACGCATGAGATGAGCTTCGCGCGTGAAGTCGCGGATCGCGTCGTCTTCGTCCACCAGGGCAGCATCGTCGAGGAAGGCACTCCGAGCGAGGTCTTCGACACCCCTCGTCATCCGCGCACCCAGAGCTTCCTGGCACGCGTCCTCAAGCACTGACTCCCCCCGCTACCACCTCTTGAGAGAGGCCAAGCCCCGACCGTCAGGTCGGGGCTTTTTTTTGCCCGAATGCCACGCAGTGAAGAGGCAATTCCTGGCCAGTCCAGAGCATCACCTGGCGATAGACGTGTCTGTTGTGGCCCGAATGACGGGATTTCTGGCATTCGAAATGAAGTTTTTCGATCTCGACTGACGATTTCGCGCTTTTTTCATGCAATGAAATCAGATGATTCGCCCCGCCTTGGCTGCCTCTCACGTCACGCCCCCAGCCTCGCTGTGGCTCTCGATTCACTTCATCAGTCGCCGAAGGACCCGTCTTTCACACCGCATGTCCTGACGCGAAAGGCGCTCGAGACATCGCCTGCAAGGGGCCGTGGCTGGTGATAACACACGCCTGATATCAGCCCATGAGTCGTCTGGCCGGCCAGGCACCGGTATGCAAGCCTCAATCACGCCAACAACTATCCACAGCAGTATCATCGTATCTCTCAGGGCACCACTGCTGGGCAGCGTAGCCATCCACTCACGGCTTATCCCCGTACTATCTACAGAGTTGGCGTGTCGAGGTGAAGACGATTTGCCTCTGTGGACATTTTGCGGCATCATCCGCGGCCTTCTGTACGTTAGCCCTTGCAGCACTAGGGGTTGTGGGTAAACTGGCCACTTGTGCACAGCAGGGCAGAAAAGTCCGGTACCAGCACGGTATGAAAACGAGGATAACTGGGCTTGTGGACAAGGCGGTGTTTCATCCACAGGAAGCCACCGGTGGCGTCCTCAGGTAGCACGCATTTTCTCCCCAACTATATCAACATCGTAAGATACTGATTTTTAAGAAATAAAGTCGATTTCCCACTGATTTTGTCCACAACAGTAGTTACAACATCAACAGAACCCCTTTTTCTTTTTTTTATATAATCTTGTTATCCGGAAACCCGAAGGACGTTCGGACACCCCGAAAGACCGGGTTCGAGGAAGCTCACTTCCCGAGGTGTTCGGGATAACGAACGGCAAGACGATCCGACCCAGTCCTCGGGAAAATCCCCTACGCCACACACACTCGACACGGGCTCGACTCACTGTCGTGATTGATGCCCTGAGAGAAACATCCGCGAGTCCACTGCATGGCACGTCCTGCCATGGCACTGTGGAAAACTCCTGACGCTTACCCACAGGCGGTTTATACTGTGCGGCCCGAACGTCATTCGATTGGCTTGCAGGCTCCCCATCGGGTCGAGCTCATGCCGTCTGCGGCGCCTTGTCTTCGCCATGACGTTCGTCAGTCCCGGATTCATCCAGACATCGAGTCATCGTCGTGTCTGGCCGATTTGCCTGATTCGCCACCATGCGAACAGCGCTTCATCCAAGTTTCGTGATACCCCGAGGTGCCAACGTGGATTACCCGAACCGCTTTGACGTGATCGTCATCGGCGGCGGTCATGCCGGTACGGAAGCCGCACTGGCGGCTGCCCGCATGGGCCGTCAGACCCTGCTGCTGACCCATAACATCGAGACCCTGGGGCAGATGTCCTGCAATCCCGCCATCGGTGGGATCGGCAAGAGCCATCTGGTCAAGGAGATCGATGCGCTGGGCGGTGCCATGGGCCTGGCAACCGACATGGCGGGTATCCAGTTCCGCACGCTGAATGCCCGCAAGGGCCCGGCGGTACGTGCCACTCGAGCACAGGCCGACCGGGCGCTGTACAAGGCGGCGATTCGCAACGTGCTGGAGAACCAGCCGAACCTGACGCTGTTCCAGCAGGGTGCGGAAGACCTGATCGTCGAAGGCGAGACCGTACGGGGTGTCGTCACCCAGACCGGCATCCGTTTCCACGCCACCACGGTGGTGCTGGCGACCGGGACCTTCCTCGGTGGCGTGATTCATATCGGCCTGGATCACCATGCCGGTGGACGTGCCGGGGATCCGCCCGCCAATGGCCTGGCGTCACGTCTGCGCGAGCTGCCATTCCGGGTTGATCGGCTCAAGACCGGTACCCCGCCGCGCATCGATGCCAAGAGCGTCGATTTCAGCAAGATGGAAGCTCAGCCGGGTGACGCACCGCGCCCGGTGATGTCCTACATGGGCAGTCGGGAAATGCATCCGGAGCAGGTCAACTGCTTCATCACGCATACCAACGAGCGCACTCACGAGATCATCTTCGCCAATCTCGATCGCTCGCCGATGTACTCCGGCGTCATCGATGGCATCGGGCCGCGTTACTGCCCGTCCATCGAGGACAAGGTGCATCGCTTCGCCGACAAGAACAGCCACCAGGTCTTCATCGAGCCGGAAGGCCTGAATACCCACGAGCTGTACCCCAATGGCATCTCCACCTCGCTGCCCTTCGATACGCAGCTCGAGGTGGTACGCTCGATTCGTGGCATGGAAAACGCGCACATCACGCGTCCCGGCTACGCCATCGAATACGATTTCTTCAATCCCCAGGATCTGCATCACTCCCTGGAGACGCGTTTCATCAAGAATCTGTACTTCGCCGGTCAGATCAACGGCACCACCGGCTATGAAGAAGCCGGTGCCCAGGGCCTGCTGGCAGGCGTCAACGCCGCCTTGCGCGCCACTGACGACGAGGCCTGGCATCCACTGCGCGACGAGGCCTACACCGGCGTGATGGTCGATGACCTGATCACCCTCGGCACTCGCGAGCCGTATCGCATGTTCACCTCACGTGCCGAATATCGTCTGCTGCTGCGCGAGGACAATGCGGATCTGCGTCTGACTGCCAAGGGCCGCGAACTCGGCTTGATCGATGACGCGCGCTGGGCGGCGTTCGAACAGAAGCGCGAAGCGATCGAGCGCGAGACCGCTCGTCTGCAAAGCACCTGGCTGACGCCGAAGAGCCCGGAGCTGGCCCCGCTGAGCGACAAGCTCAGCTCACCGCTCAAGCGTGAAGCCAGCCTGATGGAGCTGCTCAAGCGTCCGGAGCTCGAGTATCCGGATGTGGCAGGCCTGAAAGGGGAAGGAGTCGACGACTGGCGCATCGCCGAGCAGGTGCAGATCACCGCCAAGTACGCGGGCTACATCCAGCGTCAGCAGGAAGAGATCGACCGCCTGCGTCGTCATGAGCACACCGAATTGCCGGCCAGTCTCGATTACGACTCCGTCGATGGCCTGTCCAACGAGATCAAGCAGAAGCTCAATGAAGCGCGCCCGGCGACGCTTGCCCAAGCAGGCCGCATTTCCGGTGTCACGCCAGCAGCGGTTTCCATCCTGTTGATTCACTTGAAGAAACGGCAGTTGATCAAGGCGGAGACTCCAGCAGATACCGATACGGCTGACACGGGAGTCGCGCAATGAGTCAGACGCTCAACGAGACGCAGCGTGCGCGTTGCGCCCAGTTGCTCAGTCGCGGTGCCAGCGCCATGGGAGTGGCGCTGAGTGATGAGCAGCATGCGCAGCTGATGACGCTGCTGGTGCTGTTGCACAAGTGGAATCGCGCCTATAACCTCACCGCGGTACGTGAGCCGGAGGCGATGGTGACGCGCCATCTGCTGGATAGCCTCAGCGTGCTGCCCCACATCAGCGGGCCACGCCTGCTGGACGTCGGTGCCGGCCCGGGCCTGCCGAGTCTCGTGATCGCGATCATGCGTCCCGACATCGCTGTCGTACCGCTGGATTCCAATGGCAAGAAGGTGCGTTTCCAGATTCAGGCCGGCCACGAGCTGGGCCTGAACAACCTGAGCCCGACTCAGGTGCGTATCGAAGCCTATGATGGCGCGCCCTTCGAGCAGATCATCTCGCGGGCCTTCGCCGATACTGACGCCTTCGTCAATCTGTCAGGCGCCGTACTGGCAGAAGGCGGCGAATGGCTGGCGATGAAAGGTCGCATCCCCAATGACGAGATCGCACGGTTGCCGGCGGGTGTCTCGCTGGTCGAGACGCTCAGACTGTGTGTCCCGGGAGAAGAAGGTGAACGTCACCTTCTGCGCTTGAAACGCGACTGACCGCTCGTCTCGCGGCGCGTGCAGGGATTGTGCCGGGCGCAAAAGGCAGGCAGCCTGAGGCTCTGGGAGGGCAGATCCATGATCTGCCCTCGTGAGCATGCGGCTGGTGCCAAAGGCCCCGCTTCTCAAGGAACCAAGGAAGTCGCTCGTGACCAAGATCATCGCGCTGACCAACCAGAAAGGTGGTGTCGGCAAGACCACGACAGCCGTCAATCTCGCCGCTTCGCTGGCGGCGCTCGATCGCCGCATATTGCTGATCGACCTCGACCCCCAGGGCCACGCCACCATGGGCAGTGGCATCGACAAGCATGACCTGGAAGGCAGCGTGCTGGACGTGCTGCTGGGTGAACTGCGGGCCAGCGACGTGATTCTCGACTGCCCGGATGCCGGCTATGCCCTGTTGCCGGGCAATGGCGATCTCACGGCCGCCGAAGTCGACCTGCTGGATGTCGAAGGGCGCGAGCGGCGTCTTGCCGAGGCACTCGCCCCGATCGCCTCGGAATACGACGTGGTGCTGATCGACTGCCCGCCCTCGCTCAACATGCTGACCGTCAATGCCCTGACCGCCGCCCATGGTGTCCTGATTCCCCTTCAGTGCGAGTTCTATGCTCTGGAAGGCCTGTCAGCGCTGCTGGATACCGTCGAGCAGATACAGGGCAACGTGAATCCGGCCCTCGACGTGTTCGGGATCGTGCGCACCATGTACGACGCCCGCAACAGTCTGACCCGCGATGTCAGCAAGCAACTTTCCGATTACTTTGGCGATACCCTGATCAAGGCCACCATTCCACGCAACGTGCGGGTGGCCGAAGCGCCGAGCCATGGTCTGCCGGTCACCAAGTACGCGCGTCTGTCGCGTGGCAGCCAGGCCTATCGCGTGCTCGCCAAGGAATTGATTCGTCGTCTCTCGCTGTAACTTCACCGAGGAAGGTCCATGACGCGTAAGCGTGCCCTGGGAAGGGGCCTGGATGCCCTGATCGGCGCTGGCAATCGCCGCCGCCATGCCGAATCTGATGCCGAAGGCGCCCTGCCGGCGGCCACGACTGACGCCTTGTCGCCCGACGGCGGGAATGCCGCTGGTGGTGCGACGGATACCGGGGCCGAGGCAGCCGTGCTGTCCGGCGAGCGCCTCGAGCGCCTGCCACTGGGGCAGTTGCAACGTGGCAAGTACCAGCCGCGGCGTGACATCCAGCCGGAAGCGCTGGAAGAACTGGCGGATTCCATTCGCGCCCAGGGGGTCATGCAGCCCATCGTGGTGCGGCCCATCGCGGAAGGACGTTACGAGATCATCGCGGGTGAACGGCGGTGGCGGGCGTCCCAGCTGGCGGAGCTGGACACCATTCCGGCCGTCATCCGGGAAGGCATCAGTGACGAGATCGCGCTGGCTCTGGCGCTGATCGAGAACATCCAGCGCGAGAATCTCAATCCGGTCGAAGAGGCCATGGCGCTCAAGCGCCTGCTCGACGAGTTCGAACTGACTCAGCAGCAGGTCGGGGATGCCGTCGGTCGCTCACGTGCGCAAGTGGCCAACCTGTTGCGTCTGCTGACGCTGGACCAGGAAGTGCAGACACTGCTGGAACGCGGTGAGCTGGACATGGGCCATGCCCGTACCCTGATCGGGCTCAGTCCTGCACGTCAGCGCAAGCTGGCTCATGAGGTGGTCGAGCGTGAGCTGACCGTGCGCCAGACGGAAGCGCTGGTGAAAAGCGTGCAGAAAGGGGAGCAGACCAAGCCTTCCGCACCCAGGCCAGATGCGGACATCCAGCGCCTGGAGACCCGGCTGTCAGAGCAGTTGGGGGCGGCGGTCAATATCCGTCATGGCAAGAGCGGCAAGGGCAAGGTCACCATCTCCTATACCAGCCTGGATGAGCTGGATGGCATTCTCGGTCATATCCACTAGGCATGGCGTGCCTTCGGTGCAGGTGATCGGCTGACATCGAGCCTTTCCGTGCTTCTCTGGTCGTTTTCGTGGCCCTGTGACGCATTGTCGCAGGGCCATGAAGTGCGTTTCTCTGACCGGAGCGGCAAGATCGTCTTGACGGCGGGTTGTGATAGGCGCAACCCTACGTCGCCTGCATCGCAAGCGACTGTCAACGTAAGCCAACTGTCATCTGTTTCACGCAAGATGGTGAGGCTTTGGTCGTAAGCTTGCGAAAGATCAAGGAATTTAGCCGGCAGTTTGGTTGATGGCGATGCGGCGCTCCCCTATAATCCGGCGAGTTTGCTCCCCGGCTGCAGGATGCGCAGTGACAGGGATTGGCGAGAGTCATCACTGCGATGGACAGGTTCACGATGCACAAGACGACACCCGCTGCCTTGCGACGCCCTCAGGTCGCGCGACTTCTCTGGGGCCAGGCGCTGGTGATTCTGTGTGCCGTACTCCTGTCCTGGGTGAGCAAGGGAAGCGGCGCGGCATTGTCTGCCCTGTGTGGTGGCCTGGTCTGCCTGCTGCCCAACCTGTTCTT
The DNA here is from genome assembly GCF_030397495.1 of Cobetia sp. 14N.309.X.WAT.E.A4. NCBI lineage: Bacteria > Pseudomonadati > Pseudomonadota > Gammaproteobacteria > Oceanospirillales > Halomonadaceae > Cobetia > Cobetia sp. 14N.309.X.WAT.E.A4. The sequence continues at coordinate 228,217 of NZ_JAPNXT010000004.1, forward strand.
TGCCTGGCGTTCATTGCGCGTGACGGGTGCACGTTACGCCCAGGCGATGGTCAAGGCCTTCTATCAGGCTGAGGCCGGTAAGTTCGGTTTGACGGCCGTATTGTTTGCATTCTTCTTCATTGCAGTGCCGCCCTCAAACCCCGCTTTATTTTTTTGCGCTTACGTGGCGGCAATGGCGGTTCACTGGCTGGGCCCCTGGCTGGTGAAGCGAACACCGTACACACGAACCTGAGGCAGAGTAATGGCAGGCACCAACCCGAGTCCCTCCGAATATATTCAGCACCACCTGCAGAATCTGACGTTCGGTAACCACCCCGAACACGGGTGGTCCATGGCGCACAGTGCCCAGGAAGCCTCCGACATGGGCTTCTGGGCCATCCATCTGGACACCATGGGCTGGTCCATCGGGCTGGGTCTGATCTTCCTGTGCCTGTTCCGCAAGGTCGCCAAGTCCGCGACCACCGGCGTGCCGAGTGGTCTGCAGAACTTCGTCGAGCTGATGGTCGAGTTCGTCGATCAGTCCGTCAAGGAGACCTTCCACGGTCGTTCCCGCTTGATCGCGCCGCTGTCGCTGACGATCTTCTGCTGGATCTTCCTGATGAACCTGATGGACCTGGTCCCCGTCGACTGGCTGCCGGGCGTTGCTGCCAAGGTTGGCGAGATGTTCGGCGCCGATCCGGCTCACGTGTTCTTCAAGGTGGTACCGTCCACCGACATCAACGCCACACTGGGCATGTCACTGTCCGTGTTCGCGCTGATCATCTTCTACTCCATTCGCGTCAAGGGCCTCAAGGGCTTCGTGGCCGAACTGACGCTGCACCCGTTCAATACCCCGAACAAGCTGGCACAGATCGCGCTGATTCCGGTCAACTTCCTGCTTGAATTCGTGACGCTGATCGCCAAGCCGATCTCTCTGGCGCTGCGTCTGTTCGGTAACATGTATGCAGGCGAGTTGATCTTCATTCTGATCTCGCTGGTCGGTATCTGGCAGCTGCCGCTCCACTTCCCGTGGGCAGTCTTCCATATCCTGGTCATCACCTTGCAGGCATTCATCTTCATGATGCTGACCATCGTCTATCTGAGCATGGCCAGCGAAGATCACTGATGTACCCGCCCCGTGCCATTCGTGGCGCGGGGCAAGATTTCCGAGCTCTGCTCACACCCTCAACCCTTGACTTAAACTTGACTAAAACTGGAGTTCCACAATGGAAGCACAAGTTCTTGGCATGACCGCTATCGCCGTCTCCCTGCTGATCGGTCTGGGCGCCCTGGGCACCGCCATCGGTTTCGGTATCCTCGGTGGCAAGTTCCTGGAAGGCGCCGCGCGTCAGCCGGAAATGATCCCGCAGCTGCAGGTCAAGATGTTCATCGTCGCTGGTCTGCTGGATGCCGTGACCATGATCGGTGTCGGTATCGCGCTGTTCTTCACCTTCGCCAACCCGTTTGTCGGTTAAACATCGGCTGGCCACAGGCCAACCGTGTTTATGACCCAACAATCGTGAAGCGAGAGGTGCTGGCGTGAATCTGAACTTAACCCTGATTGGTCAGGCCATCGCCTTTGCGGTCTTCGTTTTCTTCTGCATGAAGTATGTCTGGCCGCCGGTCACACAGGCTCTGGCAGAACGTCAGAAGAAGATTGCAGATGGTCTGGATGCTGCCAGCCGTGCTACCCGTGACCTCGAACTGGCGCAGGAAAAAGCCAGCGAGACACTGCGGGAAAGCAAGGAAGAAGCAGCAAGCATCATTGAGCAGGCGCACAAGCGTTCCAACCAGATGATCGAGGAAGCTCGTGAAGCTGCCCGTGCCGAAGGCGAGCGTATGGTCGCTCAGGCGCGCGCAGAGATTACCCAGGAGATCAACCAGGCCAAGGACGAGCTCCGTGGTCAGGTCGCATCTCTGGCAGTGATCGGTGCAGAGCGCATCCTGGAATCCTCCATCGACGAAGCCAAGCACCGCGAGCTGATTGACAAACTCGCTGCTGAGCTCTGAGGAGACTGATTCCATGGCTGAAACGTCTACCTCCACCGCGGCTCGCCCGTACGCCAAGGCGGCGTTCGAGTTTGCACGCGGCCAGCAGGCGCTAGAGGCCTGGTCCGGAATGTTGTCGACAGCGGCGAACGTCGCTGTCGACGCGACCGTCAAGGCGGTGCTCGACAACCCGAAGCTCTCTACCGAGCACAAGGTCGACACCTTCATTGACGTGTGCGGCGACGCGTTGGACGACAACGCACGCAACTTCATCCGGACTCTCGGTGAGCAGGACCGCCTCGCGGCCCTGCCCTCCGTGGCCGAATTGTTCGAGGCCCAGAAGGCCGAGCAGGAACAGCGTGTCGAGGTGACCCTGGTGTCCGCCTTTGCACTGGAAAGCGAGCAGGAAGAGAAGCTCGCCACCGCCCTGCGCAAGCGTCTGAACCGCGACATCTCCATTACCACTCAGGTGGATAGTACGCTGCTCGGCGGCGTCATCATCCGTGCCGGAGATACCGTCATTGACGGCTCCGTGCGCGGCAAGCTGGCCCGGCTTTCCGAAGCACTGAACTCCTGAGTCCGAGGGACATGGCATGCAGCAACTGAATCCTTCCGAGATCAGCGACATCATCAAGCAGCGTATCGAAAAGCTTGACGTCGCATCCGAAGCCCGTAATCAGGGCACCATCGTCAGCGTCTCCGACGGCATCGTGCAGATCCACGGCCTCGCAGACGTCATGTTCGGTGAGATGATTGAATTCCCGGGTGGCGTCTTTGGTATGGCGCTCAACCTTGAGCGTGATAGCGTCGGCGCTGTCGTCCTGGGCGACTACCTGCAACTCGAAGAAGGCATGACCGCGCAGTGCACCGGTCGCATTCTCGAAGTGCCGGTGGGTCCGGAAATGGTCGGCCGTGTGGTCGATGCTCTGGGTAACCCGATTGACGGCAAAGGCCCGATCGACGCCAAGCTGACTGACGCGGTCGAGAAGGTCGCTCCGGGCGTCATCGCCCGTGAGCCGGTCGACCAGCCGGTACAGACTGGTCTGAAGTCCATCGATGCCATGGTGCCGATCGGCCGTGGTCAGCGTGAGCTGATCATCGGTGACCGCCAGATCGGTAAGTCCGCCATCGCGATTGATGCCATCATCAATCAGAAGGGCAAGGGCATTACCTGCGTCTACGTCGCCGTCGGCCAGAAGCAGTCCACCATCGCCAACGTCGTGCGCAAGCTCGAAGAGCACGGCGCGATGGAACACACCATCATCGTCGCGGCTGGTGCCTCCGACCCGGCTGCCATGCTGTTCCTGGCACCGTACGCCGGTTGCACCATGGGCGAGTACTTCCGCGACCGCGGTGAAGACGCGATGATCGTCTATGACGATCTGACCAAGCAGGCATGGGCGTATCGTCAGATCTCCCTGCTGCTCAAGCGTCCGCCGGGCCGTGAAGCCTACCCGGGTGATGTCTTCTATCTCCACTCCCGTCTGCTTGAGCGTTCTGCACGTGTCAACGCCGATTATGTCGAGCAGTTCACCAAGGGTGAAGTGAAAGGCAAGACCGGCTCCCTGACCGCGCTGCCGATCATCGAGACCCAGGGTGGCGACGTCTCCGCGTTCGTTCCGACCAACGTGATCTCCATCACCGACGGTCAGATCTTCCTCGAGACCAGCCTGTTCAACTCCGGTATCCGTCCGTCCATCAACGCGGGTCTGTCTGTTTCCCGTGTCGGTGGTGCTGCTCAGACCAAGATCATCAAGAAGTTGGGTGGTGGTGTGCGTCTGGCACTGGCTCAGTACCGTGAACTGGCAGCCTTCTCGCAGTTCGCCTCCGATCTGGACGAAGCGACCCGCAAGCAGCTCGAGCACGGTCAGCGTGTCACCGAGCTCATGAAGCAGAAGCAGTACTCTCCGATGTCCGTGGCCGACATGGCGATCTCGCTGTTCGCGGCCAACGAAGGCTACCTGGACGACGTCGAAGTCGCCAAGGTGCTGGGCTTCGAGAAAGCGCTGCTTGACTACATGCGCTCCGAGCACGCGGATCTTCTGGACAAGATCAATCAGTCCGGCGGCTACGATGACGAGATCAAGAATGGTCTCAAGGCTGGCGTCGAGAAGTTCAAGGCGACCCAGAGCTGGTAAGTGACATGGCCCGGCCAGTCCGGGCCTTGTCGTTTCCCTTCGGGTGGCATGAATAAGGCAGATCGCTATGGCAGCTGCAAAAGAGATTCGCTCCCAGATCGGGAGCATCAAAAATACGCAAAAGATCACCAGCGCCATGGAAATGGTGGCTGCGTCGAAGATGCGTAAAGCGCAGGATCGCATGGCGGCCAGCCAGCCTTATGCCCATCAGATCCGCAAGGTTGTAGGACACATCGCCCGGGCCAACCCGGAATATCGCCATCCGTATCTGATGGAACGCGATGTGAAGCGTGTCGGTTATATCGTGGTCTCCAGTGATCGCGGCCTGTGTGGTGGCCTGAACGCCAATCTGTTCAAGGCTGTCACCAAGCATGCGAAGAGCTGGCGCGACCAGGGTGTCGAGGTGGACTTCTGTGCCCTCGGCTCCAAGGCCGGTACCTTCTTCCGCAACTACGGTGGCAACCTGCTTGCCGCCAAGTCCGGTCTCGGGGATTCCCCCGGTACCCAGGATCTGATCGGTAGCGTCAAGGCCATGCTGGACGCATTCGACGAGGGCAGCCTCGACCGTCTGTACGTGGTGTTCAACGAGTTCGTCAACACCATGACGCAGAAGCCGGTCGTGCGTCAGCTGCTTCCTCTCGAAGCTGATCAGAACGACGAAGAAACCGGTCCCACTACATGGGACTACCTGTATGAGCCGGATGCCGTCTCGTTGCTCGACAAGCTGCTCAAGCGCTATGTCGAGGCCCAGGTCTATCAGGCCGTGGTCGAGAACATCGCCTGCGAACAGGCAGCGCGAATGATCGCAATGAAGAGTGCGACCGATAACGCCGGCGACCTGATCGACGACCTCCAGCTGGTCTACAACAAGGCCCGCCAGGCAGCGATCACTCAGGAAATCTCCGAGATCGTATCCGGTGCCGCCGCCGTCTGATGACAGCGTGGCAACAGGCAAGCAGGTTTCAATCGCAGGTTTAAGAGGAACCAGGAATGAGCGGACGTATCGTACAAATCATCGGCGCGGTGATTGACGTCGAGTTTCCGCGGGACGCAGTGCCCAAGGTCTACGACGCCCTGAACGTCGCCGATAGCGAGACCGTACTCGAAGTCCAGCAGCAGCTGGGCGACGGCGTGGTCCGTACTATCGCAATGGGTTCGACCGAAGGCCTCAAGCGCAGTCTCGCAGTTGAGAGCACTGGTGCTCCGATCTCCGTGCCGGTCGGCACGGCGACTCTGGGTCGCATCATGAACGTGCTGGGTCAGCCGATCGATGAAGCGGGTGACGTGGGTGCGGATGAGCACATGCCGATCCACCGTGCAGCCCCGAGCTTCGCGGAACAGGCAGCATCAAACGAGCTGCTGGAAACCGGCATCAAGGTCATCGACCTGGTCTGCCCGTTCGCCAAGGGCGGCAAGGTCGGCCTGTTCGGCGGCGCCGGTGTCGGCAAGACCGTCAACATGATGGAGCTGATCCGTAACATCGCCACCGAGCACAGCGGTTACTCCGTGTTCGCGGGCGTGGGTGAGCGTACTCGTGAAGGTAACGATTTCTTCCACGAAATGAAGGAATCCAACGTTCTCGACAAGGTTGCCCTGGTCTACGGTCAGATGAACGAGCCGCCCGGCAACCGTCTGCGCGTGGCACTGACCGGCCTGACCATCGCCGAGAAGTTCCGTGACGAAGGTCGTGACGTTCTGCTGTTCGTCGACAACATCTATCGTTACACCCTAGCAGGGACCGAAGTGTCCGCACTGCTGGGTCGTATGCCGTCCGCGGTGGGTTATCAGCCGACACTGGCGGAAGAGATGGGCGTCCTGCAGGAGCGCATCACTTCTACCAAGACCGGCTCGATCACTTCCGTGCAGGCCGTCTACGTCCCCGCGGATGACTTGACCGACCCGTCTCCGGCGACCACCTTCTCGCACCTTGACGCGACTGTCGTACTGTCTCGTCAGATTGCCGAGCTGGGTATCTATCCGGCCGTTGACCCGCTCGACTCCACCTCTCGTCAGCTCGACCCGCTGGTCGTCGGCGAGGAGCACTACAACACTGCCCGTAACGTTCAGGGTGTGTTGCAGCGCTACAAGGAGCTGAAGGACATCATCGCCATCCTCGGGATGGACGAGCTGTCTGACGAAGACAAGCAGACCGTGGCACGTGCGCGCAAGATCCAGCGCTTCCTGTCACAGCCGTTCTTCGTGGCGGAAATCTTCACCGGCGCGCCGGGCAAGTACGTGTCCCTCAAGGACACCATCCGCGGCTTCCAGGGTATCCTGGACGGCGAATATGACGCACTGCCGGAGCAGGCGTTCTACATGGTCGGCACCATCGACGAAGCTGTCGAGAAAGCCAAGGGCATGTAATTTCCCTGTTCAGGCATGAGGAAACAGGTATGGCTATGAGCGTCCATTGCGACATCGTCAGCGCTGAGAAAGGCATCTTTTCCGGCCTGGTCGAGCGTCTCGTGGCTGCCGGCAGCGAAGGTGACCTCGGCATCATGCCGGGTCACGCACCGCTGCTGACCGAGCTGCAACCCGGCCCGATTCGCGTTCAGCGTCAGGGTGGGGCTGAGGAAATCTACTACGTCAGTGGTGGATTCCTCGAAGTGCAGCCGAACCTCGTTTCAGTCCTCGCCGACACCGCAGTACGTGCCGACGATCTGGATGAGGCGGCAGCCCAGGAAGCCAAGGAAGTGGCCTTGAAGGCCATGAACGATCAGGCTTCCGAACTGGAATACTCACGCGCCACGGCCGAACTGGCCGAGGCGATGGCCAAGCTGCGCACCGTGCAGCAGATGCGTCGTCACACGCGCTGAGATGCACTGGGCCATGACGGCCAGTGACAGGAAAGAGGCGACCTTCGGGTCGCCTTTTTTTATGCCCGAGAGGACTGATGCCTCTAGCCATCGAAGGTCGTTCCTGTGACGCCGGGGACTGACCGGGCTCATCAGGAAGGGTGTCGAGCCCATCGGAGAGATGGCTCAGGTGTCTTGCGGGCGACTGATGCTTTCGCGGGTCTGTTCTCGGCGACAGGGCCGTGGGTAAACCTCGTCACTGGCAGCTCAGGGTTCAGCTGCTATGATGGCGCCATTATTTTCAGGGGCTTCAGGTATGAAGACCCGCTTTCTACAGGAGTTCACCGATGAGCAGTGCAGAGCGTACCGACGTCGTCATTCTTGCCGCAGGCCAGGGCACCCGCATGCGTTCCAAATTGCCGAAGGTGCTGCACCCGTTGGCAGGCAAGGCGATGGTGCGTCATGTGGCTGACACCGCTGCAGGCCTGGACGGTGCGCATCTGAATGTCGTCATCGGTCATGGTGGTGAGCGTGTGCAGCAGCAGCTGGCCGACACCGGCGCGAGCTTTGCCGTTCAGGCAGAGCAGAAGGGCACCGGTCACGCCGTGGCCCAGTCACTGGAAGCCATCGGCGATGGCAAGGTGCTGATCCTGTATGGCGATGTGCCGCTGATTCGTCGCGAGACCCTCGAGGCGCTGCTGGCCGAAGTCAGTGAGCAGACTCTGGGCCTGCTGACGGTGATTCTGGAAGACCCGACAGGCTATGGCCGTATCGTGCGCGATAGCGAAGGTCGCGTCAGCGCCATCGTCGAGCACAAGGATGCCACGCCGGAGCAGCTGGCCATCCAGGAAGGCAACACCGGTATCCTCGCCACCACCGGTGCCCAGCTCAAGCGCTGGCTGCCGGCGCTGTCCGCCGACAACGCCCAGGGCGAGTACTACCTGACCGACATCATCGCCATGGCGGCCAGCGAAGGTGTCAACATCGCCACCGCCCAGCCGGCGGCGGTCGAGGAAGTGCAGGGCGTCAACAATCGTCTGCAGCTGGCCGATCTCGAGCGCGCCTTCCAGCGTCGTGAAGCCAACCGCCTGATGACCGAAGGTGCCAGCCTGGCGGACCCGGCGCGCATCGACGTGCGCGGCAAGCTGTCCATCGGTACCGATATCAGCATCGACGTCGGTTGTGTCTTCGAGGGCGAAGTGAGTCTCGGAGATGACGTGGTCATCGGCGCCCACTGCGTGATCCGCAATGCCACCATCGGTGCCGGCGCCAACATCGCGCCGCATAGCGTCATCGATGGTGCGGTACTGGAAGGTGACAACAATGTCGGGCCCTTCGCACGTCTGCGTCCTGGAACCGAACTGGCGCGCGGCGCGCGCATCGGCAACTTCGTCGAGACCAAGAATGCCCAGGTGGGCGTGAACGCCAAGATCAATCACCTGAGCTATGTCGGTGATGCCACCCTCGGCGAGGCGGTCAACGTCGGTGCCGGCACCATCACCTGCAATTATGACGGTGCCAACAAGTTCCGAACCGAAATTGGCGACAATGCCTTCATCGGCTCCAACTCCGCGCTGGTGGCGCCGCTCAAGATCGGCGCGGGTGCCACCGTGGGCGCTGGCTCGACCCTGAGCCGCGATGTCGCCGAAGGCGCGTTGAGCGTGGCGCGTGGCAAGCGTATCGACAAGCCGGAATGGCCGCGTCCGACCAAGAAGTGAACGGCAGCTTCAGTCGCGATGCTTGCTGGTGAGTGAAGGTGGGCATCAGAAACGGGGAGGCACCGACAGGTGTCTCCCCGTTTTGTCATCGCGGTCAGCTCTGTGGAACGGCGTGCAGGAATGAATCGTCTCATCCTGTCTCGTCTTTCACTTGATGTTTCGTTATGCCTCACTTATCTTTCGTTTCGAAACTTTATAGGGGGCCCTGATGTCCAAGCGTCTGACACCACAACGGCGTCACCAGATCCTCGAACAACTGGGACGTGACGGTGAAGTCAGTGTCGAGGCACTGGCGCGGGAACTCGCCACTTCCGAGGTCACCATCCGCAAGGATCTGGCCTTTCTCGAGAAGAGCGGCCTGCTGCTCAGGCGCTACGGCGGCGCCGTGGCCATGCCGCGTGAACTGCTGGTGCATGACGAACCGGTCAGTGCCGCCAAGCAGGCCATTGCCCGCCTGGCAGCCAGCCGTATCGGCGCCCATCAGCGCATCATCATCGACAGCGGTACCACCACGGTGGTGCTGATCCCCGAGCTCAAGGGGCGTGATGACCTGATCGTGATGACCAACTCGCTGAGCGTGGCCAATGCCATTCGTGAGCTGGAAAACGAGCCGGTATTGCTGATGACCGGTGGTACCTGGGATCCGCACTCCGATTCCTTCCAGGGACAGGTGGCGGAGCAGGTGCTGCGCAGCTACGACTTCGACCAGGTCTTCCTCGGCGCGGATGGTCTGGACCTCGAACGCGGCACTACCACCTTCAATGAGCTGATCGGCCTGTCACGCGTGATGGCCGAGGTGTCGCGAGAAGTCGTGGTGATGGCGGAATCCCACAAGCTGGGCCGTCGCATTCCCAACCTGGAGCTGGCCTGGTCCAGCATCAGTACCCTGATAACCGATGACGCGTTGCCTGATGCTGCGCGTGACCAGATTCGCGCTCATGGAGTCGAGGTGTTGATCGCCCCGCTCGTGGCGCCAGCAACAGCATAAGGAGATTGCTCATGTGTGGCATCGTAGGCGCCGTCGCCAGTCGTAACGTCCAGAACATCCTGCTCGAGGGTCTGCACCGCCTCGAATACCGTGGCTATGACAGTGCCGGCATGGCCGTGCTGTCCGAAGAGGGCCGCTTGAATCGCGTGCGTGCGCTGGGCAAGGTCGCGGCGTTGCAGGAGCGTCTCGAAGAATCACCGCTCAAGGGACGCGTGGGTATCGCTCACACTCGCTGGGCCACGCATGGGGCGCCGAGTGAAGCCAATGCTCACCCGCACCAGTCCGGTGACAGCCTGGCCGTAGTCCACAACGGCATCATCGAGAATTACGAGACGCTCAAGCGCGAGCTGCAAGGTCAGGGGTATGTCTTCACCTCCGAGACCGACACCGAGGTGGTCGCCCACCTGCTGGCGCGTGAATACACCCTGAGCCAGGACCTGCTGACCGCCGTCCAGAAGGCCGTCGCCCTGCTGGATGGCGCCTTCGCGCTGGGCGTGGTGCATCGTGCCCAGCCGGACGTGCTAATCGGCGCGCGTCAGGGCAGCCCGCTGGTGATCGGTGTCGGGATCGACGAGCACTTCCTGGCCTCCGATCAGCTGGCGCTGCTGCAGGTCACCGATCGCTTCATCTATCTCAAGGAAGGCGATCTGGTGCGCATGACCGCCGAGCAGATCGAGATCTTCGAGCAGGGCGAGCGTCTGATCATCGAGGCCAACGAGCGCCCGGTCCAGACCTTCGAGCACGCGCAGGATGCCGCCTCCAAGGGCGACTATCGCCACTTCATGCTCAAGGAAATCCACGAGCAGTCCCGTGTGCTGGCTGCCACGCTGGAAGGTCGCCTGAACGGTGATCACGTGCTGGTGCGCAGCTTCGGCAGCGAGGCGGAAAACCTCTTCCGTCAGGTCAAGCAGGTGCAGATCGTCGCCTGTGGTACCAGCTACCACGCCGGCATGGTGGCGCGTTACTGGATCGAGCGTCTGGCCGGCATTCCGGCGGCGGTCGAGGTCGCCTCAGAGTTCCGCTACCGTCCGGTGGTGGTGGCCGATGGCACCCTGTTCGTCACCCTGTCCCAGTCCGGCGAGACCGCCGACACGCTGTCCGCACTGCGCTATGCCCAGTCGCTGGGCGGCTTCCTCGGCAGTCTGGCGATCTGCAACGTCCCGGGCAGCTCGCTGGTGCGTGAATCGGACCTCAGCCTGATGACCATGGCCGGACCGGAAATCGGCGTCGCCTCCACCAAGGCCTTCACCACCCAGCTGGTCGGCCTGATGCTGCTGACGCTGTCGCTGCGTCGCGTGCGGGGTGGCGATGAGGCCGGAGAAGCCGAGGTGGTGCGTGAACTGCGTCAGCTGCCGTCACTGGTCACCAAGGCATTGGCCATGGACAGCGAGATCGAGCGTCTCTCAGAGGCCTTCGCTGACAAGCACAACGCGCTGTTCCTCGGGCGTGGCACCCAGTTCCCCATCGCGCTGGAAGGCGCGCTCAAGCTCAAGGAAATCTCCTATATCCACGCCGAGGCCTATCCGGCGGGCGAGCTGAAGCACGGCCCGTTGGCGCTGGTGGATGCCGACATGCCGGTGGTCGCGGTGGCACCCAACGACGAGCTGCTCGAGAAGCTCAAGTCGAACCTGCAGGAAGTGCGTGCACGTGGCGGGGAGCTGTTCGTCTTCGCTGACGAGAACATCAGTCTCGAAGAGAGCGAAGGCGTGCGCGTGCTGCGCATGCCACATGTCAGCGAAGTGCTGGCACCGATTCTCTACACTCTGCCGCTGCAGCTGCTGTCCTACCATGTCGCCGTGCTCAAGGGCACCGATGTCGATCAGCCGCGTAACCTGGCCAAGAGCGTCACGGTCGAGTGATCCGCGATGCAAGACGGCTGCGTCATGTCTGGCGCAGCAGCAGATGAGCTCAGTCTCATCGTGCCAACGGCAGCCTCAGGGCTGCCGTTTTTGGTATCCTGTGCGCCTGCCTTCTTATCCCCTTACGTCCGCTGCGCGTTCATCGCCCGGCGCACGCACGTGACCTGCCATGACTGATCGCGACGCATCGCTTACCCGCCTCAACAAGTTCATCAGCGAAACGGGCTTCTGCTCGCGGCGCGAGGCGGATCGCCATATCGCCGAAGGGCGAGTGACCATCAATGGTGTCGTCCCCGAGATGGGCACCAAGGTCGCGCCAGGCGATGAGGTGCTGGTCAACGGCAAGCCGTTGAAGGCCAAGCAGGAAGCGGTCTATCTGGCCTTCAACAAGCCGGTGGGCATCACCTGTACCACCGAGCGCCACGTGGAAGGCAACATCATCGACTACATCGGCCATCCCAAGCGGATCTTCCCGATCGGTCGCCTCGACAAGCCCTCCGATGGCCTGATCTTTCTGACCAGTGACGGCGACATCGTCAACAAGATCCTGCGGGCCGGCAACGCCCACGAGAAGGAATATGTGGTGCGGGTCGACAAGCCGATCAACCCGGACTTTCTCAAGCGCATGGCAGCCGGCGTGCCGATTCTGGATACCATCACCCAGCCGTGCCGCATCGAGCAGATTTCCACCTATGTGTTCCGCATCATCCTGACGCAGGGGCTCAATCGCCAGATTCGCCGCATGTGCGAGGCGCTGGGCTATGAGGTCTTCAAGCTCAAGCGAGTGCGCATCATGAATGTCAGTCTGGAAGGACTGGGCATCGGTGAATGGCGCTATCTCACCCAGAAGGAGATGGACGACATCCATCGGATGATCGAAGGCTCCAGTGGTACCGAGGAGGCCTCACGACTGGCGGAGGCGCCGACGCCTTCCCAGCACGCGACTGCCGCGCGCCATCAGCGTGCCGCGCAGGATACGGATAGCGGCCGGCGTGGTGGTGCTCGGCGCGAGGACAGCAGCAAGCGCGCCATGGGCCAGCGCAGCTCGGATCAGCGCGGCTCAGGTCAGCCCAAGACAGGCCAACGCTCGGGTGCTCGCCAGGAAGGGGCGGGGCGGCGGGAGCGTACCGATGAGTCCAGATCCGCTCGTGGCAATCAGGAACGCAGCAGCGCCGGCAAGGGCGGCTCCCAGCCGGGCAGCAAGAACGCCAATGGCGCGGGCAAGCTCGCGAGCGGCCTCAAGCCACGCACGCGTGGCAAGGCCGGAGAGCGTCGCGATGAGCGCGATGCGGCGAGCAAGGGGGCTGGCGACAAGTCCTCTGGTAGCAAGTCTTCTGGTAACAAGACCTCTGGCAACACGACCTTTGGCAAGAAGAATCCTGGCGGCAGAAGTGCCGGGGGAAAGAGCCCGTCGTACAAGGGCGGCGGCGGCTCCAATGGCGGGCGTGGTCGCCGCTAGTGAGCTGCCTGCACCTGCTTGCCATCGTCTTGAGCGGTGGTGCTGGCATCTGATCCTTGAGGCGTGCGGCGGTGGTAGCGGCCCAGTACGAAAGACAGCGTGGCGAACGCCAGTGCCGAGCAGATGACCTGCGGCCAGGGATAGACCAGCGCGGCGAGCGCGATCAGCAGCAGATCGAAGGCGAAAGTCGTGCGGCCTGCATGGATGGCGAAGCGTCGCTCCAGATCCAGCGCGAGAATGTTGAGTCCGCCGAGGGAGGCGTTTTCGCGAAACAGCAGGGTGACCCCCAGCCCGATGAGCAGGCCTGCGGCAATCGCCACCACCGGCAGATTGACGTCGCCCAGCGGCAGACTGACCGCCAGTAGATCCGTCAGGATCGAGAGCAGACTGACGCATCCCAGGGTGCGCAGCGTGAAGTTGAGCCCCAGCTGCTTCCAGGCCAGCCCGTAGAAGGGCAGGTTGATCAGGAAGAACAGACTGCCGAAGCTCAAGCCCGTCAGGTCCGAGCCAAGCAGTGACATCCCGGCAGTACCACTGACCAGCAAGCCGCCGGCCTGCAGCAGGCGCACGCCGAGTGCCACCAGCAGACAGCCCTCGAAGAGCGTGATCAGGCTACGCAGCGTGATGGCATTGGCCGCACGGGAGCGGCTGTCGTTGGCACGCAGGATGAGTCGTTGGAAAGCAGTCATGACAGGCTCCGGGGTATGGGCAGTCAACAATGATGGCTTCCGACCTGCTTGTGGCGGGCAGAAAGCGATGTCGCGGCGAGGGGTGGTTCGCCTGTGACGGTTCATGCAGGATGCGGACCATAGCACGCCGTGATGACAGTTTTTATTGTGCTTACGTCGCTCTGGCAGACGATATTCTTCGGCTTGTTGGCTCTTTGACCCTTATATTCCTCTAGTTCTGGCCTCTTCATGCACCATTTTCATGCAGCCTCCGCACCGACTGAGACGAATGCTCCGCACGCTGCGGGCCATGACAGAGCTTGCGAGGCGGGGCATCTTCATCTCGGGCTCGCGATGTGGGCCAACGATGACTGGCGCGGTAGCCTGCTGCCGGGCAGTGGCCCGCGTGAGCATCTGGCGGATTACGCGCAGGTCTTCGACTGTGTCGAAGGCAATACCAGCTTCTATGCTCTGCCGCCGGAGAGCGCCGTGGCCAGCTGGGCCCGCCAGGCGCCCGAGCACTTCCGCTTCTGCTTCAAATTGCCGGGACGACTGACCCATGAGTTGAGGCTTCAGGGAATCGAGGAGGAGCTGGCGGAATTCCTGGCGCGGCTTGCGCCGCTTAAGTCGCGCATGGGGCCGATCATGATCCAGCTGCCACGCGACCTGGGGGAGGAGGTACTCCCGCGTCTTGCGCAATTCTTCGCGCATGTCGAGGGTTCAGGCCTTGATTGGGCCGTGGAGCCCCGTGCCCCGAGTTTCTTTGCCAAGGGCTCGGTGGAACGACAGTTGAATCGCTTGTTGATAAGTCACGGAGTCGATCGCGTGATGCTGGATGTCCGTCCACTCTTCAGTGGCCCTGATACCGCGCATCCAGGGCTTGCCGTGGCACGCTCGGAAAAGCCGCATCGCCCATTGCATGTGTTCTCCAGCGCACGCCAACCGCTGGTCCGCTTCATCGGGCATCATGACGACGCGACCAATCTGGCCTTCTTCCAGCCCTGGGTGGAACGCCTTTCCCTGTGGATAAGTCAGGGGAAAAGCCCTTTCCTGTTTGTGCATACTCCTGACAACAAGGCGGCTCCGGCCTTGGCGCGTCGTCTGGCCAATCAGGTGCTGGAGCGGCTTGATCGGCCATTGATCGGTGCCTTCCCCGGGGAAGGACAAGGACGTCTCTTCTAGCGCCACCCGCTGCCTGTCACGCTTCAGTGTCTTGCGGGACGGGGGAAGTGACCTGCCGGCCTCAGGCGCTGTTTTCTATCGTGAGGCGATGGTCTGAGGGTGGCTTGCTGGTAGATATCGGGTCAATCGAGTAACTTTACCTACCTATTGTCGTTACCACGGCGATATTTACCGGGGCGGGCAGCGTGTCCATTCCGGCGTGTCTATCGACACCAGTCTGTCTGTCATTCGGGCCTATCCGGCCATGATGACGGCCAGATGCACCACAGCAGTGATCCTGCGACGCCATCCTGTCGGCCACGGTTCATCCTTCCGTCTCGCCAGCATGATGCAACAAGCACAACAAGATGCCACAGGCCGCTACCCGTGGCTGGCATCATCGCGACGAATCAGGGACTCACATGTCATCCAAACCGCATTCCCACGCTCAGTGGTCTTCTCGCCTGGCCTTCACCCTGGCCGCCGTCGGTTCCTCCGTCGGACTGGGCAACATCTGGAAATTCCCGTACATGACCGGTGAGAGCGGCGGCGGTGCCTTCGTTCTTGTCTATCTGGTCTGCATTCTGTTGATCGGCCTGCCGATCCTGATGTCCGAGTGGCTGCTGGGCCGCCTGGGACAGAAGAACCCGATCTCGACCATGAGTCACATCAGTGCGCGCCTCAAGCGTAGCCCCGCCTGGGTGTTGATCGGGGTGGCCGGTGTGCTCGGCGCCTATCTGATCCTGTCCTTCTACAGTGTCATCGGTGGCTGGGCACTGGCCTTCATCGCCGACGCCGCCAGTGGCAGCTTCGAAAGCCTGACCTCTGACACGGCAGGCAGTCTGTTCGGTGGTCTGCTGGGCGACCCGACCACCCTGCTGGCCTGGCACAGTGCCTTCATGCTGATGGTGATCCTGGTCGTGGCCGGGGGCGTTGCGGGTGGTCTGGAGCGCGCCGCCAAGATCCTGATGCCGCTGCTGGCGGTCATGCTGGTCATGCTGGTCGGGTATGCGGCGACCACTGATGGCTTCGCCGAAGCGGCTGCCTGGCTGCTGACACCGGACTTCTCCAAGCTCGACAAGGATGGCGTGCTGGCGGCGATGGGGCATGCCTTCTTCACCCTGTCACTGGGCATGGGCATCATGATGGCCTACGGCTCCTATCTCTCCGATGACGTCAACATCGGGCGTACCGCGCTGATCGTGGTGGTGCTGGATACCGTCATCGCTCTGCTGGCGGGGCTGGCCATCTTCCCGGTGGTGTTCTCCAATGGTCTCGACGCCGCTGCGGGCCCGGGCCTGATCTTCCAGACCCTGCCGCTGGCCTTCGGCCATATGCCGGGCGGTGAAGTGTTCGGCGTGGTGTTCTTCGTGCTGCTGGTCTTCGCGGCCTGGACCTCAGGCATCTCGCTGCTGGAACCCATCGTCGAATGGCTGGAAGAGAAGACGCCGATGTCACGCGTGGCCTCTGCCTGGGTGGCGGGGATCGCGACCTGGCTGCTGGGGATCGCCACCATCCTGTCCTTCAATCTGTGGAGTGATGTGGCGCCGCTGGGCATGTTCGCCAAGTTCGAGGGCATGACCATCTTCGACCTGCTTGATTACGCGACCAGCAAGCTGATGCTGCCGCTGACCGGCCTGGCGACCATCGTCTTCGTCGGCTGGTTCATGGGGCGTGATGAAGTGCGCAGTCAGCTCAACATGAGCGACTCGGCCTTCAAGCTGTGGAGCTTCGTGGCGCGCTTCATCGCCCCGATCGGCGTGGTGGTGGTCTTCGCCTCCAGCCTGTAATCCCGGCCCCACTCTTCAGGCTGTCCTGATGTTCTGTCAGCACGGATCTGACGGCATTGAAGAACGACAAGAGGCTCGCCTATCCGGCGAGCCTCTTGCGTTTCTGGCCGAGATGGCCCGTGCACGACACCCAGGCGGCG
Source organism: Cobetia sp. 14N.309.X.WAT.E.A4 (assembly GCF_030397495.1). Lineage (NCBI taxonomy): Bacteria > Pseudomonadati > Pseudomonadota > Gammaproteobacteria > Oceanospirillales > Halomonadaceae > Cobetia > Cobetia sp. 14N.309.X.WAT.E.A4. The sequence continues at coordinate 244,901 of NZ_JAPNXT010000004.1, forward strand.
ACTCGATGCTCAGTGTGGGAGATGGCGGGCGTCACGTTCATGTCAGTGTGTACTTGCACCCTGTTGGTGCATCGTCCTGGGCGATGACATGACAATGAGGCAGAGAATGTCGGTGCAGATGAAGGACGATCGAGAGTGACACCGTGGCGAGCGCGCGGCAGAAGGCAGAGTCGTTGCAGAGGGAAATGAAGGCTGAGGGCCCGAAGGCAGAAGAAAATGTCGCGAGGGGGGCTGACCATGCTCATCAGAGATGGCGGCAAGGAAGACAGAAGCCCTCGTCCCTGAGCTGGCAGGGAGACGGGGGACTGCTCGGCGGGGAGACGTATCGCTCCCCGCCCGAGAATCAGTGGGTATCGATATCGCTTTCCGTTTCCAGCACTTCGATGTCGCTTAAATCCTCGCTCAGGCGCTTGATTTCGTTGTGCATTTCGATTCCGCGTCTGGCGCGGAGGTGGCGGACTGCGCTTTGTTTCTTGCGGGCCTGATGTTCGTCGGCACCGAGGGTCATGAAAATATCGAGAAGCTCGTTCTTGAGCGTATCTACCTGCTCTGAATTACGCATGATTCGACCTCCATGGCATCCAAAGGATGTGGGCTTTCACTGGCGCCACACCGTTTTACTATAGCTCACTTGACAAAATTGTGACCATAGACCGCCTGTGATGGCGACACCCCCCGGGGGATGTCGTAAGCTCAGGCATGCCCATGAAGTCTGCAAGGAGTGTGCCGTGAGTCATGCCATCTTCGACGACCTGAGGAGCCGGATGGAGAATTTCCGCCGCTCTGAACAGAAGGTTGCCCGTTACGTCCTCCGCCATCCGGAGGAGGTGATTCACATGCGGATCGTCGATCTGGCCAGTGAATCCTCGGTCAGTGAACCGACGGTAGTGCGCTTCTGTCGTGCGATGGGCTTTGCCGGCTTCCAGGACTTCAAGCTCCAGCTGGCGCAACGCCTGGCCACGGGCACCCAGTTCGCCCAGTTCTCGATGAATGACTCCGACAGCGTGGCGGAGTTCTCTCACTCGCTGTTCGATTCCACCATCGGCACGCTGCTGTCAGTGCGTGACCGTCTGGATGCCGAAGCCGTCGCACGCGCCATCCACTCGCTGGCCTCCGCCAGCCGGGTCGAGTTCTACGGCTATGGCGCCTCGGGTGCCGTGGCCCACGATGCCCAGCACAAGTTCTTTCGTCTGCAGATCTCCACTGCCGCCTACACCGACCCGCACATGCAGAACATGTCAGCGGTGACGCTGGGGCCGCGCGACGTGGTGGTCGCCATCTCCCAGACCGGACGCACCAAGGCGCTGATCGCCAGCGTGCGTCTGGCACGGGATGCCGGCGCGACCGTCATCGGCCTGTGTCCCAGCGGCTCGCCGCTGGCGGATGAAGTCACGCTGCCGCTGCACATCGATGTGCATGAAGACACCGAGATCTATACGCCGATGAGCTCACGCATCGCGCATCTGGTGATCGTCGATACGCTGGCGGTGGGGGTCGCCAAGGCACGTGGTCCCAAGCTCAAGGAGCAGCTGGAAGCGGTCAAGAAGAGCCTTGCCACCCTGCGCATCGATGATCACGACTTCGATACGCACTGAGTGCCGTACAAGCGTCACCTGTCAGGGATGACGCGTGCAGGGAAGAGCAGGGCAGGCCGCTGTGATAAGGTGGATGCCTGAACAGGGGCAGCCCCCGACCCGCTGCCCCGCCCCTCGACTTCTCTGCCCTGTGGTGAGCCCTGCATGTCCGAATCGCCCCTCCTCGATCACCTCAACACGCATCAGCGTGAGGCCGTGTCCGCGCCGCCGGGCAACATGCTGGTACTGGCGGGCGCCGGCTCCGGCAAGACCCGCGTGCTGGTCCATCGCATCGCCTGGTTGATGGACCGATACCAGTTCTCGCCCTATGCCATCCTGTCGGTGACCTTCACCAACAAGGCCTCCCGCGAGATGCGCACGCGTCTCGAGGCGATCAATGGCAGCAGTCTGCGCCACATGTGGGTCGGCACCTTCCACTCCATCAGTCACCGTCTGCTGCGCACCCACTGGCAGGAGGCGCGTCTGCCCGAGCACTTCCAGATCATCGACAGCGATGACCAGCTGCGCATGGTCAAGCGACTGCTCAAGGAGCACAACGTCGATGACGAGCGCTGGCCGCCCAAGCAGGTCCAGTACTTCATCGCCGGCTGCAAGGAAGAGGGGCTGCGGGCCCATCAGGTCCAGACCCACGGCGACGCCTACATGGGCAAGATGGTCGAGATGTACGAGCTCTATCAGCTGGCTTGCGAGCGTGGCGGGCTGGTGGATTTCGGTGAGCTGCTGTTGCGCTCGCTGGAGCTGCTGCGTGACACGCCGCACCTGCTGGCGCATTACCGCGAGCGCTTCGCCCACCTGCTGGTCGACGAGTTCCAGGATACCAACACCCTGCAGTACGCCTGGCTGAAGCTGCTGGCCGGTGATCGCGAATGCATGACCGTGGTCGGCGATGATGACCAGTCCATCTACGGCTGGCGTGGCGCACGGGTCGAGAACATCCAGCGCTTCACCGAGGAATTCGCCAATACCCGTGTGGTGCGTCTGGAGCAGAACTACCGCTCCTCCAGCGCCATCCTGGAGGCTGCCAACGCCCTGATCAGCCACAACGGCGGGCGCATGGGCAAGGAGCTGTGGACCGACAGCGGCCGTGGCGAGCGGATTCGGGTCTATGCCGGCTTCAACGACATCGACGAATCGCGCTACATCGCCGATACCATCCGCGAACTGGTCAATGAGCATGGTTACAGTCGCGACGAGATCGCGATCCTGTATCGCTCCAACGCCCAGTCACGCGTGCTGGAGGAGACGCTGATCCGCCAGGGCATGCCGTATCGCATCTACGGGGGGCAGCGTTTCTACGAGCGTCTCGAGATCAAGAACGCGCTCGCCTACCTGCGCCTGATGAACAACCGCGAGGACGATGCCGCCCTGGAGCGCGTGATCAACGTGCCGGCGCGTGGCATCGGCATGCGCACCGTCGAGCAGCTGCGCGAGCGTGCGCGCTACGGCAACCTGACCATGTGGCAGGCGATGAGCGATGCGGTTTCCGACGGTGCCCTCAAGGGGCGCGCCGCCACCGCCGTGCGTGCCTTCGCCGACATCATCGATGGCCTCGACAACGACACCGCCGGCATGGCGCTGCATGAGCTGGTCGAGCACGTCATCCACGTCTCCGGCCTGCGCGAGCATCACGCCGCCGAGAAGGGCGAGAAGGGCCAGGCGCGCCTCGAGAACCTTGCCGAGCTGGTCAACGCCTGTCGCGCCTTCAGTCAGGGCGAGCGCATGGACCCGGAAGCCCCCAGCGAAGGGGCCGAGGCGCTGGAGCCCTTCCTCGCCGAAGCCGCGCTGGATGCCGGCGATCATGAAGCCGCCGAAGGCGAGGAATGCGTACAGATGATGACGCTGCACTCCGCCAAGGGGCTCGAATTCCCGGTGGTGTTCGTCGCCGGGGTCGAGGAAGGGCTGTTCCCGCACAAGATGTCACTGGAGGAGCCGGGGCGCCTCGAGGAAGAGCGTCGCCTGTGCTACGTCGGTGTCACCCGCGCCATGCAGCGCCTCTACCTGACCTACGCCGAGCTGCGGCGCATGCACGGCAAGGAGACCTTCCAGCGACCGTCGCGCTTCCTGCGTGAGCTGCCGGAAGAGCTGCTGGAGGAAGTGCGCCTGCGTGGCCAGGTCTCGCGTCCGGTCTCGACCCAGCGTGCCACGCCGAATCGTCGCCCCTCCGGGCCGCGTCAGGAGAGTGTCGAGGCCAATGGCGACATGCCGGCGCTGTCGCTCGGCAGCCTGGTGCGTCATCCGCTGTTCGGCGAGGGCGTGGTCATCAACGCCGAAGGCCAGGGCGAGCGCGCGCGTGTCCAGATCAGCTTCGAGGGCGAAGGCGACAAGTGGCTGGTGCTGGGCTTCGCCAAGCTGGAAGTACTCAGCTGATCCTGCATTGAAGGCAGACGCAGGCATGAGGCGCTGACAGCAGGCGCTGGCGAGAAGTGAAAAGCGGTGCAGGGGGCGCGGTATTCGTGCGCCATTACGGCCTTGGTGCAGTTGTGGGCCATCCATGGGTCGCGGCATAGTGGCAGATAATCTGCTGTCTTGATGCCGCGTCATGCATTGCCCACAACTCGAACAAGGAACGCCCCATGCAACGCCGCCGTTTTCTCTCTGCTCTGGGGGCCGGTGCTGCCGGTCTCGCCGCTGCACCTTTCGTCTCCACGGCCAATGCCGCCGAGGAGGAAACCATCCACTGGAAGATGGTGACCTCCTGGCCTAAGAACTTCCCGGCACTGGGCACCGGTGCCAATGAGTTCGCCAGTCTGATCGGGAAGCTTTCCGGTGGTCGTCTTCAGGTCAAGGTCTATGGGGCCGGTGAGATGGTGCCGGCACTGGAAGTCTTCGACGCCGTGTCTTCCGGGACTGCCCAGATGGGCCACTCGGCGTCCTATTACTGGAAGGGCAAGGTGCCTGCCGCCCAGTTCTTCACCGCCGTGCCCTTCGGCATGAATACCACCGAGACCAACGCCTGGCTGTATCACGGCGATGGCATGAAACTGTGGGACGAGATCTACGCGCGACACAACCTCAAGCCGCTGGCGGTGGGCAACACCGGCACCCAGATGGCCGGCTGGTTCAACAAGGAAGTGAACAGTCTCTCGGACATGAAGGGCCTGAAGATCCGCCTGCCGGGGCTCGCGGGTGAAGTGATGAACCGCATCGGTGCCAGTGCGGTGAATCTGCCGGGCAGCGAGATCTTCACTGCGATGGAGACCGGTGTGATCGACGCCACCGACTGGGTCGGTCCCTACAATGATCTGGCCTTCGGTCTGCATCAGGTGGCCAAGTATTACTACTCCCCGGCCTGGAACGAGCCCTCCGCCATTCTCGAAGGCACCGTCAATCTCGAGGCCTGGCAGGCGTTGCCGGAAGACCTCCAGCAGGTGGTGATCCAGGCAGCCAGGATTGCCAATCATGCGATGGTGGATGAATTCGCGCTGCGCAATGCCACCGCCCTGACCTCGCTGGTAGAGGAGCATGGCGTTGAGCTGCGCGAATTTCCGCAGGATGTCTACGCGGCGCTGTTCAAGGCGTCCAACGAGGTGCTGGACGAGTTCATCGCCAAGGATGAGGACGCCAGGCGTGTCTACGAGTCCTACCGCGCCTTCCAGCAGCAGGTCGCCCCCTGGACGCGCATCGGTGAACAGGGCTTCCTTGATGCGCGTGCCCGGGTGCTGGGCGAGAGCTGAGGTGACCGCCCGCCGCCGTGTGTGGGGGCATCGCGACTCGCTCGTCAGGCGGGCTCTGGTGGGAAATGAAGAAGCCGCCCCTCGGGGCGGCTTCTTCATGAATGGCGGTGTCCATCACGTCAGACACTTTCCTCGTCGTTGCCCTGTTCCGGCACCGCGCGGATTCGGCCATTGTCGTCCAGGGCCACCATCACGTAGTTGGCCTCGGTCACCTTGGTCAGCGCACGATGGTTGCGCTCCTGAGGCGGCCGAATCCAGACCTCGACCGTGAGCCGTACCGAGCTGCGTCCGACTTCCGTGACGTGCGTGAAGATATTGACCACCGAGCCGACGCGCACCGGTGAGAGAAAGTCGAGGCCCTCCACGGCGACAGTGGCAGTCCGTCCGTTGGCCACACGGCCGGCGGCCAGCTCGCAGGCCTCATCCATGCGATGCATCAACCAGCCACCGCTGATATCGCCATAAAGATTGGTATCGTGACGCTGAGCGATCAGCTTGAGCGTCAGCGTGCCGTTCGGCACCGGGGCATCATCCAGGGCTTGCATGTCGTCACTCGCTGTCTTGTTGTTATGTCTTCAGGGTGCACTGGCGTCGGCGGTTTGCCCAGTGGCGTCGATGGTTTGCCTAGTGGCGATGGAAGGAGAGCCCGAGCGGGCAGTGGCTCACGAAAGGCATCTCATGTCCGGTATCCTACTCTGCCAGTGGAAGGGATGTCCTCTCTCGCCAGGCGTTGCAGCGGGAATTTTCTTGCATTGCAGCATGTTGGTCTCGTGCCTCAACGTTGCAATGAAGGATACTCGGCGCAGCAATGCCGCTGGTGAGACAGCCTCACGCAGGGAAGTGGTATTGAAGGAGTGGCAGGGGTTGAAGGAACAACGCGATAGTCATCACCGCCAATGAGCGCATCATTCATCTTTCAGGCCTGAAATCGTCATGTTCTTCATCGCATCCTTGCGTCGTCCCCGTTGGCTCTCGAGTCGCCTTGCGTTGCTGGCCTGCCTGCTGATGCCGGTCATGCCCGCGTTTGCCGAGGTACCTGAATATCGCCCCGTGCCGGGGGTCGTCGGCAACCTGACGGCCGTGGGCTCCGATACCCTCTCGGTGCTGGTGACGCGGTGGGCGGCTCAGCTGCGTCGCTACCATCCAGGGGTGCGGGTCCAGTTGCAGGCAGCGGGGTCCTCGACGGCGCCGCCTGCCCTGATTGCCGGCACCACACGGGTGGGGCTGATGTCACGGCCGATGAGCGATCAGGAGCGCCAGGACTTCATCCGGGCATTCGGGTATCCGCCATTGGAAGTCCCCGTGGCGCTGGATGCCATGGGCATCCTCGTACATCGCCGCAATCCGCTGGAGTCGATCAGCATCGCGCAGCTCGATGCCATCTTCTCGGCCAGTCATGAGTGTGGCAGTCAGCGGGCCGATCGGTGGGGGCAACTGGGGCTGTCGGGAGACTGGGCTGAGCGTCAGATCAGCCGCTTCGGGCGCAGTGCCACCTCCGGGACCTACGGTGCCTTCCGGCGTGTCGCCCTGTGTGGCGGCGACTTCCGGCTGGACGTGAGCGAGCAACCGGGGTCGGCGTCGATCATCGGCGCCGTGGGCTCCTCGCCGGGCGGGATCGGCTACGCCAGCTTCAGCACTTCATCTCCCATGGTCAAACAGCTGTCGGTGAGTCGTGACGCCGGCAGCATGGCGATATTTCCGAGTCGGGCCAGTATCCGCGACGGGCGTTACCCGCTGACACGCGCCCTGTACATTTACGTCAATCGCGTGCCAGACAAGCCGCTGCCGTCATTGGAGCAGGCGTTCCTGTCGTTGATCATGTCGCGTCAGGGACAACAGGCCATCCTGCGGGAAGGCTATGTACCGTTACCGGACGATCAGCTGAACCAGTGGCGTGAACGTCTGGGGCTGGATGAGGGCGAGGGTCTCTGAGTACGCTTGTCATCTCGCTGTCATCTCATGGACATAATCTTGAGGCAGACCCCATCTTTCGCTCGCGGGAGTGATCCCTCCCCGCGCGCTTCTTCTCTTGTGGTGAATATTCATGCCGGCTGCTGCTGAAGCCTCACGAATGCAATCTCGCCGTCTGCGTCGCGATCGCCTGGCAAGCCTGTGGCTGACGGTTGCCGGTCTTGGCGTGATGGCGCTGGTGGTGGTGATGCTCGGCTATCTGATCAGCGTGTCATGGCCGCTGCTCAAACCGCCCGGCACGACGCCGAGCAGCTCGCAGGTACTGGAATCTCGAGCATTGGACACTCGCGCCGCGGACATGGACGAGTGGCGGATCGAGTGGCTGGCCGGCAACCGGTTGCAGCTGATCCAGCACACCGATGACGGTCTGCGTCGATCGAGTTCCCTCCAGGTACCCGAGGGACTGGATCATCGGCAGGCTCACCTCACGCAGAGCCGACAGCAGCTATGGCTGCGCATGCCCGATCGACAAGGTGATCGTCTGTGGCTGGCAAGACTGGCCTCGACCACGCCGCAAGGCAGCTGGCAGCAGCAATGGCTGCCCGGCCCGGCCAGCCTTTCGGCCCTGGAGGGGCAGTTGCTGGTCACGGCAGGGCCGCATGCCTTCACTCAATGGCAGTTGAACGATGCGTCCGCCGGCCAGGTACCTCTGGCCCGCAAGCTGGGCCGGCAGGAGCATGCTGCCCAGCCGATCACCGCCCTGAGTGTCCTGCGCGGCGGCAAGAGCCTGATCCTGGGGGATGCCGGCGGTGGACTGAGTCATTACCTGCTGCCCGCGCATGCCAGCCCGCTGATCAAGGCGGGAGACTTCGACAGTGGCCTGTCGGCCCCGGTGAGAACCATCGCCGCGGCACATCATGGGTTGGGCTTCGCGGCACTCGACGCGGATGGCCGGCTCGGGCTGTATCTCGCCACGGCCGAGCGTCGTCGGCAGCTGGTGGACTGGCTGTCACCCGCACAGGTGGCGGCAGGAGTCGAGTTGAGCTTCCAGCAGGAGGATCGTCGTCTGCTGGCACGGCCAACGTCCGTGGCAGGTGGTCTGGGGGCTCTTGAACAGGCCTATGCGGGTCTCGAGATCCGTGATCCGCATCAGGTCGTGGGGCTTGGCGCGATCTTCGGCAAGGTCTGGTATGAGGGGCGTGACGCACCGGCCTGGATCTGGCAGCTGGAGAGCACCGGTGCCCATGAACCCCGCCTGTCGCTGGTACCCATCATGTGGGGGACGCTCAAGGTCGCGCTGGTCGGCCTGCTGTTTGCCGTGCCGTTGGGACTGGGCTGTGCCATCCATGTGGCCTGTTTCATGGCCCCGCGCCAGCGGGCGCGCATCAAGCCGATGCTGGAGATGATGGAGGCCTTGCCCACGGTGGTGATCGGCTTCATCGCGGCGCTGGTGGTCGCGCCCTTCGTCGAGCGTGAATTGATGGCCGTGCTGCTGGGGCTGGTACTGATTCCGCTGGGCACCATGGTGGCCGGTTTCGTGTGGACCCTGTCGCCGCGCGCACTGCGCAGCCTGATGCCGGAAAACATGGCCGCCTTCGGGCTGTTGCCGCTGCTGATGCTGCTGCTGTGGCTGGATGTGACGCTGGCTCATCAACTGGAAGCCTGGTGGTTCGAGGGCGACATCCGTCAATGGCTGTTTGCCCATCACGGCATCGATTACGCCCAGCGCAATACCCTGGTGACCGGTATGGCGCTGGGGCTGGCGGTGATGCCGACACTCTTCACGCTCAGTGAGGATGCGCTGTCCTCAGTCCCTCGCGGACTGGCGGCGGGGTCCGCGGCACTGGGGGCGACGCCCTGGCAGAGTCTGCGCCGCGTGATCCTGCCGGCTGCCGCCGTCGGGCTGTTCTCCGCGATGATGATCGGCATGGGGCGCGCCGTGGGCGAGACGATGATCGTGTTGATGGTCGCCGGCAACACGCCGCTGGTGGATGCCAGCCTGTTCGAGGGAGTGCGCTCACTGGCGGCGACCCTGGCGATCGAGTTGCCGGAAGCCGAGGTCGGCAGCAGCCATTACCGCCTGCTGTTCCTTGCCGCGCTGGCCTTGTTCCTCTTCACCTTCGTGGTCAATACGCTGGCGGAAGTGCTGCGCCTGCGCTTCATGCCGCCGCAACGTGGAGGCTGGGGATGAGTCGTCCTGATGCGGTACCGCCGTCCTCGTTGCTCAGACCTCGTGAGCCTGTGACGGCGCGTCTGGCACGTTACTGGCGTGATGGTGGCCCCTGGGGCTGGCTGAATGCCATGGCGGTCAGTGTCTCGCTGGTACTGGTGCTGGGGCTGATCAGCCTGCTAGTGGTGGGCTCGCTCAGTCACTTCTGGCCCTCACGGCTGGTCGAGGTCGAACTCACCACCCAGCCGGGGCAGAGCGTCACGGCGCTCAAGACCACCCGTGGCGAGCCGGCGGCGGACAACCGTCACCTGCTGGGCGAATTGATGCATGAGGAGCTGCGTCCCTCGGCAGCGGACACCGGTGATCAGCAACGTGAGCGACAGTCGCAGCGCTGGTGGCTGCTGCAGACCTCCTCTCAGGATGGGGCCTCGGCGAGCTGGCAGTGGCTGCCGGATACCCTGATGGAGAATATCCGCTTTCCTCGCCAGGCACTGATGCTGGAAATGCGCGACGGGCGAGTGCTGTATGGCATGGCCAGAGCGCTGAGTGATCCGCTCACCGGTGAGCTGGATCATTCTCCGCAGCTCTCTTCCGACAGTGCGGTCCCGGGGGCACCGACTCCTTCACTGCACCAGAATGCCGAGGCACTGCATGCGCGGTTGGCGGCGCTTGAGGGGCAGCGCCGTCAGCTGGCGGCACTGCGCGCTGACAGCGAGGCCTTGAGTGCGCGCCTGCTGGCCTTGCAGCAGCAACTGTCCGCTCGACAAGGGCCTGTCACGACGCAGGACGAGGCGGATGCCTCCTTGATCGCGGAGCTCGAGACGACACGCGAGGCACTGATCACCCGTGAGGGGCAACTGCTGGCCCTCCGGGGAGCCCTGGACGCCGGCCAGCTGCTGCTCGGGGGCAATGGCGGTCATGAGGGGCGCATCGCGCTGAATGACATCCGTCATGTCTGGCAGCCGAATGCCATGGGCTTTGGCGGACGACTGTTGCTGACGCTGGAGCGCTTTCGCGACTTCGTCTCCGGCTCGCCCAATGAAGGCAGTGGCGGCATCTGGCCCGCCATCTTCGGTACCGTGCTGATGGTGGTGCTGATGGCGATTCTGGTGATGCCCTTCGGCGTGATGGCGGCCCTCTATCTGCACGAGGTCGCACATCAGGGGCGTCTCACGCGATTGACTCGCATCGCGCTGCGCAATCTCGCCGGCGTGCCTTCCATCGTCTATGGGGTCTTCGGGCTGGGGTTCTTCGTCTACGGGCTGGGGGCCGGCCTGGATGAACTGTTCTTTTCCGAGCGTCTGCCGACCCCCACCTTCGGCACCGGCGGATTGCTGTGGGCATCGCTGACGCTGGCGCTGCTGACGCTGCCGGTGGTGATCGTGGCCACGGAGGAGGGGCTGGCGCGGGTGCCGCATCGCCTGCGCGAAGGCGCGCTGGCACTGGGTGCCACGCGCTTCGAGACCCTCAGGCGCGTGGTGATACCCGCGGCATCTCCGGCCTTGATGACCGGGCTGATTCTGGCGGTGGCGCGTGCGGCAGGCGAGGTCGCGCCCTTGATGCTGGTCGGCGTGGTCAAGCTGGCGCCGGACCTGCCGCTGGATGACAGCTTCCCGTGGCTGCATCTGGATCGCAAGTTCATGCACCTCGGCCATCAGGTCTATGATCTGGCCTTCCAGAGCAGCGATGCCTTCAGCAGTCGCCCGCTGGTCTACGCGACCGCGCTGGTGCTGGTGGTCGTGATCCTGTGCCTCAATCTGAGTGCCATTCGCCTGCGTCACATGCTGGCACAACGTTACAAGGGAGCCACCGAATGAAGCGTGACTCTGCACGTGAGAGCGTCCAGTCGAGCTCGCAGCACCCCGAGGTCGTCAATCCGCAGGACACGTGCCTGGAAACCCGCCACCTGTGCCTCGATTATCAGGCGCAGGTGGGCAAGGAGCGCCACCGGCGGCGTGCGCTTGACGACATCAGCCTGCGCATCGCGCGCAAGCGCGTGACGGCTTTCATCGGCCCCTCGGGGTGTGGCAAGTCGAGCCTGCTGCGCACCTTCAATCGCATGACCGATCTCGATGAGCAGTCACGCCTGAGCGGCAAGGTCTGGTTGGAAGGCGAGGACATCCATGCCCGGGGCGTGGATGTCCCCATGCTGCGCCGGCGCGTCGGCATGGTGTTCCAGACGCCCAACCCCTTTCCGATGTCGGTCTACGAGAACGTGGCCTTCGGGCTGCGGCTGGTCGGCGAGAATGACAAGCGCCATCTGGATGACAAGGTCGAATCCTGTCTGCGGGCCGCGGCGCTGTGGGAGGAAGTGAAGGACCGGCTGTTCGACAGCGCGCTGGGGCTTTCCGGTGGCCAGCAGCAGCGCCTGGTGATCGCGCGCACGCTGGCGGTGGAGCCGGAAGTCCTGCTGCTGGATGAGCCAGCCTCGGCGCTGGATCCGATCTCGACGCTCAAGATCGAGGAGCTGATCCGCTCGCTGCGCTCACGCCTGACGTTGGTCATCGTCACCCACAACATGCAGCAGGCAGCACGTGTCTCGGATGCCACGGCCTTTCTGCATGAAGGGCAGCTGGTGGAATATGCCCCGACCGATCAGCTGTTCACCAACCCGCGTCGTCGCCAGACCGAGGACTACATCACCGGCCGTTTCGGGTGAGATCACCGAAGCGGCACTGCAGGTGGCTGACACGTGTCTCGCGCGGGACGTTGGCGGATGGGCCATCGCGTCGTCGATATGTCAGCGCGGCGCGAGATTCGATTGGCGTCCCGGCGCTCGAGTGAAATATAACTGCAATCAAGAGGCGTCATGCTAGGAGGGAGCCGCCTGCGCCAGACCCTGCTGCAGCGCATCTACATCAATGCCACATGTCAGAGACCGCCTGCCTCGGCGGATGACTTCCCGGGAGAGGGTAATGGATATCACCAGCGATTCGCACGGCAAGCACATATCCCAGCAGTTCAATCACGAGCTGGATGCGCTGAAGACACACCTGCTGGCCATGGGCGGTCTGGTGGAGAAGCAGCTGCAGGATGCCGTCACGGCCCTGCTGGAGGGTGACAGCGAGACGGCGACACGCGTGCGTGACAATGACAAGGCCGTCAACGACATGCAGCTGAAGATCGACGACGAGTGCACCCGCGTGCTGGCGCGCCGTCAGCCGGCGGCCTCCGATCTGCGTCTGGTGCTGGCCGTGATTCGCGCCACCTCCGATCTGGAGCGCATCGGTGACGAGTCCAGCAAGATCGCGCGCAATGCCATCTCGCTGGTCGAGAACGGCCAGAGCCCGCGTGGCATGGTCGAGGTTCGTCACCTCAGTCAGCATGTGCGCAGCATGGTGCGTGACTCGCTGACCGCCTTCGCCCGCTTCGACACGGATCTGGCGCTCAAGGTCCTGCGTGAGGACGCCTCGGTGGACCTGGAATACCAGAGCGCGATGCGTTCGCTGATGACCTTCATGATGGAAGACGCGCGCCAGATCACCCCGGTGCTCAACGTGATGTGGATTCTGCGTGCGCTGGAGCGTATCGGGGATCACGCCGATAACCTCGCCGAGTACGTCATCTTCCTGGTCAAGGGCGTGGACGTGCGTCACACCGACACCCATGACCTCCAGCCGCAGGATCTCGACAAGCCCTGACGCGCAGGCCCCTTCCCCGGGGCCTGACGCCTGTCTGCCGATGACGCCCCGCCTCTGTCCCGCCGACGGAGTGCGGGGCGTCTGCCATTCGATGCGCCGACAGCTGCGTGGGACGGGTGGTAGTGCTAGGGTGTGGCTCCGGCCGCCCGAGGGCAGCCGCCTTTCACGAAATGACGAGGACGTCGCATGATTGATGCCGTATCGGCGCTGGTCCGCGGGACCCGCATGGTCTATACCCCCGGGCTACGCCGTTTCGTGTTCGTACCACTGGCGATCAACCTGGTGCTCTACAGTGCCACGCTGTGGCTGTTGTTCAGCCAGTTCGAGGGCTGGATCGATTACTGGATGCTCAAGGTGCCCAGCTGGCTGGAATGGCTGAGCTGGTTGATCTGGCCGGTGCTGGTGCTGAGTCTGTTGCTGGCGGTGTTCTTCACCTTCAGCCTGGTGACCAATCTGATCGCGGCGCCGTTCTACGGCATTCTGGCCGAGAAGGTTGAGCATCGTCTGGATGGCACCCTGATCGAGGATGAGCGTGGCCTGGTGAAGATCGGGATCGACTCGCTGGGGCGCGAGATGGCCAAACTGGGTTACTTCATTCCCCGCATGATCGCGCTGTTCATTCTCGGCTTCATTCCGGGCCTGAATCTGCTCTCACCGCTGCTGTGGGGGCTGTTCTCAGCCTGGAGCATGGCGATCCAGTATCTGGACTATCCGATGGACAACCATCAGGTCAGCTTCGGTGACATGAAGCAGCGTCTCAAGGCGCGCTGGTGGCCGTCACTGACCTTCGGTGGTGCCGTGTTCGTGCTGACGCTGGTGCCCTTGGCCAACCTGCTGTTCATTCCCGGGGCCGTGGCGGGTGCCGTCCTGATGTGGCAGAGCCACTACCGACAGCTGCCTGCCCCGCGCCGCTGAGCCAGGCTTTATCGCGAGCGTTGACGAACGCAGATACCACGACGCCCCGCCGTGACCTCATGCAGAGGGCGCGGCGGGGCGTTCGTGTCAGTGGGGCTGCAACCGTCAGGCAGTCGTCGCGCAGCGACGCTCCGCCGGGAAATGACAACGGAAGCGTGCGCCCTCGCCGGGCAGGCTGTCGATCTCCAGGCGGCCCTGATGGCGGATCAGCACATGCTTGACGATGGCCAGTCCCAGCCCGGTGCCACCAGTGGCGGTGCTGCGTCCCTTGTCGATGCGATAGAAACGCTCCGTCAGGCGCGGTAGATGCACGGGATCAATGCCGTCACCGTCATCCTCCACCTCGACCATCACGCCCTCGCTGGTGCTCTGGCAGCGCAGCGTGATGTGGCAGTCTTCCGGCGTGTAACGCACCGCATTGAAGACCAGATTCGAGATCGCGCTTCTCAGCTCCTGCTCCTCACCCATCAGGGCCAGTCCGGGCTCGACCTCCACCGTGATGACATGCCGCTCCTTCGAGAGGCCTTCGGCATCTTCCCGGATACGTGTCAGCAGCTGTGCCATGTCGATGCGACGTCCTTCGCCCGACAGCTCGTCGGTCTCCAGGCGCGACAGGGTCAGCAGATCCTCGACGAGGTGCTGCATGCGGTCGGTCTGACTCTGCATCTGTCCCAGGCCACGCTGCCAGCGCGGGGGCAGGTCATCGGCATAGTCGGAATAGGTCTCGAGGTAGCCGGCCAGTACCGTCAGCGGCGTGCGCAGCTCATGGGAGACATTGGCCACGAAATCGCGGCGCATTTCCTCGAGACGGTAGAGGCGGGTGACATCACGCACCATCACCAGGCGCTCGTTGTCACCGAACAGGGTGATGGAGATCTGCAGGGTCAGGTTGTCGGAGAGCGGCGATTGCAGGGTCAGCGGCTCACGATAGGCCAGCCGATTGAAGTAATCGATGAACACGGGGTCACGCAGATAGTTGGTGACGTGCTGGCCGCGGTCGTGACTGGCCTTGAGGCCGATCAACTGCTCGGCAGCGCTGTTCCACCACTCCATGTCGCCGTGGTTGTCGAGCATCACCAGGCCATCGCGCATCGCTTCCGAGGATTCCTGGATGCGGTTGAGGATACTGCGCAGTCGCTCCTGCGCCTGACGCTGACCCTTCTGGTAGCGATACAGACGATCGAGCAGATCCCCCCAGACGCCATCGCCGGGCGGCGGCTCTTCATGGGGGTTGGTGATCAGCCAGGTGTAGAGGCTCTTGAGGTGCTTGAGATGGACGAACAGGTACAGCGCCAGCCCCAGCGCCAGGCCCCAGCCCAGCAGGCCGAGCAGTCCGCCGACCAGCCCGAAGCCGCCCGCCAGATAGCCCAGCCGCCATAGCTCGTTCGTCCAGTAGCGCATCCGCGTCTCAGGCCTGGGCGCTGAAGCGATAACCGGTACCGCGGACGGTCTGGATCAAGTGCTGATGCCCCTCGCCCAGCGCCTTGCGCAGACGACGAATGTGCACGTCCACGGTGCGCTCCTCGACATAGACATTGCCGCCCCAGACCTGATCCAGCAGCTGGCTGCGGGTGTAGGCGCGCTCCTGATGGGTCATGAAGAACTGCAGCAGGCGGTATTCGGTGGGGCCGACCTCCAGGGAGTTGCCGTGTGCGGTCACGCGGTGGCTGGCGGGGTCGAGCATCAGACCCTCGACTTCCACCGACTCCTCGACGCCCTTGGGCGTGGTGCGGCGCAGCACGGCCTTGAGGCGTGCCACCAGCTCGCGTGGCGAGAAGGGCTTGGTGATGTAATCGTCCGCCCCGGCCTCGAGCCCCTGGATCTTGTTGTCTTCCTCGCCCTTGGCGGTGAGCAGGATGATCGGCAGCTCCGCCGTGGTCTCGTCACGCTTGAGGCGGCGCGCCAGTTCCAGCCCGCTGGTGCCGGGCATCATCCAGTCCAGCAACAGCAGATCGGGCTTTTCATCGACGACGATGGCGTGGGCGTCCTGGGCATTGTCGGCCTCCAGCACGCGGTAATCCGCCATTTCCAGGGCGACGGCGATCATCTCGCGTATCGAGGATTCGTCGTCGACAATCAGTACGGTCTTGGAGCTCATCGCTAGATCCCATGCAGCAGTCGGCGCACGCGCCAGAATGACAAGTCGATGACGATTACAACCTGCTTATATGACAGTGAGATGACAATGGCCAGCTTGGCAGCTTGCCGCCCGGCTTGCCAGCGAGTCCCTCAACTCTCGCGAGGTGTGAATGTCACGCCTCGCCGCACGAGGAAGGTCGCTGGCAGACCGGATGAGGACTCGGGCCCGTTGGCCGGAAAGAGGGGTCAGGCAGCTGGCCAGGTCGCCAGCGCGATGCCCGCGAAGATCAGCAGGCCGGACCAGTGGTTGTTGAGAAATGCCTGGAAGCAGGGGCCACGCTCCCGCTCGCGAATCAGGCGCTGCTGCCAGACGAAGGTCACGGCCGCCGCGGCCAGCCCCAGCCAGTAGAAGATGCCCAGCGCCAGGTGCAGGCCGATGCCGATCAACACCGCCAGCATGCCCAGCTGCAGCAGACCGATCATCAGCGTGTCGGCGCGGCCGAACAGCACGGCGGTGGACTTGATGCCGACCTTGAGATCGTCATTGCGATCGACCATCGCATAGGCGGTGTCGTAGGCCACCGTCCACATCAGGTTGGCCGCGAACAGCCACCAGCCATAGGTCGGCACCTCCTCAAGCGTCGCCGCGAAGGCCATCGGAATCGCCCAGCCGAAGGCGGCGCCCAGCACCACCTGCGGCAGATGATGGAAGCGCTTCATGAACGGATAGCTGGCCGCCAGCAGCACGGCGACGATCGACAGCAGCACCGTGGTCAGGTTGGTGAAGCACACCAGCACGAAGGCGGCCGCGACCAGCACACCGAACAGGGTCAGCGCCTCGCGCTCCGTGATGCGTCCTGAGGTCAGCGGGCGATCCCGGGTGCGTTCGACATGCTTGTCCCAGTGGCGATCCGCGTAGTCGTTGATCACGCAGCCGGCGGCACGCATCAGATAGACACCAGCCACGAAGATCAGCAGCGTATCGCGGTCCGGTAGCCCATCGGCCGCCAGCCACAGGGCCCAGAGGGTCGGCCACATCAGCAGCCAGGTGCCGATGGGGCGGTCCAGACGAGTCAGGGCGAGGTAATCGGCCAGTTTGGACGGGCGGGAAGCGGATGACGCTGACATCAGGACTCCTGATCGAACGGCAGTGGGGAATCAGAGTTCCAGGGCGTGCTGGAACCGAGGGGTGAAACCTTCCTGGACCAGTACCCGGAAGCGACCATGCGAGAACATCGAGCGGCGCATCCACAGGCTGGCGGTGCGTGCCAGCGGCTGCGTGCTGGCAAGCCTCAGTGGCGCCCGGCTGACATCGATGGCGCTGCGGGTCAGGTCAGGCTGGCGGAACAGCCAATGGCCCAGCGAGCCTTCGCCGAGCGTCGAAAGACGGTGGCCATGGGCCAGGTCCAGCGCCGCCAGCGAGCGCGCGATCACCCAGGGCTCATCGCCATGACACAGGGCCACTTCGCGCCGCCAGACATGGCGTCGTGGCGCGATACCCAGCATCCGCGCCTCATCCCGCCGGGCAGGGCCGGTGTCCTGCAGCAGCAGGCGCACGCGCAGCCCCTGACCATCGAGCATGCGCATGGCGTGATCGAGACGCTGGGTCAGCGAGTCGCTGGAGGACAGCCATGGCCACCAGCCGGCCGGCATGACGCCTTGCAGGCTCGCGGCGGGCTGCCAGTGGCGGCGGACCGCCGAGTCCATCGCTCTCTGGTGAGCGCAGGGAGTGCTGAGTTCCGAGCGAGACATGGCCCGGATGGCGATCTTGCCGGCAAACGCTGCCGAGTGGGAGTGACAGACCACGATGAATTCCCTGTCAGGATGACAAGTGGCGAGTCTAGCACGCCCGAACCGCAAGGCCTGCAGCGTGAGCATGCCCGCGCCAGTGGCAGGCTGGTATGCTGGGGCCCGACTACCCTCTTTTCCTCTCGGATCGATCTCAGGAGATGGCGCCATGCGCGACCCTCGTACCCTTGTCATCATCGGCACCGGCATGGCCGGCATTGGCCTGGCGCGTGCCCTGCGTGCGCGTGACAAGGACAGTCGACTGATCCTGGTCAGTCAGGACAGTGGCCACGATTACGCCAAGCCTCTGCTGTCCACCGCCTTTGCCAAGGGCATGAGCGCCCGGGCATTGGCACGGCAGACCTCCGTGGCCCTGGTGGATGAACTGGACGCCGAGCTGCGCACCCATCAGCGAGTGACGAGCATCGATACCCACGCGCGACAGGTCTGGCTGGGCGAGGAATGCCTGGCCTATGACGAGCTGGTGCTGGCACTCGGTGCCGCGCCACGGCGACCCTTCCCCATCGATGACTCGGTCGGCTCGCGCGTGATGAGCATCAATGATCTCGATGACTATGCCGCCTTCAGCGCCACGCTGACGGCAGCGCGTGAGGCGGGGGAGAGTGGCCGTGTCGTGATCGTCGGTGCCGGTCTGGTGGGGTGTGAATACGCCAATGACCTGAAAGCCGCAGGACATGAGGTCACCCTGGTCGCGGCGGAAGACACTCCGCTGGATGGCTTGCTTCCCCAGGCGCTCGGCCAGCGACTTGGCAAGGCCTTCGATGCCATCGGCGTGCGTCGGCTGCAAGGCGAGATGGTCGAGACCATCACCGCCGGCAAGGCAACGCAGGCGCCCGTCAGCGTGGTGCTGCAGAGTGGTCATGCGGTGGAGGGCTCGCTGGTGCTGCTGGCCACGGGGCTCGCGCCACGCATCAAGCTGGCACAGGGCGCGGGGTTGAGTGCTGGTGGGGACGGCATCCGCGTCGATCGCCACCTTGCCACCTCCCGGCCGCATGTCTGGGCGCTGGGAGACTGCGCCAGTGTCGAAGGGGTCAATGCCATGTACGTGCAGCCCCTGCAGGCCGCGGCTCGGGTGCTGGCCGCCAATCTGTGCGGCGAGGCGGTCGAGCTCGACTGGAAGGCCTGGCCCGTGCTGGTCAAGACACCGGCGCTGCCCATCGTGGCCTACCCGCCTCGGACGGCCGTGGCGCGCTGGGACATCACGGGCGAGGGAGATGATCTCGATGCACGCGCTCTCGATGCGAACGAACGCTTGATTGGATATGCGTTGACAGGCGCCTCCGTTCGCAGGAAAGTCGAGCTGGCGCGGCAGGCGCCGCCGTTGCTAGGCTAGGCGATGCCATGGCCGATGGTCGCAGACCCCTTGAAGCCAGCGTAGTCAGGCACGATAGTGAAGTTTCCGTCACAGAGCGTCAGGCGAGAATCAGGGACGACGTGTTACCGGTGACGTTCACCCCGTGAAAGGGGGACCCGGTATCGCATCGCCCAAGCGCCATGCAATGCCAGCAAGTGCAGCAACATCCGTGCAAGAACAACATCCGTGCAAGAACAACAATGAATCGGCGGCTGAGCCGCCCGTGCAGAATGCCAAACCAGGAGGGCTTTTCATGCGCAAGCCAGAACTCGCTGCGGCCATCGCCGAGCGTGCGGATCTGTCCAAGGACAAGGCTAGTCAGGTGTTGAACGTGATTCTCGACGAGATCACCCACACGGTCGCCAAGGGCAACGATGTTTCATTGATTGGTTTTGGCTCCTTCACGGTGCGTCAGCGTGCAGCGCGTACCGGCAAGAACCCCCAGACAGGCAAACCCCTGACCATCCCGGCCAGCAAGACAGTGGCCTTCAAGCCGGGCAAGTCATTGAAGGATGCGGTGACCAAGTAAGTCTGGTCCACGCCGCCGCGCCCCTGCTGGCGTGGCGGCCCGCCATGCTTGCCCGATGTCAGTATCGATGCCACCGGCTCCGCCACTCGGGCCCGGTGGCATTTTGTCATGGACGGTATCGATGGCTGTTCGCGGCTGACCGCTTGACCGTGCCGCCTCTCAAGGAAGGATTGACGCCATGAAGCTCAAGTTGCTGTTGTGGGTACTGGGCCTGCTGCTCAAGCGTGCCTTCCGGCGCGACCCCGAATTTCGCGCTCAGCTCGAGACGCGTTCGCTGGATTGGGGCGTTGCCACGGAGGATCTGAGCATCGCGCGTCATTATCGGATGTCTCGGGAAGGTGTGACCTCCGGCACCGGTCTGCCGGTGGATACGGAGCTTGAGCTGCGCTTCGCGGATGCTGAGAGTGCGGTGGCCTTCCTGCTCAAGCCGTCTCCCAAGGCCTTCTTGAATGGCATGATGGAGCAGCGCGTGCGTCTGGTCGGGGATTCCGCCCAGCTCAATCGTCTGCAGTCATTGCTCAAGCGGATTCGCTGAACCGACGGCCATGCCGTTGTGACCGAAAAAAACGCCCCGCTGATCTGCTCAGCGGGGCGTTTTTCGTGAGGGCACGCAAGGTGTCATAGCAGATGCTTGAGGCCCGGAATGCCCTCGATGACCTGGTCGACCACACCATCGCCGGCTTGCTCGCGCGCATAGCTCAGCGTCTCATCGGCCACGCCACGTGCCTGATCCATGTTCAGGTCCAGTCCCATCAGCTTCTGGCCCAGCTCCAGTGCTCCCCCTCCGCTGCCTCCGGTGAATGCACTGACCGCCCCCATCAGGCCGCCCATGAGGCCACCGCCCCCGGACTCGGCGGCTTCCTCGCCAGCGCTGCCGATCAACCCTTCGGCGCCCGGAATGGCCCCCAGCAGTGATGCCGCCGGCCCATCCGGGCCCTGTTCACGCACGAACTTGAGAATGAGGCCGACCGCCTGTTCGGCAATCTCCGGTGACAGCCCGAGGGCGCCAGTGACACGTTCGATGAGTGGGTGCATCGGTATTCTCCATGAAATCCGGGGTAGGCATGAGTGGGTAGCATGAGTGGGTAGAGTGGCACGGACGGAGAGTTTGGCGCCTGAAGCGCTTGCCAACGCTTGTGTGAGCCGGAGCTATCGGACACGGCAGAACAGGGTGGTATGCTAGCGGCATAAATCTAAAGTCTAATGCGCTGCTCGCGCCCTGGTCACGGAACACTTCATGACACGCTCCCTGCAACACTCGCTCATCCACTCCCTGCGTCGACTGTGGACGCTGGATGCCTTCAGCTATTCGCTGCGCATGCTCATCGCGCTGGGCGGTGTGATGGCGGTAGGGTTCTGGCTGGACGAGATGGCGCTGGTGATCCCGCTGTTTCTCGGCGTGATTGCCTCGGGACTGGCGGAAACGGATGACCATTGGCGCGGGCGACTGCGCGCGCTGGGCATGACACTGGCCTGCTTCAGCATCGCCGCCGTCTCGGTGGAACTGCTGTTCGGCATGCCGTTGCCCTTCGTGATCGGCCTGGCGCTGGCCACCTTCACTCTGCCGATGCTGGCGGCGATCGATGCCCGCTACGGGGCCATCGCCCGCGCCTCGCTGATTCTGGCCGTGTACACCATGATCAGTCTCGAGCAGCAGCATGGCGATGGGCAGATCGCGCTGCTGGAACGCAGCCTGCCCGAGTGGCTGCGTGAGCCGGGACTGGGCATCAATCTGGTCCAGCCGTTGCTGCTGGTGATCGGCGCGACCTGGTATGGCCTGCTGTCGGTACTGTGGTGCGCGCTGTTCTCGCGTCAGCCGCTCAAGCACAGCATGGCGACCCTCTACCGTGAACTGGGCCGCTATCTGATTCTCAAGGCTCAGCTGTTCGAGCCACTGCGCAACGTGGATCGCTCGGCGCGTCGTCTGGCGCTGGCGGAGCAGAATGGTCGCGTGGTCGTGGCGCTCAACCAGACCAAGGAGATGGTCTTCCGGCGTCTCGCCGGGCGGCGCGACACCAGCAAGCTGGATCGCTACCTGCGGCTCTACTTCATCGCCCAGGACCTTCATGAGCGGGCCAGTTCGAGCCATTACCCCTATGGCCAGCTCAGTGATGCCTTCTTCCATCACGATATCCTGTTCCGCTGTCAGCGCCTGCTGGAGCAGCAGGGCGGCGCCTGCAAGGGGCTGGGCCGGGCGCTGCTGATGCGTCAGCCCTTCGAGGCCAGTGACAGCCAGCAGGCGCTGGAAGACCTCAACGCCTCGCTCGAGTATCTCAAGCAGCAGCATCGGCCTGAATGGCGTCATCTGATGCAGGCGCTGGAGGCGCTGGCGGGCAACCTGCGATTGATCGAAGGGCAGATCGAGCGACTCGGCGATCTGGAAGCCAGCAGCAGTGAAAGCGACAACAGCCTGCTGGATCGCTCGCCTCACGGCACGCGGGACATGCTCGAGCGCATTCGCAGCCATCTGACCCCGCGCTCACCTATCTTCCGTCACTCGCTGCGCCTGACCGCGACCCTGGTGGCCGGCTATGGCGTGCTGCTGGCGGTCCACCCGACCCAGGGCTACTGGATTCTGCTGACGGGGCTGTTCGTCTGCCGGCCCAGCTTCGGCGATACCCGGCGCACCCTGGCTCAGCGCATCGTCGGTACCTTGATCGGTCTGCTGGCCGGCTGGGCGCTGATCAGCCTGTTCCCGGCCCCCACCCTCCAGGCCGGCATCGCCGTGGTCGCGGGGGTGCTGTTCTTCGCCACGCGCGGGTCACGCTACACCCTGGCGACGGCGGCCATCACCCTGATGGTGCTGGCCTGCTTCAACCAGGTCGGTGATGGCTTCGATCTCATCTGGCCGCGACTGTTCGATACGCTGGTCGGTGGCCTGCTGGCGGGGCTTTCCGTGGTGTTGATCCTGCCGGACTGGCAGGGCCGCAAGCTCTATCGTCAGGCCGGTGTCAGCCTCAAGACCAGCGGGCGCTATCTGGGGGAGGTGCTGTCCCAGTATCGTCACGGCAAGCGCGATGACCTGGCCTACCGCCTGGCGCGGCGCAATGCCCACAATGCCGACGCCGCCTTCTCGAGCCTGCTGGCGACGGCGCGCAAGGAGCCGGGCCATTTCCGGCGTGACGTGGAACCGGGCTTCGGCTTCCTGCTCCATGCCCATACCGCGCTGGGGTATCTGTCGGCATTGGCGGCGCATCGTGGCGAACTGGAATCCACCTCGTCCGTCAGCAGCGGCATCGAGACGCTGTTGCGCCATGGCGAGCGTCTGAGTCAGCAGCTGACGACATTGGGAGAGCAGCTGGAGGCGGGCGGCGAGATCACCCTCACGCTGGAAAGCGATCATGAGATCGCGGCGCTGGAGGCCGAGATCGAGCAGGTCGAGTCCACCACCGGGCGCCTGGCGCTGTCACAGCTGATTCTGGTGCTGCGGCTGTTGCAGCCGCTGGAAAGTGCCGGCACCCAGCTGATCAAGGCCAGCCGCGCCAGCTGAGGGCTGGCGCGGCTGGCAAGTGGCCAAGTGAACGAGTGACCAGGTGAACGAGTGCGTTGGGGGACAGGTGGGCAGGGCGCTCAGACGGCGCCGTATTGGCCAGCCGCCTCCCCCAGCCAGCGGCGGATCAGGGGCTCCGCGGCCTGGGGGGCCTCAGTGAGAATGGCGTCGGCCAGGGTGGTAGTCGGGGCGATCAGGTCACTGTCACGCTCGAGATCGGCGATCTTCATCCCCGCCAGTCCCGTCTGACGCGTGCCCAGCACTTCGCCGGGCCCGCGCAGCTCCAGGTCCTTCTCGGCGATCTTGAAGCCGTCGGTGGTCTCGCGCATCACCGCCAGGCGTTGCCTGGAGTGCTGAGAGAGCGGCGGATGATAGAGCAGCACGCAGAAGCTCTCGGTGCTGCCACGCCCGACACGCCCGCGTAGCTGGTGCAGCTGCGACAGGCCGAGACGCTCGGGGTTGTCGATCACCATCAGGCTGGCATTCGGCACATCGACCCCGACCTCGATCACCGTGGTGGCCACCAGCAGGTCATGTTCGCCTTCCTTGAACGCCGCCATCACCTCGGCCTTCTCGGCCGCCTTCATGCGGCCGTGCACCAGACCGATGGACAGCTCCGGCAACGCCTCGGTCAGCTCGTCACGCGTCACCTCGGCGGCCTGACAGGTCATCACCTCGGATTCCTCGATCAGCGTGCATACCCAATAGGCCTGACGACCCTCGGCGCAGGCGGCGCGAATGCGCTCGACCACCTCGGGGCGCCGCGGGTCGGCCACTGCCACGGTCTGCACCGGGGTACGTCCCGGGGGAAGCTCGTCGATCACCGAGAGATCGAGATCCGCGTAGGCGCTCATCGCCAGAGTGCGCGGGATCGGCGTGGCGGTCATGATCAGCTGATGGGGGGTCAGGCCGCCGGCCTCGCCCTTCTCGCGCAAGGCGAGGCGCTGATGCACGCCGAAGCGATGCTGCTCATCGACGATCGCCAGCCCCAGGCGCTGGAAGGTCACGTCGGCCTGGAACAGCGCGTGAGTCCCGACCACCATGCGTGCCCGGCCATCGGCGATGGCCGCCTTGGCATCCAGCCGCGCCTTGCCCTTGAGCTTGCCGGCCAGCCACGCGACCTCGATGCCCAGCGGCTCCAGCCATTCGCGGAAGTTGCGATAGTGCTGCTCGGCGAGGATCTCGGTGGGGGCCATCAAGGCGGCCTGACAGCCGCCACCGATGGCGATCAGGGCCGCCATTGCCGCCACCACCGTCTTGCCCGAGCCCACGTCGCCCTGCACCAGGCGCAGCATCGGCACTTCGCGCGCCAGGTCACGGCGTACCTCATCCAGCACACGGCGCTGGGCGCCGGTCAGCGAGAAGGGCAACTGGGCAAGAAAGCGGGTGCTCAGGCCACCGCTGGCGCTCAACGAGGGGGCGCCATCCTGCTGGATGCGCGCTCGCACCTGCCGCAGGCTCAGCTGATGGGCGAGCAGTTCTTCCTGGGCGAGACGCCGCTGACTGGGATGCACGCCGTCGCTCATCTGATCGACGGGCGCATCCGGCGGCGGCTCATGCAGGAAACGCAGGCACTCGATCACACCGGGCAGGCGAAAGCGTGCGCGCAGGGCCTCGGGGATCAGGTCCGGCAGCTCATGGGGCGTCTCCTCGAGCTGCTTGAGGGCCTGGCCGATCAAGCCGCGCAGGCGCGCCTGATTGAGTCCTTCGGTGGCCGGATAGATGGGGGTGAGGTGGTCTTCCACCGGGGCCGCGCCCTGACCGAGCAGACGGTATTCCGGATGATAGATCTCGAGACCGGTGGCCCCGGCACGCGCCTCGCCGAAGCAGCGCACGCTGTGGCCACGCTGGAACTGCTGTTGCTGGGCGGGAGAGAAGTGGAAGAAGCGCAGACTGAGGATGCCGCTGCCATCGCGCAGGCGCACCAGCAGGCTGCGCCGGCGACCCTTGACGATGTCGCAGGCCGTCACCTCGCCTTCCACCACGGCCTCCATGCCGCTCTTGAGCGTGCCGATGGGGGTGACGCGAGTCCTGTCCTGATAACGCAGCGGCAGGTGGAAGAGCAGGTCCGCCACGCGCTCCAGTCCCAGCCGCGACAGCTTCTCGCTCAGCGCGGGGCCGACCCCGCTCAGGCTGTCCAGCGGTTGCGCCAGCGCGCCGGTGGCAAAGACACCGGCGCTGGCGGGCCCGGCAGATGAGGCGTCCGTGCCCGCCCTGCTCATGCCGGTTCGTGGCTCTGGGAAGCGGAACCCTGCATGCCGTTCTCGTTGCTCTGGCGGGCGCGGGTCGAGCACTCGGCGATCGCCTGGCTGATCACGTCAATCGCCTTGGGGCGCGGGAAGCTGGCACGCCATGCCAGGGCCACGCTGCGGCTGGGGGCGGGGTCCTTGAAGGGACGTGTCTCGAGCACGCCGCTCTCGTAATGGCCGGTACCGGTGGCCGAGTAGGGCAGCACGGTGATACCGAGGCCTGAGGCGACCATGTGACGAATGGTCTCCAGCGAGCCCCCCTCGGCGATCAGGGTATTCTCGGGGTTGTTGATCTGATGGCCGATGGCCGGACACGCCTCGAGAATCTGATCACGGAAGCAGTGGCCCTCGCCCAGCATCAGCAGACGCTCATTGATCAATTGCTCCTTGGCGATGCTGTCCTGTTCGAGCAGCGCGTGACCCGACGGCAACAGCACCTCGAAGGGTTCTTCGTAGAGCGTCTTGGTCAGCACGTCGGTTTCGGTGAAGGGCAGCGCCACGATGATGATGTCCAGCTCACCGTTTCTGAGCTTGCGGCGCAGATCGCCGGTCATGCCTTCCTCGATGTAGAGCGGCATCTTCGGCGCACGCCGCGTCAGTTCCGGCACCAGATGCGGAAACAGGTAAGGTCCAATGGTATAGATGGCGCCGATGCGCAACGGGCTGGAGAGCTGATCCTTGCCGGCATTGGCCAGCTCCTTGATCACGCTGGACTGTTCCAGCACGCGCTGGGCCTGCTGAACGATCTTCTCGCCGAGCGGTGTGACCTGTACGGTGGACTTGGAACGCTCGAACAGTGCGACTCCCAGCTCCTCTTCCAGCTTCTTGACGGCCACCGACAGGGTCGGCTGCGAGACGAAGCAGCGCTCTGCGGCGCGTCCGAAATGACGCTCCTGGGCCAAGGTTACGATGTAGCGGAGTTCTGTTAGAGTCATGATTCCTGCCCGGAACTGGCATCCTGGGATGCGGTGGGTACCGATTCGTTTTACCAAGGAGCACGGCAAAGGTGAAGAAGACGAGTCTCATCCTCGGTTGTGGCGACGTTGGCAGCGCGCTGGCGCGCGAGCTGCTCAAGGCCGATCAGCACGTCATCGGTGTCAGACGCGATGTGTCCAGGCTGGCGGATCTCGATATCGAGACGCTGGCACTGGACATCACCGCGGAAGGTGCTCTGGCCAGCTTGCCAGATGCCGACACCGTGGTACACGTGCTGAGCGCTGACCACTTCGACGAAGACGCCTATCGGGCCGCCTACGTCGATGGCATTCGTGCGCTGGTCGCGGAGCTGGAATCGCGTGCCAACCCGCCGACACGCGTATTCTTCGTGTCCTCGACCTCCGTCTACTCCCAGAAGGAAGGCGAAGAGGTCGACGAGCAGTCCCCCACCGACGCCACCAGCTTCTCGGGGCAGCTGATGCGGGAAGGCGAGCAGGTCCTGCTCGACTCCTCGCTCAATGGCACCGTGGTGCGCTTCTCCGGTATCTACGGGCCGGGTCGCGACATGCTGATCCGTCAGGCGCGCGATGGGCGCATCGCCGCCAGCAATCCGCCACTCTACTCCAACCGCATCCATCGTGACGACTGCGCGGGGGTGCTGGCGCACCTGATCGCACTGAGTCTCGAGGGCAAGCCGGTCGAGCCGATCTACCTGGCCACCGACTGTGATGGTGCACCGCTGCACGAGGTGATGGCGTGGTTGGCACGTCAGCTCAAGGTCGAATCCACCGAGGTGATCCAGTCGCCGCTGCGGCGTCGCTCCAGCAAGCGCTGCGGCAATGCGCTGCTGCTCGAGAGTGGCTATCGCTTCCGTTACCCGACCTTCCGCGAGGGCTATGCCGAGGTGCTCAAGGAGCATGGCGTGACGGTACCGGAGAGCGAGCTTTCCGGACGCTGAGCGCCGCACGGCGATTGACTTGTCCACAGGAGGTCGCGCGTGACGCATCCTGACCGGCTGTGGACAAGTCGAGGCGCCGGGAGCCAAGGCTGCCTGGCCCGATAACTGACAGTGCCCGCCCCGGGTTTCCGGGGCGGGCACTGTCGTTTCAGCAGACCACGTTTCAGCAGGTCTGACGTTTCGGCAGATCAGGCGGCAAGATCCACCGTGATCAGTCGCCGATGACCATCACGCCCTCGGCTTCGAAGGCCACGCCCTTGGGCAGTGCCTTGACGCCGACGGCGGCACGCGCCGGGAAGGGCGCGCTGAAGAACTCTTCCATCACCGCGTTGACGCGAGCGAAGTCATCGAGGTCCGTCAGGTAGAGGTTGAGCTTGACGATGTCGCCCAGGCTGCCGGCGGCTTCTTCACACACGGCGCTCAGGTTGGTGAACACCTGACGCGCCTGCGCCTCGATACCGCCTTCGACGACTTCCATCGTCTGCGGGTCCAGCGGAATCTGGCCGGAGAGATAGACGGTGTTGCCCGCCTTGATGGCCTGGGAGTACGGCCCGATGGCAGCGGGTGCCTTGTCGGTGTTGATGATCGCGCGATTGCTCATGTTGTGCTCCTTGTGACTGTCTTTCCTACTGGTCTTGTGCCAGTTGCCTTGTGACAGTGAATTGCGATTGTGTTTGTGAGTGCGCTGCTCGCCTGTCTCGGCGAGGTGTCGGGCAGAGGCCCGTCGTGTCCATGGACGACCTTGCGGAAGTCCCAAAAACGAAAACCGCGCCGCCCGCCGGTGGCGAACGACGCGGCCTTGAATCCGATCAACTGATGACGCGGGTAATGCGCTCCACGTGCAACAGGTTGCGCATGCGCTTGATGATGCGTGCCAGGTGAATGCGATCACGTACTGCCAGGGTCAGATTGACGATGGCCAGGTGAGCGTCGCGCTCCTCGATGCCGATGCGTTCGATATTGGCTTCCGCGTCGGTGACGAGTTCGGCCAGCTCGGCGATCAGCCCGCGCTGGGTCTGGGCTTCGATGCGCAGGGCGACGGTGAAGTCGCCTTCAATCTGCTCGGCCCAGGTCAGCGGGAAGACACGCTCCGGATCGCTGGCCAGCTCGGTCAGATTGCTGCATTCCTGACGATGGACCACCAGGCCCTTGCCGGCTGACAGGTGGCCCATGATGGGCTCTCCCGGCAGCGGGTGGCAGCAGCGTGCATAGCTGGTGACCATGCTGTCGCCGCCACTGACCTGCATCGGCCCGATGCCACTGTCCTCCGGCTGGACGTTGCCATCCTTGGCCGAGAACTTGGGCTGCTGTGCCGCGGGACTCATCCTGTCGTTCAGCAGGCTCTGCGCCACGCTGTAGGCGGCGCGGGTACCGAGACCGATGGACTCGAGCAGATCATCACGCCCGCCTTCCAGCTCAAGCTCCGCCGCCAGGGTATCCAGGCGCTGGGGCGGCAGCTGTTCGAGGGTGATGTCCAGGCCGGCGAGTGCCTTGATCAGCAGGCGCTGGCCCAATGCCACGGACTCGCTGCGCTGCTGATGCTTGAGGTAGTGGCGAATGGCGGAACGCGCCTTGGCGGTGGTGACGAAGTTGAGCCACGCCAGGTTGGGCTTGGCACCCGGTGCGGTGATGACCTCGACGGTCTGACCGCTCTCCAGTGGCGAGGATAGCGGCGCCAGATGACGATCGATGCGACAGGCGATGCAGCTGTTGCCGACATCGGTGTGCACCGCATAGGCGAAATCGACCGCCGTCGCACCGCGCGGCAGCTCCATGATGTCGCCCTTGGGGGTGAACACGTAGGTATCATCGGGGAACAGGTCGTTCTTGACGTGCTCGATGAATTCCAGCGAGTTGCCGGCATGCCGTTGCATCTCGAGCAGGCCGCGTACCCATTCGCGGGCACGTGCGTGGCTGCCGGCGCCGATGGGACGGTCGGTCTGCCCGGCCTTGTACAGCCAGTGGGCCGCGATGCCGTTGTTGGCCATCGCTTCCATCTCGCGGGTGCGGATCTGTACCTCGATGGGCATGCCGTTCATGCCGAACAGCGTGGTGTGCAGACTCTGGTAGCCATTGGCCTTGGGGATCGCGATGTAATCCTTGAAGCGTCCCGGTACCGGCTTGTAGAGATTGTGCACCACGCCGAGGATGCGATAGCAGCTGTCCACGTCATCAGTGATGATGCGGAAGCCGAACACGTCCATCAGTTCATTGAAGGGCTTCTGCTGGTCACGCATCTTGCGGTAGATGGACAGCAGATGCTTCTGACGGCCGATCACCGAGCCGGGCAGCTGATCGCGCTCCAGCGCGTTCTGCAGGCTGGCCTGGATCTCGCGCATCAGGGTACGACGATTGCCACGCGCGGCGGTGACGGCACGCTTGATGCGTTCGGAGCGCATCGGGTGCAGCGCCTGGAAGGACAGATCTTCCAGTTCGACACGGATGGTGTTGATACCGAGGCGGTTGGCGACGCGGGCGTAGATCTCGAGCGTCTCACGGGCGATGCGCCGCTTCTTCTCGGGGCGCAGGGCACCAAGGGTACGCATGTTGTGGAGACGGTCGGCCAGTTTGACGATGATGACGCGGATGTCCTGGGACATCGCCAGCACCATCTTCTGGAAGTTCTCGGCCTGAGCGACGGCCTTGTCCTCGAAGGTGATCTGGGTCAGCTTCGAGACGCCATCGACCAGCAAGGCCACCGGCTCGCCGAACTGGCCGGCCAGTGCCTCGAAGGTCACGCTGGTGTCTTCGATGACATCGTGCAGCATGGCCGCCATCAGGCTCTGATGGTCCATGTGCATGTTGGCGAGAATGTTCGCCACCGCCAGCGGGTGGGTCACATAGGGTTCACCGGAACGCCTGCGCTGGCCATCGTGGGCCTGCTCGGCGTAATAGAAGGCGCGCCTAACCTGACGGATCTCTTCCTCGGGAAGATAACCGCCCAGGCGGTCTGCCAGGTCATCGATCGTGAACATTCAGCGGCCTTGGCTCAAGGTGGTTCCGGGCCCGCACCCCGCGTGATGGCCATGATGGCGCGACGTTGGAGGTGCGGATCAGCACACGTACAGGAGAGGGAGAGCCGGGGCTCAGTCCTCGATCTGCGGCAGCACCGGCTTGCGCTGGATCGGAGCTTCGACCGGCTCATTCAGGATGTCGCGGTTGACCAGACCCGCCGCCACTTCGCGCAGGGCCAGCACGGTCGGCTTGTCGTTTTCCCACGGCAGTTGGGCGTTGCGGCTGCCACGTGACAGCTGACGGGCACGACGAGTGGAGATCATCACCAGCTGGAAGCGGTTGTCGACGTTCTCGAGGCAATCTTCTACGGTTACGCGGGCCATGGCAGTGCACCTTCAATAGCGGGATATTCGGGGGTTCGCTGTCGGCGTGTAATCAGCGCAGAGTGCCGCGACCGCTAGGGGCCGCATACCCTGATCATCTGACAGTATCTCGCACACGACGCAAGCACAATGCCGCTGCGCCAGCCCGCCAGGGGCGAGACAGCGCAGCGGCCAATGATTCTGAAAGGGAATCGAGTCTACTCGACGCCCTTGTGGCGTGACAAGTAGGGCGCTATCCGGTGGCGCGACATGGCGCGCTCTCGGCGGCGTAAGCGACCAGAGCGCGCATGATCAGCACCGTAGGCCGCAACAAGTCCTTGTCATGCCTGGACTTTGTGCACGGGCGTCATCCGGCGAGCAGGGAGTCCAGCAATGCGGCATGGCGCGCCTGGACGCGCAGGCGGCGTGCGCGCTCGGCGGTGATCAGACTGCACAGCTCGTCCAATGCCTGAGTAAAATCATCGTTGATGACGATCAGGTCGTATTCGTCGTAGTGGGACATCTCGCTGACGGCGTCACGCATGCGCCGGGCGATGACGTCTTCCCCATCGGTACCGCGGCCGGACAGACGCTCGAGCAGCGCTTCACGCGACGGAGGCAGGATGAAGATGGAGACGGCTTCCGGCACCTGGGCGCGTACCTGCTGGGCACCCTGCCAGTCGATCTCGAGGATGACGTCCTCGCCCTTGCTCAGGCGAGCTTCGACCGCCGGACGCGAGGTGCCATAGAAGTTGTCGAAGACCTGGGCGTGCTCGAAGAAGTCGCCCTGCTCGATCATCGTCTTGAAGTGATCGACATCCACGAAGTGGTAGTTGACGGCATCCTGCTCGCCCGGGCGCTGGCCGCGGGTGGTGTGCGAGACGGATACGCCGATGCCGTCCATGCGCTCCAGCAATGCCTTGACCAGTGTGGTCTTGCCGGCGCCGGAGGGCGCGGAAATGATGTAGAGAGTGCCACGGGCGTTGCTGGCGGCAGTGGAGGGTGCTGATGATGTCGAAGACATGGAAGGGATCCGCTTGCTGTCGCTGAATCGGCGCATTATCGCACACTCACCCCTGCTTGGGCTGCAGGCAGACATGACGGTGTCATGTACCGATGTTGCACTTCCGGCACCACAGTTGTCGTGATGAATCGGTTGGGCCGGCGTGGCGTTATCTGCAACAATGGTCGTATATTTCATTGATCGCTCAAGCATCGGCCAGCCCGCGAGTCGGCTCGGGCCCATGAGGGAGCGCACGGTTTGCTGACGCCTCGCCCAAGGCAACTTGAGGGGGTTTGCCACAATACCGTTTGCCAGACGATAGAGCAGCGCCATGACGTGCAGCAGGCGTCCAAGAGAGACGCCACGCACGAGCGCATCACCTGTTACCTGTCCCGCGCGCCATTCATTCCCGCCTTCCTGGCAGATGATGAATGGCGCGCGGTCTTTTGCCTTGCGTAGCGCCAGCCATGCGCAGGCAATGCCATCCGTGGCCTGCACCTGTCAGCGGTGCTGCGGATGAGCACGGACACGGGTGATATCCCCTTTCAAGTTTCAGGAGACCCGGACATGTCTGCCTCCCCCGTTGCGCGCCATCCGCGCATCGCCGAACTGGCGCTGGCACTCGGTGCCTTTGCCATCGGCACTACCGAATTCGTGATCATGGGGCTGATGCCCAACATCGCCGCGGACTTTCAGGTGTCATCCCAGCAGGTCGGCTATGCCATCAGCGCCTATGCGATGGGGGTGGTGGTCGGTGCTCCGCTGATCTCTGCGCTTGGCGCACGCCTGCCGCGGCGCGGCTTGTTGATCGGCCTGATGCTGCTGTTCGCGCTCAGCAACGTGGCCAGCCTGATGGCCCCCTCACTGACCAGCTTCGCCGCGCTGCGCTTCATCGCGGGGCTGCCGCATGGCGTCTATCTGGGGGTGGCCGCACTGGTGGCGGCGGATGCTGCTCCCGCCGGCGAGCGTGGCCGTGCCGTCGGGCGCGTGATGATGGGGCTGACGGTGGCGATTCTCATCGGGGCGCCAGCGGCGACCTGGTTCGGCAGTCTGTTCGGTTGGCATTCCGCGTTCCTCCTCGTCGGCCTGCTGGCGCTGGCGACGGCCGTGCTGGTGCGTGGCTTCGTGCCCTATCAGGCAGGCAATCAGAACGCGACGCCGCTGACCGAGCTGGCCGCGCTGATCAAGCCGCGGGTGCTCTATACCCTCGGCATCGCCTGCATCGGTTTCGGCGGCATGTTCAGTGTCTACAGCTATGCGGTGGAGACGCTCAACGTCCAGGCCGGACTGTCCCAGAATCTGGTGCCGATGGTGCTGGCCGTCTTCGGGGTAGGCACCATCATCGGCAACCTGATCGGTAGCCGTGCTGCGGACATCGACCTGATGCGCACCATTCCTGCCGTGCTGATCTGGAGCGCGCTGGTACAGGGTGGCTTCTACTTCGCCGCCGACGGTGTCTGGAGCGGTATCCTGTTCGTCGGACTGGTCGGCACGGGCATCGGCCTGGCACCGGCGCTGCAGATGCGCCTGATGGATGTGGCGGAAGACGCCCAGACCATGGCGGCGACCCTCAATCATGCGGCCTTCAACATCGCCAATGCGCTGGGCGCCTGGTGTGGTGGCCTGGCCTTCGCGTATGGCCCGTCCCACTCCTCCATCGGCCTGGTCGGGGTGGCCATGGCCATCGCCGGCTTGATCGTCTTCCTGCTCGGGCAGCGCCATGAGCGCCGCGAGCTGCAGACGGCTTCCGCCTGATGTGGGCATGAAGCGAGGCCGTGAAAGCCCCGTGAGCACAAGACGTCGCAACGCAGAACGCCGCCCTTCGGGGCGGCGTTCTGCGTTTCTGGGGCTCATCAGTGGCAAGGGACTGTCAGCATCTCTGGCGAGCGCGCGTCGGTGACATGCCGAAGTAATCCCGAAAGCAGTGACTGAAATGTGTGGTGCTGACGAAGCCGCAGGCCACGGTGACATCGGTGATGCTGGCATTGCCCTGGGTCAGCAGCTGGCGGGCGCGTGTCAGGCGCATCTCCAGATAATGGCGAGATGGCGTGGTATCCAGATGTCGCGTGAAAAGCCGCTCTATCTGGCGCCGCGACAGGGAGACGCAGTGCGAGATGTCGGTCATGCTCAGCGGCTCCTCGAGGTTGCTGCTCATCAACTCCAGGATGGAGCGCAGTGCCTCGGGAAGGTGACTGTCCGGTGCGGGCAGCGTCTGCTCGACATGCCACGGACTGGGCGTGGCCGGGCGCTCGCAGGCCAGAATCTCCTCGACGCTGCGCGCCAGATCCTCTCCGTGACGCTGACGCATGCCTTCCAGCATCATGTCCAGCGCACTGGCGGCGCTGGCGCTGCTGAGACGCGCTTCCTCGACGACCAGCGGGGCTCGGGACAGCTCGAGCGCGGGGAAGGTCTCGCTGAACAGCGCCGCGTTCTCGGGGTGAATGGTGCAACGATGGCCCTCCATCACCCCGGCCGAGGCCAAGAAGTAGCTGCCGTTCCACAGACTGCCCAGGCGACAGCCCTGCTGGGCGGCACGGCGCAGCAGGTCGTTGAGCTTCGGAATCTCTTCCAGCATCACGCGATAGCCTCCGCACACGATCAGCAGATCGCACTGGGCGGGGTCCAGCTCGGCAAGCGTCAGGCCGGGCATGATGTCGATGCCCAGATCGCTGCGTACGCTGCCATCGTTCAGGCCACAGGTGTGCAGGCGATAGAAGGGATCGTCACGGAGCAGATTGGCAGTCACCAGCGCATCCAGCCCGGAGGTGAAGGCGGGGAGGGAGAAGTGCTCCAGCAGCACGAAGGCCACATCGAGCGGTGCGCTCCGGGAGCAGGTCACGTCCTGAAGCAGGCGCTGGTTGCGCAGTTTCATCGAGGGGGTGAAATCACGGCGGCGAGGCGATGTCATGGTATCGAGGGAGCACTATCGCGGATGAAGGAGGGGGCGGGGCAGGCAATGCCTCACGTGTCAGCTTCATCCTCTCAGGAGTTGGCAGGCACGGCGAGTGGCAATCCGGTGTCCTTGTGTTGGGCAGAATGTAATGCCGCTGTGGGCTTGGTGATACTTCGCGTAACACAGCAGTAAAATCATGGACTTGTCACAGCGATGCCAAGGGTGTGGCTGATAGACTGCCCGGCTAATCAGACCATGCCCAGAGGCAGATAAATGACGGATACCACCCGGACCCTTTCGTCCGGCGCCGCAACTTCAGCAGCCCCTACCCCTTCCCGCGCTTCCTCCCGGGGCCTCGACTGGCCCGTCTTCCTCCTCAGCGGTGGCGTGATGGCGGTGTTCGTGATCGCCGCACTGGTCAATCTCGAGGGCGTCTCGTCGCTCATCCAGCATGCCTTCGATCTCTCGACCGCCTACTTCGGTGCCTATTGGCAGGCGCTGATGATCGCCACCTTCCTTGTCGCCATCGGCATGACGTTCGGTCGCACGGGACGGGTGGTGCTGGGTGGCCTGGACACGCCGGACATTTCCACGCCGCGCTGGATGGCGACCATCCTGTGCACGTTGCTGGCGGGGGGCGGCGTCTTCTGGGCCGCGGCGGAGCCGATCGCCCACTTCACCTCGCCGCCACCGGTGTTCGGCCCGGACGCCGCCGTGGGCAATCTCGATGCTGCCTACAACGCGCTGGCGCAGAGCTTCATGCACTGGGGATTTCTCGGCTGGGCAGTTCTGGGCAGCCTGACCGGCGTGGTCTTCATGCATCTCCACTATGAGAAGGGCCTGCCGCTCAAGCCGCGCACGCTGCTCTATCCGCTGTTCGGCGACCGGGTGATGCGTGGACCTGCGGGAGCGCTGGTGGATGCCTGCTGCGTGCTGGCGGTCATCGCGGGCACCGTGGGGCCAGTGGGCTTTCTCGGCATCCAGCTCAGCTTCGGGCTCAACGCGCTGTTCGGCATTCCCGACACCTACACGACGCAACTGGTGCTGTTGGCCATGTTGACCGCCGTCTACACACTGTCAGCGGTGAGTGGTGTCATGCGCGGCATTCAATTCCTGAGCAGCGCCAATGTGCTGATCGGCGGCGCGATGTTGCTGTTCATCCTGATCATGGGACCGACGGAATTCCTGCTCAAGGCCTTCCCGCTGGGCATGGTGGACTACCTGAAACACATCGCGCCGATGGCGGTCTTTCGCGCGGACACTGGGTGGCTGAACAGCTGGACGCTGTTCTTCTGGGGCTGGTTCATCGGTTTCGGGCCCCTGATGGCGATGCTGGTCGCGCGTATCTCGCGGGGCCGCACGCTGCGCCAGATGGTGTGGTTGATCACTCTCCTGTCGCCGCTGGCGACCTGCGTGTGGTTCACCATTCTCGGTGGCAGCGGTCTGGCCTTCGAGCTGGCCGATCCCGGCAGCGTGTCCGGCCCGTTCACCGGCTTCAACCTGTCGGCGGCCTTGATCGCCATCACCCAGCAGCTGCCGTTCGGTTTCATCATGTCCGTGATGTTCCTGATTCTGTCGGCATTGTTCGTGGCCACCACTGGCGACTCGATGACGTATGCCATCTCGATGGTGATGAGTGGGCATGACGACCCGCCGCGCAGCGTGCGCGTGTTCTGGAGTCTGATCATGGGCGTGGTGGCAGCCCTGCTGATCTCGATGGGCGATGGCGGCATCAATGCGCTGCAATCCTTCATCGTCGTCACCGCCGTGCCGGTCTCGCTGATCCTGTTGCCGAGCCTGTGGAATGCGCCCGGCATCGCGCGCAGGATGGCCCGCGAGCAAGGACTCTGATTCATCCTCATGACCTTGGCCGTCATGACCTTGGCTGACATGGTTCGCCCGACATGATTCGCCCGGCAGGATGAGCAGGGCCATGTCATCCGATGACGAGAAAGAAGACGCCGCCCTCCAGGGCGGCGTCTTCATGAGGAGAGGGACTGAGGGCACAAGCGGCGCGAAGGGGCACGACTCGAAAGATGCGTCATGTTACGGCGCGCCAAGAATGTAAAACGGCTGTAGGCTTGATGATACGTCGCGTTACATAGGTGTAAAAACAACCGCTTATCGCCTATTTCCTTCTATCTCGACTGATACACTGCACCGTCACTCAGATCATGCCCAGAGGCTGACTAATGACGGATTCTTCCCGGACTGTTTCGTCCGGCTCCGCCACACCGGTAACTCCCCCCGCTGATTCCGCACACTCCCCGCAAGGTATCGACTGGCCTGTCTTCATCATCAGTGGTGGCGTGCTGGCGCTGTTCGCCATCGCCGCACTGGTCGATCTCGACGGTGTCTCCGCGCTCATCCAGAGTGCCTTCGGTGTCTCGACCCACTACTTCGGTGCCTACTGGCAAGCGCTGATGCTGGCGACCTTCGTCATCGCCATCGTGCTGACCATCGGCCGCACCGGACGGGTGCGCATGGGCGGACTCGCCGCGCCGGATATCTCGACGCTGCGCTGGATGGCCATCATCCTGTGCACGCTGCTGGCGGGCGGTGGTGTCTTCTGGGCAGCGGCCGAGCCGATCGCTCACTTCACCTCGCCGCCGCCGGTGTTCGGCGCCGATGCCCCGACGGGCAACGCCGATGCCGCCTACAACGCGCTGGCGCAGAGCTTCATGCACTGGGGCTTCCTGGCCTGGGCGATGCTCGGCAGCCTGACCGGCATCATCTTCATGTACCTGCACTACGAGAAGGGCCTGCCGCTCAAGCCGCGCACGCTGCTCTATCCGCTGTTCGGCGACCGCGTCATGCGTGGCCCCGTCGGCGCACTGGTGGATGCCTGCTGCGTGCTGGCGGTAGTCGCCGGTACCGTCGGCCCCATCGGCTTCCTCGGCCTGCAGGTCAGCTATGGGCTCAACGCGCTGTTCGGCATTCCCGATACCTACGCGACCCAGCTCACCCTGCTGCTCGTGCTGACTGTCATCTACACCCTGTCAGCGGTGAGCGGCGTGACCCGTGGCATCCAGTTCCTGAGCAGCACCAACGTCCTGCTCGGCGGCGCGCTGTTGCTGTTCATCC
Organism: Cobetia sp. 14N.309.X.WAT.E.A4; assembly: GCF_030397495.1. Taxonomy (NCBI): domain Bacteria; kingdom Pseudomonadati; phylum Pseudomonadota; class Gammaproteobacteria; order Oceanospirillales; family Halomonadaceae; genus Cobetia; species Cobetia sp. 14N.309.X.WAT.E.A4. Next base: position 282,508 of record NZ_JAPNXT010000004.1, read on the forward strand.
TGATCATGGGCCCGACCGGCTTCCTGCTGGATGCCTTCCCGCAAGGGCTGGTGCGCTACGTCGGCGACTTCGTCTCCATGTCCACCTTCCGTGCTGACGATGGCTGGCTGAATGGCTGGACGCTGTTCTTCTGGGGCTGGTTCATCGGCTATGGTCCGCTGATGGCGATGTTCGTCGCGCGCATCTCGCGTGGCCGTACCCTGCGTCAGATGGTGCTGTTGATCGCGGTCATCTCGCCGCTGGTCACCTGCCTGTGGTTCACCATCATCGGTGGCAGCGGTCTCGCCTTCGAGCTGAGCAACCCGGGCAGCGTCTCCGGCCCGTTCACCGGCTTCAACCTGCCGGCAGCGCTGATCGCCATCACCCAGCAACTGCCGTTCGGCTTCACCATCTCGGTGCTGTTCCTGGTGCTGACCACGCTGTTCGTCGCCACCACCGGTGACTCGATGACCTACGCGGTCTCGATGGTGATGAGCGGTCACGACAATCCGCCGCGTGGCGTGCGCGTGTTCTGGAGCCTGATGATGGGCGTGGTCGCGGCGCTGCTGATCTCGATGGGCGATGGCGGCATCAATGCGCTGCAATCCTTCATCGTCGTCACCGCCGTACCGGTGTCACTGATTCTGCTGCCCAGCCTGTGGAACGCTCCGCTGATTGCCCGCCGCATGGCACGTGAGCAGGGCGTCTGATCGGCTCGCACGCTCGAGAGCAATGAGCGTGTCGCACCATCAAAAACGCCGCCCCGAGGGGCGGCGTTTTCGTGTCTGGCGATCAGTCGCCAGTCATCAGACGCTGACGTTCAGCGTCACATCGATGTTGCCACGCGTCGCGTTGGAGTAAGGGCACACCTGGTGCGCCTTCTCGACCAGCGCATCCGCCTCGGCCTTGTCCATGCCCGGCAGACTGATATCCAGCGCCACTTCGATACCGAAACCGGCCGGAATCTGGCCGATACCCACCTTGCCGGTGATCTCCAAGCCTTCCGGCAGCGTCACGCCGTCAGTGCTGGCCACGTGCTTCATGGCACCGATGAAGCAGGCAGAGTAACCCGCCGCGAACAGCTGCTCCGGGTTGGTGCCTTCACCGCCACCACCGCCCAGCTCCTTCGGTGTGCTCAGGGTGACATCCAGCGCACCATCGGAAGAACGCGACTTGCCCTCACGACCCCCAGTGGTAGTAGCTTCTGCACGGTACAGCACTTGTTCGATAGACATGCCTGACTCCTTGAGCGGAAAAGCCCTCAGTCGAGGGATGTAGACAAGATTGTGGCTGTGGGGCAGAGTTTCAATTGCTAGGACACGGGAGCCAGCCATTCACAGTAGGTGTGCGCGATAGCTTTGCGGATTGAGCGTCAATTGCGGGTAAAGATCCCCCCTCAAGCAGTACATGTTGGGTTGGGTTAAGAAGCTAAAGATGCGGAAAAGATGGTAGTGCTCTGGATTGGCTTGTGAGCACTTGAGTTCATTTGGCGTGATGAAAAAAGCGCACTCTTTGGCGAATGCCGTCGTCTTCACCTCGATCCAGCGCTCTCGGCCATCAGCCTCAAAGGACAGGACGTCATAGCCCAAGCCATCGCCCTGTGTTTTCGCCACATGCTCGACCTTCTCGGCCAGCGATGTCTGGCCTTCTTTTCTGAGGCGCATCTTCCCAAAGGCCACCACAAAACGCTCGCCGGCACTCCCCAGTGCATGGTTGCGGGCTTCTCGCGCCAGGTAATCGCGCTTAACCGGTGTGGGTGTTACGTAACGTTGTTTAGCTTCCTGCACACTTATCGGAGGTGTTTTAGAGTCCGGCGGCGTCACAATGATCGAGGTATCCTTTGGGGCTGGCGCATCAATCACCGGGCGATCCGCCGCATTGCGCGCTGCTTGATCGAATAGCTCAGTACGAAGCAGATGGCGCTCAACGACATCGACCAGCATGCCCTGATAGTTACTCATCGGCTTGTAGCCATTGATATAGGGGCAGTCAGCATCTCGTAGCACGGCGCTGATGTTTTGATGCTTAAACTCGATAGAGGCTCTCGAGCGATGATGTAACTTCTTGGCAAGCTCGCGATTGTGTTCTGTCTTCACATAATGCTGACCACATAACTCTGCAATTAGCATCTTCTTATACGTCTCGACAGTCGCAATAACTTCTTCACCACTCCATGGTTCGGGTCTGCTCATCCGACTAACTCCTGTCACAAGACTTCACTCGATATTCTGAATCTGCTCACGCATCTGTTCGATCAGTACCTTGAGCTCGACGGCGCAGCGGGTGGTGTCGGCGACGACGGATTTGGAGGAGAGGGTGTTGGCTTCGCGGTTGAGTTCCTGCATCAGGAAGTCGAGGCGACGGCCGATGGGGCCCTTCTGGGTGAGCTGACGACGGACTTCGCTGACGTGGGTGTCGAGGCGGTCGAGCTCTTCATCGATATCGGCCTTCTGGGCCATCAGGGTCAGTTCGGCTTCCAGGCGTTGCGGGTCGAGGGTGGCGCGAACTTCCTCGAGGCGGGCGAGCAGGGTTTCACGCTGTCGGGCGAGGATGTCCGGCATCAGGCGGCGGACTTCGGCGACGTGGCTGTCGACGCTGTCGAGGCGAGCGGTGATGAGTTCGGCGAGGCGTTCGCCTTCGCGGGCGCGGCCTTCGATGTGCTCGTCCAGCGCGCGCTTGAACAGACTCAAGGCATCGGCCTTGATGCGCTCCTGATCGGCTCCTTCGCGTACCAGTACGCCGGGGTAGTCGAGCAGGGCGAGGCGTGAGGGCTGCGGGGCGTCCGGGCAGTGCTGGCCGACTTCGGCGAGCACGCGGCTGAGTTCGCCCAGGCGTCTGGCATCGACGGCGAGGCTGTCGGCACCGGCTTCGGCGTCAAAGCGCAGCGAGAGTTCGACCTTGCCGCGGCTGAGGCGCTTGCGCAGGCCTTCGCGGAAGGCGCTTTCGAGTTCGCGCAGGCTGTCGGGCAGGCGGAAGTGCGGTTCGAGATAGCGCTGGTTCACCGAGCGCAGTTCCAGTGTCAGGGTGCCGTAGTCGGCTTCATGGGTCTGGCGGCTGAAGGCGGTCATGCTGTGGACCATGACGTGCTCCTTGTCGGTTGGCTGTCAGAAGAGAGGCGGTGCATGAGCGACCGCGCTGATAGCCTGAAGTGTACGCGTGCCGCTCTTGAGCGCCCAGTGCTCTCGGGCGGGCGGCCCGGTGTGCGGTGAAGGTCGTCGCCCGTGGGCGTGGCGTGTAGACTCTGGCCTCCCGAAGACTGCAACAAAGGAATCCCCATGAGCGAAGCCAACGTGATCCGCCCCAGTGGCCGCACCCCGGAGCAGCCGCGCGAGATCCGCCTGACCCGTGAGTTCACTCGTCACGCCGAGGGCTCGGTGCTGGTGGAGTTCGGGGATACCCGCGTACTGTGCACCGCCTCTGTCGTGGCGGGCGTGCCGCGCTGGCTGCGCGGTTCCGGCAAGGGCTGGCTGACCGCCGAGTACGGCATGCTGCCGCGCGCGACCCACACCCGCAGTGATCGTGAGGCGGCGCGTGGCAAGCAGGGTGGTCGTACGGTGGAGATCCAGCGTCTGATCGGCCGTGCGCTGCGCGCTGCGGTAGATCTCAAGAAGCTGGGCGAATACACCATCACCATCGACTGCGATGTGCTGCAGGCCGATGGCGGCACGCGTACCGCGGCGATCACCGGTGGCTGTGTGGCGCTGGTCGATGCGCTGCAGGGCCTGCAGCGTGAGCGCAAGATCAAGACGGACCCGCTGGTGAGTCTGGTCAGCGCCGTGTCCGTCGGTATCTACAAGGGCGTGCCGGTCACGGATCTCGACTATCCGGAAGACAGCAAGGCCGATACCGACATGAACGTGGTGATGGCGGAAGGCAAGGGGCTGATCGAGGTGCAGGGCACGGCTGAAGGCGCAGCCTTTGATCGCGCCGAGCTCAACGCGCTGCTGGATCTCGCCGAGCGGACCGGAGCGGAGCTGTTCGCCGCCCAGCGTGCGGCGCTGGGCATGCCCGCCGAGGCCTGAGTCCTTTTCGGGACCCGACGGAAAACGCCCCCATCGCTTGCGCGGTGGGGGCGTTTTCGTCAGTGCCGGATGGCACATCATGCGACTGGCAGGGTGGCCCGAGGCCGAGCGCTCAAGGCGAGACGCGACGGATCACAGTTCGAGGTCGTACTCGACTATCACCGGTGCGAATTCGCTGAAGGTCGCGTCGGTATCGATCCATGCGTCCTTGATGTGACGACGCAGGTTCGGGTCGATGACCTGATAGTCCAGGCGCCAGCCTTCCTGACGGGCGCGCGGCTGGTCACTGTCCAGCGCCGGCCACCAGGAGTACTGGTGAGCCTCGCGATTGACCTCACGGAAGGCATCGATGAAGCCGATCGGGCCGAAGACCTGATCCATCCAGGCGCGCTCTTCCGGCTTGAAGCCGGGCGTCATCTGGTTGTCGGACCAGTTGGCGAGATCGACGGTCTTGTGGGCCACATGCCAGGTGCCGCAGATCATGTAATCACGACGCTTGCGGCGCAGCTTGCTGAGGTATTCCTGATACTGCTCCATGAAGGCGCCCTTGGCGTCCGGATCACTGCCGTCAGGCATCAGGAAGGAGCAGATGCTGAAGCGGTCGTAATCGGCCTGCAGGTAGCGGCCTTCGTTGTCGCACTGCTCGAAGCCCAGTCCATACATGATGGCCTTGGGAATCTGGCGGCAGTAGAGGCCTACGCCCGAGAAGCCGTCTTTCTCGGCGTCAAGGAAGTAGCCTTCATACCCTTCCGGATAGAGGATGCTGTCGTCGAGCTCGAAGCTCTTGGCCTTGAGGTTCTGGATGCAGACGACGTCGGCGTCCTGACTGGCAAGCCAGTCGAGGAAGCCGCGGCTGACCGCTTCTCGAATACCATTGACGTTAACTGTAGCGATTTTCATACGTGGTCCCTGGTTCGTCGCGCCTGTATGATACCCGAGCTTTAGACGATTTGGTAAATGGCTAACGAATTCAAAGGTGATATCGGATGCAGGACTACCAGCGGGAGTTCATTGAGTTTGCCATCGAGCAGGACGTGCTGCGGTTTGGCGAGTTTACGCTCAAGTCCGGGCGGGTGAGCCCCTACTTCTTCAATGCTGGCCTGTTCCGCTCCGGTCAGGCGTTGGCGCGCCTGGGCCGTTTCTACGCCCGCGCCATCGTCGACTCGGGCCTGGAGGCCGACGTGCTGTTCGGCCCTGCCTACAAGGGCATCCCGCTGGGTGCCGTGACGGCCGTCGCGCTGGCCGACCACCATCAGCGCGACATGCCGTTTACCTTCAATCGCAAGGAAGCCAAGACGCATGGTGAAGGCGGCTCGCTGGTCGGCGCGCCCCTGGAAGGCCGCGTGATGATCATCGATGACGTCATCACCGCCGGTACCGCCATCGGCGAAGTGATGGAGATCATCCACGCCGAGCGTGCCAAGGCGGCGGGGGTCGTGATCGCTCTGGACCGTCAGGAGCGTGCTCCGGATGGACAGGGTGGCCTGAAAGCGAACAGTGCCATCCAGGAAGTGGAAGCACGTTTCTCCATGCCCGTGGTCAGTATCGTGACGCTCGACCAGGTGCTGGAGTATCTTGAGCAATACGCACAGCAGGAACTGTCTGGGTACGCGGCAGCTATCCGCGACTATCGTGCGCAGTACGGTCTCCAGAGCGCCTGAGAGCGCTCATGACCCGCGCACACCACATTTCCCAGTCACGTAGAGAGACATGCACATGACAGCTTACCGTAACATTCTCGGCCTTTCGGCAGCTATCCTTGCCGCGAGCCTGTCCGCCCCGGCACTCGCCGGCAACGCCGATCTCAACCTCAACAGTGAAGCCGTCCAGGGCGAGCTGAACGGCGAGATCAGCAACGGCGTCCAGCTCGGCGGCGGTATCCTGTCCAGCGATGACCACGATGATGTCACCGCCGGTCACGTCCAGCTGCTGGGCACCGAGCGCACCAGCGAATACGACGTGGGCCTCGGCGCACGCTGGAGCCAGTACGACACCGACCACGGTGACGGCGGCGGTCTGGGCCTGGGCGGCTATGGCTACTACTACCTGCCGGGCGCGCCGCGCGTCTCGCTGGGTGGCTATGGCTACGTCACCCCGAACGTCGTGACCAGCGACGAGCTGGAGCACAGCTACGAGTACGGCCTGCGCGCCCGCTACCAGGTCATCGACAACGTCGAAGGCTATGTCGGCTACCGCAAGGTGAAGGCGGACTTCGACAACCGGGACGAGCGCACGCTGGATTCCGGCCCGCTGGTCGGCATGCGTCTGCAGTTCTGATTCCCGCCCTGCGCGACGGATGCGCATTGCGGTAAGATGGCGGGCCCTTCGGGGCCCGCTTTGCGTTGTCCTGGCGGGCGGTGCTGCCATGAGGGGAATGCTGGCCTGCCAACGCCCTGTTTCGTCATCTGCCGCGAGTTCGCTCATGCTCGATATCGTGCTCTATCAGCCCGAGATTCCGCCCAATACCGGCAACATCATCCGCCTGTGCGCCAATACCGGCTTTCGCCTGCATCTGATCGAGCCGCTCGGGTTCGAGCTGGAGGACAAGCGCCTGCGGCGTGCCGGACTCGATTATCATGAGTGGGCACGTGTGCAGCGCCATGCCAGCCTCGATGACTTCGTCGCAACCGTGAAGCCTGCGCGCATCTTCGCGCTCTCTACGCGGGGTCGCACCGCGCCACATGAGGCCAACTTCCAGGCTGGTGATGCGCTGGTGTTCGGCCCGGAGACGCGCGGCCTGCCACAGGCGATGCTCGACAGTCTCCCCCGCGAGCAGGTATTGCGCCTGCCGATGCTGGCCGACAGCCGCAGCATGAATCTGTCGAATGCCGTCGCCGTCGTCGTCTACGAAAGCTGGCGTCAGCTCGACTTTGCCGGGGCCGTGCAGCTCGATTGAGTGCGCTGCCCGGTCGTGCCCGGCACCACCAGAGATGTTTCTTCGATTGATTTCCTCGCCCAGCAGGACACCGTGATGACCGAGATCCGTGATCGCCTCGCCAAGCTCAATCCCCGCCAGCAGGAAGCCGTGCGTGCCATCGATGGCCCCTGTCTGGTACTGGCAGGGGCCGGTTCCGGCAAGACCAGCGTGATCACGACCAAGATCGCCTATCTGGTGCAGGAATGCGGCATGAAGGCACGCAACATCGCCGCCGTGACCTTCACCAACAAGGCGGCGCGCGAGATGAAGGAGCGAGTCGGCAAGATGCTCAAGGGCCGCGAGGGCCACGGGCTGATCGTCTCGACCTTCCACACCCTCGGCCTGACCATCATCCGCGGCGAGCTGAAGACACTGGGCTACAAGCCGGGCTTCTCGCTGTTCGACACCGATGATGCCAAGGTGTTGATCAAGGAACTGATGCACAAGGAAGCCGACACCGACGCCGAGCAGATCAATGCGGTGCAGAGTCAGATTTCCACCTGGAAGAATGACCTCATCCTGCCCGGGGCGGCGCTGTCGCATGCCGAGGATGAAGATGCCCAGTACGCCGCGGTGATCTACGAGGCCTACAACCGGCATCTCAAGGCCTACAACGCGGTGGACTTCGATGACCTGATCCTGCTGCCGGTGGTGCTGTTCCGTGACCATCCCGAGGTGCTGGCGCGCTGGCAGCGGCGCATCCACTACATGCTGGTCGATGAGTATCAGGACACCAACATCAGTCAGTATCTGCTGGTGAAGATGCTGATGCAGGAGCGTCAGACCTTCACCGTGGTGGGGGACGATGATCAGTCCATCTACGCCTGGCGCGGCGCGCGCCCCGAGAACCTCGTCACCCTCGGCGAGGATTTCCCGCGGCTGAATCTGATCAAGCTGGAGCAGAACTATCGCTCCACCGGCATCATCCTGCGCGCGGCGAACACCCTGATCGCCAACAACCCGCACGTCTACGACAAGACGCTGTGGTCGCAGATGGGCGATGGCGACCCGATCCGCATCATCATGAATCGCAACGAAGAGGCCGAGGCCGAGCGCGTGGCGGGGGAGATCCTGACGCGGCGCATCAAGGAAGGCGCCGAGTGGCGTGATTTCGCGGTGCTCTATCGTGGCAACTTCCAGGCGCGCCTGCTGGAGCTGAAGCTGCAGCACTATCAGATTCCCTACAAGCTCTCCGGCGGCACCTCCTTCTTCGGGCGCAACGAGATCAAGGACGCGATGGCCTATCTGCGTCTGTTGATCAACCCGGCGGACGACAATGCCTTCCTGCGCATCGTCAACGTGCCGCGACGCGAAGTCGGGCCGGGCACGCTGGAGAAGCTGGCCAACTACGCCACCGGGCGTGGCGTGTCACTCTACGCCGCCTGCAGCGAGATGGGCCTGCGCGAGCAGCTGAGCGAGCGGGCGCTGGACCGCCTCGGCCGCTTCACCCACACGCTGGACCGCGTGCGTCGCGAGATGGATGCTGGTCAGTCGATCAGCGCGATCCGCGAGCTGTTTCATGAAGTGGATTACGAGGGCTGGCTGTATCAGAACGCCAGTGCCCCCAAGATCGCCGAGCGGCGCATGGCCAACGTCTGGATCCTGATCGACCAGCTGGAGAAGTCGATCAGCGGCAATCCCCAGGAGGAGGTGGAAGAGCTTGAGGGCAGCGAGGCGATGGTCGGTGACACCGAGACCGGTGATGTCGCGGCGGCCATCTCACGTCTGGTGCTGCGCGACATTCTCGAGCAGCAGGCCGAGGAGGACGATTCGGACCGTGTGCAGCTTTTGACGCTGCATGCCTCCAAGGGCCTGGAATTCCCGCACGTCTACGTGATGGGGCTGGAGGAAGACCTGTTGCCGCACCGCAACTCCATCGAGATGGAGACGGTGGAGGAGGAGCGTCGCCTCGCCTATGTCGGCATCACGCGGGCACGGCGCACGCTGGTGCTGACACTGGCCCGGCAGCGCAAGACCTATGGCGAGATGATGGACTGTGTGCCGAGTCGCTTCCTGGACGAGCTGCCCCCCGAGGATCTCGAGTGGGAAGGGCGTGCCGACAAGCCGCAGGATCAGGAGAAGAAGGTGGCCCGCGGACGGGATGCCATCGCGGGCCTGCGTTCCCTGCTCGGTTAGTCGCGCTCGAGGGTCAGCGCACGGAGTCGAGCAGATAGTCCACGGCGGCCTTCACTTCCTCATCGGACAGCGCCGGGTTGCCGCCCTTGGCCGGCATGGCATTGAAGCCTTCGATGGCATGGGTGTAGAGCGTCTCGTCGCCCTTGGCGAGACGCGCTTCCCAGTCGCCGGCCTCACCCAGACGCGGTGCGCCGGCCGCGCCCGTGGTATGGCAGGCCATGCAGATACCGCCGTAGACCTTCTCGCCGTCGATCGCGCTGGCAGCACTGGCGGAGTCACTCTCCGCCGCCGCAGACGGCTGTTGGCCCGCTCCGGCCATGTCACCTGCGCAACTCTCACCTTTCAGGCATAGCTCACCCACCGGCTTGAGGCGCTCGGCGATGGCGTCATGCGAATTGTCCGCGGCGAGCGCCTGTGAACTGACAAGCACGCTGAACAGCATCGCGCTCAGGGAAACCGGCAGGGATGAGCGCGTGAGGAATGACGCGGATGGCTGGCGAGCTTGCATGAGGTGCACCTTTTGAAGGCTGTGTATCGAGCCAGTATAGCGCTGGCCGAGGGGGCGGCAACCGTGTGACGGGCGTGATATCTCGACAACGTAGAATCAAGACGTTACCATAAGCGCGCCTTGGTTCTCCGCAACCATGGCATGCGCGCCCATAGCTCAGCTGGATAGAGTACTGCCCTCCGAAGGCAGGGGTCGCAGGTTCAAATCCTGCTGGGCGCGCCAACGAATTCCGTCATCGGCCGATCGGCAAGATGACATCCGAGAAGCCCTCGCACCTCACGGTGCGGGGGCTTCTTGCATTCTGGCTTGCGTGGACTGTCGTGCAGACTTTCTTTGACGCCATCAAACGAGTGTTCTAAAACGGAGTGAGCCACGACGACGTCTGTCATTCTCGACAGCTCCCACCGGATACGCTCATGACGCCTGCTTCCCCTGTAGACCCCCGTGCTGTTGACGACCTGCCTGCCACCTCCGACGCTGCGACTGCCTCATCAGACCACGAGGGAGAGGCCGAGATGGCTCGCATGCGTGAGTTGCTGGACGCTCAGCGAGCAGCCTTCGCCCACGCGCCGATGCCGAGTGCCGAGGAGCGGCGTGGCTGGCTGGCAGCGCTGCGTGATGCCCTCAAGGCGCACGAGGAGGCCCTGGTCGCGGCCATCAGCCGAGATTTCGGTCATCGCAGTGCTCACGAGACACGCCTGGCGGAACTGGTACCGAGCTACGAGGGCATTCGCCATGCACGCCGTCACCTGAAGGGCTGGATGAAGCCCTCGAAGCGCCACGTCAGCGCCGCCTTCCAGCCAGCCAGTGCAAGTGTCGTCTACCAGCCACTTGGTGTGGCCGGCATCATCGTGCCGTGGAACTATCCGCTGTATCTGGCGATCGGCCCCTTGATCAGCGCGCTGAGCGCCGGCAATCGGGTGATGATCAAGATGAGCGAATTCACGCCGGAAACCGCCGAGGCGCTGCGCGGCATGCTCGCGGATGCCTTCGAGGAAGTGCAGGTCGCGGTGGTGACCGGCGAGGCCGAGGTCGCGGCGGCCTTCTCGGCACTGCCCTTCGACCACCTGCTGTTCACCGGCAGCACGGCGGTGGGCCGGCATGTGATGCGCGCCGCGGCGGAGAATCTGACCCCCGTCACGCTGGAGCTGGGCGGCAAGTCGCCGGTGATCATGTCGCGCCAGTTGATGGCGGACGATGCGCAGCGCCGCGAGGCGGCCTCACGTCTTGCCTTCGGCAAGGGCATGAATGCCGGCCAGACCTGTGTCGCTCCGGATTACGTGCTGTGTGCGGAAGATCAGATCGAGTCGCTGGTTCAGGCGTTGGGGGAGTGCTTCCAGCGCTTCTATCCGCGCTTCGCCGAGACGCAGGATTACTCGCGCATCATCAATCAGCGTCAATACCAGCGCGTGAGGGAAGTGCTCGAGGATGCACTGGCCAAGGGTGCGACGCTCAGGCCACTGCTCGACAGCCCTGACTGGGATGACCCGGCGCTGGTCGAGAAGCGTCTGATGCCGCCGCTGGCACTGCTTGAGGTAACGGATGAGATGCGGGTGATGCAGGAGGAGATCTTCGGGCCGCTGCTGCCGATTGTCGCGCTGCCGGACGCGGCGGTGGATGAGCTGTCCGCTGCGATGGCCTACGTGAATGCGCGCCCACGCCCGCTGGCGCTTTACTACTTCGGCCACGACAAGCACGAACAGCAGCGGGTCACCGAGGGCACGCATGCAGGCGGAATGTGTCTGAACGACACCCTGCTGCATGTGGCGCAGGATGACATGCCGTTCGGCGGCATCGGGCCATCCGGCATGGGGCATTACCACGGGCGGGAAGGATTCCAGACGCTGAGCAAGGCCAAGGGCGTCTTTGCCAAGGGGCGCATGAATGGCGCGAAGCTGATGTATCCGCCCTATGCCGACGGGCCGGCAGCACGCGCCATCCATGGTCTGATCCGCCGTCTGCTGATGCGCTAGGCGGTATCAGCGGTGCAGATCGCCCGCGCTTTCCGGCTGGTAGTGGAGCGCCTCGATGCGTACCTCGTGCAGGCTGCCATCCGGCAGCTGCCACTCGATGAGGCTACCGACCCGCAGCCCCAGCAGAGCGGCTCCCAGAGGCGCCAGTACTGACAGGCCATCCTGCTGGTCTGACAGGGCGTGCGGATAGACCAGCGTGCGTATCAGGGTCTGCTGGCGGGTCAGATCCGTGAACTCCACGCGGCTGTTCATGCTGACGATATCGGCGGGCACCTCGTGAGGCTCGACGATATCGCCGCGCTCCAGTTCGTCCTCGAGCTGTTCCGCCACCTGGCGGTCGGCAGCCGAGACGCGATCGATCAGGCGCTCGAGGCGTTCGGCATCCAGACGATTGATGATGATCGAGGGAAGTGTGGCCATGTGACCTCCTGTCAGGTGTGGTATCCGCGCCTTGCTGACAAGGCCTGGCGAGTTACCAAAAAAACAGCCCTCCGCCGGGTAGGCGAAGGACTGTGTGCAGAAGTCATCATATAAACTTCACTCAGCGCTGAATAGTCCTGCAAGCCATCGTTTCAGGCGCTGGAGCTGACGAACAACCAGTCGCTGATCTCGGCATGATTCAACACCACCAATTGCTGCGCACGGGGCGACTCATCCAGATAATCCGGATTGATGCCCAGCTCACGCAGCACATACTGGACGAGGGCGCCGCGAGTCGGGAGGTGAAGCTCGCCGTCGACCATGCCGTGGTCCTGTTCGATCAGGCCACGCTCATCTGGCGTCAGGCGAGGGTCTGCCCCCAGGCGCAGGGTGACCCGGGTTTCCCAGCCGTCATCGAATTCACGTTGACTGCCTTCAAGGGCCTCGCCGAACAGCTCAGGGACATCGCGGAATCGAGACAGCACGAAGTCGCGAAAAGCCCGGTTCTTCTCACAGAAGGCCCGCACATGCCAGCGACCTGCGGCATAGACCAGCGTATGTGGACACAGGATACGCTCTTCCCCCTGAGGGGAGTTCAAAGAGGCGTAGGTGACCTCCAGGCGTGCTCCCTGGCTGGCCGCTTCAATCAATGTCCGGACCACGGGCGGGCTGGCGCTGCGGGACGGCAAGCGGAGCGCCTCGGTGTTGGCCTGACCGAGTCCGAGTCCGGTGAAGTGGGGATTCAGATTGTCATGATTGCCGAGCAGCTGCAGATATTCATCCACCTCACCCCGCGTCAGCATCGGGTGAAAATTGGCGGAGGGGCGGTAGCCCTTGATCACGGGATCATATTCAAGATTGTGTTCGGCGACGGTCTCGCGATAGGTCTTCATGACGCGTGACGCCTGCTGGCGTGCTATCCCGAAGGCGTTGCCCAGATGACGTGACGTGACGCGGCCTTCCCACAGGGCGATGATCTCGATCAGACGGTAGCGTGCCAGCGTGTCCCAGGGCAGGGTTTCCAGGCGTTCCTTGATGCTCATTGATGAATCCTTTCATACGGGTCTTCTATGGCGCCGAAATGCGAGATTGCTGGAGAGGGCCCTGGCAATGGCAACGCGTGGCAGGCGTCATTGATGATCGGGAAGATGACCCGGTTCCGGGCTTCCTGTGATGGCTGAGGACTTCTTAAATGCTGGGTAGGCATGAAAAAAGCTCCGGCAGAAGATACCTGTTCGGATGCGTTGACCCCAGTGTCCGCGAAAGGCGCGACTTCATTGCGTCGCATGAAAGTGACGCATTGAAATAATCTGTTGCCATATAAACAGGTTCCAGTTTTCTATTGCGGCTTCTGGCCATTACGGGCAACAAGTTGGCGCATCCGAAAACCACTATCGCCGGGTGGAAGAGAGCAGCACTGCGATATGCGCAACAACAGAAGCTTGATATGACTCACATTTAAGAGGTTAGAACGCGTTAGGCCAAGGAACGGACGTTTGAGGGGGGAAACTGCCGGCCCTAATGGCGACGCACTATCTGCAATGACATGCTCGAGTATTAGGGAAGTGGCGTTGTTAACGCCTGAAACGCAAAAGACCCGCCGGGAGGCGGGTCTTTTGCGTTTCAGGCTTGCCCTCCACTTGGGGAGGAGGGCTGCACGGGCAGCGTCTTACTTGCTTGCGCGCTTGCGCTCGTTCTCTTTCAGATACTTCTTGCGGATACGGATGTGCAGCGGAGTGACTTCCACCAGCTCATCGGAATCCAGGAACTCGATCGCCTGTTCCAGAGTGAAGCGGATCGGCGGCGTCAGCACGATGTTCTCGTCGTTGCCGGTGGAGCGCATGTTATCCAGCTTCTTGGCCTTGGTCGGGTTGACGACCAGGTCGTTGGCACGGTTGTGGATACCCACCAGCATGCCTTCATAGACTTCGGTACCGTGACCGATGATCAGCTTGCCGCGCTCCTGCAGAGTGTACAGGGCGTAGGACAGTGCCTTGCCCGGCACCATGGAGATCATGACACCGTTGCGACGCTCGACGCCTGCGCCTTCCTTCAGGTCACCGTAGTGATCGAAGCGGCTGGTCAGGATGCCGGTACCGGAGGTCAGGGTCAGGAACTGGCCACGGAAGCCGATCAGACCACGTGACGGGATGATGAAGTCCAGACGCACACGACCCTTGCCATCCGGGTTCATGTTGGTCAGCTCACCCTTGCGGTAGCCCAGCTCTTCCATGATGGAGCCCTGGTGCTGCTCTTCACAGTCGATGATGACTTCTTCGTACGGCTCCTGCTTCTTGCCGTCGATTTCCTTGATGATGACTTCCGGGCGGCCCACGGCCAGCTCGAAGCCTTCACGACGCATGGATTCGATCAGCACGGAGAGGTGCAGCTCACCACGGCCGGAAACGACGAATTTCTCCGGCGTCTCACCCTGCTCGACGCGCAGGGCGACGTTGTGGATCAGTTCCTGGTCCAGACGCTCACGGATGTTGCGGCTGGTGACGAACTTGCCGTCCTGGCCGGCGAACGGAGAGTCATTGACCTGGAAGGTCATGGAGACGGTCGGCTCATCGACGGTCAGCGGCGGCAGCGCTTCGACGGTCGCGGTGTCGCAGATGGTGTCGGAGATCGCGAGGTTCTCGATACCGGTGATGCAGACGATGTCGCCGGCGGTCGCCTTGTCGGTCTGCACGCGGTCCAGACCCATGTGGGTCATGACCTGGCCGATCTTGCCCTTGCGGACAGCGCCTTCCTTGGTGACGATGGAAACCTGCTGACCCGGGCTGACGGAACCGCGCTTGATGCGGCCCAGACCGATGACGCCGACGTAGCTGTTGTAGTCCAGTGCGGAGATCTGCATCTGGAACGGACCGTCCAGCTCGACCTTCGGCGGCTCGACGATGTCGACGATGGACTGGAACATCGGGTCCATGGTGTCTTGCAGGTCTTCCGGATCCATGCCGGCAATGCCGTTGAGGGCAGAGCAGTAGATGATCGGGAAGTCGAGCTGCTCGTCGGTCGCGCCCAGGTTGTCGAACAGATCGAAGATCTGGTCGACGACCCAGTCAGGACGAGAGCCCGGACGGTCGATCTTGTTGACGACGACGATCGGCTTCAGACCCTGGGCGAAAGCCTTCTGGGTCACGAAGCGAGTCTGCGGCATCGGGCCATCGACAGCATCGACCAGCAGCAGCACGGAATCGACCATGGACATCACGCGCTCGACTTCGCCACCGAAGTCAGCGTGCCCAGGGGTATCCACGATGTTGATGTGGTAATCGTTCCACTGGATCGCGGTGTTCTTCGCGAGAATGGTGATGCCGCGCTCTTTTTCCTGGTCGTTGGAATCCATGATGCGTTCCTGACCCTCGGCCTTGCGGTCCAGGGTGCCAGACTGACTCAGGAGCTTGTCGACCAGGGTAGTTTTACCGTGGTCAACGTGGGCGATGATGGCTATGTTGCGAAGTTTCTCGATCACGACGGGAACCTGTGCGGAAAATGGGCGCTCGCGTACCGGGCGCTTGTGATTTGGGGCGCATTATAGGGGGCATGGCATGCCTCCTGCCAGCATCGTGCATTCACGAGGCGGGTCAGTGAGGGCCATGGATTGGCCTGAAGTGCCCAAATGATTGTCTCTCAAGTCTTTTCCGCGCGCTTGTGACAGATGAAAAAAAACTTGTGGCCAAGGGCTGCCATGACGATCACGAGCGAAAAAGACCGTCATCGACAGCGAGTTCTCTCGAATTGACGCGGCCAGCGTGAGGCTGATGCGACCGGTCATATCGGCCTGATGGCTCGCTGTGCACCATATTGGTGCCAAGGCATTTTTTGATGCACCAATATGATAATTCGTGCCTGCGCAATCCTCTTTTCTGCACCTTGTGGGGTCATGTTTCTCGCTGCAAAATCCAGCATGTCATCTTTGGGTGCATGTATTTCTTCATTGTTTTCAGTTAGTTATTGTTGTTGATGTTCTGGTGTGCTTCATTCTGGCACGCTCGATGCATTATCAGGTCATCCTCTTCATGGCTGGCATCCATTGGCTGACCATGAGAAAAAAGACAGACAACGAAAGACCTGAACAGACAACGCTGACACCAACTGCAACCGAGCCGCCGGCTCCATCGGAGAATTACCATGGCTGAGAAGACACTTGCCCTGATTGAAGAACACGAAGTCAAGTGGGTTGATCTGCGCTTCACCGACACCAAGGGCAAGGAGCAGCACGTCTCCATCCCGGCGCGCACGGTTGACGAAGAATTCTTCGAGAATGGTCAGATGTTCGATGGTTCTTCTATCGAAGGTTGGAAGGGCATCAACGAGTCCGACATGATCCTGATGCCGGACGACGGCACTGCCTTCCTTGACCCGTTCACCGAAGACACCACTCTGGTGCTGCGCTGTGACGTCATCGAGCCGGCCACCATGCAGGGCTATGAGCGCGACCCGCGTTCCGTCGCCAAGCGTGCCGAGGAATATCTGAAGTCCACCGGTCTGGGCGATACTGCCTTCTTCGGTCCGGAGCCGGAATTCTTCATCTTCGATGAAGTGCACTGGAAGAACGAGATGAACGGCGCGATGTTCAAGATCTCTTCCGAAGAAGGTGCATGGGCGACCGATTCCACGCCGGAAGGCGGCAACCTGGGTCACCGTCCGCGTCTGAAGGGCGGCTACTTCCCGGTCCCGCCGATCGATAGCTTCCACGATATCCGTGCTGCCATGTGCAACACCCTGGAAGCCATCGGTCAGGAAGTCGAAGTTCACCACCACGAAGTGGCGAACGCCGGCCAGAACGAGATCGGTGTCAAGTTCAACACCCTGGTCAAGAAGGCCGATGAGGTTCAGGAACTCAAGTACGTGATCCACAACGTGGCGCACGCTTACGGCAAGTCCGCGACCTTCATGCCCAAGCCGCTGGTCGGTGACAACGGTTCCGGCATGCACGTTCACCAGTCCTTCTGGAAGGATGGCGACAACCAGTTCGCCGGTGACGAGTACGCGGGTCTGTCCGAAATGGCCCTCTACTACATTGGCGGCATCATCAAGCACGCTCGTGCGCTGAACGCCTTCACCAATGCGTCCACCAACTCCTACAAGCGTCTGGTGCCGGGCTTCGAAGCCCCGGTCATGCTGGCCTACTCTGCCCGCAACCGTTCCGCTTCCATCCGTATCCCGTACACCGCCAGCCCGAAAGGCAAGCGTGTCGAGGCTCGCTTCCCGGATCCGACGGCCAACCCGTACCTGGCGTTCTCCGCGATGCTGATGGCCGGTATCGACGGCATCAAGAACAAGATCCACCCGGGCGATGCCATGGACAAGAACCTCTACGACCTGCCGGCCGAAGAAGCCAAGTCCATCCCGACCGTGGCCGAGAGCCTCGAACAGGCACTGACCGCGCTGGACGGCGATCGTGAGTTCCTGACCCAGGGTGGCGTCTTCACTGACGACATGATCGATGCCTACCTCGAGCTGAAGGGCGAAGACATCCAGCGCCTGCGCATGGCGACTCACCCGCTCGAATTCGACATGTACTACAGCGTCTGATCTACCGACGGCGCATGTCGCTCACGGCCCCGCCCGGAGCAGTCTGAGCGCGGGGCATGCGTGAGGCGAGACACACAGGGTCATACCGACAGGTATGGCCCTGTTCTCGTTTCTGAGACATGTGCTCCAAGAGCTGACTCCCGGCTGTCCAGGACCCGCGACCCGTCGCGGAAAGTCGCGTCGCAACAAGCAGGGCTGGTATCAACGCGGGAAGCTTTGTAACTTGGCAGCAGGATATGTCACTTCTGGCACGCTGGTAGCGTCCGAGTGAGTGACACGACTGGCAGGAGCGGATGCGCGCTTCTGGCTTCCCATGACTTCTTCAGGAATTCCCGGATGTGGCCCTTCACTTCTTCTTCGCGTGGCATCGGTTCAGTGGGTGACAGCAGGTCCTTGCCGGTCAAGGGAATGCGGCGGATGGCTCGCCTGCCGGGCATGACGACGCTCGGTCTCTGCCTGTCAGCGGTGCTGGCCCTGAGCAGCGTCTCGGCGGAGCTCGAGGCGGCTCAGGTCTACCGGCACGTGGATGCCAACGGCAACGTGGTGTTCAGTGATCAGCCGGCGGGCGGCAGCAAGGTCAAGCTGACGCCGCTGAGTGTGGTGCCTTCCACCGAGTCTGCTCCCTCGCGCGCGCCTGCTTCACGTGGCGTGTCATCTTCCCCGTCCGAGACCGCTTCCCGTAGCCGACCCTCCGCGCCTGCCATGGATGTCAGCTTCCGTGGCTATACCCGCTTCTTCATCCAGAGCCCGAGCAATGAAGAGACGCTGCCCACGGGGCAGGCCGGCAACCTGGCGGTGCGCCTGGCCATCGAGCCGCAGCTGCGTCCCGAGCATAAGGTACGCGTGACCGTGGATGGCGCGCCGTCGCAATCGGCCATGAACAGCAGTGTCTTCATGGTGCCGGGGCTCGAGCGTGGCAAGCATGTCATCCAGGCGGAGCTGCTGGATGCCTCCGGACGAGTGCGCCAGACCACCGAGCCCCGAGTGGTCTACGTGCAACGCGCCAGCGTCAATCTCCCGCGCAATCCCAACAACCCGGCCAATGCCGGGGGTGGCTGAGAGACGGGGGGGACAGTCCTTCTGGCTTGCGAACGACACGTGACTCGCGCGCCAGGTCATCAGGCCACCTTCGGGTGGCCTTTTTTGTCGCCAGGTCTGGCAACGGTATCGCCCGCGATGCAGCAGCACGCCCGCTGATGAGCAGGTCTGCTTCATCGGGTTGGCAGTGCGATCCTTTGGTGCACCATAATGGTGCTTAAAATCGACGCCCGAAAGAGGTGCATCGGCGCGGGTGCCATGCACGCGGCATTTGCACCAGACTGGCGCGGTTATTGCAGAACAGGGAGACGTACTGCGAATGGCGGATAAAGGCATGCATCAACGACTGCTCGAACACCTGAATACTGCCGTGGTGGTGCTGGATGCACAGCTGCGCGTGGTATGGCTGAACCCGGCGGCCGAGACGCTATTGGCGGTCAGCCTGGTGCGCGTCAAGGGCAGCTCCCCTGAACATCTGACCGGGCTGGATGAAGAGCCCATCAAGGTGCTGCGCAAGGCGCTGGAAGAACAGCATCCCTATACCCAGCGTGAGGCCGAGATCGTCAATGCGGCCAACGAGCCGCTGACGGTGGACTTCACCGCGACCCCGGTCAGCGCCAATGAGCTGCTGGTGGAAATCGAGCCGCGTGATCGTCTGATGCAGATCTCCCGCGAGGAGGCGCTGATCGCTCGGCAGGAAGCCGTCAAGGTGCTGACACGCGGGCTGGCGCATGAAGTGAAGAACCCGCTTGGCGGTATCCGGGGCGCGGCCCAGTTGCTGGAGCGCGATCTGCCGGAACCGCAGATGGTGGAGTTCACGCGCATCATCATCGAGGAGGTGGATCGCCTGCGCGATCTGGTCGATCGCATGCTGGGGCCGAATCGGCCACCGCTGCAGTCGCCGGTCAATATCCACTCGGTGACCGAGCGGGTGCGCTCCCTGCTGGCGGCGGAAGGGCATCACATCAAGCTGACGGCCGACTATGACCCGAGCCTTCCTGAAGTCATCGGCGATGAAGGCCAGTTGATCCAGGCGGTGCTCAACATCGCGCGCAACGCGACCCAGGCCCTCAACGAGCAGCCGCAGCCCGAATCAGCCGATGGCAATGAGGCGCCGTGGGAGATCACCCTGCGCACGCGGGCCCGGCGGCAGTTCACGCTGGGTCATGAGCGCCATCGTCTGGTCTGCGAGCTGGCGATCAGCGACAACGGCCCGGGCATTCCCGAGGCGCTGCGCGAGACGCTGTTCTACCCGATGGTCTCGGGGCGCGCCGAAGGCTCAGGGCTCGGGCTTTCCATCGCCCAGGGCATCCTGCACCAGCATCAGGGGTTGATCGAGTGTGACTCGCGCCCCGGCCATACCGAATTCCGACTATTAATCCCGCTTGCCGGCACTTCTGGAGATCCCTCATGAGCGAGACTGCACGCGTCTGTATCGTCGATGATGACCGCGCCATCCGCTGGGTACTGGAGCGCGCTCTGGCCCAGCCTGACCTCGAGGTGGAAAGCTTCGAGCGCCCGGATCAGGCAGAAGCCAGCATCATGCGCCAGTGCCCGGATGTGCTGATCACCGACATCCGCATGCCCGGTATCGATGGCCTCGATCTGATGGCACGAGTCCGCGAGCGTTATCCGGACCTGCCGGTGATCGTGATGACGGCCCATTCCGACCTCGACAGTGCCGTGGCCTCCTATCAGGGCGGTGCCTTCGAGTATCTGCCCAAGCCCTTCGATGTCGATGAGGCGCTGGCGCTGGTGCGGCGTGCCGTGGCGCACGCGCGGGAATCCAAGGCCCCCGCGGTGGTGCCGGAAGGATTGACCAAGGAGATCATCGGGGAAGCGCCAGCGATGCAGGAGGTCTTTCGGGCCATCGGTCGCCTGTCCCAGTCGCACATCACCGTACTGATCAACGGCGAATCCGGGACCGGCAAGGAGCGTGTCGCCCAGGCGCTGCATCAGCATTCGCCCCGCAAGGCCAAGCCGTTCATCGCGCTGAACATGGCGGCGATCCCCAAGGACCTGATGGAGTCAGAGCTCTTCGGCCACGAGAAGGGTGCCTTCACCGGTGCCACCGCTCTGCGTCGCGGACGCTTCGAGCAGGCCGATGGTGGCACCCTGTTCCTGGACGAGATCGGCGACATGCCGGCGGAAACCCAGACACGTCTGTTGCGGGTGCTGGCGGATGGCGAGTTCTACCGCGTGGGGGGCATCACGCCGGTCAAGGTGGATGTGCGTATCATCGCCGCGACCCACCAGCACCTGGAGGCGTTGGTGGAGGATGGTCGTTTCCGCGAGGATCTCTTCCACCGCCTCAACGTGATCCGCGTCCACCTGCCGCGGCTGTCAGAGCGCCGTGAGGACATCCCGCGCCTGATGCAGCACTTCCTCGCCGAAGCCGCACGCGAGCTGGCCACGGACCCCAAGGTGCTCACCGAGGCGGCCGAGAAGCACCTCACGCGCTTCGACTGGCCGGGCAACGTGCGCCAGCTGGAGAACACCTGTCGCTGGCTGACGGTGATGGCCTCGGGCCGCGAGGTGATGGTCGAGGATCTGCCGCCGGAACTGCGTGACGTCAGTGGCACCGAGGCCGCGTCCGGGGACTGGCGTGGTGCCTTCCGTGAGTGGGCGGACCGCGCGCTCGCCGCCGGCCACACCCATCTGCTGGAAGAGGCGGTGCCCGACTTCGAGCGCATCCTGATCGAGACGGCGCTCAAGCATACCGGCGGTCGCAAGGGCGAAGCCGCCGAGTTGCTGGGCTGGGGACGCAACACGCTGACGCGCAAGCTCAAGGTGCTGTTGCCGGCACTGGCCGAGGATTGAGCCGCCCCGGCGCCAGGCAGTGTCGAGCACCCTTCTCAGACTGAGCGGGAGATGAACCACCTGAGCGGGTAGAGAAACCGTCTGGGCGGACAGGAGAACCGCCCAGCGGTCTGGAGAGAAAGAGAACAGGGTGCCACAATCCCTGTTCTCTTTTTTTCTGCCCGTCATTCACCGTTGTCTGCTCGCCGGCGTCATTTCTCGGGCGCCTGCCAAGGAGTTGCCTGATGTCATCAATGAACTGGGAACGACTGCTGGAGCCGAGTCGCCTGCATGACGCACCGGGCACCGTATCGCGTGAGATGGGCCGTACGCCCTTCCACAAGGATCACGACCGGATCGTGTTCGCGGGCTCCTTCCGACGGCTGGGTCGCAAGACCCAGGTGCACCCACTGACCGACAACGACCACATCCACACGCGTCTGACCCACTCCCTGGAGGTCGGCTGCGTCGGGCGTTCGCTAGGCATGATGGTCGGCGAGAAGTTGAAGGACCATCTGCCCGAGTGGGTCACGCCCGCCGACCTCGGCGTCATCGTCCAGACCGGTTGTCTGGGACATGACATCGGCAACCCACCCTTCGGGCATGCCGGAGAATATGCCATCCGTGACTGGTTTGCCGCAGAGGCCGCCAGTGACCACGGGCGTCTGTCAGGCCTGAGCGAGGCCGAGCGCGAAGACCTGCTCACCTATGAAGGCAACGCCCAGGGCTTTCGTATCGTCACCCAGATCGAATACAACCAGTTTCATGGCGGCATGCGCCTGACGGCGGCGACGTTGGGCACCCTGCTCAAGTATCCCTGGACGGTGAAGCACGCCACGGCAGGCGGCAAGTTCGGTTGCTACCAGAGTGAGCGTGAACTGCTGGATCAGGTGGCCGAGCGCTGCGGGCTGCTGGCGCGTGACGATGGCCGCTGGTGTCGCCACCCGTTGGCGTGGCTGGTCGAGGCCGCCGATGACATCTGCTATGCGCTGCTCGATCTCGAGGATGGCCTCGAGATGGGCATACTGCAGTTCGAGGAGGTCTACGAGATTCTGACCGGCATCAGTGGTGGCGCGCCGCGGGAGTATGACGACATGGTCGCGCGTGGCACGTCACAGCGGCGCAAGGTGGCGGCCCTCAGGGGAGCGGCGATGGAGCGGGCGGTCAATGACGTGGCCCAGGCCTTCGTGCAGCATGAGGCGGAATTGCTGGCGGGCACCCTCAGTGAGGACCTGCTGGATCTGTGTCATCCCGATCTCGGCTGGGGCGTGCGGGAAGCCAAGAATCTGGCGCGCCAGAAGATCTTTCGCAACGAGCGCAAGGCCAAGCTGGAAATCGGCGCCTACACCACGCTGGGTATCCTGCTTGAAGCCTTCATCGGGGCTGCCCATGAGCTGCACACCACGGGGCGCTCCAGCTTCAAGCATCAGCGCGTGCTGGCGCTGATCGGCGAGAACACCCCGACGCGTGACTGGGATCTCTACCGCAGTTACCGGCGCATGCTCGATTTCATCGGCGGCATGACCGATCACTTCGCCGTGGATCTCGCTCAGGAGATGGGTGGCCGCCTGCGCGGCGACTGAGCCTTCCGCTCGAGCATGACGACTGTCCGGCAAGCCGTGCCGGGCAGTCGTGGTCTGCCGTGTCATTTCCGCGTTGCCTTGCCGGCCTCCTGCCGGTCACGCGCCCCATCTGTTCCGGCAACTCCTCTTTCCCGCTTTCCCTCCGTCCCTCTTTTCCTCGATGTCTCCGTCGACGTCATCCTGGCCGGCTGCTGTCTCGCGTGACGTCCTTGCGCTGACAAGCGGTAAATTTTCTTTACGTAGCCTATCGAGTTGTTGTACTAGCTTTGTACGAAGTGTGAACGCGCTGGTCACTTTTCATTCATGATAAGCTATTATCATGCAGGGCAATAACGATAAACGAGGCTTATTTATGAGCAAGAAAACCCCCGGAGGAACCGCTGCCAACGCGGAGAACAAGCCAGAGAAGGCCTTCGACATGATCGACAAGCCGACCTTCTTCGGCTCGATCTTTCTGCTGCTGGCAGTGACGTTGCCATTGGTCATCTTCCCCGAGCAGGGTGCGATGTGGGTATCGGCGGCCAAGAATTTCGTCACCAGCAAGCTGGGTGTGCTCTACCTGATGCTGGGTGTCGGAGCCGGTGGCTTCATGATCTACATCATCTTCAGTGATATCGGGCAGATCAAGCTGGGCGACGCCGAAGAGAAGCCCGAGTTCTCGATCGTGTCGTGGGCGGCCATGCTGTTCTGCGCCGGTATCGGGGCCTCCATCCTCTACTGGTCGATGATCGAGTGGGTCTACTACTACCAGTCGCCGCCGTTCCATGTGGAAGGCCAGACACCGGAGGCCGCGGAATGGGCCGCCGCCTACGGTATCTTCCACTGGGGGCCGCTGGCATGGGCGATCTATCTGATTCCCGCCGTGCCGATCGCCTACTTCTACTACGTGCGTCACCACAGTGTCCTGAAGATTTCCGAGGCGCTGATGCCGGTGCTCGGCGAAAAGCTGGCGCGTGGCTGGCTGGGCAAGCTGGTCGACATCAGCTTCGTCTTCGGCATGCTGGGTGGCGGGGCGACCACGCTCGGTCTGGCAGCTCCGATGATCAACGAGGGGGTGCATGAGCTGTTCGGCGTACCCAAGTCGCTGATGACCCAGGTCGTCGTGCTGCTGGTGTGTACCGCGCTGTTCGGCTACAGCGCCTACGTGGGGCTCAAGAAGGGCATCAAGCTGCTGTCGGATATCAACTTCTGGCTGGCGGTCGGGTTGCTGCTGTTCATCTTCATCGCAGGTCCGACCCTGTTCATGGCCAATACCGGTCTGGACGCGCTGGGGCGCGTGATGAGCAATCTGATCCACATGGCGACCTGGCTTGAGCCGTTCGCCGAGTTCAAGGGCTTCGAGAACACCCACTTCCCGCAGGACTGGACCATCTTCTACTGGGCCTGGTGGCTGGTGTTCGCGCCCAGCGTGGGGCTGTTCATCGCGCGCATCTCGCGGGGTCGCACCATTCGCGCGATGGTGGCGGGCTCGATGTTCTTCGGCACCATGGGCTGCTTCCTGTTCTTCATGGTGATGGGCAACTACGGCCTGTACCTGCAGCTGTCAGGTGAGCTGGACGTGGTGACCATACTCAACGAGCAGAGTCCGACCGCTGCCATCTTCGCCATGCTGCATACCCTGCCGCTGGACTATGTGGTGATCTTTGCCTTCACGCTGCTGGCACTGATCTTCACGGCCACCACCTTCGACTCCATCTCCTACATTCTGGCGGCCGTGGTCCAGAAGGAAGTGGATGAGGAGCCGATGCGCTGGAACCGTCTCTTCTGGGCCTTCGCGCTGTCGTTCATGCCGATCGTGCTGATGTTCGTCGGCGGGCTGGAAACCCTGCAGACGGCCTCGATCATCGGTGGCGTGCCGTTGCTGGCGGTGGCGTTGCTGCTGTGCATCTCCATCGTGCGCGCCGCGCACTATGACCTGCGCTATCAGCCGGATTACACGGTCAAGGAGATCAATATCGAGGAATTCCCGGAAGACGACCCCTGGACGGAAGAGGGCACCTGGGAGATTCCGGACGAGGACGTGCCTGCGGCGGGCAAGCCGCAGCAGGACACGCCCAAGGATCATGTCGAAGGCGACCCGCACAGCCGTCCTTCCCGACTGTGATCCGGCCGGCCTGAAGGATCAGGCCGCCGACGACAGAAAGCCGCCCCTCGGGGCGGCTTTCTGTCGTCTGGATGGGCTGGTGAGTCTCAGGGGCGATGACTCAGGCGGTTTCCTGCAGTGTCTCGCTGAGGGAGCGGCGCGGTGTCAGCACCGGCGGCGTCGGGTCCTTGTCGTCATTGTCGAGGGCCAGATAGCGACTGATGGCGGCACCGATACGCCGTGAACTGTCCTGAATGCCCTGGTTGCCGAACAGACGATTGAACTCGAAGACCATCGGATGGCCATCGACCATCGCGATATCGAAGCCGGCGTGATCGACACTCAGCGCCTCGGCCAGCTGCAGCGCCAGCTCGATGGCGGGCGCCGGGATGTTGTCATAGGCCGTCTCGCCGCCCTGACTGACGTTGGAGCGATAGCCGCCCAGCGGCGTGACGCGCCAGTAGGCAGTGATGACTTCGCCACCGACCACCACGATACGCAGGTCGCGATCGATATCCAGCCGCGGCTGGGCATACAGCACCGGGTGCTCCGCTGCGTGGGCTTCCAGCTCGCCACGTGACTGGATCAGCTTCACCCCGGCCCCCATGGAGCTCTTCACTTCCTTGACGATCAGCGGATAGCCGAAGCGTGCCTCGATGTCGTCGATTGCCTGACGGCTGGCACCCCGAATCTCGGTGGGCGGCACATTGTCCGGGCAGATGGCCTGAAAGACGCGCGTCTGTTCGACCTTGTCGTGGCCGATGGCGTAGCTGGGCAGGCTCGGGAAGATGCGTTTTCCCAGGCCGTAGACCAGGGTGGTGATCTGCCAGTATTCGGGAAACAGCAGGATGTCGGCGGCGCGGATCTCGTCGAGGTGATCCAGCATGCGTTCCGGCTTGATGTAGCGAACGCCGGCGATACCGAGGGTACGAAATGCGTCGAAGGTGATGAGTTTCATGGGGGATATGTCGCCAGAAGCGCCATCATTGCGATGGCGCGATCAAGGAGCCAGGGCTGGACCGGCGCGTATTTAACGTCGCGCCGGCCCGCTTGGCAAGTCCTTGTGACGGGCGGATGGGAGACCGCCAGTCGCTGGCCTAGGGCGTTTCCATGCGTTCGGCCTGTACCCGCAGCAGAATCGCCTCGTTGATGCGCTGCTTGAGTGCCTCATCCAGCGCCGGGCAGCCATCCTCCGGGGTCATGCAATGGGTGCTGAGCCACTCGGCCAGCCCTTCGCCATTGACGACGTCCGGGTCGCCCTTGCGCTGTTCACCACGCCGGATGATCTGCCAGCCCGGCAGCGCCAGAATGCCGTGTACCGGTACCTCGACACCACACTCGCGCTTGAGCCAGGCGGCAGTCCAGTCACGCGCGACGCGTGTCTCGCGCAGCGGCTTGCGCTCGCGCCCGCCGGGGAAGTGCAGACGCCCATCCTCCAGCTTGACCTCGTTCTTGATCGCTCCCAGAGCATCCAGCGGACGCGAGCGCGCCTTGGTGCGGATGGCATAGGCACCGAGCGGCGTGAGTACCAGATGGTCGATATGGAAGCCGTCGGCGGGGACGTCATGATAGACCACGCTGCTCAACTGCTCCGGGCGAATGAGCTGATCCAGCTCCTGGCCGATGGACAGCTCGCAGGCCAGTCCCAGCTTCAACTTGCGGATGCGCTGGAAGTGGCGTGTGAGGCGCAGCGCGAAGATCAACACGAACAGCGCGCAGGCCAGTCCATAGCCCGCCCACTCCAGCCAGTTCTGCTCTTCGCCGAACACCATGCGTCCCATGCCATAGATCAGCGGGCTCAGGGTGATGAGCGGTCCCAGTGCGCCATCGAGAAACAATGACTGGAAGGCGTCATCGAGGCGGTCTCGCAGGCTCTGGCCCGGCTCGCGCAGCTGGCGGCGGGTCAGGGGTGACTGGATGCGGCGCTCATGCAGGCCGCGCATGCCCAGCACCACCAGCGCGATGGCGCCCAGCGGGGTGAGAAAGAAGACAGGTAACAGGTATTCCAGCCAATCCATCGGGATGTCCTATCTACAGGAGAGGGGAGCGTATTCAGTGGCCCAGCGCACGTGGCAGCGGCACGATCGGCACCTCGACCTCACCCTGCGCTGCGTTGTGGGTAGTGTCCAGTACCGGCACCACGCTGTCATTGATCCAGTACAGCTTGCCGTCACTGCGCACGTCGGCCTGCAGTGCATAGCGATGGCCATCCTCGATGGCATTGCGATCATATTGCAGGCTGACCGGGAAAGGCCCCTGGCGCAGACCGCCGAAGCGGGTGCTGGCGATCAGGTTGGCCGGTGCATCGGCTCTGGAGATATCCACCAGGCGGACCTCCAGCAGCGCATCACCCGGTGCCTGGAAGGCCTGCTGTGGCACCACGCGTGCCTCCAGCTGAGCGAAGTCAGGGCCGGTCATGCAGCCCGCCAGCCCCAGCGTGCCGAGCAGCAGTGCGCCGATGGCCAGAGAGCGGGAAGGATGAGGCATGGAGAGTTTCAGCATGGAGGTCCCTTGTGCGGTCGGCGATACGCCGCCAACCGAGATGTCTGATGAGACGGATGCCGGGGCGTGCAGGTTCAGCCGCCGGCCAGCTTGACGGTATAGCCGCGTCGCGTCAGCTCGGTCTTGAGCGTCTCGCGGTGATCGCCCTGGATCTCCACGATACCGTCCTTGAGGCTGCCGCCGGTGCCACACCGCTGCTTGAGAGTCTTGGCAAGCGCCTTGAGTTCCTTCTCCGCCAGCGGAATCCCGCTCACGGTGGTCACGCCCTTGCCCTTGCGGCCGCTGGTCTCGCGGCGGATACGCACCACGCCATCGAGGCTGTCGAGCCGTTCGCGCTCGGCGAGGTCCGCGCACTCGCAGTCGGCTTCGGCGCGGCGGCATTCGGGGCAGGTGGCGCCGTGTTCAGTGGAATAGACAAGCCCGGAAAGTTGATCCTTGAGCGAGGCCATGATGTCTCCTGCGGTACCAGAAAAATGATGCGTTGTCGGCGGTGTCTGAGGAAAGGATACCCGTGCGCGTCGGCAGCGGCACCCTGATGCGTCAAAAAAAGGCGGCCCCTGCGGGCCGCCTTTCGTTCATGCCGTCGTGCGCATGGCCGTCAGATCAGTTGATCTTCGGGTCCAGCTCGCCACGGTGGTAACGCTCGAACATCGCTTCGAGGTTGATCGGGTCGATCTTGCTGCCGTGGCCGGCAGCACCGAAGGCTTCGTAGCGTGCGATGCAGATGTCGCGCATCGCCTTCACGGATTCCTTCAGGTACTTGCGCGGGTCGAATTCAGACGGGTTCTGGGCCATGAAACGACGGATGGAGCCGGTGGAGGCGAGGCGCAGGTCGGTATCGACGTTGATCTTGCGCACGCCGTGCTTGATGCCTTCGACGATCTCGTCGACCGGAACCCCGTAGGTTTCCGGAATCTTGCCACCGTATTCGTTGATGATTTCCAGCCAGTCCTGCGGCACGGAGGAAGAGCCGTGCATCACCAGGTGAGTCTCGGGGATGCGGGCGTGGATTTCCTTGATGCGCTGGATGGACAGGGTGTCACCCGTCGGCGGCTTGGTGAACTTGTAGGCGCCGTGGGAGGTGCCGATGGCGATGGCCAGGGCATCGACGTGGGTCTTCTTGACGAAGTCGGCGGCCTCTTCCGGGTCGGTCAGCATCTGGTCGTGATCCAGCTTGCCTTCCGCACCGATGCCATCTTCTTCACCGGCCATGCCGGTTTCCAGCGAGCCGAGGCAACCCAGTTCGCCTTCGACGGACACGCCACAGGCATGCGCCATCTCGACGGTGCGACGGGTCACATCGACGTTGTATTCGTAGCTTGTCGGGGTCTTGCCATCTTCCCCCAGCGAACCGTCCATCATCACCGAGCTGAAGCCCAGCTGGATGGAGCGCTGGCAGACGGCTGGCGAGGTGCCGTGATCCTGGTGCATGACCACCGGGATATGCGGGAATTCCTCGATCGCGGCCAGAATCAGGTGGCGAAGGAACGGCGCGCCGGCGTATTTGCGAGCGCCTGCAGAGGCCTGGACGATCACCGGAGAGTCGGTGTGGTCGGCGGCTTCCATGATGGCGCGCATCTGCTCGAGGTTGTTGACGTTGAACGCGGGAATGCCGTATCCGTACTCGGCTGCGTGGTCCAACATCTGGCGCATGCTGATCAATGCCATGACATCACCTGTCTTCTTGGGGAATGGAAAAGGGAGTAGCGTCTGGCCACCCTGTGCCGCAGGCAGAGGATGGCCCTGTTACCGTGACCCAGTTACCGGGTACCCCGGGCATGTGGCTGGCTCAGGGTACCGGGACAGTCGATGAGGACCTTGTCGCTGCGCCATTCGAGCGCAGCCCGGGTCAGCTTGCAGCGGCTTCCAATGCCGCCACGGCCGGTAGCGTCTTGCCTTCCACGTACTCGAGGAAGGCACCGCCACCGGTAGAAATGTAGGACACGCGGGACTCGACAGCGTATTTGTCGATGGCCGCCAGGGTGTCCCCACCGCCAGCGATGGAGAAGGCGTCGCTCTCGGCGATGGCCATGGCCAGCTTCTCGGTACCGTTGGCGAACTGGTCGATCTCGAACACGCCCACCGGGCCGTTCCACAGAATGGTGCCGGCATCCTTGAGCAGCGCCCCGAAGCGGGAGGCGGTGTCCGGGCCGATATCCAGAATCATCTCGTCATCACGCACGTCGGCAACGTCACGCACGATGGCCTCGGCCTTGTCGGAGAACTCGGTGGCCACGACGACGTCGGTGGGCAGCGGGATCTCGACCTTGTCCATCAGCGCGCGAGCGGTCTCCAGCAGGTCAGCCTCGTAGAGCGACTTGCCGACGTTGTAACCGGCGGCGGCGATGAAGGTGTTGGCGATGCCGCCACCGACGATCAGCTGATGGCACTTGTCGGACAGCGCCTTGAGCACGTCCAGCTTGGTGGAGACCTTGGAGCCGCCGACGATGGCGACCATCGGCGCGCGCGGCGCGGCGAGTGCCTTCTCGAGGGCTTCCAGCTCGGCGGCCAGCAGCGGGCCGGCGCAGGCGTCCGGGGCGAAGCGTGCCACGCCATGGGTAGAGGCCTGGGCGCGGTGCGCAGTGCCGAAGGCGTCCATCACGTAGATGTCGCACAGGGCGGCGTAGGCGCGAGACAGCGCTTCATCGTCCTTCTTCTCGCCGGCATTGAAGCGCACGTTTTCCAGCAGCACGACCTCGCCCTCGGCGACGTCCGGTGCCGTGTCGAGATAGTCGGTGATCAGACGCACCGGGCTGCCCAGCAGCTCGCCCAGGTGTGCCGCGACCGGTGCCAGAGAGAACTGCTCTTCCGGCTGCCCTTCGGTGGGACGGCCCAGATGGCTCATCAGCATGACGCGCGCTCCCGCATCGCGGGCCGCCGTGATGGTCGGCAGGCTGGCGCGGATACGCGCGTCGCTGGTCACCTGACCATTGCGAACCGGCACGTTGAGATCTTCGCGGATCAGCACGCGTTTGCCTGACAGGTCGAGGGCGGTCATCGTTTGCACGTTCATGACGGGTTCCTTGGTCGTGAATCGGTGGAGAGAGCTCCCGTCGCCAGAGGCGTTGTCATCTCGCAGGCGTGCCAATGGGTGGCGACGTCCAGCATGCGATTGGCAAAGCCCCATTCGTTGTCGAACCAGCACAGCATCTTGATCAGCCGGCCGCCGGCAACACGGGTCTGGGTCGCATCCACGATACCCGAGCGCGGATCGTGGTTGAAGTCGATGGACGCCGTCGGCTCCTCGCTCAACCCCATCAGGCCCTGCAGGCGTCGTGCGCAGGCCTCGCGCAGCAGGTCATTGACCTCGTCCGCGCTCACGTCGCGCTTCACCTCGATGGACATGTCCATGCAGGACACGTTGATGGTCGGCACCCGCAGGTGCAGACACTCGAAGCGTCCTTCCAGATGCGGCATCAGGCGGTTGATGCCCTTGGCCAGCCCCGTATCCACCGGCACGATCGAACTCATCGCGGAGCGCGTCAGGCGCAGGTCCGTCTGGTGGTAGGCGTCGATCACCGGCTGGTCGTTCATCGCCGAATGCACCGTGGTGGTGACGCCACGCTCCAGCCCGAAGGCCTGCTCCAGCACCGTGAGGATCGGGATCAGGCAATTGGTCGTACACGACGCCGCCGAGACGATGCGCATGCCGCCAGCGTCCTGCCCTGTCCCGGCGGGGGCCAGCGCCGACTGGTTGATGCCGCACACGATGGTGGCATCGACATCGGCGTCGGTATCGCCGGGCTGGGAGAATAGCAGCCGTCCCGCGCCTGCCGACAGATGGCGCTCGGCGGTGGCGCGATCCTTGAAGCTGCCTGAGCACTCCAGGACCAGGTCAATCCCCAGTGCCCGCCAGGGCAGGCAGTCTGGATTGGCCTCGGACAGGATGCTGATCGCATGGCCGTTGACGACCAACTGGCCGTCGCGCTGCTCCACCGTGCCGGGGAAGCGGCCATGGGTGGTGTCGTAGCGTGTCAGATAGGTGATGGTGTCCAGGTCTGACAGCTCGTTGATCGCCACCACTTCCAGTGGCAGCGTCTCGCCACGTGCTTCACGTTCCACCAGCGCTCTCAGCACACACTGACCGATGCGTCCGTAGCCATTGATGGCCACTCGCAAGGGGGCGTTCCCCTGGCGAAGGCGCATGCTGGCCTCCTGGGAGGCGTCGGAGGTGGGCAGAGGGGACTGATGGCTCAATGAGGTCTCGTTCCGGGTGTTTTTCAGGGGGTCCATGGTAGCGCATCGCTTTGCTGGGCGGAGGGAGCGAAAGGCGCGCAAGCGCCTGATTTCTGGTTTTTTTCGTCTAAGAACACGTAGTCACACTACCCAACTGGAGGGGTTGTGTAGTCGTCATCCACGCTGTCTGTCGAGGGCTGGATCGCCGGAGAATGACCGTTCATGCAGGATGAATCGTGTCATCAAGCTGTGACTGACATGGAGCGCGTCGACTACAGGCGACAGCCGGTGACGGTTGAGGGCTTCTCGAGTGTCGCACAGACGAAAACGCCGCCGCTCCCAGCGGGAGGCGGCGGCGTCGATCTGCATCCCACTCCGTCATCGACGGGGTGAGTCAGGCGGTGATCAGCCCAGCAGCGTGTTGGCGCGTTCGACCACGTTCTCGACCGTGAAGCCGAAGTGCTTGAACAGGTCGCCAGCCGGCGCGGATTCCCCGAAGGTCTCCATGCCGATGATGTCGCCGTTCAGGCCGACATACTTGAACCAGTAGTCACGATGCCCGGCTTCGATCGCCACGCGCGCGGTGACGGAGGACGGCAGCACGGATTCGCGGTATTCCGCGTCCTGGGCATCGAACAGGTCGGTGGCCGGCATGGACACGACACGCACGGCGCGACCGGCGGCCTCCAGCTCGGCGGCGGCATCCATCGCCAGACCGACTTCGGAGCCGGTGGCGATCAGGATCAGTTCCGGCTGGCCGTTGGCGGCGTCCTTCAGCACGTAACCGCCACGGCTGATGTTGGCCAGCTGGGCCTTGTCGCGGTTCTGGTGCGGCAGGTTCTGACGCGACAGGATCAGCGCGGTCGGGCCGGAGTGACGCTTGATGGCCGCATCCCAGGCGGCTGCGGTCTCCACGGCATCCGCCGGACGCCAGGTGGACAGGTTCGGCGTGGTGCGCAGGCTGGTCAGCTGCTCGATCGGCTGGTGCGTCGGGCCATCTTCGCCCAGACCGATGGAGTCGTGGGTGAAGACGTAGACGGCCTGCTGACCCATCAGGGCGGCCATGCGAACGGCGTTGCGCATGTACTCCATGAAGATCAGGAAGGTCGCGCCGTACGGGATGAAGCCGCCGTGCAGACCGGCGCCGTTCATGATCGCGCCCATGCCGAACTCACGCACACCGTAATGCAGGTAGTTGCCGCTGAAGTCTTCGCGGGTGATCGCCTGGGCGCCCTTCCAGAAGGTCAGGTTGGACGGGGCGAGGTCGGCACTGCCACCGAGCAGTTCCGGCAGCTGCGGGCCGAGCTGGTTCAGGCACTCGAAGGAGGCCTTGCGCGATGCCGGGCTGTCGCCGGCGGCCTGAGCGTCCTCGATCATCTTCTCGCTGCTCAGGGCGTGCGGCAGCTTGCCTTCCAGGCGACGGGTGAACTCGGCGGCCAGTTCCGGGTGTGCTTCGGCGTAACGGGCGAAGCGTGCATCCCAGTCGCTCTCGAGCTTGGCGCCGCGCTCGCTGGCGTCCCAGCCCTGATAGATGTCTTCCGGAACGTGGAAGGGTGCGTGGGTCCAGCCCAGCTTCTCGCGGGTGGCAGCGACTTCGTCATCACCCAGCGGCGCGCCGTGGCAGGACTCGGTGCCTTCCTTGTTCGGGGAGCCGAAGCCGATCACGGTCTTGCAGATGATCAGGCTCGGCTTGTCGTCGTGGCTCTTGGCCAGCGCGATGGCGGCGTTGATCTCTTCCGGCTTGTGGCCGTCGACGTTGGAGACGACGTGCCAGCCGTAGGACTCGAAACGCTTGGCGGTGTCATCGGTGAACCAGCCTTCGACTTCCCCATCGATGGAGATGCCGTTGTCGTCATACAGGGCGATCAGCTTGCCCAGACCCAGGGTGCCGGCCAGCGAGCCGACCTCGTGGGAGATGCCTTCCATCATGCAACCGTCACCCAGGAAGCACCAGGTGGTGTGGTCGACGACGGTGTGACCCGGACGGTTGAACTGCGCCGCCAGTGTCTTCTCGGCGATCGCCATGCCCACGGCATTGGCCAGCCCCTGGCCCAGCGGGCCGGTGGTGGTCTCGATACCCGGCGCATAACCGTATTCCGGGTGACCGGCGGTCTTGGAATGCAGTTGGCGGAAGTTCTGCAGATCTTCAAGGCTCAGCTGGTAGCCCGTGAGGTGCAGCAGGGAGTAGAGCAGCATGGAGCCGTGGCCGTTGGACAGCACGAAGCGGTCACGGTCGGCCCAGTTCGGGTTGGCCGGGTTGTGCTTGAGGTGGTCGTTCCAGAGCACTTCAGCGATGTCGGCCATGCCCATGGGGGCGCCGGGGTGGCCAGACTTGGCCTTCTGAACGGCGTCCATGGAAAGTGCACGGATGGCGTTGGCCAGGTCAAAACGGGAAGGCATGCAATAGCTCCTCGCCTGCGGGGCGTCAAGAGTGTGGCAATGAATCACGGCGTTCTGCCTGTGGTGCGCAGCGCGCCGGAAAGGACAGTGCGTCGCGTGAACCTTGTGCGTACGAAGCTTCGCCCGTACGCGATCTCCGGGCCAGTATTGTCACCGAGATGACGGGGCGCGGCAAATCGCATCCGGGCCCCGCAGCCGTCCATGCGTCTTGCTGACTTATGCCGGTTGGTGTCCTTCTTGTGGCAAAAAGGTCTCGAAACGGCCGTCGTGCAGTCCGCATGGCGCTAGGCACTCACATAAGTGGCGTGTAAACTCGCCCCCCCGAGGCCGGGCCGTCTGTGTCAGTCCTCAACGTGCGCCGCAAGCGTGTTTCTACTCGGTCTCAAGCAGCCATCTGCCGTCAGTGGCCGAATCATCCCCGCATCCGAAAAGAGGGTCGAGGACCAATGAGCGAATACTCACTCTTCACATCCGAGTCCGTGTCCGAAGGGCACCCGGACAAGATTGCCGACCAGATTTCCGATGCCGTGCTCGATGCCATCATCGCGCGCGACAAGCAGGCACGCGTGGCGTGCGAAACGCTCGTCAAGACAGGCGTGGCCATCGTGGCCGGTGAGATCTCCACCAGCGCGTGGGTCGATCTCGAGGAGCTGGTACGTCGTGTCATCACGGATATCGGCTACACCTCTTCCGATGTCGGTTTCGACGGCGAGACCTGTGGTGTCCTGAACCTGATCGGCAAGCAGAGCGTCGATATCGCCCAGGGCGTCGATCGCACCAAGCCGGAAGATCAGGGCGCGGGCGATCAGGGCCTGATGTTCGGCTATGCCACCAACGAGACCGACTCCTTCATGCCGGCGCCGATCCACTACGCTCACCGTCTGGTGGAGCGTCAGGCGGAACTGCGCAAGAACGGCATGCTGCCGTGGCTGCGTCCGGATGCGAAGAGTCAGGTCACCTTCCGCTACGACGAAGCCGGCAAGCCGGTCGCCGTCGAAGCCGTCGTGCTGTCCACCCAGCATGACCCGGAAGTGTCCCAGGAAGACCTGCGCGCGATGGTCAAGCGCGAGATCATCGAGCAGGTCCTGCCGGCCGAGTGGCTGTCCGAGACCACCGAATACCACATCAACCCGACCGGCAACTTCGTCATCGGTGGCCCGGTGGGTGACTGTGGTCTGACGGGCCGCAAGATCATCGTCGACACCTACGGCGGCATGGCCCGTCACGGTGGTGGTGCCTTCTCCGGCAAGGACCCGTCCAAGGTCGATCGCAGCGCCGCCTATGCCGGTCGTTACGTGGCCAAGAACGTCGTCGCCAGCGGTCTGGCCGACAAGTGCGAGATCCAGGTCTCCTACGCCATCGGTGTCGCCGAGCCGACCTCCGTCTCGATCAACACCTTCGGCACCGGCAAGATCAGCGATGCCAAGATCGTCGAGCTGGTGCGCGAGCACTTCGACCTGCGTCCCTATGCCATCACCACCATGCTGGATCTGGCGCACCCGATGTATCAGCTGACCGCTGCCTACGGCCACTTCGGTCGTGAGCCGTTCGAGCACAGCTACAGCTGGACCGACGTGACCGGCGAGAAGAAGACCGAAACCTTCACCGCCTTCCCGTGGGAAAAGACCGACCGTGCCGCTGGCCTCAAGGCTGCTGCCGGCCTGTAAGGTCGTCAGCTCGACAGGCCTGGCAGGGGAGGGGCATCTCGCCCCCACCGGCTCAGTGTCATGACAGGAAAACCCGCTTCGGCGGGTTTTCCTGTCTCTGGTGGAGCGTTAGCGGCGCGAGCCCGACTGACACGCAGGTCTGACCCTTTGTGGGACAGCAACAGGAGAGAGGCCCAGTGGCTGATCTACGCTATCTCAAGGGCTACGGCCCCGAGATCCAACAGCAGGCGAGTGAACTGCTGGCGTCGGGCAAGACGGCAGCCTTCTTTCTCGCTAGATATCCCGAGCCACATCAGCTGCAGGGGGCCCGTGCGCTGCATGACTACACCATGGCGCTGAAGAATCAGTACCTGCGCAGCTCGGCGCCGATCAGCAAGGTGATCTATGACGACCGGATTCACGTCATCGACAACGCCCTGGGGCTGCACACCTTCGTGTCGCGGGTGCAGGGCAACAAGCTCAAGGCCAAGCACGAGATCCGCATCTCGTCGTTGTTTCGGCGCCTGCCGGAGCCGCTGCTGAACATGATCGTGGTCCATGAGCTGGCGCATCTGCGCGAGAAGGCCCACGACAAGGCGTTCTATCGACTCTGCTGTCACATGCAGCCGGAGTATCATCAACGTGAGTTCGAGCTGCGTCTCTATCTCTGTCACCGTGAACGTCACGGCGATCTCTGGTAGTCACGGCCAGTGCTGGGAATCACGGCCAGTGCTGGCAGTCACGACCCGTTCTGGCAGTCACGACCTGTTATGGCAGTCACGATCAGCGCTGCTGGCCACGCGAGTGGCTCTCCGCATCAGCTCGTATGAAAGACGAATGACAAGGACGTCATGCCCTCCAGGGTATCGGCGCCACTGCAAAGGACCGTTTTCGGATGCTCAATCTCGCTGCACTGTTCATTACCATCACTGCCGTGTGCATGTGGTTCAACCACCGGATCCTGCGCCTGCCCCCGACCATCGGCGTGATGGCCATCGGTCTGGTGCTGTCACTCGGCGTGATCGGGCTGGATCACTTCGCGGTGACCACCGTCGTGGCCGACATCGCGGAAGACTGGCTGGGGCGCATCAACTTCAACAGCCTGCTGATGGACGGCATGCTGTCCTTCCTGCTGTTCGCCGGTGCGCTGCACGTGGATCTCTCGCGCCTGAAGGCCTATCGCCGCTCCATCGGCCTGCTGGCCACGCTGGGCGTGCTGGTCTCGACCCTGGTGATCGGCTCCGCCGCCTGGTGGCTGTTCCAGTGGGCCGGCATCGAGGTGCCCTACCTGTATTGCCTGGTGTTCGGCGCGTTGATCTCGCCCACCGACCCGATCGCCGTGCTCGGCATCATGCGCAGCGCCGGAGCGCCTGCCGACATGGAGATCCGCATCGTCGGCGAGTCACTGTTCAATGATGGCGTGGCGGTGGTGCTGTTCACCGCGCTGTTGAGCGCGGCCTCGGCGGGCAGCAGTGAGGTCGAGCTCGGCCACATGGGGCTCCTGTTCCTCGAGGAAGCCGGCGGCGGGATTCTGCTCGGGCTGGCACTGGGGGCGCTGGTCTATCAGCTGATGCGCAGCATCGACCAGTATCAGGTCGAGGTGATGCTGAGCCTGGCGCTGGTGTTGGGCGGCTACGCGCTGGCCTCGGCGCTGCATGTCTCCGGCCCCATCGCGATGGTGGTGGCGGGGCTGATCATCGGCAACATGGCGCGTGATGGCGCCATGTCCGACAACACCCGCCGCTATCTGGACGGTTTCTGGGAGCTGGTCGACGAGATCCTCAACGCGGTGCTGTTCGTGCTGATCGGCCTCGAGCTGGTGCTGATGCCGATCACCCTGACCTCGATCGGCATCGCCCTGGCGCTGGTGGCGGTCATCCTGCTCTCGCGTCTGGCGCTGATCGGCATTCCGCTGAGCATCTTGCGGCGCTGGTATACCTTCCGGGCCGGCACCACGCGCGTGCTCACCTGGGGTGGCCTGCGCGGCGGCATCTCGGTGGCACTGGCCCTGGCGATTCCCGAAGGTGACTTCCGCGAGCCGCTGGTGGTCACCACCTACATCATCGTACTGTTCTCGATCCTCGTGCAGGGGTTGAGCATCGGCAAGCTGGTGACCGCAGTCGTCGGGGATCGCTCTCGCTCGGAGGCGCCGCACGACCAGCATTGAGTCAGAGCCTGCCAAGAGAAACGCCCCCTCACTGACAGCAGTGAGGGGGCGTTTTCGTTGCTGTCGAGAGAGGCAAGCCAAGGGCATCGCAATGGCAGGTCAGAGGGCGGCCAGCCCCCGGGCAAAGACGCCGCTGAGCGGCTTGGCCTCGCCGCCCGGTGCCGCGCGGGTGACGGCGGGCTGGCGCATCAATGTCAGCAGCAGATCCCGTCCCGCCAGCAGCGGGTCGACCACCGGCAGACCGATATCCCGAGCGATGGCGTAGCGCAGCGGTCCCATCGCGGCGCAGCCCAGCACGATGCTGCCGGCACCGCTCGCCCTGGCCTGCTCACAGCTCTCAAGCAGCGCCTGCGGGGGAGTGCGCGCCTCGGACAGCGCCAGTACCGGGACGTCACAGGCCAGCAGTGCCTTGCACAGCGGACGCATCGCATAGCGCTCCAGCAGCTGCTCGGACATCGGCAGCGTGCTGGTCATGCTGGTGACGATGGCAAAGGAGGGAGCCGCCAGCGTGGCCATGTGCATGGCGGCCTGGGCGATGCCGATCACCGGCACGGGGCTCAGTTCGCGGGCGGCCTCAAGGCCGGGGTCACCGAAGCAGGCCAGCAGATAGCCATCGGCGGGGGGCGTGTCCAGCAGGCCTTCCCGGTCCCGGGCGATCAGACTCAGCAGAGCGACCACCGCCATGGCTTCCTCGACGGCCGTCTCGATGCTGGGGGCGCCATGCTCGGCGGTCAGTACCTCGAGTCGGACGTCGTCCGCGAGCTGTCGTTGCAGCGAGTGCGCCATCTGCTGGCTCATCGCCTGGCTGGTGTTGGGATTGATGACCTTGAGACGCAACATGGCGCGTGTCTCCTGTGATGAGGTGCGGCTGGCGGGGATGGGTGAGACGTTCGAGCAGGATGGTCAATACGTGAGCAGCATTCGTGCCAGACGGGCAATCATCGCTTCAGCAACGTTCGTTTCATCGTTGGTGCGCCCTGGTGGTGCATATGGCGAATTCAGGGGGAATCGATGGTGCTTGAGGGGGCAGCGATTTCGGCTTGAGAGGCACTACTGGCAGGAGGTGCAGGCAGAGCGGGGGTTGGGGGAAACGCTGGGAGATTGAAAAGCCGCAACATATGTTTCATTGGCATGCTTGTTGATAGGGGGATAGGCATGGCGAGGCGTGATGCCTCGTGACCGGCCCACGGACGGAACGTCCACTCGGGCACCAAGCCCCCTCTGGAGACAACAATGACACCCCAGACTCCCCCTGACCTGAGCAACGCCAGCAAGCGGCTCATCAACGACGACCTCGCGCCCTGCGAGCAGAACTGGAACTGGTACAACATCTTCTCGTTCTGGATGTCCGACGTGCACAGCGTCGGTGGCTATGTCTTCGCCGCCAGTCTGTTCACCCTGGGTCTGGCCAGCTGGCAGATTCTGGTCTCGATGCTGGTGGGGATTCTGGTGGTGCAGGTGTTCGCCAATCTGATCTCGCGGCCCAGCCAGCAGACGGGGGTACCGTTTCCGGTGGTCTGCCGCCAGTCCTTCGGCATCTATGGCGCCAATATCCCGGCGATCATCCGCGGGCTGATCGCGGTGGTGTGGTACGGCATCCAGACGTATCTGGCGGCACATGCCTTGATGCTGGTGCTGCTGCGTTACGTGCCGTCGCTGGAGGGGCTGACCGAGGTCCAGTACCTCGGCCTCTCGCAGCTTGGCTGGTACTGCTTCCTGTTCATGTGGGTGCTGCAGGCGCTGGTGTTCTGGTGGGGCATGAACGCGGTGCGCCGTTTCATCGATTTCGCCGGACCGGCGGTCTATGTGGTGATGTTCGCGCTGGCGGGCTGGATTGTCTGGCAGGCCGGCTGGGACAACATCAGCTTCACGCTGGGCAGCAAGACACTCTCCGGCAGTGATGCCCTGTGGCAGATGGTGATCGCCGCGGCCCTGGTGGCGGGCTACTTCGCGGGTCCGACGCTCAACTTCGGTGACTTCTCGCGTTACTGCGCCACGCCTGGTGACGTGAAGCGTGGCAACTTCTGGGGCCTGCCGGTCAACTTCCTGCTGTTTGCCGTCATCACCGTGGTAGTAGTGTCCGGCACCCAGCCCATCTTCGGCGAGATGCTGCATGACCCGATGGAGACCGTCGCGCGCATCGACAATGGCGTCGCGGCAGCGCTGGGCATCCTGACCCTGGTGCTGGCGACCATCGGCATCAACATCGTGGCCAACTTCGTGTCACCGGCGTTCGATTTCTCCAATGTGGCGCCGTCGCGCATCAGCTGGCGGATGGGTGGCATGCTCGCCGCCGTCGGCTCCATCTTCATCACGCCGTGGAATCTGTTCAACAATCCGGAAATCATCCAGTACACCGTGGGCATTCTCGCCGCAGCCATCGGCCCGGTGTATGGCGTGATCCTGTTCGATCACTACTTGATCCACAAGGGCGGCATCAACACCCGGGCATTGTTCACCGACAGCGCGCAGGGAGAGTATTTCTTCGAGAAGGGCGTCAATGTCGCGGCGGTCAAGGCGTTGCTGGCCTCCTCGGCGGTGACGCTGGTGATCAGCTTCCTGCCGCTGGGTGACATCACCCACTTCACGCTGTTCATCGGCGGCCTGATGGCGGCAGGGCTGTATGGCATCTTCTCGGGATATTGGCTGGGAGATGCTGCCTCCGCGCGCATCTATGTGCCTGCTGGCTCACGCGGCAAGGTCGTCTGATCGCAGGCGAAAGGCGCGAGTCACATCGAGACGCTCAGGGCCCGTACCTTCCCGGTATCGGGCCCTGAGTGCATCTCGCCGCCAGGACACGTGGCTGTAGCGTTGGCGGGACGCGAGCCGTCGGGATAGGGGGAGGCTGGCGGCAGGTGTAGCATGAGGCCATGCCCCAGCTTTCCGAGAGGACGTGCCGTGTCGTTCCATGATCACCTCATGCCATGCAGTGAGATGGAGGATGAGGAGTCTCGCCATTATCGGGCGCGACTCAATCATACCTTCGTGCTGTTCGCGATGGCGGGTCTGGCGTGCTTTCTGCTGTTCGATTACTTCCAGGTCCCTGACGCCTGGCCGACTCTGTGGCTCGGGCGCTTTCTGCTTCTCGGTGTCTGTGTGCTGTGTGTGACGCTACTGCGTCGCCAGCCACGTCGGCCCGACGATATCGCATTGCTCGGCGCCGTCTGCGCCAATCTGTATTTCTGCTTCGGCGCGACGATGATCCAGGATGCCATCACGCTATCGCTGTGGAACCTGAGCTTCTCGACCTCCATGCTGATCGCCATGCCGGCGTGGCTGGTGTGGGGCTGGCGGTACCAGCTGGTCAGCAGTCTGCCGTTGATACTGGGCTATCTGCCGCTCTTTCTATGGCTGAGCCCGCTCTCGCTCAAGGACCTTGCCGGCGCGGGAGGTGCCTACATGATCGCGACGATGATCATGGCGCCGGCGCTGGCGCACGCTCGCAGCTCCACCTTCCTGCGTACCGTCAAGCTGCGCCGGGCACTGGAGGTGCGCAACGCCGAGCTCAGCCACATGAATCAGCAGCTGCTCACGCAGCAGCATGAACTGGAATACCGTGCCAACCATGACCTGCTGACCAGCCTGCCCAACCGCCGTTGTGGTCTCGAGTTTCTCGACAGGACGTTGGCCGCCAGCCTGCGAGAACGCCGGTGTCTATCCATCCTGTTCGTGGATGTCGATCGCTTGAAGTACGTCAACGACACCTTTGGCCATCCCCAGGGGGACCGGCTGATCCAGCTGGTCGCCGCAGGCGCGGCACAGGCCGCGGGAGAGGAAGGGATGGCCTGCCGTCTGGGCGGAGACGAGTTTCTGGTCGTGCTGCCCGGGGCCTGCGATATGGCCAGTCAGCAGGCGGCGAATCAGCTGATGCATCACCTGGAGGCGCAACGTCTCGAGGAGCAGATCGCCTTTCCGGTCGAGGTGAGCATCGGGCGGGTCACGCATGACTCGGTACTGCAGGGCGAGATCAGCGTGCAGGATCTCATCCACATCGCGGATGATCGCATGTACCGCCAGAAGCGCGCCGGCCGGCATGCGGTGGTAAAGGGGAGCAATCAGCAGGCGTGAGCGGCGGGTTGTCATCGCCCGGTCATGGTCCTGTTATGGAGGCGTCATCGCACGCGGTCACTCTGGTCCGGCAATCCGGGGCGTAGCCATGTCTGTCTGTCTGCGCTCGCCGATCCCGAGGTGATTGATCAGAGGTAACTGACATGCCCGTGCCGCACTTCGCTCCCCCGTCTTCTCCGGCGTCTTCTGCAGAGGCGGCGCCACGGCATGCGTCACTCGGCCAGGTGCGGACATTGTTCATCTCGGACGTGCATCTGGGCACGCCGGACTGTCAGGCGGCGCTGCTCGCGAAGCTGCTGCGGCGCGTGCGCCCTGAGCGTCTGTATCTGGTCGGCGATATCGTGGATCTGCTGGCGATGCGCAAGCGTGCGGTGCTCGACAAGGACCAGCAGGCGCTGGTGGCGCGGGTACTGCGCCTGGCACGCAGTGGCTGCGAGGTCATCTACATTCCCGGCAACCACGATGCCGCCTTCCGTCGGCTCTGCGGCCTCAAGCTCCACAACGTGAGCATCGAGCGGCGCGCGATCCATACCACCGGCAGCGGGTGCCGCCTGCTGGTCTCCCACGGCGATGAATTCGATACCCATGTGCGCATCGCACCGTGGCTGCTCACGCTGGGGGATGGCATGCACGGCTTCATCCTGTCGCTCAATCGCTGGTGCAACCGCGCGCGTGGCATGTTCGGTCTGCCTTACTGGTCGCTGGCCAGCGCGCTCAAGCGCCGCAGTGGCGTCGCCCAGCGCTACGTGGCCCAGTTCGAGGAGGCGGCCATGCGCCAGGCCCGTCTCGAGGGCCTGGATGGCTATGTCGGTGGGCATATCCACCAGGCGGGCTTTCGGGTCGAGGATGGCGTGCTCTACTGCAACGACGGCGACTGGGTAGAGCACTGCACTGCGCTGGCGGAAGATGGCGACGGCGCACTGCATC
This sequence comes from Cobetia sp. 14N.309.X.WAT.E.A4, assembly GCF_030397495.1. Classification (NCBI taxonomy): domain Bacteria; kingdom Pseudomonadati; phylum Pseudomonadota; class Gammaproteobacteria; order Oceanospirillales; family Halomonadaceae; genus Cobetia; species Cobetia sp. 14N.309.X.WAT.E.A4. The sequence goes on from NZ_JAPNXT010000004.1 coordinate 325,396, forward strand.
TGATCGACTGGCAGGGGCAGATTCTCGAAAGCGCCCCGCGTCATGTGATGCCGCGTCAGGCCGTGCCACCCGCCACCGAGGCCGTCACCCCCGAGATGGCCGGGGCCTGAGCCTCACCCCAGCCCGCTGATCGTCAGCATCCATGACAGGTAGAGTGGGATGATCAGCGGGGCCGCCAGGGTAGTCAGCATCACCGCGATCGCGCCCTTGGCCGGCTGGATGTTCAGCTCGATGGCCAGCACGACCACATTGGCGGCCATCGGCACCACCCCCAGCAGCAGCAGGACCTGCGCCAGTACCGGGTCGAGTGCGAACAGGCTGCCCAGCAGCATCACGCTGCCCAGACTCAGCAGCGGCCACATCACGAAACGCAGGGCAGTCGCGGCCAGGATGAAGCGCGGGTCGACCTCGCGCAGGCTGATGCCCCCCAGCGTCATGCCGATGATCATCATGCCCAGCACCGTGTAGCTGTACTTGAAGTAGTCGAGCCCCTCCATGACCGCCCCCGGCACCTGAAGCCCCAGCGTGCCGACCAGCAGTGCGGCCATGAAGGCGTAGATCAGCGGCAGCCGCGCGATCTTCACCAGACTTTGCTGCATCGAGAACTGCCCGCGCGCACTGACGTAGAAGCCCAGCGTGAACTCATACAGGGTGATGCCGAGCAGGCAGAACAGGTACTGGGTCACGCCTGCCGGCGGCAGCAACAGCATCGCGACCGGCAGGCCGAAGTAGCCGGTGTTGCCGGTGCCGGAAGAGAAGGCGAGCAAGGCGGCCTCCTGCGGCGGGAAGAACTTCGCGGCCAGTGGACGCACCAGCAGACAGATGAGGCTCGACAGCGTGAACAGGCCCAATGTCAGACCCAGATCGCTCAAGGAGGGCTCGCCCAGCACCAGTCCGCGGAAGAAGGTCAGCGGCGCGATCACGTAGATCAGCAAGGTGGCGATGGGGCGTGGGTCGATGGCCAGCTTGCGGGCGCACAGTGCGCCGATGGCAACGAAGGTGATCAGCATCCAGAGCGGTTGCTGCAGATCCAGGTGATCCATCACGGTTCCTTGTGAAGCGGGGCGGGGGCGTGCGAGCCATCATGCCGTGAGTCATGTGCCGACGTCATCTTGAAAACGGCGCCCGCTCGGGCTGCAGGGAGGGTGTCGCGCAGCAGGTGAGCCGGGTAAGGCGTTGTGGTTATAAGAAAGCAGTTTCTTATATGAATGATATTGATGTTGAGGCGAAAACCTTTCATTGGCCGTGGATCGAGGCGCAGGTCATGATGCATGACATGCACCGTGCGCGTGCTTGTGTCATCAGCGCAGCGCCACACGGCAGCACGCACACCGCGACGTGTGCGGCACAAGAACATCAATGCCGGACACGACCGACCAGGAGGCCGCCCCATGAGCGCCAGCGAACACCCCTCAGGCATCAGTTTCGAGTTCTTTCCACCGAATACCGAGGTGGGACGTGAAAAGCTGATGGGTGTCCGTGACCGCCTGGCCGCGCTGGACCCGGCATTCTTCTCGGTCACCTATGGCGCTGGTGGCTCCACGCGTGAGCGCACCTTCAATACCGTGCAGTCCGTGCGCAGCAGCGGTATCTGCACGGCGCCGCATCTGTCATGTGTCGGCAGCGACCGTGGTGAGCTGCGCGAGATTCTCGGCGAGTATCGCGAGCAGGGCATCAAGCGCCTGGTGGCGCTGCGCGGTGATCTGCCGTCCGGGATGGGCGCGCGCAGTGAACTGCGCCATGCCAATGAGCTGGTGGAGTTCGTGCGTGACGAGACCGGCGATCATTTCGAGATCGCGGTGGCCGCCTACCCGGAGTGTCACCCGCAGGCTGACAACTACCGTATGGATCTGGAGAACTTCGCGCGCAAGATGAATGCCGGGGCCGACATCGCCATCACCCAGTATTTCTTCAATGCCGATGCCTACTTCCACTTCGTGGAGCGAGCACGTGATCTGGGCATCCAGCAGCCGATCATCCCGGGCATCATGCCGATCACCAATTACACCAAGCTGGCGCGTTTCTCCGACTCCTGCGGTGCCGAGATTCCGCGCTGGCTTCGCAGACAGCTCGAGAGCTACGCCGATGACAGCGAGAGCCTCCAGGCCTTCGGTACCGAGGTGATCTCGCGGATGAGTCAGCGTCTGTTGGATGGCGGCGCGCCGGGTCTGCATTTCTATACCCTTAACCAGGCCGGGCCGTGTCTCAAGGTGCTGGAAAACCTGGGGATCTCTTCTCGCTGAGGTGTGCTCGCCCGGCGTGCGCGGCAAGTCATTGGCAGAATTGCATTGAATGTGACGTCTCTCGCCCTGAGGTCTGAGGGGTAGCCGCTTGCGACAGCGGCCCGCAAGCCACTCAAGGCGTCGGCAGTGAAGCCGGCCTCAGTGATGGAGAGATTGCTCATGAATCGCGAGACACAGCACACGGCATCCTTTGCGTCATCTACCAGAAAGCCCTTCAAGAGCGCCGCTGCGGTGGCGCTGGGTGCCTGGTTGTTCGGGGGTGTCGCCCAGGCGGCCACCGAGGTGGAAATGCATCGTGTCAGCAGTGACGGGGTGGGTGAGACCGTCGGCAGCATCATGGCCGAGGACACCGCTGATGGTCTGCTGCTGACGCCGAAGATCGAAGGGCTCGAAAGCGGCATCCATGGCTTCCACCTGCATGCCAATGCCAGCTGCGAACCCGCCGAGAAGGACGGTGAGGCCGTGGCCGGTGCCGCGGCAGGTGGCCACTTCGACCCAGAGGAGACCGGCACCCACCAGGGCCCGTATGGCGATGGCCACCTGGGCGATCTTCCGGCGCTGAGCGTCGATGCCGATGGCAAGATCTCGCTGCCGGTGTTGGCTCCGCGCCTCAAGGAGAGCGATCTCGGCGGTCATGCGCTGATGATCCACTCCGGCGGTGACAACTACACCGATACGCCCAAGCTGGGCGGTGGCGGCTCGCGCGTTGCCTGCGGCGTGGTCAAATGAAAGCCGTGCCCTGCTGACGGCCAGTCGAGCTGATACGCAAAAGCCCCGCCATCTGGCGGGGCTTTTTCATGCAGCAAGCACGGATTCCACGGGGGGCTCGCGATATCACATGCGGTCAGTGCCGCTTGCCGGGGTCCAGGATACGCACCGGCTGGACCTCATCACTCGCGGGCTCGTCGCGTGGCGCGTTCACGCGCGTGGACAGCTCCTCGAGGGTGGGCGGTTCCTCGATGGCCTGCTGCTCGAAGAAGTCACAGGACACGCAGTCACGGTAGCGTGTCTCGTTCTGCTCCCAGGTGCGCAGGCGGTCCATTGCTCCGCAGCGTGGGCAGACGGCACCCGCGATGAAGCGCTTGATGGTAGACATGGTGCCTCCAGTCAGGATCTGGTTGTGTCAGGCCGCTCGGCATCGGGCAATGCGAGCGTCAGGCGGACGATGCGCCATATGATACGCCCCCGACCGGCAAAGGTCAGGGGCGCAGGGACAGCGGTGTGTGATCAGGCTTGCGCCGTCATCAAGACCGGCGTCTGGGCGAGGCTCAGGCCGCCTGGGCACCGATACCGGAGTGACGCAGCAGGGCATCGACCTGCGGGTCACGTCCCCGGAAGGCGCGGAACAGCTCGGCGGCATCACGCGAGCCACCCTTGGCCAGTACCTCTTCCCGGAAGCGCTGACCGGTGGCGGTGTCGAAGACCGCGCTTTCCTCGAAGGCGCTGAAGGCATCCGCCGACAGCACTTCGGCCCACTTGTAGCTGTAGTAACCCGCGGCGTAACCGCCGGCGAAGATGTGGCTGAAGCCATTCTGGAAGCGGTTGAACTCGACCGCCGGGACCACGGCGACCTTGCTGCGTACCTCGTCGAGCAGCGTCTGGACATCGCCGGCGGACGGCGTGTCGAGCTCGTGATGCAGGCGGAAGTCGAACAGCGAGAATTCCAGCTGGCGGACCATGGTCATCGCCGCCTGGAAGTTGCGGGCTGCCTGCAGGCGCTCGAGCATGTCGTCGGGCAGACGCTCGCCGGTATCCACGTGACGCGCGATCAGATCCAGCCCTTCACGCTCGTAGCAGAAGTTCTCCATGAACTGGCTGGGCAGCTCGACGGCGTCCCACGCCACGCCATTGATGCCGGAGACTTCGGCGACTTCCTGACGGGTCAGCATGTGATGCAGACCGTGACCGAACTCGTGGAACAGCGTGACCACTTCATCGTGGGTCAGCAGCGCCGGGCGGCCACCCACGGGACGGGTGAAGTTGCAGGTCAGATAGGCGACCGGCAACTGCAGGCTGCCATCCTCGCGGCGACGACGCACGCGGCACTCGTCCATCCAGGCGCCGCCACGCTTGCCTTCGCGGGCATAGAGATCGAGATAGAAGCCGGCGATCGGCGTGTCATTCTCGATCACCTCGTAGTAGCTGACGTCGTCGTGCCACACCGGCACTTCACGCTGCTGGAAGGTGATGCCGTAGAGGCGATTGACCACCTCGAACAGTCCGTCGATGGCCTGCGGCGCCGGGAAGTAGGGGCGCAGCTGTTCCTGATTGATCGCGTAGCGTGATTCGCGCAGCTTCTCGCTGGCGTAGCCGACATCCCACGGTTGCAGGTCATCGATGCCGAGGCTTTCGGTGGCGTAGGCCGCCAGCTCGTTGAACTCTTCACGCGCCTGGGGCACTGCGCGGGTCGCGAGGTCCTCGAGGAAGCTGATGACCTGTGCCGGCGAGTCGGCCATCTTGGTCGCCAGTGACAGTGAGGCGTAATCGTCGAAACCGATCAGCCTGGCCAGTTCCTGACGCAGGGCCAGAATCTCCTCGATCACCGGACCGTTGTCGAAATCACCGGCGTTGGGACCCTTTTCCGAGGCGCGGGTGACGAAGGCGGTGTAGACCTCCTCGCGCAGCTCGCGGTTGTCGGCGTAGCTGAGCACCGGGAAGAAGCTCGGGAAGTCCAGGGTGATGCGATAGCCTTCCAGCCCCTTGGCCTCGGCGTTGGCCTTGAGCGCCGCGAGGCCGCTTTCCGGCACGCCCGCCAGCGCCTCTTCCTCGACATCCTTGTGCCAGGCCTGGGTGGCATCCAGCACATGGTTGGAGAAGGTGTTGGAGAGTTCGGACAGGCGCGCCTGGATCTCGCCATAACGCTGCTTCTTGTCCTGGGGCAGATCGACACCGGCGAGACGGAAATCGCGCAGACTGTTGGTGATCGCCTTCTGCTGGGCTTCATCGAGGCTTGCGAATTCGTCGCTGTCCGCAAGGCGCTGATAGGCCGCAGCCAGATCGCTGTTCTGACCCACCCAGGTGGAGTAGGCCGACAGCTTGGCCAGACAGGCCTGATAGGCCTCGCGCAGCTTGGGGGAATTCATGGTCGAGTTGAGGTGTGAGACCGGTGACCAGGCCTGACTCAGGCGGTCGCCCAGCGCTTCCAGCGGCGCGGCGAAGTTGTCCCAGCGCGTGTCGTCGCGGGTGGCCTCGATCAGGCGCTCGATCTCCTGCTGGTTGTGCTCCAGCAGTTCGCTGATCGCGTCTTCGACATGCTCGGCCTTGAGGGTGTCGAAGGGAGGCAGAGTGTTGCGTTCCAGCAGGGGATTGATCGACATCGTGTACCTCGCGTCATTCGGGTGGGCGGCAGCGGTGAACGGTAAAGGAAGACTGGCGCATCGGAGGCGCCACGAGAACGGTGTCACCGTCGCCGCGGGGATACCTAGAATGTGAGGCCTTGGCGCGTGTTATTCAATCTATCGACCCGATAGGAGGCGGCCCGGACCTCTCCGCGTGGGACGCCCGAGCCGAGCCCGCATTGGCCCTGAACGACGCGGCTGCTATCTTGCAGCCCCTGATGAGCCTTCATTGACTATCGATTCTTCACCACGAGAGCAGACATGAGCGAAACCACCGAACGCTGGGGCAGTCGCCGCGCCTTCATCCTGGCCGTCACCGGCGCTGCCGTCGGGTTGGGCAACATCTGGCGCTTCCCGTACATGACGGGCGAGAACGGCGGTTCGGCCTTTCTGCTGCTGTACATCGGCTTCGTGCTGCTGCTGGGCCTGCCGGTGATGATGGCCGAGATCATGATCGGTCGCGCCGGTCGGCGCGGGCCGATGCAGGCGCTCGCCCATCTGGCGACCAGCGCTGGCCGTACGCCGAACTGGCGCTGGCTGGGCTTCTTCGGTGCCATCACCATGTTCTTCATCCTGTCGTTCTATTCGGTGGTGTCGGGCTGGTCGATCGAGTATCTGGTCGATTCACTGAAGGGGGACTTCAGCGGCATGAGCCCGCCGGAGATCGGCGCCTCCTTCGGTGCCTTTCTGGAAGACCCGGTCACCATGACCTTCAACCACACCGTCTTCATGCTGATGACCATGAGCGTGGTGGCCGCCGGCATCTCCTCGGGGCTCGAGCGTCTCAACAACCTGATGATGCCGCTGCTCTACGTGCTGTTGCTGGCATTGGCCGGTTACAGCATCAGCACTCCGGGCTTCGGTCCCGCCATCAGCTGGCTGTTCATGCCCAATCCCGACGCCATCACGCTGGACGTGGTGCTCAATGCCATGGGACATGCCTTCTTCACGCTGGCGGTCGGCGCCTGTGCGCTGATGGCCTATGGCGCCTATATGCCGGAGCGCCAGAGTCTGCCGACGGCCGCGATCGCCGTGGCGGCGCTGGACATCGGGGTGGCATTGCTGGCGGGGATCGCCATCTTCGCGGCGGTGTTCAGTCAGGGGCTGGACCCGGCTTCCGGGCCCGGCCTGATGTTCGTCAGCCTGCCCATCGCCTTTGCCAATCTGCCGGGCGGCAGCCTGCTGCTGGCGCTGTTCTTCCTGTTGCTGCTGCTGGCGACCTGGACCAGCTCGATCAACATCGCCGAGCCCATCGTCGAGGTGCTGCAGGGCTGGGGAATGACACGTCGGCGTGCCGCGCTGGCGGTGGGCATCGCGGTCTGGGCGATGGGCCTGTTGTCGGTGCTGTCCTTCTCGAGCCTCAAGGAAGTGCACCTGCTGGGCGAGATGAACGCCTTCGATGTGGTGACGACGATTCCGCCGGACTTCTTCCTGCCGATCGGCGGCCTGCTGATCGCCATCTTCGCGGGCTGGATCATGCCGCAGAATCTGGCATTGGCGGGGCTGGGGACGTCGCGTCGTTTCTTCCGTCGCTGGCGTTGGGTGCTGCGCTGGATCTCGATTCCGCTGGTGCTGGTCGTGCTGGGGTGGAGCTTCTTCAAGTAGGCCGCCAAGGGTTACGTGAGCAGGGCGTTTAGTCCTCGGGAGGGGCGGTGCCGCAAGGCGGGGAAATGAGCGTCGTCGAGCAAACCGCAACGCGATTCAGGCTGCCGCGCTATTGGCATCATGACGATGGGAGCAGTAGGCTGGTGGCCTAATTCAGGAGGCAAGGCATGAGCATTCGATCCTTCAAGGGCCTGACGCCGCGGCTGGGCGAACGGGTTTTCATCGACCCCAGCAGTGTCGTACTGGGCGATGTCGCCCTCGGTGATGACAGCTCGGTATGGCCACTGGCCGTGATCCGCGGCGACATGCACCGTATCCGTATCGGCGCGCGTACCAGCGTGCAGGACGGGGCAGTGCTGCACATCACTCACGCCAGCGACTTCAATCCGGGCGGCCATCCGCTGGAAATCGGTGACGACGTCACCATCGGCCACAAGGCCGTGCTGCACGGCTGCACCATCCATGACCGCGTGCTGGTCGGCATGGGAGCCATCGTGATGGACGGTGTGGTGGTGGAGGATGAGGTCATCATCGCGGCGGGCGCACTGGTGCCGCCTGGCAAGCGTCTCGAAGGCGGGCATGTGTATGCGGGCAATCCCGCGCGTGCGCTGCGTCCCATCAAGGACAGCGAGCGTGAGTTCTTCACCTATTCGGCGGTGAACTACGTCAAGCTGAAGGATCAGCATCTGGCTGAGGATTACGCCGGCTGAACCTCCTTCAAGGAGTTCCCCGAGCGCAGCAAAGAGCACTCCCCCGTCGGCCCAGGCTGGCGGGGGAGTGCGCGTTTCGGGGGCTGCATTTCCCGAGCGTTGACGGTGGAGGCAGCATCTGCACTCACAAACCCGGACAAGCCATTGTTTTTCATGAAATGCTTGCGTCATAATCTGGACATATATCCAGTGCCAGCGTGTGGTGACTGGTCCAGTGACATCGTCGAGGGCTCGCGACCCGTATCTCATGGCCAATTTTCGTACCCATATCACCGTGGCAGCCTTTGCCGGCGGTATCGTGGCGGCGGCAGGCTGGCAAGGCGGCCTGTGGTCGCTGGCGGAGGGTGTGCCGCTGGCGAGCCTGACGACCTTCGGTGGCATCCTTCCGGACATCGACTCAGACAACTCGCGCGCCATCCGTATCCTGTTCACGCTGTTTGCGGTGCTGGCGACCATGGCCTGCGTGCTGCTGCTGCAGGACCGCCTGCTGGCGGGGCCGCTGATGATGGCGGGTGGCGCGACCTATCTGGGCGTGCGCTATGTGGCCAGCGCCATCTTCAAGCGTTTCACCGTCCATCGCGGCATCTGGCACTCCCTGCTGGCCTCATTGCTGTGCTCGCTAGGCGTGACGGCCGCCAGTCTGCATCTGCTCGGCCAGAGCGAGGAGCAGGCCTGGTGGCAGGGCGCCGCCCTGTTGTTCGGCGCCATGATCCATCTGTTGCTGGATGAGATGTACAGCGTCGACATGGTCGGAGCGCGTCTCAAGAAGAGTTTCGGCACTGCCTTCAAGCTGTTCGATTACCGCGAGCCGGGCAACTCGCTGGCGATGGTGGCGGTGATCGCCGCGATGACTCCCTGGCTACCGCCGCTGGCGGTGCTGGTGGACATCATGCACCTGCAGGGACCGCTGTCCGTCTTCGGCGCCAGCCTGTCTCGCCTGATGGCCGGTGTCTGACACGACGGCTACCTCTCCCGCAGCCCGCCATGCGCTTCAGCGCCGGTAGGGTTCGGCACTCAGGCCATGCTTCTTGAGCTTGTCGTAAAGTGTCTTGCGCGGCAGTCCCAGTCGCTCGCAGGCCATCACGACCTGTCCGCGGCACGCGGCCAGCGCGTCACGGATGAGCGCGGCCTCGAAGGCCTCCATGCGTGTCGGCAGTGCCTGCCCTTCGGTTGCCTGGCTGACGCTCTCTTCCAGTGACATCTCCGCCTGCAGGCTGCGTTGTTCGGCGGACCCTCCCGGCGGCTGCCCCTCCGCCATGCTGTCGCCGATATTGCCCTCCAGTCCCCCCAGCAGCACATGACGCTCCGCACAGTTTCTCAGCTCACGCACATTGCCCGGCCAGTCATGGTCGAGCAGCGCCTGCAGCGTACGCGAATCCAGCGGCGGAACCTCCAGACTGGTGCGCTCGCTGGCCAGAATGGCGAAGTGTCGAAACAGCTGCAGGATATCCTCGCGATGCTCACGCAGTGGCGGCAGATACAGCGTGACGACGTTCAGGCGGTAGTAGAGATCTTCACGAAAGTCGCCGGCGCTGGCCGCTTCACGCAGGTCACGCTTGGTGGCCGCGATGACGCGGATATCGATGGGGCGCGGTGTATTGCTGCCCAGTCGCTCGATACTGCGCTCCTGAAGGACACGCAACAGCTTGATCTGCAACGACATTGGCATGGACTCGATCTCATCGAGAAACAGGGTGCCGCCGTCGGCGTGTTCCAGCTTGCCGATCCGGCGCTCGCTGGCGCCGGTAAAGGCCCCCTTCTCGTGGCCGAACAGTTCCGACTCGATCAACGTCTCCGGCATGCCGCCACAATTGAGTGCCACGAAGGGCTTGCTGGCACGGAGACTGCGCTCGTGCAGACAGCGGGCGACACGGTCCTTGCCGGCTCCGGTCTCGCCGTACAGCAGGGTATCGGCATCCACCGCCGCCAGCCGTGAGACCTGGGCATCCAGGCGCTGAATCACCTCGCTGCTGCCGACCAGACGTGGCCCGGCGCTGTTGCGCTGGGTATCCAGCTGCTCGCGCAGTGAGCGGTTCTCCAGCGCCAGACGCCTGGCGGCCACCGCACGCCGCACCCCGTCCAGCAGCCGCTCACGATCGAAGGGTTTCTCGATGAAGTCCCAGGCGCCGCCCTGCATGGCGGAGACGGCGGTATCGACATCGCCATGCCCTGTCATCACGATCACCGGCAGCTCGTCATCCAGCTCACGGGCAGCGCGCAGCAGGCTCAGACCATCCATGCCCGGCATGCGGATGTCGGTGATCACCACGCCCTCGAAGGGGGCTTCGGTGTTCAGGATCTCAAGCGCTTCCTCGGCACTGGCCAGCGGCCGGGTGAGGTAATCGGCCAGCATCAGGCTCTGGCTCAGGCTGTCGCGTAGATGTGGTTCGTCATCCACGACCAGCACCTGCATGTCAGCATTCGTGACATCACTCATGACGGCTCCTGTGAATTGGCGGCGGCGGATGGGGAAAGGGGCTGTGAGGGCGCGCCCGACGCCGGCAGCGTCAGCCGGAACAGTGCGCCCCCCAGCGGTGAGGGATGCGCCTCGAGGGTGCCGCCGAGATCCGCCACGATACGCGCGCTGATCGACAGCCCCAGTCCCAGTCCCTTGCCATCGGCGCGCTGGGTATAGAAGGGTTCGAAGACCCGTGTCAGCTGGGCTGGCGCAAGCCCCGGGCCGTTGTCATGCACTTCCAGCACCACTTGCGTGCCTTCACTGCCGGCTCGTTCATGCAGGTTCAGCTGGAGGCAGGCTGGCGCTGACGGTCTGTCAGCCAGCGCATCCAGTGCATTGCTGAGCAGATTGACCAGTACCTGCTCGAGGCGTACCGGTTCGGCACGCACCCTGGGCTGGGCGGTGCTCTGCTCACGCGTGATGTCGACTGCCTGGGCATCACGGCGTGGCTGCAGCAGGCGCAGGGCATAGTCGAGACTGGTGGCGAGGTCGACCGCTTCCAGGCGGTCACCACTCTTGCGCGAGAACTGGCGCAGCTGGGCGCTGATCTCGCCCATGCGCTGGGTCAGCTCGGTGATCTGGCGCAGGTTGCTCTCGACCTGAGGTGTCTGGGCACGGGCGAGGAAGGCGCTGGCATTCTCGGCATAGGCGCGGATGGCGGCCAGTGGCTGGTTGAGCTCGTGGTTGATGCCGGCGGCCAGCTCGCCAAGCACTGCCAGCTTGGCGGTCTGGATCAGTTCATCGCGGGTCGCGCGCAGCTCACGCTCGGCGCGGGTACGCTCCTCGACTTCCGCGCTCAGGCGCGCATTGCTGGCAGCGAGGTCATGGGTGCGCTCGACCACGCGTTGCTCGAAGGCATCGCGTGCCTGGGCGAGGGCCTCGGCCTGGGCGCGCCGCTCGCTGACATCGAAGACCGTCACCAGCCAGCGCGGGCCATTGGGGCTCGGTAGCGGGGCGCAGGACAGCTCCAGCGGCACGGCCACTCCGCTGCGCAGGCCATGCACTTCCAGCGGCCCGATCGGGCGGGGGCGGGTCAGGTGGTCCAGCAGCGCACGCTCGGCCGGCAGGAACAGTTCGCGCAGGTCACGCCCTTCGCGTGCGCTGGGCTGCCGGGGGCTGTCGTCCCGTGAGGCATCGGCGCTCAAGGGCGAACCGAACAGCGCCACGGCGGTAGGATTGAGGTACACCAGGTGAGCACGTTCATCGAGGATGCACAGCCCCGCCTGAGTGCGGTCGATGATGCCCCGCACCCGTTGCTGACTGGCGGCGAGCGACTGTCGTTCACGTTCGGCGAACAGACGCCGCTCGCGCAGGATGCGCAGCCGTTGCCAGCCCAGCCCCGCCAGCAGGCACAGCAGTACGTAGCCACCGGCGGCCAGTCCGGCGGCTTGCCAGATGCTGCCGCGCAGCGGGGCCAGTGGCTTGAGCACATGCAGGCGCCAGCCGATGTCCGGCAGCGGGCGTGACAGGCTCAACCAGGCGTGCTGCCAGAGATCGCCCGGCGTCAGTTGCAGCAGCTCGACCGTGGTGACAGCGTCGAGACGCAAGGGCGGCTCGGACGTCGACAGGTCGGACAAGGCTTCACGGTGATAGAGCCGCAGGGGGCGCAGGCGTTGATTGGCATAGCGCTGGGTGTCGAGCAGCCGGTTGCGGGTCTCGTCACTGAGGGGGTCCAGCGTGCGCAGTACCCGGTCGGGCTGACTGGCGATGAAGATCACGCCGTGCGGGTCGGTGACCATGATGTCGGCATTCTGATCCAGCCATGCCGCTTCCAGCGCGGCGATCTGCACCTTGGCCACCACCACGCCGCGCCGTCCGCGGGGACTCACCACGCTGGCGCTGAAGAAGTAGCCACGCTCGCCGGAACTGGTCCCCAGCCCGTAGAAGCGTGCTTCGCCGCCATCGATGGCGTCCTTCCAGTAGGGGCGGAAGCGATAGTTCTGGCCGATGAAGGTGGATGCCGAGCGCCAGTTGCTGGCGGCGATGGTGGTGCCGACGTCGTTGACCAGGTAGAGGTCGGACACCTTCGCGAGCGCGCGCATGCGATCCAGCCGTTGATTGAGTGCCATCTCGGCGCTGGGGTCATCGGGGGCATCAAGGAAGGCGCGCAGCTGATCGTTCTCGGCGACCAGCCGTGGCAGGTAGGCATGCTGGCTCAGTTGACCACGCAGGCTGGCGGCGGTCAGGCGCAACTCGTTGTCTGCTTCATGGGTCAGGCGCTCGAGTGACTGGCTGCGCGCGACGGCCACCGCCTGCCAGACGCACAGCATCAGACCGATCGGTAGCACGATCGCCAGCAGCAGACGCCAGTGGTGAGGCAGACGCGTGTCCTTCATCGGCAGGCCTTCCTGGGCAAGGGCTCAAGGGGAAGGGGGGGGAACGGCCACCCTCACTGATCCATCAGCGTTGCACCCTCAGCGCTCCGGCATGGCCTGGGCACGGCGCAGGGCACGCTGTGCACGGGTTTCGGCGCGCTCCAGCTCCAGCAGTGAATCCTCGACGAACACCAGGTGCTCGTGGGCCGCGTTGCGGGCGTCCTCGGCGCGTCCTTCCATGATCGCCTCGAACAGGGTGCGGTGCTGCTGGATCAGGCGCGGACGCGATTCCGGCTTCTCGAACAGGTGGCGCAGGTTGGCCACGATGCTCTTCTCCAGCAACTGGAACAGGCTGCGCATCGAGTGCAGCAGCACCACGTTGTGTGCGGCCTCGGCGATGGCGAGGTGGAAGGCGGCATCCGCGCCGGCTTCCAGTTCCGGGTCACGTCCCTCGAAACTCTTCTCCAGCGTCTCGAAGCATTGACGCAGCATCTCCTTGTCGGCCGGGGTGGAGCGCATGGCAGCGTAATAGGCGCTGATGCCTTCCAGGGCGTCGCGAAACTCCAGCAGGTCGAGATTGAACTCGGAATGCCGACCCAGCAGCGCGCTGAGCGGGTCGGACCAGGCGCGCGCCAACTCTTCGGACACGTAGGTGCCGCCACCCTGACGTGAGGTCAAAAGCCCGCGCGCCGCCAGCTTCTGGATGGCTTCCCGTACGGACGGTCGCGAGACCTCGAACTGCTCGGCGAGGGTGCGCTCCGGAGGAAGCCGCTCACCGGGCTTCAGACTGCCCTCGAGAATCATGCTCTCGAGGCGTTCGGTGAGCACATCGGCGATACGGGGTTGGCGGACGGGGGCGTAACGCATGGAAGTGTCCTTGCGGCAGGAGTGAAAGGTGGCGCCGAGTGCTGCAAGCCGGTGTGCGGCATGCAGAAGAGGCGCGACCGAGGATCAGTGTGGCGTGTGGCGACTTCGCGCTACAGCCGACATTGGTCTTACCAATATGTATGACAACCACGCCTCGCGTGGCTGATTGGGATTGCAAACAATTGGTAATACCAATTTTAAAGGGCGATGGTGCTTTGACCAATGTCTAGATATCAGGCAGCTCATGATGTTTGACCGCCATGAGGGTGACGCCTAGATTATGCCGAGGTGCAGCAGGGTAAATTGGTATGACCAATTTATGTGAAGACCTGACCAGAGGGTGCGCCAACCCCGAGTGCTTCACTGCTGTGCCCGACAACAATCACAACAATTCGCCTGCGGAGTTTCCGTCATGTCCGAGCCCCTCCTGGCCTTGCTGGCCTTTGCCCCCATTCTGCTGGCGGGCATCCTGCTCGTCGGCCTGCAATGGCCCGCGCGCCGCGCCATGCCATTGGTCTTCCTCGTCACCGCTGCCATCGGCTATTTCGTGTGGCAGATGTCGCTGACGCGCATTCTGGCCTCCACGCTGCAGGGATTGATGGTCACCGTCTCGGTGCTGTGGATCATCTTCGGCGCCATCTTCCTGCTCAACACCCTCAAGCATTCCGGGGCGATCGCGGTGATCCGCGGTGCCTTCACCACCATCAGCCCGGATCGACGCGTACAGGCGATCATCATCGCCTGGCTGTTCGGCAGCTTCATCGAGGGCGCTTCCGGCTTCGGGACGCCTGCGGCCATCGCGGCGCCGCTGCTGGTCGCCATCGGCTTCCCGGCGCTGGGGGCGGTGATGGTGGGCATGATGATCCAGTCGACGCCGGTATCGTTCGGTGCGGTGGGCACGCCGATCGTGATCGGCGTGAACGCGGGCCTCGACAAGGCCAGCCTCAGCGAGCAGCTGCTGGCGAATCATTCCAGCTGGGAGGCCTTCCTGCAGCTGATCACCTCGGAAGTCGCCATCGTGCATGGCATCGTCGGCCTGCTGATGCCGCTGTTCATGACCGTGATGATGACGCGCTTCTTCGGCGCGAAGAAACGCTGGAGTGAAGGGTTGTCGATCGCACCGTTCGCGCTGTTCGCCGGGCTGTGCTTCACGCTGCCCTACGTGGCGGCGGGAGTCTTCCTCGGCCCGGAATTCCCGTCACTGATCGGCGCCCTGGTCGGCCTGATCATCGTGGTACCGGCGGCGCGTGTCGGTTTTCTGCTGCCGAAGGACAGCTGGGATTTTCCGCCCGAGGCCGAATGGCCCAGGCATTGGCTGGGCGACCTGACGCTGGAGCGTGATGAGGTCGAGATGGCCGCCGCCGGCAGACGTCCTCTACCACTGTGGCTGGCATGGCTGCCCTATGGCCTGATCGCGCTGCTGCTGGTCGCCTCGCGCGTGTCGGGCGACGTCAAGGCGTGGCTGGTCAGCGTGCAGTTCAGTGCCACGGACCTGCTGGGGGCCAGCGGTGTGTCGGGGTCGATACAACCGCTCTACCTGCCGGGCGGCATCATGGTCTTCGTGGCACTGATCACCCTGATGCTGCATCGCATGCAGACGCGTCAGCTGGTGGCGGCGGCCAGTGAATCCTGGCGCACGCTGGTCGGGGCCGGATTCGTGCTGGTGTTCACCATTCCCATGGTGCGCATCCTGATCAACTCCGGCGTCAATCTGAACGACCTGGCCTCGATGCCGGTGGTGATGGCGAACGTGGTGGCCGACAGTCTCGGTCAGGCGTATCCGCTGTTCGCGTCCAGCATCGGCGCGCTGGGGGCCTTCATCGCCGGCTCCAATACGGTCTCGAACATGATGCTGTCCCAGTTCCAGTTCAATGTCGCTGCCCAGCTCGGGCTCTCGGGGGCCCTGATGGTGGCGCTGCAGGCGGTCGGGGCGGCGGCCGGCAACATGATCGCCATCCACAATGTGGTGGCAGCCTCGGCGACCGTCGGCCTGCTGGGGCGTGAGGGACGCACCCTGCGCATGACGGCGATTCCGACGGCTTACTATCTATTGGCTTCTGGCGTGCTTGGCTTGCTGGCGTTCCACTTGCTGGGCCTGAGTGACCCATTGCTCAAGTGACAGAGCCTTTTCGTGATGCCGACCTGACTGACATCCACACCGTTTTTTCAAAAAGAGATTGGCCATGACTGCTCCTGACGCCATTGCACGAGATGCCTTGAGCGAGACCCCATCGGCGACTGAGCGTGCTGCTGCCTATCTGGCATTGCGCGAGGCGCTGGCATTGCACCTTCCCGCTGAGCGCTTGATTCACGACGCGTTGCGGACGCTGGCCTACGGCACGGATGCCAGCTTCTATCGTCTGGTGCCGCAGCTGGTGGTGCGCGTGCATGACGAGCAGGAGCTGGGGCATGTGCTGCGCGAGTGTCGGGCGCGCAAGCTGCCGGTAACCTTCCGGGCGGCCGGGACGTCGCTGTCCGGTCAGGCGCTGACGGATTCGGTGCTCATCCAGCTGGGCGGTGAGTGGCGTGGGGCGCAGGTGCTGGAACAGGGCAGTCGTATCCGCCTGCAGCCGGGGGTGATCGGCGCGCGTGCCAATCAATTGCTGGCCCCCTTCGGGCGCAAGATCGGCCCGGACCCGGCCTCCATCAACAGCTGCATGATCGGTGGCATCGCGGCCAACAACGCCTCCGGCATGTGCTGCGGCACGGCACACAACAGTTATCGCACCGTGGAGGACATTCGCGTCATTCTCGCCGATGGCACCTGCCTGGATACGGCGGTGCCGAAGAGCGTACAGGCCTTCCGTGCAAGCCACGCTGGCCTGCTGGCAGCGTTGGAAAGGATGGCCTGCGATGTGCGGGCGGACCCTGAACTGGCGGAGCGCATCCGCCACAAGTACCGCCTCAAGAACACGACCGGCTACAGCCTCAATGCGCTGGTCGACTATGCCGATGGTCTCGAGATCCTCAAGCATCTGATGATCGGCTCGGAAGGCACGCTGGGCTTCATCGCCTCGATCACCTATCGCACGGTGATCGAGGAGTCGCACAAGGCGGCGGCGCTGGTCTACTACCCGAACATCGATGCGGCCTGTCGCGCCACCATGCTGCTCAAGACGGCGCCGGTCGCGGCGGTGGAGCTGATGGACCGCGCGGCGCTGCGCTCCGTCGAGGACGCGCCGGGCATGCCGGAGGTGCTGCGCACCCTGCCGGAAGCGGCGGTCGCGCTGCTGGTGGATGTGCGCGGCGCGCATCAGCAGGAGCTGGAGGCGCGCATGGCGGAGGTCGCCCGCGTGCTGGAAGGCATCGAGACCTGTGAAGCGTGGGCCTTCACCCAGGATGCGCAGCGCTATGCGTTGTACTGGAAGATCCGCAAGGGGCTGTTTCCGGCGGTCGGTGCGGTGCGTGACCTGGGGACCACCGTGATCATCGAGGATGTCGCCTTCCCCATCGAGCGGCTGGCGGAAGGGGTCGGGGCGCTGACGGAGGTCTTCCAGCGTCATGGCTACTCCCAGGCGATCCTGTTCGGCCACGCCCTGGAAGGCAACCTGCATTTCGTCTTCCCGCAGGGCTTCGAGCGTGAAGGCGAGGTGGAGCGCTATCAGGCATTGATGGATGACGTCGCACGGCTGGTGGGGCAGGAGTACGGTGGTTCGCTCAAGGCCGAGCATGGCACCGGTCGCAACATGGCACCTTATGTAGAGCTTGAGTGGGGCAAGGAGGCCTACGCCCTGATGTGGCGTATCAAGGAGGCTTTCGACCCGGACAATCTGCTCAATCCGGAAGTCATCCTGACGCGCAATTCCCGTCTGCATCTGGAGAACCTCAAGCCTCTCCCGGCAGCAGACCCGCTGGTGGATCGCTGCATCGAGTGCGGATTCTGCGAGTCGGTCTGTCCGTCGAAGAATCTCAGCCTCACTCCACGTCAGCGCATCGTCATCCGGCGTGAGATCGCACGACTCGCCGCCCTCGATATGCCGACGGACGAGCAGCGCGCTCAGCTGGCGGCGCTCAAGAAGGATTACGCCTATCAAGGCATGGAGACCTGCGCGGGAGATGGTCTGTGTGCGACCCAGTGTCCGGTCGGCATCAATACCGGGGATCTGATCCGCGGTCTGCGCCACGAGGAGAACGCCGGTGCCGATCATCCGGGCAAGGTGAAGGTGGCGCACTGGGCCGGCGAGCACTTCACCCATGTCACCAGTGGCATGCGCGGTGTCTTGCGCCTGGCAGATGGGCTGCATGGTGTGGTCGGTACGCGCAACATGCGACGGCTGACTCAGGCCGCCCGCAAGGTCTCCGGCGACAGGGTGCAGCAATGGACCCCCAGCATGCCGGCCGCCGCTCCGCGTCCCTATCTCAAACGTCTGGCGCAGCCATTGGGGCGCAACGAGACGCCCAATGGGCATGTCGTCTATTTTCCGTCCTGTGCCACGCGTGTCTTCGGGGTCGCCACTGACGACATCGATCCGCGCAGCGCCACCGAGATGGCGCTGGCCCTGATGGACAAGGCGGGATTCGAAGTCGTTCTGCCCAAGGGAGTGGATGCTCTGTGCTGCGGAATGGCCTTCCAGTCCAAGGGCCAGTTCGAGGCCGGGGATGCCAAGGCCGCCGAGTTGGCAGCCGCGCTGGTGGAAGCGAGCGATGGCGGGCGTCTGCCGATCTTCTGTGATACCAGCCCGTGTCTCGCCCAGGCACAGGCCTACGCACGTGAACATCTCGAGGTATCGCTGACGCTGGTCGAGCCGGTGCAGCTGGTGCTCGACTATCTATTGCCACACCTCTCGATCACACCGCTCAAGGCAAGAGTCGCGGTGCATGTCACCTGCTCCAGTGTTCGCATGGGCTTGGCGGAGCGTTTCGTGGCACTGGCGCGCCAGTGTGCGACCGAGATCGTCGTGCCGGAAGAGATCACCTGCTGTGGTTTCGCGGGAGACAAGGGCTTCGCGACACCGGAGCTCAATGCTTCGGCGCTGAAAGGGCTGAAGGACGTGGTCGCCGACTGTGACTATGGTGTCTCCAACTCGCGCACCTGTGAGATAGGGCTGAGTGAGCACTCAGGGCTCAGTTATCAGTCGATTCTTGGCCTGGTGGAGCGTGCCTCGGCATCAAGGCAAGGATAGAGGGCAAGGATAGGGAGAAGAGGGAGTGTGACGCTCCGTGACAGCGTGATGACAATCTCTTGAAAAAGCCCTTGTGCTCAGCCCGGATCGTGCGTAAAGTACGCATCCGCTGCCGGGGACGCATGGCGTTACCAGCGGTGAAAGA